>NZ_JAANTF010000001.1:0-964093 GCF_011290655.1 Rhodococcus sp. D-46 | reverse complement strand
TGTCGGAGATGGCGCTCACGGCGGAGCAGTTGGTGGTGATCGGTCGGGGTCGGTTGATTTCGGATTCGACGGTCGCGGAGTTCGTGGATCGTTCGTCGGAGTCGACGGTGCGCGTGCGCAGCCCACAATTGGACGCTCTCCATGCCGCATTGACTGCCCAGGGACTGACTGTCCGCGAGGAACATTCAGGATCGGAGCCGGTGTTGGTGGTCGTGGATTCGACCACCGATGTGATCGGTGGGTTGGCTGGTTCGCAGGGAATCGTGTTGCACGAGTTGGCTTCTGTTCAGGGATCGCTCGAGGATGCGTTCATGAAGTTGACCGGAGACGATGTCCAGTACCACGCATCCGGTATCGATCCGGGCGCCGGAGCCCACCACGCAAACACACAGCACGCTATGGGAGGTGCACTGTAATGGCTGTTCTCAGTGCGGAACGTATCAAGATCACCACGACCAAGTCGCCGCTGTGGTGCACGATCACAATCATCGTCCTAGGGTTGGGCGTCGCCTGGATGATCGGGCGTTCGTCGAGTTCGAGCATTCAGGCGTACAACGACGAAGCCGCATCAGGAACTCCTGATTTCGAGAAATTCCTCCCCACGTTCAACGACGCGGGGCTAGGAGTATCCGGATTCGGCGTCATGGTCCTGATGATCATGGCGGCGCTCGCGATCACCAGCGAGTACCGCTTCGGCATCATCCGTACCACCTTCCAGGCCATCCCGAGTCGGGCTTCGGTTCTGATCGCCAAAGCCTGCCTGATCGGGGCTTTCGGCGCGGTGCTGTCCTTCGTTCTCATGCTCGGCGCGGTATTCATCACCAAAGCTGCGGCAGGCTCTGAAGGTTCCACCAATCTGGCACTGGACAACGCCGACGCCTGGCGCGCCGTTTACGGCGTACCGATCTTCGCGTTCCTCTGCGTTGCCCTTGCCATCGCCGTCGGAGCACTCCTTCGTCAGTCCGCCGGCGCCATTGCACTACTGCTGCTGTGGCCACTGCTCATCGAGAGCCTGTTCGGCATGTTCGGATCCTTCGGCAGAAACGTCACACCGTTCCTCCCGTTCGCCAACGCCGACCACTTCCTCTCTTCGGGTTCGAGCACCAATTTCCATTGGGGCCCTTGGGGAAGCTTGTTCTACTTCGCAGCGTTTGTGCTGGTGATATTCGGAATCAGCATCGCCGTCGTCAACAAGCGCGACGCCTGACCGAGTCGCAAACCGACCAAGACCGAAACTGGCCGCACCGGAGCCCTTCCGGTGCGGCCAGTTTCGCGTTGACAGAACCCGCAGCGCTTGTCGATCACGCCAAGGAACAGGGCACGCGCGGGTTCGCGTCACTCTGCCCCGCGGACGCGGCACCTCGAAATAAGACCTGGTCGAGTTCTTGGCAGACTGACCTCACATGTCAGCGTTCCAGTTGCGCGGCAAGCTCTTTCATCCAATCGAGGAATGCCTGCGGGCCGTCGAACTGGACGCCGTCGACAGCAGCCACTTCCGGTGCGATGTCGTCGCCCTTGACCACCAACGCTTCTCCACCCGAGGCAAGGACAGCGGCAAAGGCCGGTAGGTCACCCCGGTCGTCGCCCGCGTACGCGACGACGTCGACCCCTGCGGCCGCGATCGCGCGAAGGAGGCCTGTCCCCTTGTCCTCCTCAACGGGTGGGCGCAATTCCTCGACCAACTTGCCGGGCTCACGCCGCAACCGGGTCCGGCTCGCGATTTCTGTCGTCGCTGCTTCCACCAGGCGCTGCGCGACCGCACGATCCGCGGCCCGACGCCAATGCACGGCCACCGCAAGGCCTTTGCTCTCGACATGGATGCCAGGAACTGCCGGAGAGTCGAACAAGCGTCGCAATTCGGCTTCTGCTTCGGCGACAGCATCACTGAACGCCGCGACGGCCGGAAGCACGTGGATTCCGTCGTCCGTCCAGGTCTCGACGCCGTAGGAACCCATGAGCACAACGGAATTCAAGCTGAGCCGCTCTCGCAAGAACGACACAGGCCGTCCCGAGAGCAAGCCGACAACACCGAGATGCTCGGCCAGGGTCGCAAGCACGTCTTCGGCGCCGGGCAGTAGCGCACTCGCCGACGGATCGTCGACGATGGGTGCAAGCACGCCGTCGAAATCCATCACCAGTCCACAGCGAGCTGGATCGGACGTGAGTCGGAGGATGACGTCCGAAGCGGTTCGCATGGTTCGAGTGTGCCAAATCGATCGCACTCGCAATACCAACACCGGAGCCGAATGTAATCTCTGCCACTTCGTCCAGGTTGTCCGGAACCGCTGAGTAGGTCGCGTCGTCTCCCTGTAAGGGCCCACAGTGGTCCGATACAGTTCTCACCACGCTTACCAACTGGGGGGTTATGATGAGCGAATTGACTGTCGCCACTGACGGCATCCGAAAGTACGGCTCGACGTCGACCGAAGCGGCAGGACGCATCGCGCAGGCCGCCGCCGTCGATCTGGGTGCAAACATCGCAGCAGTCGCACCGGCCGTGGGCCCCGTCGGGATCGAATTTCTCGAAGCATTCGCGCGCGCTCAGGCCACACACACCAAAGATGTTGCAGCACTCGCCACGTTCTACGCCGGCAACGCCGCGACGGCCGGTGCAGCCGCGCAGGCCTACGACACCACAGATCATGCAATCGCAACAGATCTGACCGCTGCGGCCGGATCGACGGGCGCGACCGCGTGAGCACCGAAGACGACTCGACGACCGTCATCGAATTCCTTCACGGTGGCGCTCCTGCCCCGGTACTGCCGAACAATGTGGTCGAATCGATGCTCGCCGGCATACCGGTACCGGCACTCCCCGGAATCGAAGATCTGTTCGCGCCCTTGATCGAACTCGGGAAGAGTCTCGGCACAGGCACTTTTGCGGGCATCGATCCCGTCGGCATCTTCGATCAGGCGTCCACTCTCATCGACCACGCCATGGGACTGTCCCGAAGCGCGGTCGCCGACGTGGGCCAGACCTGGAACAGCACCGGCAGTGACGCCGCGACCGAACTGTCGCGATCCGCCCAGAGCAGCGGCGCAGAATTGAGCGAACGCGGAACCGCGATATCGAAAACTGCTGCCGCCGCCGCGGAATCGGTGCAGCGAGGCAACGCGAATCTCGCGGCAATCGCGCAGTCCTTCGCCACCACGGTTGCAGCTGCCGCGCCCATCGCGTGGACACCACCAGGACAGGCGATGTTGCTTGCCTCGGCAGCTGAACACATGCAGGCAGCCGTCGCGGCGGTGACTCGGACGCGTGGGGAGATGCTCGGGCACACCGCAGCCATGAACGCCCTTGCCGGACCGATCCCCGTGCCGACCCCACCGACCAGTGAGGCACTCTCCAACCTGGTCACTGCGGAGGCAATCAACAACGCCGCCCGTCAGATCGCCCAACCTCTTTCTGCCTCAACCGATGCCGGTGATGCGCCGTACTCCACCCACCCGGACTCCACTCAGCCAGGCACAGAGGCTGTTCGAACTTCGGCTGCACGGGCCGGCGCCGGGCTTCCGACCGGCGTCGACAAGCTGTGGGGCGCAGGCAATCCGTCGACGTCACTCGCAGCCGGCGCGTCGCCGTCACCCAGTGCGACGGCAAGTTCAGGCGGAGCATGGGTGAGCGGAAGCGGTGGCACTACCGGCGGAATGGTGAGGGGTGCAGCGGGAGTTGCTGCAGTTCAACCGGTTCCGGTAACACCGCCCGGCCTGGGTGCACCATCGTCGGCAGTCGGCAGTAGCGGCATGTCGCCGGGCGGCATGCTGGGCGGTGGACCCCGCGGATCTCGGGACGACGAGTCGCCACGCACTACCCCGAGGTATCTCGTCACTGTCGGCGACGAGAATTCGATGGTCGACGATCTGCCGATGGTGTCGCCGCCCGTGCTCGGGGCTGACGATCCCGATCAGTACCTGTTCCGAGATCTCTGATCAAGACAAACCTCAGACGAAGCCCAACTCCCGCACCGCCGCACGCTCCTGCTCCAGTTCGCTGACGGACAGGTCGATCCGTTCGCGTGAGAAGTCGTCGATCGCGAGGTCGGGAACGATAGCGAACTCGCCATCGGCACAGGTCACCGGGAAGGAAGAGATCAATCCTTCGGGCACTCCGTAGGAACCGTCCGAACAGACGGCCATGGATACCCAGTCGTCCTCGGCGGTACCGATCACCCAGTCGCGGACGTGGTCGATCGACGCGCTGGCCGCACTCGCCGCAGAGGACGATCCCCGCGCAGCGATGATGGCGGTGCCTCGCACCTGCACAGTCGGGATGAAATCGTTCTCCACCCAGTCGCGGTCGTCGATCACCGCGAGTGCAGGCTCACCTGCGACAGTCGCGTGGGACAGGTCCGGGTACTGCGTCGCCGAATGGTTTCCCCAGACGGACACCTTGCGCACCGACGACGCACGAACCCCGGTCTTCTTCACGACCTGCGCGATCGCTCGGTTGTGGTCGAGACGTGTCAGCGCACTGAACCGAGTATCGGGTACATCCGGTGCATTGTTCATCGCGATCAGCGCGTTGGTGTTGGCCGGATTTCCCACGACCAGCACCTTGACGTCCGAGGCTGCGTTGTTGTTGATCGCCTTCCCGTGCGCTGTGAAAATCGCGCCGTTCGCACTCAGCAAGTCGGCACGCTCCATCCCCTTGCTCCGCGGACGTGCGCCGACCAGCATCCCGACGTTCGCGCCGGAGAAGGCGACATCGGGATCGTCGGTGATGTCGATGGAGCTCAGCAACGGAAATGCGCCGTCTTCGAGTTCCATCGCAACGCCTTCGGCAGCGGACACGGCGGCAGGAATCTCGAGCAGTCGAAGTTTGATCGGGACGTCAGCGCCGAGCATCTCCCCCGCAGCTATGCGGAAAAGCATTCCGTATGCGATCTGACCCGACGCTCCGGTTACCGTGACGGTTACGGGCGCAATACTCATTGCCGACTCCTCACCTGCCGTTTTCACGACTGTCCGTTCTACAACGCTGTAAGAACGGTTTCCACGCTAGTCGAGTAAACCGGCCACTTCGTGGTCTGTCAGTGTGGTCCTCGGCACTCGTCCCTCCGCCGTCACGAGTTCGACGGCGCGGTAGAGCGGACGCTCGGCGAGTCCGGCGCCGCGGGCTTCGGCACGCAACTGTTCGATCAGCACCGAGGACAACGCGGCAGCCGGTACCAACTCGCTGGCCGCCAGCGCGTCGGCGAGCTTGCGGAGTGCAAGGATTTCCAACTCGCGCCCACCCCCCGCGGTATACAACGCGAGCGGGATCCGCACGGTGGACCGTCCGTCGCCGAGCGTCAAGCTGACTTCGCTGATCCGGCCGGATCGCACCGTCAATGCCGCCGTGAGTACCTCGGCCACGTCGACGACGTTGGTTCGAAAACCAGCTTGCGCACGAACTCTGTTGCCGTACAACGTGATGTGCCGGCGCAGCGTCATCAGGATCGCAAGTGACGTCGGCACCGCGATGACGGCACCGACGATCACTCCAACGGTCGCCGTCGAGAACACACTGACGATCAACCCGACGACCACACCGAACACCACGACAACAACGGCGAATTTCTTCAGCCGCGGCGCGATCAACGCCACGGGAACCAGATCGAGCGAAACCGGTTCGGCCTCAGTGCTCAACGAGTTCCCCGAGCTTGTCGACAACCTGGTCGAGCGCCACTGTCTCCTGCTCACCTGTTGCCAACTGTTTGACAACGACAACGCCCTCTTCGAGTTCACGCTCGCCGAGAACCAAAGCGATCGCGGCACCCGAACGATCAGCTGCCTTCATCGAGCCCTTCACGCCACGGTTTCCGTACGCCAGGTCGACGCGAATCCCATTGGCACGCAACTGATGTGCGATCTTCACCAGTGCAGCTTTCGCCTCGGCACCCATCGGTACACAGAAGACGTCGACACGCGCCGGTGGCGCAACGGACTTGCCCTCGGCCTCGAGCGCGAGAACCGTGCGGTCGACGCCGATTCCGAACCCGATGCCCGAGAGCGGCTGTCCACCCAGCTGTTCCATCAGACCGTCGTAACGACCACCACCACCGATTCCGGACTGCGCACCCAGTCCGTCGTGCACGAATTCGAAGGTTGTCTTGGTGTAGTAGTCGAGGCCGCGGACCATGCGCGGGTTGACGACGTACGGAACGCCCAATGCGTCCAGGTGCGCTAGCACCTCGTCGAAGTGCGCCTTGCAGCTCTCGGACAGGTGATCGAGCATGAGCGGTGCGCCCGCAGTCATCTCACGAACATCCGGGCGCTTGTCGTCGAGCACGCGGAGCGGGTTGATCTCGGCCCGTCGACGCGTGTCCTCGTCGAGTGGGAGTGCAAAGAGAAACTCCTGCAGCAGTTCGCGATACTGCGGCCGGCAGGTGTCGTCACCGAGAGAGGTGATTTCGAGGCGGAAGCCGTCGAGCCCCAACGACCGGAATCCGGCGTCGGCGATCGCGATGACCTCAGCGTCGAGCGCGGGGTCGTCGATCCCGATGGCTTCGACGCCGACCTGCTGCAACTGGCGGTAGCGACCGGCCTGCGGGCGCTCGTAGCGGAAGAACGGGCCCGCGTAGCTGACCTTGACCGGCAACTGTCCACGATCGAGGCTGTGCTCGATGACCGCACGCATGACTCCGGCGGTTCCCTCGGGACGCAACGTCACCGAACGGTCACCGCGGTCGGCGAATGTGTACATCTCTTTGCTGACGACGTCGGTCGACTCACCGACACCGCGAGCGAACAGGCCGGTGTCCTCGAAGATCGGCAATTCGATGTGGCCGTATCCGGCCAACCTCGCGGCGCGCGTCAAACCGTCACGAACGGCGACGAATTCGGCTGACTGCGGCGGAACGTAGTCCGGAATGCCCTTGGGTGCAGAGAAGGTGCTGGCTTTACTCACGAGAGGTACTTTTCCTTATTCTTGTGCGCTGAGTCCAACGAGAAACGGATTCGAGCTTCGCTCGGCGCCGATCGAACTGTTTCCGCCATGCCCGGGCAGGACCACTGTCTCGTCACCGAGTACCAATAGCTTGCGGGCGATCGAAGCGAGCAACTGCTCGTGATTTCCGCCGGGCAGGTCGCTGCGCCCGATGGAACCCTGGAACAGAGTGTCACCGGTGAACGCCAAATCCACGGGCCCGCTCTCGGTGTTCGCCTGGGTGCGGAACACCACCGATCCCTGCGTGTGCCCGGGTGTGTGGTCCACGACGAACGTCATTCCGGCCTCGGTGATCTTGTCTCCGTCGGCCAGTTCGATCACCTCGTCCGGCTCCACGAACGTCATGCCTTGAATGAATTCCTTCATCGTCGGGCCGATCCCCCGTGCCGGATCGCTGAGCATGTAGCGATCCTCGGGATGGATGTACGCGGGTACGGAATACCGCTCACAGACCTCGCGGGCCGACCACACGTGATCGAGATGACCGTGCGTCAGGAGGACCGCCGTGACCGACATGTCCTTGGAGTCCAGATATTCGAAGAGCGGCTCAGCTGCATCCTGACCCGGATCTACGACTACGCACTCGCACGCGTCGTCCTGAGCGAGTATGTAGCAGTTGGTTTGGAACATCCCGGCCGGAAAACCAGTGACGAGCACGGGGGCAACTCCTCTTCGAAGGGTGGAAACAAACAACACGCTGTCGGTTACAGCCTAAGCTGCTGCCCCGCCAGTAAGTTCTCAGGTTGCAATGGGAGACTCTGACGACGAGTAGAGCCGCTTGCCGAAGCCGACCCCCAGGGTGTCGCTCGGCCGGCCGACCACGATCCACCCGCGATACGGAGGACTACAGCAGTGCCGAGTAACGAGCAACGCCGCGAGGCGGCGAAACGCAAGCTCGAGCGTCAGCTCGAACGTCGCGCAGAACGTGCCCGCAAGCGCAAGCAGATGACGATAGCCGGAACTGCGCTCGGCGTGGTCGTCGTAGTCGGCGTCGTCGGTGGACTCATCTGGCTGAGCAATCGCAGTGACGACGACGCGAACACCACCAACACTGCTGCCGACGACTCGAGCCTCACGCCACAGACCGCGGGTGCAATGCCGGCCGGTCTGTCGACGCCACTGGCCGACACGGTTTCCTGCTCGTATCCAGCCGACGGCGCTACCGCGTCCAAGGCCAACAACCCTCCTCGTACCGACGGGATTCCCACCACCGCGCCGGACGCGACGCCGAGCATCAGCGTCGAGACCTCGCAGGGAAACATCGGGCTCACACTCGACGGAACGAAGTCTCCGTGCACGGTCAACAGCTTCGTGAGCTTGGCGCAGCAGGACTACTTCAACGACACCACCTGCCACCGCATGACGACGAGCCCCTCGCTCCAGGTGCTGCAGTGCGGTGACCCGTCCGGCACCGGCACCGGCGGACCGGGCTACGGCTTCGACAACGAATTCCCCACCGCGGCGTATTCCACCACCGACCCGGCAGCGCAGGAGCCCGTCACCTACGCGCGCGGCACGGTTGCGATGGCCAACACCGGGGCACCCGGTAGCAACGGCAGCCAGTTCTTCCTCGTCTACGGCGACTCACAACTCCCCCCGCAGTACACGGTTTTCGGCACGATCGACGAAACCGGGCTCGCCACTTTGGACAAGGTCGCGGCCGGCGGATCGACGCCAGAGGGTGACGGCAAGCCGAATCTGACCACCGACATCAAGACAGTAAGGCTCGACTGATGCGACGTAAACCTGTGATGCGCTTTCCTGTAGTTATTGCCGCCGCAAGCGCCGCGGCGCTGCTTCTGGCTGGTTGTTCCAGTGATTCCGGTAGCTCGGACTCGCCGTCCAGCACCTCCAAGGCGAAGACGACAACGGCTGACATGCCGCCGCTCGACATGTCACAGTTCGACGCACTCCCGCCTGTCCCGACTCCGGCCTCGGCGACCGTCGACTGCTCGTACCCGAGCGCGGCGGGTGCAGCAAAAACCGTCAATCCGCCGAACTCCACGGGTGTGTCCACCGAGGGAACCGTCAACGTCGCGCTCACGACTACGGCCGGCCCGATCGGGATGGAACTGAACCGGGCGGAAGCCCCCTGCACGGTCAACAGCATCGTGAGCTTGACCGAGCAGAAGTACTTCGACGACACCCCGTGCCATCGACTCGTCACCACACCCGGTCTACAGATCCTGCAGTGCGGCGATCCCTCGGGCAAGGGCACGGGCGGACCGGGCTATGGCTTCGACAACGAGTACCCGACCACTGCCTACCCGGCTAACGATCCGGCACTCTCCTTGCCTGCCGTCTACCCCCGCGGCACGCTGGCAATGGCCAACTCGGGTAAACCGGGCAGCAACGGCAGTCAGTTCTTCCTCGTCTACGAGGATTCGGTCTTGCCGCCCAACTACACGGTCTTCGGAAAGATCGACGACGCCGGCCTGGCGACGATCGAGAAGATCGCGGCCGACGGCGACGACGGTGGCATGGGAGCAACCGGCGGCGGTGCACCCAACACCCCGATCACCATCGAGACTGCAGTAGTCGCCTGACCCCCTGTGCGCCTTTATTAACCGCCCGCGGTTAATAAAGGCGCACAGCAGTTTACGAAGCAGAGGTCACGCGGTAGACGTCGTAGACGCCTTCCACGTTACGAACCACGTTGAGAACATGACCCAAGTGCTTCGGGTCGCCCATCTCGAAGGTGAACTTGCTGATCGCCACTCGGTCACCTGAGGTGGTGACCGAGGCCGACAGGATGTTCACCTTCTCGTCTGCCAACGCCTTGGTGACGTCGGAAAGCAACCGATGACGATCGAGTGCCTCGATCTGGATCGCGACCAGGAACACCGATGTCGCTGACGGTGCCCATTCGACGTCGATGATTCGCTCCGACTGATCGTGGAGCGAGTTGGCGTTGGTGCAGTCGGTACGGTGCACGCTGACCGCGCCGCCACGCGTGACGAAGCCCAGAATCGAATCGCCCGGTACCGGCGTGCAACACTTCGCGAGTTTTGCCACCGTGCCGGGTGCTCCGGGAACCAGAATTCCGGAGTCACCCGTACTGCGGGTGCGCACCGGCATGGTCGACGGCGTCGAACGCTCGGCCAGTTCCTCCTCGACGGCGCCGACGCCGCCCAGATGAGCAACCAGTCGCTGCACGACGTGGTGCGCCGACACCTGACTCTCGCCTACGGCCGTGTACAACGCCGAGACGTCGGGATAGCGAAGTTCGTGCGCGATCGTGCTCATCGATTCGGCATTCATCAACCGCTGCAACGGAAGTCCCACGCGGCGGACTTCCTTCGCGATCTGATCCTTGCCGGACTCAAGCGCCTCTTCGCGGCGTTCCTTCGCGAACCACTGCCGGATCTTCGCCTTGGCACGCGGCGAGACGACAAACGTCTGCCAATCTCGGCTCGGCCCGGCGGTGGCAGCCTTCGACGTGAAGACCTCCACCACTTCGCCGTTTTCGAGAGTTCGTTCCAGCGCGACCAACCGACCGTTGACCCTGGCACCGATGCATCGGTGCCCGACCTCGGTGTGCACCGCATACGCGAAATCGACGGGAGTCGATCCGGCAGGCAACGTGATGACGTCGCCCTTCGGCGTGAAGACGAAGATCTCCTTGACCGCGAGGTCGTAACGCAACGATTCGAGGAACTCCCCCGGATCGGCCGCTTCACGTTGCCAGTCGAGTAGCTGACGCATCCACGCCATGTCGTCGACCTCGGCGATGTCGCCCGCGTGCTTGCCCTTGGTCTCCTTGTACCGCCAGTGCGCGGCGATACCGAACTCCGCGGTCCGGTGCATGTCCTGGGTCCGGATCTGGACCTCCAGGGGCTTGCCTTCCGGTCCCACGACGGTGGTGTGCAGCGACTGGTAGACGCCGTAGCGCGGCTGTGCGATGTAGTCCTTGAAGCGTCCGGCCATCGGCTGCCACAGCGAGTGGACAACACCGACCGCGGCGTAACAGTCACGCACCTCTTCGCACAGAATGCGCACGCCGACCAGATCGTGGATGTCGTCGAAATCGCGGCCCTTGACGATCATCTTCTGGTAGATCGACCAGTAGTGCTTGGGCCGGCCCTCGACGATGGCATTGATCCGCGAGGCGGACAGAGTCGAGTTGATCTCGGCGCGAACCTTGGCCAGATAAGTGTCTCGAGAGGGCGCGCGATCGGCGACCAGTCGAACGATCTCGTCGTACTTCTTCGGGTGCAGGATCGCGAACGAAAGGTCCTCGAGTTCCCACTTGACGGTCGCCATTCCGAGCCGATGCGCAAGTGGTGCAATGACTTCGAGAGTCTCACGCGCCTTACGTGCCTGCTTTTCGGGCGGCAGGAATCGCATCGTGCGCATGTTGTGCAGACGATCCGCAACCTTGATCACGAGCACGCGCGGGTCCCGCGCCATCGCGATGATCATCTTGCGGATGGTTTCGCCCTCGGCTGCGGTGCCCAGAACGACCTTGTCGAGTTTGGTGACTCCGTCGACGAGATGAGCGACCTCGTCACCGAAGTCCTTGGTCAACTCTTCGAGTGAGTAACCGGTGTCCTCGACGGTGTCGTGCAGAAGGGCTGCGACGAGGGTGGTGGTGTCCATACCCAACTCGGCCAGAATGCTTGCGACGGCCAACGGATGCGTGATGTACGGATCGCCGGACTTGCGCCGCTGGCTCGAATGTCTGTCCTCGGCGACGTCGTACGCACGCTGGAGCAGCGCGAGGTCGGCCTTCGGATACAGCTCACGGTGGAGGCTGACCAACGGCTCGAGCACCGGGCGGATGGTGGCGTTGCGCTGACCGGTGATGCGTCGAGCAAGCCGAGCGCGCACCCTACGGGAGGCGGAAGCGGGCACGGCCAGATTCTGCCCACCCCGATTGCCGGTAGTTTGCGCAGATCCCGAATCGTCGGGCACCGCGGACTTCGATGGTGTCGTCTCCGGAGCCGGAACTGCACCCGTCTCCTGCGACACTGCACCCGAGTTCTGTGATCGATCAAGATTCGACGTCATGTCGCCACCTCCTACCACCGAGTTGGTTGAGGCAACCGCCCTGCATCGGGTAATTGCCCTGGAGGTCTAACTCGACCCCCAGGAGACAACTTTAATACTCAGACCTTCACCAGTGATGTCAGTGGGTACTTCAAGAAGCGATCTCGACCGCGCAGTTCCTCGATCTCGAGCACCACTGCGACGCCGACGACGTTCGCTCCACCCAACTCGACCAACTGTACAGCCGCCTCGAGTGTCCCTCCGGTAGCCAGAACGTCGTCGATCACCAGAACATTCCGCCCGGTGAGATCGAAGCCGTTTGCGGGAATCTCGAGAGTCGAGGATCCGTACTCGAGGCTGTACGAACGAGAGAGCACCGGCGGCGGCAGTTTGCCGACCTTCCGCACGGCAACGACTCCCGCACCCATCTTCGCGGCCGCACCGGCACCGAGCAGGAATCCACGAGCATCGACGGCGGCGATCGTGTCGGCGTCCGGAGCACAGGAGACAAGGGCATCGAGCACGGCCCCGAACCCCTCGGCGTCGGCGAACACCGGAGTCAGATCGGCGAACCGAACACCGGGACCGGGAAAGTTGTCAGCCCAGCGGGTCAGCCGAACAACGGCGTCCCCGGCAGCCCGGTGGATTGCGATCAATTCTTCAGTCGTGTGCAAGGCAACACCATTCGAGACGCTCATCTGCGTAGTACCCATCTGTCCATGTTCCAGCCGGTAGCGGCCCGAGTCGGATTGACCAACACTGCCGACATGCCTGGAGCTACAGCGACAGTTCGTAGTTGATTGAACAGTGGAATCGTAGGCACCTGGGTCCACAGGATGTTCTCCGCCTCCACCGAGAGTCCCAATTGCGCACTCGTGCTCGCATCCACGTTCAACTGATCGATGATCTGATCGATCCTGGCATTTCCGTACGTACCGAGGTTTGCGCCGTTGCCCGATCGCAGCGCTCCACGCGCGTCGATCATGCTCGCTGTTCCGCCTGCGCCGACTTTGCCTGCCATACCGGAAAGCACGGCGTCGACTCCCCCAGTCTGCAGACTCGCAGGATCGAAGCTGTCGCTACTTGCGTCCTCGACCGTGATTCCCGCCGGAGCACACGCGGCTTTCGCTTCGGAGACGATCTGCGCCCGCACCGGGTCCGGTGCGAGGTACCCGACCCGGACGGTCAACTGGTCGAGGTCGGCTTCCGACAACGACGTCTTCGCAGCCTCGATGTCGGCATTGGCGTACCGATCACCGTCGACCGCAGCGGCGTCGCTGTAAACGAGTGAATCCGGCGCCATCAGTCGCGAATCGACCACGCCGGAACCCAAACCCGCCTGCGGCGCATTCTCCGTCTGCCCGAACTTCTCGAACAGAGTCGTACGCGGAACACAATGCGCGAACGCTCGACGGGCGGCTTCGTCGCCCAGCGAACCAGAGGTCGCGAGAACGAACTGCTCGATCGACCGCGACGGAATCTGTTGGACGTCGAACCCGGACGGAGTACCGAGTTCGCCAGCCGAGCCGGAAGCGACGTCGACTACCTCGATCGAGTTCTTGTCGAGATCCTCGGTCAGATTCACACCACGTGGCCAGACGACGATGCGATCGGTCGCAGGCTTGTTGCCCCACCACCGCTCGTTCGCGACCAGCACCAGGCCGTCGTCGGTACTGTACGAGTCGATTCGATACGGACCAGCGGAGGGCAGTACGGAGGTGTCCACCTGACCTGGAGTCAGGTTCCACCCGGTGTTCCAGAAGTCCGCGATCTTCGACAACGCTTCGGTGTCACCGGCATTCACCGCGCTCACCACGTCGCTGACACCCGTGCGCTGCGTCACGACGTGTGAAGGCATCAACGCAGTCGCACCGAACAACGACCGCCAATCGGTGAACGATCGCCCGGGTTTGAAGAACACCGTCGCGTCCTTCGCCCCGCTCTGGCAGTCGATCCGGTCGATGTCCGCGTATCCGAGATTGTTCGCCGTGTCGAACATGGGCTTCACGGCACCATCGACGTCTTCGGTGAACTTGCCACTCGACGCCGCCCAGGTGAGGACGAGATCGTCACAGGACATCGGAATCCCGTCGGAGTACACGGACGCCGGATTGAGCTTGTACGAGACCGTGAGCACGTCACCGGGCAACTCAGACGCCGTTCCGATGTCGGTGTCGGAGACAGGTGCTCCGGCCGGGCCGGTGAACGTGAAGCCGGGAAGCACCCGGCCGAACGCGGCCATCGCCCCGGACACCGATCCAGCTGTCGTGTTGGCGTTGTACGTGGAGATGGAGTTGTCGATGGCATATCCGATGGACGGAACCTGCTCGGCGCTTTCCGAGCAGGCCGCCAACGAACCCGCAGCCACAGCGGTGGCCGCAACGAACGTCATCGATCGAACCAGTGTGCGTGTTCTTGGGAGCATGTTCAGTGCCCCTTCTTGTTTCGCTTTCCGGTCGGCCGCGCACCCGGCTGCGGAGCAACCGGCGCACGGCGTGCAACTGGTGCGCCGACGGCAACCGTCTGCGTACCCTTCTCGGCCAGCGTAGCCCGGCGCGAGAGCACCTTACGAGTGTGCGCGGCAACGGGTCCCCAGCGTTCCTTCATCGACACCAGGAGCGGCGTCGCGAAGAAGATCGAGGAGTACGCACCCACGATGATGCCGACGAGCTGAACGAGCGCAAGGTCCTTGAGTGTGCCGACGCCGAGCATCCAGACCGCGACGACCATCAGAGCGATCACCGGGAGCACACTGATGATGGTCGTGTTGATCGATCGCATCAAGGTCTGATTCACCGCGAGGTTGGCCTGCTCGCCGTACGTCCGGCGCGTCAGATGCAGAACACCGCGGGTGTTCTCTTCGACCTTGTCGAACACCACCACGGTGTCGTACAGCGAGAAGCCGAGAATGGTGAGCAAACCGATCACCGTCGCGGGCGTCACCTCGAAACCGACGAGCGAGTAGACGCCGGCAGTGACGATGATGTCGAAGAACAACGCAACGATCGCAGCTACCGCCATGTCCCGCTCGAAGCGGATGGCGATGTAGATACTCACGATCACCAGGAACACAATCAGCGCGATCAGCGCCTTCTTGGTGATCTGGCCGCCCCAGGTTTCACTCACGTCCGCAAAACTGATGGCTTGCGCCGACGGGTTCCCGTTCTTGTCCTTGGGCTGGAACTCGTCGAAGAGAGCCGACTGAAGATCGTTGATCTGCGTCGCGTTCAACGTCTCCGACCGGATCTGCACGGTTGCGCTGGCACCCGAGCCGACTGTCTGCACGCTGACCGGTTCGAACCCGAGTGTGTCGGAGTAGACGGTTTCCACCGCCGACGTCTCGACTCCGCCCTCGGCCGGGAACTGAATGCGTGATCCGCCTTCGAAATCGATACCGAAGGTGAAGCCGCGCAGGATGATGCTCAGCAGCGCAATGGCGACCAGAGCGCCGGTCAGTCCGTAGTAGAAGCGACGCTTGCCGACGACCTCGAACGCACCCGTTCCGGTGTACAACCGCGAGAGCCAGCTGTGCTTGGGCATCGCGCCCTGATCGACGCCTGAGTCAGTGATCTCCGACCGGGCCGCCGCATCGGCGGACTCGGCGGCGGAACTGTTGGTGGACCCCACCGGGGAGTTGTTGGACTCGCTCATGCTCGTGTCTCCTTAGCCGACGCAGCGGCGGCAACCTTACGTTCGCGGGCAACCTCTTGCACTGCGCCGAGACCGTTGACGCTGGGCTTGGACCAGAACGCCGAACGGGACGCCATGCTGACCAGTGGCCACGTCACGAGGAACACGACAATCACGTCGAGAATGGTCGTCAGACCCAAGGTGAAGGCGAAGCCTCGCACCTGTCCGACCGCCAGCACGTACAGAACTGCAGCGGCGATGAAGCTCACCGCGTTGCCGGAAAGAATTGTTCGGCGTGCTCTTGCCCAACCGCGTGGCACCGCCGAGCGGAAGCTACGGCCCTCACGCATTTCGTCCTTGATGCGTTCGAAGAACACGACGAACGAGTCGGCGGTCATACCGATACCGATGATCAGACCAGCCATGCCGGCCAAGTCGAGCGTGAAGCCGATGTATCTGCCGAGCAGAACCATGATCGCGTAGACCATGACTCCGGAGAGAATCAGCGACAACGCCGTCAGGACGCCGAGCATGCGGTAGTAGACGAGGCAGTACAGCAGAACGAGAACGAGACCGACCGCGCCGGCGATCAATGCCGCCTGCAGTGAGGCCAGGCCGAGCGTGGCCGAGACCGTCTCGGCCTCAGAGGCTGCGAACGAGAGCGGAAGCGAACCGTACTTCAGTGTGTTGGCAAGTTCTTTGGCACTCTCGGCAGTGAAGCTGCCCGTGATCGAGGTGGCGCTACCCGCAGGCGTTGCACCTTGAATCGTGGGAGCGCTGACGACCTTCGAGTCGAGCGTGAACGCTGCCTGCTTGCCGATGTTGGCTGAAGTGAACTCGGCCCAGGTGTTGCTGCCGGTCGTCTTGAACGAGAGGCTGATCTCGTGGCGCGACTGCTGCGAGTTGAAGACCGAAGACGCGTCGGCAATCTCCTGGCCGTCGATGATCGAAGGACCGAGGAGATAGATGTTCAGTCCGTCTTGCGAGCACGCGACCAGCGGCAGGGTCGGGTCGTCGTTTCCACGGAGCGGATCCGCGACGGAGCAGTCGAGGTTCGCCACTGCTTGCTGCTGCACTGTCGGATCGCTGCTCTGCCGGAGGGCGCGCGCTGCGGCGATTTCCGCTGCTGCTGCGTCGCCTTCGTCGGTGCCGTCGCTCGGCGCGTCCCCGGTGGGGGCCGGAGTCGTTGTCTGCGGCGCGGGCGTTGCCTCGGGAGTAGTCGGGTCCTGAGCCAGGAACGGACGGTTCTGCGGCGTCTGCGTCCCGTCAGCGGGTGCTTCGGGGGCCGGTGCATCAGTGGCCGGAGTTTCGGCCGCCGGCGCCTCAGGCGTAGCTGTCCGATTCGCGTCACGGGTGGCGACGTCGATCGAACCCGTCACCGGGCGGATGTACAGACGAGCGGTCTGGCCGAGCGAGCGAGCCTGCGCACTGTCGTCGCCGGGAACGGTGATGACGAGGTTGTCACCGTCGACAACGACCTCGGAACCGGAAACGCCGAGACCGTTGACGCGGGTCTCGATGATTTCCTGAGCCTGCTTGAGACTGTCCTGACTGGGAGCGCTGCCGTCCGGGGTACGAGCGGTCAACGTGACGCGCGTTCCACCCTGCAGGTCGATGCCGAGCTTCGGCGTGGCCGACTTGTCTCCAGTGAAGAACACCAGGGCATACAGTGCCACTACCAGGACCCCGAAAAGGGCCAGGTAGCGGACCGGATGCACCGTTCCGGTGGAAGGTGCCACGATCTTTAAGTCTCCTCGGTAGGTGCAGAGCTTCAGTAAGTGCACGGCTCGGGTGGTCGACGACCACCCGAGCTGCGGCGTTCGAACTGCAACGATTGATCAACGGGGCGAACTGAGCTGCTGGTGTAAGAGCGGACAAACCGATCTGGACGTGTGTCCGAGTTCACAACTCTAGAACACGTACCAGTTCGACGAAGTCAGGACTCCTTGGTGAGCCGGATTTCGGTGTCGGCAGCAGACTCTTCGATCTCGGAAATCGAGTCGTCGTCGTACTCGTCGGTCTCGGTCGTCTCGACGACGCGCTCACGGATGACCAGACGCGACCAGGTGGTGATGACACCGTCCGCGATCTCGAGGTCCACGGTGTCGTCGTCCAGGGAAGCGATCGTGGCGTAGAGCCCGGCCGTGGTCTGCACCCGATCGCCGACCTGCAGCGAGTCCTGCATCTCGGAAGTCGCGGCCAAGGCCTTCTTCTGCTTGCGCATGCCCAGGAACATGGGCACCAGCAGTGCGAGGATCAAGAGGGGGAAAAGCAAACTCGACATGTGTTGATCAACCTCGGTTGTGTTGCACGTTTTACGCCGCGATGGTCCCGGATGGACCTACGCAATACACCAGTGTGCCATTAGTTGCTGAGGATTCCTGACAGATCGGCCGTTCAAGTAGGCCTTTCCAGTCGAAATTCACTCGCCGTTCGGATCGAACAACGTGGCCTGCGGTTCGTTGACACGAACCTCGATACCGCCCGCTGCGGCATCCGGCGGCGGTGTCATTCCGAGTTGAGTCCAAGCAGCGGCGGTAGCCACACGTCCTCGCGGCGTCCGGGCGATCATTCCGGCCCGGACCAGGAACGGCTCGCACACTTCTTCCACCGTCGACGGTTCCTCGCCGACGGCCACCGCAAGCGTCGACACGCCGACGGGCCCGCCGCCGAACGAACGCACCAAAGCACTCAGTACCGAACGGTCGAGACGGTCCAAGCCCAACTGGTCCACGTCGTAGACGGCCAAGGCCGCCTGAGCGACGTCCATGGTGACGATTCCGTCGGCGCGCACCTCGGCGAAGTCGCGAACCCGGCGCAGCAATCGGTTCGCGATACGCGGTGTCCCCCGCGAGCGTCGTGCGATTTCGGCACCGGCATCGACTTCGAGATCGACGCCCAGAATTCCGGCCGAACGCATCAGAATCTGTTGCAGCTCTTCGGGTTCGTAGAAATCCATGTGAGCGGTGAACCCGAAGCGGTCGCGTAACGGACCGGTCAGCGCACCCGACCGCGTAGTCGCACCGACCAGCGTGAACGGTGCAACCTCCAGAGGAATCGACGTGGCACCCGGCCCCTTACCGACGACGACGTCGACACGGAAGTCTTCCATCGCCAGGTACAACATCTCCTCGGCCGGACGAGCGATTCGGTGAATCTCGTCGATGAACAACACGTCGCCCTCGACGAGGTTGCTCAGCATCGCAGCCAGGTCTCCGGCGCGTTCGAGCGCCGGTCCGGACGTCAACCGCAGAGAAGAGCCCAACTCCCCCGCGATGATCATCGCCATCGACGTCTTGCCGAGCCCGGGGGGACCGGACATCAGGATGTGATCAGGCGTGCTGCCACGAAGTTTTGCTCCGGTGAGCACGAGCTGCAGTTGTTCGCGAACACGAGGTTGACCGATGAAGTCGTCGAGACTCTTGGGGCGCAGACTCGCTTCGACATCACCGTCTCCCGCCACCAATTCGGCAGAGACCTGCGACTCGTCGTCGAAATCGTCGATCGGGTCGAAGTTCATCGAGTCTTACCGAGCAGCGACAGAGCGGAACGCAGTGCGACCGACGTGGTGGCCTCGGGCGATTCCGCCAGAACCGAATCCGTGGCCTGCTCAGCCTGCTTGATCGGGAAGCCCAGACCTTCGAGAGCCTCGACGATCTGATCACGGATCGAGCTGCCGACGACGACGCCGGACGCCGCGCCGGCCGTCGTCGCGACGGCGTCGACCTTGTCACGCAGTTCGACAACCATGCGCTCGGCGCCGCGTTTTCCGATACCGGGCACCCTCGTCAACGCCGTCAGGTTGCCTTCCGAGAGCGCCCGCCGCAGCGCGTCCGGTTCGAGAACTGCGAGAGTTGCCATCGCCAGGCGCGGTCCGACTCCGGAAACCGTCTGCAGGAGGCTGAACAGGTCCTTCGACTCGGTATCGGAAAAACCGTACAGCGTCATCGAGTCTTCGCGAACGATCATCGTCGTGAACAGTCGCGCTTCGCTTCCCCGGTGCAGCGCACCGAGAGTCACCGGGGTGGCATTGACCCGATAGCCGACACCTGATGCTTCGATGACCGCGTGATCGAGCGCAATATCGAGTACCTCGCCGCGTACCGACGCGATCATCGTGAACCTGCCTTCTTCGTCTCGGCCAATTTTGCCTGATACTTACGCATTTGTTCAGCGGCCATCGCCTCGGCGCGGGCCATCCGCTCGATCATCGGTGCTCGCCAGCAGTGACAGATCGCCAGCGCCAGAGCGTCGGCAGCGTCAGCAGGTTTCGGCGCCGTCTTCAAATTCAGAATTCGCGTCACCATCGCAGTGACCTGCGCCTTGTCGGCGTTACCGCTGCCGGTGACGGCGGCCTTCACCTCGCTGGGCGTGTGGAAACACACCGGAATGCCGCGTCTGGCGGCAGCGAGCGCGACAACTCCGCCTGCTTGCGCCGTCCCCATCGCGGTACTGACGTTGTGCTGCGCGAACACGCGCTCGATCGCGACCACCTCCGGCTTGTACTGCTCGATCCACAGTTCAGCCGCATCGGAGATCCGCAGAAGCCGAGAACCGAGGTCCATCTCGGCCGGAGTCCGCACCACGTCGACCGCAATGGGGCGCACTTTCCTGCCGTTGCTCCCGTCGACCACTCCCAACCCGCAGCGAGTCAAGCCTGGGTCCACTCCGAGCACGCGCACTTGTCACACCTCTCCATACCGAACAGCTGTTCGATAGCTTAGCGGTGCGCGGGACTACTACCCCGCATCAACACGCAACCCGGCCCGGACGCGGACGTCAGGGCCGGGTTGAGTTGAAAAGCAATCAGTCTTCGAGAGCCGCGAGAACCTCGTCGGACAGATCGATGTTGGTGTAGACGTTCTGCACGTCGTCAGAATCTTCGAGCGCGTCGACGAGCTTGAAGATCTTGCGTGCGCCGTCGACATCCAAGGGAACCTCGACGGAAGCGCGGAAATCGGCTTCAGCAGAGTCGTAGTCGATGCCGGCTTCCTGAAGTGCCGAACGTACGGCAACCAGATCCTGTGGCTCACTGACGATTTCGAAGGTTTCACCGAGATCGGTGACTTCCTCGGCACCGGCGTCGAGCACAGCCATCAGGACGTCGTCCTCCGACTGGCCGTTCTTCTCGAGCGTGACGACACCCTTGCGAGCAAACAGGTAGGAGACGGAACCCGGGTCAGCGAGGTTGCCACCGTTACGGGTCATCGCGGTGCGAACTTCACCGGCTGCGCGGTTGCGGTTGTCGGTGAGGCACTCGATCAGAACGGCGACGCCGTTGGGTCCGTAGCCCTCGTACATGATGGTCTGCCAGTCTGCGCCGCCCGCTTCTTCACCGGCGCCGCGCTTGCGCGCACGCTCGATGTTGTCATTGGGAACAGACGTCTTCTTCGCCTTCTGGATGGCGTCGTACAAGGTGGGGTTGCCCGTGGGATCGCCACCGCCGGTTCGTGCCGCCACCTCGATGTTCTTGATCAGCTTCGCGAAGGATTTGCCACGACGTGCGTCGATCACAGCCTTCTTGTGCTTGGTGGTGGCCCATTTTGAGTGGCCGCTCATGCGATTCAAGCCCCTTTCCTGCTGCGTTGCGCACGCCGAATGCGCGTCTTTCAGCTCTGCCGATGTTACCCGTCCCACGTCACAACTCGCTGCATCCCCCGACACGAATTAGTCAAACCTCGCATTGTTTGCATAGAATGCAAACATGTTGGTCCGAATAGATCACGCCTCCACAACTCCACTCGCGGAGCAGATTGCAGCCGGGGTTCGTGGCTCGGTCATCCGCGGTGAGATCGGTCCAGGTGACCGCCTGCCGTCCGCTCGCGCCCTTGCCGAGTCGATCGACGTCAATCTCCACACGGTTCTTCGTGCGTACGCAACACTGCGCGACGAAGGCCTGCTCGACCTCCGACGCGGACGTGGCGCCGTCATTCGCGCCGAATTCGACTCGGGAAGAACAGCTCTCAACGAATCTGCGCGCGAGTTCGTACGGCAAGCCCGAAATCTCGGACTCGACACCGCGCACATGCTCGACCTCATCAAGGAGACCAGCACACAATGACGACCAGCAAGATCCGACTCTGGACAGCAGCTTCGCTGACTCTGATCCCGACCCTGATCCTGGTTCTCGCACGCTTCGCGTGGGGTGACCGCCTACCCGAGACCGTCGCGAGCCATTGGTCCGGATCGACCCCGGACGGCTTCAGCACCACGACGACGTTTTTCGCCATCGCGCTGGTGATTTCTCTGGTGGCTGTCGTTTGCGCCTGTGTCGTCGCGGCCCGTTCGAGCGACAACGCGCCCTTGTTTCTCGCCGTAACCTCGATCTCGAGTGCGACACTGGCGACGATCTGGATTCTGAGCGTCGCCCTGACGATCGACGCCGGGTCGCCGGAAGCCGCGCGTATCGGCTGGTGGATTCTTGCGCCGATCGCGGCGGTACTCGTAGGAGTTCTGGCATACGCGCTGCCTGACCAGCAACGAAGCGGCCCGGAGTCGCCACTGCCGACCCCGACGCTCGACACTCCGCTGACGGCCTCCGAACGTGCAGTGTGGGTCGGGCAGGTCCGCAGCGTCTGGCCGTGGATCGCTACCGCCGGCCTCGTAGTTCTCGTGATCGCGACTGCCGCGTACTCGGATTGGTGGGTTGCCGTGATCCTGGGTGTGTCCACCCTCGCCGTCACAGCATTCGCGTCGGTCACCGTGCGCGTCGACCGTCACGGTGTCGGCATCAGTTCCTGGGGCGTTCGATGGAAGAAGATCCCCATCTCGAAGGTGAAGTCCGCATCGGTCGACGCGATACGTCCAGCCGAATGGGGCGGATGGGGTTACCGAATGACACCGCGCGGAACAGCCGTCACTCTCCGCTCGGGTGAGGCCATCGTGGTCACTCTCGAGAGCGGACGACTGTTCGCCGTAACCGTCGATCACCCGGAAGACGGTGTGAAGCTGATCAATTCGTTGGTTCAGGCTGGTTGATTCACGAACAACGTCAATTCACGAACAACACGGCAGCGGCATTGCCGGCGAGGTAGAAACCGGCAATGCCGAATACCCAACCCATTGCGCTGTCGCCGTAGCGAGACATCAGCGAGTCCACTCGGCGCAGCGGCTTGTCGAGGCGGTTGCCGGCCACGACCCGCCCGCACAACAGAAGCACTGCGGGCATGGCCATGATCAGGCAGTATCCGGCAAGTATCGACGCAGACGCGACTGCGGGCAGCCCAGCAGCGGTGATCATCGCGATCGCCGCCAAGTAGGGCAACATCGTCACCAATTCGGCGGTTCCGGCAGCAATCGCCAGAAGTACAACACTTCTCGCGGAACTGGCCGAGCCGAGCACCCGCTCTCGCCAAACATGGGTTCGATCGGCCTGACCGGATGTGCGTCTCTTCTCGGAATCGAATCGAAAGCTCCACGCGAACAACGCGATACCGAGAATCAACTGCGCAACGCGGGCGGCGGGGGTGTCGAGTAGCGGGGCGACGACTGGCATGCCTACCCGTGCCGTCGTCCAGACGACCACCCCGACAACAAAATAGAACGTCGTGATGACCACCAGATATGTCAGCAGCCTGCGAACCTGCGGTCGTCCCGGCATCAACAACATCCAGACCGGGACGACCAATGTTCCGATGCTCGTACTGTCCAGCAGGGCGAGCCCGCCCAGCGTGGTGAGCAGGACGAGTTCCACGTCAGTCGTTTCGGCGCTCGGGTATCGCTGTCTCCCTCGTTCGGACTGCATTCACGATGTCGAAGGCACCGATGATCGCGAGGATCACGCCGAGTGGTCCGCCGCGAAACCAGAAGAACTCGGCGTCACGCGCGAACAGCCACAGACAGCCGCCACCGACGACCAAGAGAATGCCGATCATCAACTCGAAGCGAATTTTCATACGTCGAGCCTGTCTTCTCTATCGAATCTGCACATCAGCCATCGGAACAACGCCGACCTCATCATTTGGTATGACAAGTCAGGCGCCCCGATGTGCTCTGATAAGTCTGTGGTGACCAGAAGTCGGAGTGTCGGCAAGTGGAACGATCCGCTCATCGCCTTCGGCCTGTTCGCGATCGGGGTACTCCTCTACCTGGTCGGCCTGTACCAAATGTGGACCGATGTCGGAGGTGTCGCCGACGTTCCCGCCGGGGTTCGGATCGGGATGCTGGCTCTGCTGTGTGCGATCGACTCGTTCCGGCGGGTGCGTCCGGCAACAGCTTTGGCGGCGGGGGCCGTCATCGTCGCGGTCGACGCTGCCCTGGGACCCACTCTGCCGATGTGGCTGGTCCTCTCGGATCTCACCTACGCCGCAGTTCTGTACGGGACGGCGCGGCTGGGCCGAGTGGTGTGTTCTCTGACCGCGGTGACGGTTGCCGCGCTCACCGCACTCGTCTACCTGTCCACCCAGGACGTCCGCGCTGCGGCTGGGGCAGGCGTGGTGACCGCTCTGTTCTTCGGTACACCGGTGTGGTGGGCACTGGTCATCCGTCGACAAGTCGAACTGACCGAGGCCGAACGCGAGCGTTCCAGAGTCCACGAAGCACTCGCCACTCTGGACCGCGAGGCCGCAGTCGCTCACGAACGAGCAACCATGGCGCGCGATCTGCACGACGTCATCGCAAGCCACCTCTCCGCCATCGCAATCCATTCGGAGGCGGCACTGTCCACCTCAGCTCTCTCCGGTGAACGGGGCCAACCAGACGACGGATTGAGGGAGATGATCGGAGCGATCAGATCGAGCAGTCTCGCGGGCCTTTCCGAGATGCGGTCGATGATCGAACTGCTCCACGCCGGGGACGACGAGACCCCGGACCCGCGTTCCTCTCCCCCGCGGCTGACCGAGTTGCCCGTCGTCCTGGACGCAGTTCGGGCAGCCGGCGCCGCCGTGCACGTTGCGATCGACATCGATACTGCCGACCTGCCGAGCGTGGTCGATCACACGGCGTACCGGATCACCCAGGAGGCGTTGACCAATGCGCTCAAGCATGCGCCTGGTGCACCGATCTCGATGTCGATCTCTCTCCAGCACAATGCATTACAGATCGAGATCCGAAACCCCATCGGTCGCGACACATCCAGTTTTCGGGCGGGAACGCACGGACTTGCAAACATGCGTCACCGCGCCGAACTGCTGGGCGGTTCACTCGACGCACTTCCGGTCGACGGAGAATGGACGGTATGCGCACAGATACCGGTCCCCGCGCCGAACGGAACGGATCGGTGATCACCGTCGCCCTGGTCGACGACCACGCCGCGATCCGGTCCGGACTCGCGATGATCCTGCGGCAGCACGACGACATCGATGTCGTCGCAGAAGCCGGTGACGGAGCGTCGGCGATCACCGTCACCCGCACGCATCAACCCGACGTCGTACTCATGGACGTCCGGATGCCAGGCACCGACGGCATCGAAGCGACGCGTCAGATCATCGGGACGACCCGCAGCCGGGTTCTGGTGTTGACCACCTTCGACCTCGACGAATACGTCTTCGCGGCCCTGCGCGCCGGTGCTTCGGGATTCCTGCTCAAGACTGCGACAGCGGACGAGCTGACCAGCGCTATCCGCAACGTCGCGGCCGGAGATGCAGTGCTCGCTCCGCGCGCGGCGCGTGTCCTGATCGGCGAGTTCGTGCAGCGCGCACCCAAACCCACCGAACCGCTGGGATTGAACGAGCTCACCGACCGTGAACGCGAGGTCCTCGCGCTGTTGGGGACGGGTATGTCCAACGCCGAACTGTCGCGTGAACTCGGAGTCGGTGCTCCGACGGTGAAGTCGCACGTGTCGCGAGTTCTGTCGAAGTTGCACCTCACCTCACGCGTCCAGGCGGCGATCCTTGCCCGCGAACTGGAGCTGTAGGTTCGGCCGAGGCTGACTACTCCAGTTATCCGCGAACCAGATCGACGAACATCTCGTGCACTCGACGGTCCCCGGTAACCTCGGGATGGAAAGAAGTGGCGATCACCGAGCCCTGCCGAACCGCGACGATCCGGCCCGCGGCCTCCCCCGCGGCGGCGGGAACCTGCGCAAGGACCTCAACGCCCGGCCCAACTCGCTCCACCCACGGCGCGCGGATGAAGACAGCGCGAATGGGATCACCGATGATGCCCTCGAACTCCAGGTCGGACTCGAAAGAATCGACCTGCCGACCGAAAGCGTTGCGGCGCACCGTCATGTCGATGGCGCCGAGATGCTCGGCGTCCGGCCGGGTGTCTAGTACCTCGCTGGCGAGCAGAATCATGCCCGCACACGATCCGTAAGCCGGCAGCCCGCCGCGGAGTCGCTCACGAAGCGGTTCCAGCAGCTCGAATACCTGCAGAAGCCGGCTCATTGTGGTGGATTCGCCACCGGGGATCACGATGCCGTCGACCTTGTCGAGTTCCTCCGGGCGCCGGATACCCACCGCATCCGCTCCCGAATCATCGAGTGCGGCAAGGTGTTCGCGAACATCACCTTGGAGGGCGAGTACACCGATCAACGGACGCGTCATCACACAGTTCCTGTCTTGTTCTCACGGCTGTTCTTGCTCTCATGGCTGTCGGGTTCGCGTTCGAGACGCGTCAAACCCTCCTGAACCACCGCTGCCACCATGTTGCCATCGCGATCGTAGATACGCCCCTGAGTGAGCGCGCGACCAAAACCTGCCGACGGCGACGTCTGGTCGTAGAGCAACCACTCGTCGGCCCGGAACGGACGCAGGAACCACATCGCGTGATCGAGCGAAGCAGTCTGCGTCTTCACGCCGCGGTGCGGGACTTTGGAAGTTCCGAGCAGGGTCATGTCACTGAGGTACGCGAGGGTGCAGATGTGCAGCAGCGGACGATCCGGCAGAGCCTCGCGGTAGCGCATCCACACGCGTTGTTGCGCGGCGAGATCCGGCGCTGACGCGCTCTGCTCAGCGGGCACAATTCTGATGTCCCAGTTCTTCCACTCCTGATAGAACTGCGATTCAGCCAACTTCGGAACGGTCTGCGCATCCGGCAAGTCCTCCGGCGCCGGAACGGAGGGCATCCGGTCCTGGTGCTCGATACCTTCGTCGTCGACGTGGAACGAGGCCGACATCGTGAAGATCGTCTTGCCGTCCTGAACTGCATTCACCCGGCGGGTGCAGAACGAGCGCCCGTCGCGGATGCGGTCCACCAGGTAGACCGTCGGAATCTTCGGATTGCCCGGGCGCAGGAAATATCCGTGCAACGAGTGCACGTGGTAGCTCTCGTCAACGGTGCTCACGGCAGAAACCAACGACTGCCCGGCAACCTGCCCGCCGAACGTCCGTTGAAGTGCGGTGGGATGGACCGCACCACGGAAGATGTCCTTCTCCAGGTGTTCGAGCGCGAGGATCCCCTCGATACCAACCATGAGTCCTCCGAAAACATAGACCGCCGCACTGGGCGCGATGACGGTTCACAATATCGCCTCGGCGAGCGGGCACGGCACCATGGTGGGCGTGAGTACATTCATCCCGTCCAGTCCCCTCGCCTTGGCCGAGCAGATTGCAACGCTGAGCGGATCGTTTCCGTCGGTGGCGGTAGTAGCGATCGACGGACCTGATTGTGCACAGCCGTCTCGGCTCGCGGAACTGGTCGGCACCGCCGTCGAGTCGCGCAACAGGCCGAGTGCTGTTGTGTCACTGCACGACTACGTGCGGCCGGCTTCGCTGCGATACGAGTTCGGCCACGAGGATGCGCTGAGTTACCGTACTATCTGGTTCGACTATCCGGCACTCGATCGTGAAGTGATCACCGCAGCCCGCACAAAACGGGCGTTCTTGCCGAAACTCTGGGACGAACCCACCGATCGATCGGCTCGGTCGACCCGTATCCCCGTCCATGAGCGCGCGGTCATCGTGATCGCCGGTCCGATGTTGCTCGGGCGCGGGCTGGAGTTCGACGTCAGCGTCCGTCTGGACATGAGCGAACCTGCCATGCGGCGGCACACACCGGAGGCAGATCTGTGGACCGTCGAGGCACTCCTCGAACACCGATCAGAAGTGTCCGAGGAGGTCGATTTCGAGGTCAGATACGACCATCCGGCCCGGCCTGCGGTGCGGTCTCGCCAGTGAAGGTCTCACTGCGATTGATCTCACGTCGGCCGACCTCACTTCGGGCGATACAGCCTGGTCAGACCCTCCTGGACGACTGCAGCAACCATATTTCCTCGGCTGTCGAAGATTCGTCCCTGCGTCAGTGCGCGACCGAAGCCCGCTGACGGCGACGTCTGGTCGTACAACAGCCACTCGTCGGCGCGGAACGGCCGCAGGAACCACATGGCGTGATCGAGCGAAGCGCTTTGCATGGCGACGTCCATGTGGGGGCCGCGAGAAGATCCGAGCAGCGTCATGTCGCTCATGTAGGCAAGCGTGCACACGTGAAATACCGGGTCGTCCGGGAGTGCCTCGCGGGAACGGAACCACACTTGCTGCTGCGCGGCAGCGCCCGGACGTTTGTCGATGTCGGCCTTCGGCACCATTCGAAGGTCCCAATCGGACCACTCACGCGCCAGCCACGCAGTCTCGGGATCCTCCGAATCCTGGGCGATGGCCAAGGTCTCGGGGTCAGGAACGGGTGGCATCTCGTCCTGGTGCTCGATGCCTTCGTCTTGGACGTGGAAGGACGCCGACATCGTGAAAATGGCTTGCCCGTCTTGAATTCCGGTGACCAAGCGGGTCGCGAACGATCGACCGTCCCGAACACGATCAACCAGAAAAACCGTGGGCTCCATCGGATTTCCCGGACGCAGGAAATATCCGTGCAACGAATGAACCGAGTAGGCCGGATCGACCGTGCGTACCGCCGACACCAATGCCTGTCCGGCGACCTGGCCGCCGAAAGTGCGGGTCAGGGTGGTCTCCGCGATGATTCCTCGAAAGATGTCCCGCTCGAGGCGTTCCAACTCCAGAATTTCTTCGATCCTCGCCATCGATGCTCCACATCTTCCCGTGTACCGACGTCTACCGACCTTCACACAATGCCTGACGCACCCCCGGCCACCAAAGTGGGCATCCGAAAACACTGAGCGACGGGGCGCATCGACTCAGAATGGCGGTGGATCGTCTCCGCCGTCGAAGGTCCTCCTCCGGGCCTTCTTCTTCATTCGGAGGTGCATTCGTAACCGCTGCCGCCGGCGTTCCCCCCACACACGAGCGGCCTTGTTCTCCAGACGTGTGCGCCGACGCCGACCACCCTCGGGCAGCACAGGCTCGAGCATTCCCGCCAGCAGACCTGACGGCCTGGTTCGGTAGCAATGTCCGGTCGGCGAGGTCAGCATGACACTCCGGTCCGGGTTCGAGATATGCAACCACTGACCGGAATGCTTGAGGCGGTGATGGTTTCGACAATACGCACTCAGATTCGACGCCACGGTCTTTCCACCACAAGTGGGATCGCGATGATCAAAGGGCTCAGTGTGATCAAGATATGAATTCCATGCAGCGACATCGCAGTGCAACCACTGGCAGCTTCCTGCGATCACCCGCACCCAGGTGTCGAGGACAGCGCCGGGGCGGTAGACCGACGCCGAAGGAACAACGGGCGGAGGTACTGGCTCGCCCTCACCGGAAGACTCGAGCGCGGCATCGGCTGGTACCTTCACCTTCCGAATCAGCGCACCCGCGGCGATGTCACGCGCATGCTCTGCACTGATCACTCCATAACCGTCGAGGTGAGCGGGTTCGTCTGCACCTGGTGCGTCACCGCCCTGAAGCGTTGATTCCAGCATGACCACGTGAACCAACGGCCGACGCACCACCACAATCCCGCTTCGATCTTGTGGGCACTCGTCCCGGCCGCAATCGCACGGCAGAATCGTCGACCCGGATACCAACGCTCCCAATGCGTCAGCTCGTCGTTGCTCGTACTTACGGGAATCGTGTCGACACACCGACATTGCCAACTCCCGCAACCGACGGTCGAAAGCCCGTGCTTCCTCCGCCGGAATACTCCCCAATATCCGCGCCATTCCGTCCTCGGCAGCGCTCACACCCACGAACCGATCAGCCAGGGCGCGGCGTCGACGTTCGCGTATCCCCTCGGGATCCACCACGGCGACGATCCGGTCGATAGCCGCTGTCAATCGGCGACCCGTCAAGCCGGTACCGCCAGGCATCGGTGGCGCCGAGATCTTCTTGAGGAGTTGCCGTTCCACCTCGTCGATCAAATCGTCGGCTACGTTGGCCGTAGCGGAGTCGATCAATCCGACTCGATACAGATCCAGTTCTCCGCGCGCCATGGCGGCACGCGTGCGATGGAGGCGAGTCTTGAGAGAAAAGCCGAGACCGATCAACTTTCCCGCTGCGGCACGGCCCATGGTCAATGCCGCGCCGAGCTCGGCCTCAGCCAGTTCGTGAGCGGTAGACGACCAAGCACCGTTATCAGTGTGGTCAGCGCTGCGACGCTCGAAAAACTCGGCAATGGCAGCCAGTTTCCGTTCCACGAGCATCGATTCGCGCGCATGCAGATCGGCGATGAGATCGATGAGGGCGCAGTCGGATTCAGCACCGGACAGCTGCGCTGCAGTACCTGAACTTCCTACTCCGTCATCGAACATTCCTCAACATTATTCGAATATACGTTCGATATCCATGATTTCCAGGAATCAGTCCGAACAATCCTGATTGACCGAAAATTGTTGCGGAGCAACCTTTGCGGCCACTCGTGTTCCGGCAACGGATTCCCCTACTGAACCAGGGCGTTGATAATGCGGGCAGCTTCGGCCGGGTAGATAGGGCGGTCGGACCCACCACTCAATACCCAGTGGACTGGACTACCTTCGTCTAGGACTCGGAGTTGCACGTCGAGCGGAAACGCATCGATGTCAGCTGAGTCGACTGCAAAGACATGGACAATCTCATGCCCAGGCCGCCCCTCGAACTCGAAGATGTTCTCGACGACCTCGAGCAACTCGACGCTTCCCAGCCTGACACAGAGTTCCTCCGCGAACTCGCGTCGCAGCGCTGCCTCGGCCGTCTCACCGAACTCGATACCGCCACCGATCAATCGATGAAAGTTCTCCCCCGTGACAGAGTCCGTGCCGTCGAGCATGAGTACGTGACCGGAACGGACAGGTATCCCCAGTGAGATGTTACGAATTGACGACATCCGACACAGTTTAGGTGGCCAACTCGAACACCATTTTGAATCCGACGACGGCGAATATCACCAAAAGTGATGGGGTGGGCGCAAATACGACTTGGACTTGCCGAGACTCCCGATGACAGACTCGAACACCATTCCCGGACAAAAGAACCCATTGAGGAACCGATGAACGACGCAAGTACCTGGACCGCACGACTCGCCGCACTCGACCTGACCCTCCCGCCTGTTGCCACCCCCGCAGGCTCATACCTTCCCGCCGTTCAGACGGGGTCATACGTCTACACGTCGGGGCAATTGCCGCTCGTCGACGGCACTACGACGTGCATCGGTAAGTTGGGCGAGGGCGTCTCCGTCGAAGACGCCGCCCAGGCGGCGCGGTTGTGCACTCTCAACGGACTCGCGGCAGTCGATGCCTTAGTCGGGCTCGATCGCATCGTTCGGGTCGTCAAGGTCGTTGGATTTGTTGCTTCCGGATCGGGATTCTCGCAGCAACCCCAGGTGATCAACGGTGCGTCCGACCTGCTGGCCGAGATCTTCGGTTCGGCTGGACAACACGCCCGCTCAGCGATCGGCGTCGCCGAACTACCCCGAAACAGTGCCGTCGAGGTCGAGTTCGTGTTCGAGGTATCGGACAGCATCTGATCGGTCTGCCACACCCCGAAGGGGCGGCGGTTGCCAACGCAACCGCCGCCCCTTCGTCTGTGAGGACTTTCAGGCACTGGGCCCGGTCGTCGAACCTGCTGTCACCAACCGCGCTCTGCGAGGCGGTGTCCGACAGGCAGGTCGTCGACGTTGATGCCGACCATTGCCTCGCCGAGTCCGCGCGAGACCTTGGCGAGCACGTCCGGGTCGTCGTAGAACGTGGTGGCCTTGACGATTGCCTCGGCGCGCTGCTTCGGATTGCCGGACTTGAAGATGCCCGATCCGACGAAGACGCCCTCGGCGCCGAGCTGCATCATCATGGCAGCGTCTGCCGGGGTGGCGATGCCGCCGGCGGTGAACATGGTGACCGGCAGCTTGCCGGCCTTGGCGACCTCGACGACCAGTTCGTAGGGGGCCTGCAGTTCCTTGGCGGCTACGTACAGTTCGTCTTCGCTCAGCGAGGTCAACCGGCGGATCTCGCCGCGGATGGTGCGCATGTGGGTGGTGGCGTTGGAGACGTCTCCGGTGCCTGCTTCACCCTTCGAGCGGATCATGGCCGCGCCTTCGTTGATGCGACGGAGCGCTTCGCCGAGGTTGGTGGCGCCACAGACGAAGGGAGCGGTGAACTTCCACTTGTCGATGTGGTTGGCGTAGTCGGCCGGGGTCAGGACCTCGGACTCGTCGATGTAGTCGACGCCGAGGCTCTGCAGGATCTGCGCTTCGACGAAGTGACCGATGCGTGCCTTCGCCATGACGGGGATGCTGACGGTGGAGATGATGCTGTCGATCATGTCCGGGTCACTCATGCGCGAGACGCCGCCCTGTGCGCGAATGTCTGCGGGGACCCGCTCGAGTGCCATGACGGCGACGGCGCCGGCGTCTTCGGCGATCTTGGCCTGCTCAGCGGTGACCACGTCCATGATCACACCGCCCTTGAGCATTTCAGCCATGCCGCGCTTGACGCGGGCGGTGCCGATGGCGGTGGTGGGGGCAGAGTCGGGGGTGCTCACAGCAAACTCCTGCAGTAGTGGCGTGACGAAAGAAACAAGGCACGGCGAACACACGAGTTCATTCGCGCGGAGGCCTCTGGCCAGAACTCTAGGACGAACCGGCCTTCGATTCCGTATCCAATTTGCCATTGCTGGCCTTAAACTGCCCGCGAGCACTGAACGACCGAACGATCAGCGGATGGAACGCACTTCCGGATCCTCGGAACCGTCCGCAATCGTCGCGGCCTCCACCAGGAGGTTTGCCAGATCCAACGGGTAGACGGGCTCACCGGACTTGGCCAGTCGGCGGATCTCGTCGGCGCTGCACCAGCGATGGCCGGTGATGGCACGCTGTTCCAATTCCGTGTGGCCTTGGAAGACCGGCTCGAAGCCGTGAGTGCGCGTAGCAAAGAACAGCTCTTCCGAACGGATCAGCTCACCGTCGAACGGGAAGATCGCCACCCGACGCCAAAGCGGACCTCGCAGATTCTCCGGCGCTACCTTGAACCCCGTTTCCTCCTCGATCTCACGAACCGCGGCCGCTCGCAGATGTTCGCCGCGTTCGAGCCCGCCGCCGACGGTGAACCAGAAGTAAGTGTTCGGGATCTTGGGATCGTGCCCGCGCAACAGCAGCACCCGATCTTCCTCGTCCAGCATCACCACGCGGGCAGAGGTCCGTGACGTATCCACGGTGATGCCCTCGGGCACCGCCGCCGCGGTCGTGCGCTCCGATATCTCGAAGTACTGAGGTAGCAGTGCCGTTCCCCCGAGGTGCAGCCAGCGAACAAGTCGACGCGTACGCAACGCGAGAGTGTCGCGCACCGCGTCGTTGTGGAACCGCCGAGCGATCAGGACCCTCGCCTCGGCATCGGCCAACTCGGCCACCAGTTGAGGTCGCAGCGACGTCGTGCCGTAGGCAGCGAGAGCATTGGACAGCCGGTTCTCGGCAAGCTCGCGATCCTGACGATCCGCACGTTCGGCGGCGTCCGCCAAGGTGACGAATCTGCGGGCGTCGTCGGCGCTCATGTCCACAGCCGCCGCGCGGACAACCGCGGCACGACGGGACAGAGCCGCATCGAGCGCCAACCACGACTGATCCGAACGCACATGCAGTCGATCGAGTCGGTTCGCCGTCCCGTACGCCCACAGTCCGACGACCAGGACGACGGCAGCGACGAGCCCGAGAATGAAGATTGTCAGAGCGGAGAAGGTCATGAACCCACCACGCGTACGCCGGTGCCGCCAACCGTGACGGTCTCGTAGACACGCAGGATCTGTTCGGCCACCACCGGCCAGTCGTATTCGGCAACAACACTTGTCGCGGTGTTGACCAGCGCGCGTCGTCGATCCGGGTCACCGAGAACGGAATCGATTGCCTCTGCCAAGGCATCGGAGTTCCCGATGGGGACCAGCAAGCCGGCCTGACCGTCGCGAAGAACACGGCGAAAAGCGTCCAACTCACTGGCCACGACGGCAGTGCCAGCCGCCATGGCCTCGACCAGCACGATCCCGAAGCTCTCACCGCCGAGATTGGGCGCGCAGTAGACGTCCGCACTGCGAAGCGCCGACGCTTTCTCCTCGTCACTGACCTGCCCGAGCAGGCGGAGATGCTTGAAGTACTTACCCGCCTCTTTGCGGAGTTTCTCCTCGTCGCCGCGTCCGACCACGATCACTTCGAGATCCGGGTGACGCTCGACCAACTCCGGCAGCGCACCGAGGAGGACGGCCATCCCCTTGCGCGGTTCGTCGTAGCGACCGAGGAACAGAATGGTTCCACCTTCGCGCGGGTAGCCGGGCAACAGATCGGCCTCGGCAAACGCTGCGACATCGACGCCGTTGGGGATCTCGACCGCGTCGGATCCGAGAGACTCGACCTGCCAACGACGCGCCAACTCCGAGACTGCGATCCGGCCGCTGATCTTCTCGAGATACGGAGCCAAGACACCCTGAAACGTGCTCAGCACCAACGACTTCGTGGTCGACGTGTGGAAGGTGGCGACGATCGGGCCTTCCGCGATGCGCAACGCGAGCATGGACAGACTCGGCGCATTGGGTTCGTGGATATGTAGAACGTCGAAGTCACCTTCCGCGATGAACTTGCGGAGGCGGTTGTTCGCCGTCGGGCCGAAAGACAACCGTGCAACAGAACCGTTGTAGGGAATCGCGACGGCTTTACCTGCGGAAACCACAAAATCCGGCAACTCGTCGTCATCGGACGACGGCGCAAGCACACTCACTTTGTGACCACGTTCGATCAGCACCTCTGCCAGATCCACCACGTGCGCCTGCACACCACCGGGGACGTCGAAGGAGTACGGGCAGATCATGCCGATCTTCATTCACCCTCCATGCGGGCGAGCCGCGATTCGGAGAGGTCGGAGCGCCACAGCGGCTGAAGCATGTGCCAGTCAGCGGGGTGCGCTGCGATGTTGACCGCGAAACGGTCGGCAAGTGCCTGCGTGGCCGGGCCGACTCCGCCGGATACGTCGATCGGCGGGTCGATCTTGAAACCCCAACCGTCGGGAGTGAACCAGCAGTGGACCGGAAGTAGCGGCGCGCCGGTATCGATCGCGAGCTTCGCCGGGCCGGCGGGCATGCGAGTGGGTTCTCCGAAGAAGGTGACGGGCACACCCTTCTTCGCCAGATCGCGCTCCCCCAGCAAGCACACGATCTTGTTCTCGCGCAGATGCTTGGACAGTTCGACGAACGGAGGATGCTCCCCGCCGCTGAGCGGAAAGATCTCGAAACCGAGACTCTCGCGGTATTCGACAAACCGTTCGTACAGGGATTCGGGCTTGAGCCGTTCGGCAACGGAGGTCAACCCACCCCATTGCTGAACACACCACACGCCGGCCATGTCCCAATTACCGCTGTGGGGCAGCGCCAATACCGCGCCATGACCTGCTGCCATTGCTTTTTCCAGATGTTCCTGGCCCTCGACCAGCGCATGCAACGCCTTACCTGTCGCGACCAGGTCCATCGACGGTAGACGGAATGCCTCACGCCAGTACCGGGCGTACGAGCGCATAGAATCCTTGATCAACTGATCCGGAACTTCCTCCGGCGTCGTGCCCAGAACTCTCGCGAGGTTCTTCCTGAGTTGTTCGGGTCCGCCCTTGCGTACCGCGAAATCCGCTCCGGCGTCGAACAGCTTGACCGCCACCGATTCCGGCAGGCTTCGCACCAGACGCCAACCCGCGGCGTATCCCAGGTCGGTTGCACGCTCGGCAAAGCTCATTTCTCTGCCTCGCCGTCCGTGTTCGGCGCACCTTCGACCGTCGATGCGGCCGGGGCGATCGGCAGAAGTTCCCGGGCGCCAGGGGAATTGCGCACCGCGAGCACTCGCTGGAAGACCGTCACGATGCTTCCGGCGGCAAGTACCCACATCGCGATGTGGATTGCCCACGGAAGACCCATACCCGTCAGGCCGGATCCGACCAACACGATGATCAATCGGTCCGGGCGCTCGATCCACCCGCCGTCCGCAGTCAGCCCGCTCGCCTCCGCGCGCGCCTTCGCGTACGAGATGACCTGCGAGGTGACGAGGCAGATGAGCGTCGCGACGAGCAGCCACTTGCTGTTCTCGTGGTAGACCGCCCACCAGGCCAGGCCGGCAAAAATCGCGCCGTCGGCGACGCGGTCGCAGGTCGCGTCCAGTACCGCCCCGTACCGCGTTCCGCCGCCGCGAGCACGAGCCATTGCGCCGTCGAGCATGTCGAACATGACGAAGAACCAGATGAACATGGTTCCCCAGAACAGATGTCCGGACGGAAACAGCGTCACCGCACCGGCGACGCTTGCCACCGTGCCGATCACCGTCACCGAGTCCGGCGTCAGACCGGTCTTGACCAGCGCCTTCCCCATAGGTGCCGTCACCTTGGACACCGATGCGCGCCCGAAGAAGCTCAACACCGCAGGAACCCTCCCCGTCGTGAGTTCCGGTTCGGAACTCGTTGCAGCAATGCATCCTGCCATGAAGCCGGATGCGTCAACCTATTGTTGCCAGGCACCGGCGAGTAGTCCCCTGGTCTCCCGCAGCAATTGCGGCATCACCTTGACCCCACCGAGCACGGTGATGAAGTTGGCGTCGCCGCCCCAACGTGGCACTACGTGTTGGTGAAGGTGCTCGGACAGCGAACCGCCCGCAGCGGCACCGAGATTCAGGCCGACGTTGAATCCGTGAGGATTCGACACGCTCTTGATCACCCGCAACGCCTGCTGGGTGAACGCCATCAACTCGGCGCTCTCCTCCGGCGTCAGGTCTTCGAGTGCCGCGACCTTGCGGTACGGAACCACCATCAGGTGCCCCGGGTTGTACGGATACAGGTTCAGAACCGCATAGACATGCTCACCGCGGGCAACGATCAGTCCTTCTTCGTCCGACATCTTCGGAATGTCGATGAACGGTTCACCCGTCGTGCCCGGCGTGTTGGGCGCCTCGGTGATGTACGACATCCGATGCGGCGACCAAATGCGCTGCAAATGGTCAGGGTCACCGACGCCGTGGTCGATCAGCGAACCCGGACCGTCGTCACCGGGGGCGCTCACTGCGCCACGCTTGGCTGCACCAGTTCGGCTGTCGGCGAGGCGTTCTCGCGGCGGCCGATCCACTCGGTGATGATCCGGACGGCGTCGTCGACGGGAATGCCGTTGATCTGCGTGCCGTCACGGAAACGGAAGCTGACCGCGCCGGCCTCCACGTCACGCTCGCCCGCGAGGAGCATGAACGGGACCTTCTGCGTGGTGTGGTTACGGATCTTCTTCTGCATACGGTCGTCACTGAAGTCGACCTCGGCGCGCACACCGGCAGCCTTGAGCTTCTTCGTGACGTCGAACAGGTGATCGGCGAACGCCTCGGCCACCGGGATTCCGACAACCTGCACCGGTGCCAGCCACGCTGGGAAAGCGCCGGCGTAGTGCTCGGTCAGCACACCGAAGAACCGTTCGATCGAGCCGAACAGCGCGCGGTGGATCATGACCGGACGAGTCTTGACGCCGTCGTTGCCGGTGTATTCGAGCTCGAACCGCTCGGGCAGGTTGAAGTCGAGCTGGATGGTCGACATCTGCCAGGTGCGGCCGAGGGCGTCCTTGACCTGAACGGAAATCTTGGGACCGTAGAAGGCGGCTCCGCCCGGATCCGGCACCAGCGTCAGGCCGGAAGCTTCGCCGACCTCGGCGAGCGTTGCGGTCGCCTCTTCCCAGACGTCGTCGCTACCGACGAACTTGTCCGGGTTTTTGGTGGACAGTTCGAGGTAGAAGTCGTCGAGGCCGTAGTCCTTGAGCAGGTTCAGAACGAACTGCAGGGTGGTGGTCAGCTCGTCGCGCATCTGCTCACGGGTGCAGTAGATGTGAGCGTCGTCCTGGGTCATGCCGCGCACGCGGGTCAGTCCGTGGATGACGCCGGACTTCTCGTAGCGGTAGACCGAGCCGAATTCGAAGAGCCGCAACGGCAATTCACGGTACGAGCGTCCGCGAGCACGGAAGATCAGGTTGTGCATCGGGCAGTTCATCGGCTTGAGGTAGTAGTCCTGGCCCGGCTTGCGCACGGTGCCGTCCTCGTTCAGTTCCTCGTCGACGTGCATCGCCGGGAACATGCCGTCGCGGTACCAGTCGAGGTGACCGGAAACCTCGTACAGATGCCCCTTGGTGATGTGCGGAGTGTTGACGAACTCGTAGCCCGCCTCGATGTGGCGGCTGCGCGAGTAGTTCTCCATCTCGGTGCGGATGATGCCGCCCTTGGGATGGAACACCGGCAGACCCGAACCGAGCTCGTCGGGGAAGCTGAAGAGGTCCAGTTCGGTACCGAGCTTGCGGTGATCACGACGCTCGGCCTCGGCGAGCAGTTCGAGGTATTCGTCCTGAGCCTCGGTGGACTCCCACGCAGTGCCGTAGACACGCTGAAGATCGGCGTTGTCCTGGTTGCCACGCCAGTAGGCGGCGGAGCTTCGGGTCAACTTGAAGGCCGGGATGTGCTTGGTGGTCGGAATGTGCGGGCCGCGGCACAGATCGGACCAGATCTTGTCGCCGGTACGAGGATCGAGATTGTCGTAGATGGTCAGCTCGTTGCCGCCCACCTCCATGATCTCGGGATCGTCGATACCGGACTTGTCGTCGATCAATTCGAGCTTGAACGGCTCGTCGGCCAACTCGACCCGAGCGTCCTCGATCGAATCGACCACTCGACGCGAAAAGCGCTGTGATCCCTTGATGATCTGCTTCATACGCTTTTCGAGCTTGGCCAGATCCTCCGGAGTGAACGGGCGGTCCACCGCGAAGTCGTAGTAGAAGCCGTCCTTGATCGGCGGACCGATGCCGAGCTTCGCGTCGGGGAATTCTTTCTGAACCGCCTGCGCGAGGACGTGGGCCGCGGAGTGCCGGATGACGCTGCGGCCGTCTTCGGTGGATGCTGCCACCGGCTCGACGTCGACATCGACATCAGGTGTCCACGACAGATCCTTGAGCGTTCCCTCGCCATCGCGGACAACGACGATCACGTCGGGCCCCTTCGTGGGGTATCCGGCTTCGCGCACTGCAGTCCCGGCGGTCGTCCCCGCGGGCACCCGAAGTGGGGCGGCTGAGTGCTCTGGCGCGGGACTGGTCACGGCGATGTGCTCCTAAAGGTATTGCGACAAGTTAGACAGGCGTCGTACCCACTGCGAGCACGCGCACGATCATGTTATCGGCCCTACCGACATGGTGAGACAACCGAGTGAAGGAAACCGGGCCGCGTTCAACTCACAGCGGCGACTCGAGCCACGAGTAGTCCAGGCCCACCCATGTCCCGATCAGGCCGAAAGTGCCGAGCACCCACAAAGTCGCCAAGACGATCACTGTGGTGAACAGAACGCCCAACCCTTTGACGAACAGCGACTGCTTGCCGAACCATTCCATGAACCGGTCGTATCGCGCCTTCGCGAAATGAAGGAGTCGATGTGCCCACGCGAACTCCGACGCCAGGATGCCGAGGCCGGCGAAAACGATGAGCCAACCGGGCCCGGGGTACGGAATAGCCACGATGCCGGCGGCGAACACGATCGTGCCCACGACTCCGACGCCGATGCGGTACGCAAGATTGAGGGTGGGCCGCGCGGCGATTCCCGCGCGCCACCGCTCCCAGCGGGACTCTGCGTCCTGGAAGACGGACAGGTCTGAATCGTCGACGGAAGAATCGACCTTTTCGGTACTCAAAGCAGTCACCTTTTCGGTCGCGAAATGTCTCTTCGACCAGGCTACCGAAATCGTCGCCCGGCGACCTGCGACGACGGTCTGCATGCCGAAATAACCGTGCCCTCGAACAGCTGTGCTCTCAAACGACTGAAGGCGTCCCCGATGATCGGGAACGCCTTCAGTGTTTTTCTGTGGTCCCGGCTGGGATCGAACCAGCGACCTTCCGCGTGTGAAGCGGACGCTCTCCCACTGAGCCACGGGACCGTAAGTCATCCGAACGCATGCGCTCGAACGAGTTGGAACATTAACACGGCTGCGCGATGAATACGAATCACCAGGTTGGCATTCGTTTTGCTCCAGGCGACCCCGAAATCTACGAATTCGAACTGATTTCAGACCGTATTCATCGCCAAGACGGACAGTTGCAACGTGCGCGACGGGCCGATTCGACTCCGAACACGCCACTGAGCTGGGGATTTGTGTGTATCCGACACGGTCGGCTAATGTTTCCAACGCACCGAGGAGAGCGAGCAGCTCCCCAAGCAACACGGTGCGATGCGGACGTGGCGCAGCTGGTAGCGCACAACCTTGCCAAGGTTGGGGTCGCGGGTTCGAATCCCGTCGTCCGCTCGAGAGGTGTGACTCAACCTTTTACGGTGGAGTGGCCGAGTGGTGAGGCAACGGCCTGCAAAGCCGTGCACACGGGTTCGATTCCCGTCTCCACCTCGCGCGATTAGCTCAGCGGGAGAGCGCTTCCCTGACACGGAAGAGGTCACTGGTTCAATCCCAGTATCGCGCACCACGTCAGGCCCTAGGGCCTGGTGGTCAAGACCTGCTTGCAGGTCTGATAAGTTAGAAAAGTACTGAGTTCCGGTAACGGAGTTCATTGCTCATGCGGACGTGGCGCAGCTGGTAGCGCACAACCTTGCCAAGGTTGGGGTCGCGGGTTCGAATCCCGTCGTCCGCTCCATTTTTCTCCAGAACCCGCGCGATTAGCTCAGCGGGAGAGCGCTTCCCTGACACGGAAGAGGTCACTGGTTCAATCCCAGTATCGCGCACCATTTGAGAATGCAAGAAGCCGGAACCTCAGGGTTCCGGCTTTTTGCGTTCGAGCGCCGAACACACGGGCCGCAGTACTGACGCAAGCCCCCTCGGGCATCCACGTCAGTACTGCGGTTGATGTAGCTGATCAGATTGTTGTAACCGCTCAGTGAGAGAAGCGGTTCGCTGCCGAAGTCATCGCGCGCAGCGAGGACTCCGTCGACGACTCCGCAATACCCATCGCCCAGCTCCGACGGCCGTCGCACTCGGTGAAGATGAACGTCGCAGTGCGGTGGCCGATCTGGTGCTGATGGAAAGACAGGATCTCGAGCGAGATTCCCGCGTCGTGCAGCATCGACGTCATGGCCGAGATCGCGCCGGTCGAGGTGGCGGACGCTTTCTGGATACGCTCCCCCAGACCGAGAGTCGCTTCGAAGGCCCAACGACCCGGCGCAATCTTCTCGGAGGACCACGCACCCAGACGGATCGGGCCGCTCATAGCCGCATACGTGGACTCGAACTCGGTCCACGACATCGCTGAGCATTCGGCACGCAAGCCGGCGGGCAGAGATTTGCCGTGACGCGCCGCGAAGGGATCAGCAGCAGAAGAAGAATCAGAAGCGAAAGCGAAGTTGTAAGTCATGATCGTGGTCTTCCTGGAATGAAGTGGAGGACCAACTAGTAGCAAGACGACCCGCAGCGAGGGGTCGGTCCGATTCAGACCCCGCTACGGCGGCTTACTACGAGAATTCGCTTCATGAGAGACGAGGGTAGGCGGCCCGGTTCGAGAATGCAACCCAGACCGACTCCGCACAGGTCAGACCTGAGCCGCTTTGTGCTCGGCGATGAGGGCGCGATACCACTCGAACGAGGTCTTCGGAGTGCGCTTCTGGGTGTCGAAATCGACGTGCACCAGGCCGAATCGCTCTTTGTATCCCGCAGCCCATTCGAAGTTGTCGAGAAGTGACCACACAAAATAACCGCGGACGTCGACACCGTCGTCCATTGCCGATCGGAGGGCGCGAAGGTGCGCATCGTGGTAGTCGATTCGTGCTTCGTCGTCGACGACGCCTGCGGCATCCGGGGCGTCGTGGAATGAACATCCGCTTTCGGTGATGTAGATCGGCGGCAGTGCGTCACCGAAGCGGGCGTGGAACGTCCGCAAGATCTCGCCCAGCCCCTCGGGAACGATCGGCCAACCGAAATCGGTTGTGGGATAACCGGTAATCGCGACAGGGGCAAAGGGCAGGCCCGGAGGCAGGTCGACTTCGAGCACACCTTCGGTCCCCTGGCCTTCCACCGGAGCAGCAATCATCGTCGGCTCGTAGTAGTTGATCCCGTACCAGTCGAGCGGCGCCCCGATGATTTTCAAGTCCTCGTCGACAGGACCGCTGAGCAGCTGAGCGAATTCGTCGGCCGGGTACTTCCCGACCAGAACCGGGTCGGCGAACATCCAATTGACGACGTGGTCGTAGATGTCGGCAGCCATCACGTCTTCCGGCGAATCCGAAGCGGCACGCACCGGAGCATGGTTCGAGGCGATTCCGATGTTCGTGCATCCGGTTGCCCGAAGCGCTTCGACAGCGAGGCCATGCCCGAGCAGCTGGTGATGTGCGGCTTGGAAAGCCTCGAACCCCAAGGCCAGTCCGGGGGCGTGAACTCCGAGGGCATGCCCGTAAAGCGTGTGCACAACTGGTTCGTTGAGCGGCATCCACATTCCGACCCGATCCGACAGCCGCTCGCCGACGACCTGCGCATACTCCCCCAGCCGATACGAGGTGTCGCGGTTCATCCAGCCGCCCTGCTCCTGCAAGGCAAGGGGCAGATCCCAGTGAAAGAGCGTGACAGCGGCAGTAATTCCCGCCGAACACAGTCGGTCGATCAGGCGGTCGTAGAAGTCGAGCCCCTTCGCATTCACTGCCCCCGATCCGGTGGGCAGAATGCGCGACCACGACAGAGACAGCCGATAAGCGTCGAGCCCGAGCTGATTCATCAGCTCGATGTCCGACTCCCAGCGGTGATAATGATCGGCAGCGACCGTCCCGGTGTCGCCCCCGACGACAACACCGGGACGGTCACAGAACTCGTCCCAGATCGACGGTCCGCGACCGTCTTCGGCCACAGCTCCTTCGATTTGATAGGCCGCAGTGGCGGTTCCCCAGACGAAGGAAGTCGGAAATTCTGGTGTCGGCTGCCGAGTCATGTCGGTCAGTTAATCAAAGAACCGTGCAAAACACGCAGCTTTGTTGGACACTCGACCAGTATCAAGATCCAGTACCGTTCGGCCTAACCGAACGAACGAGACAAAGGCCCTGCTTGATGACGGATAACACCCGCACCCTGACGAGGGCTCGGATCGCGACTTCGGTGGCCTTCGGACTTCAAGGATTTCTGCTCGCCGCCATTCTGACGCAGCTGCCGCAGTACAAGGACTTGTTCGAGCTGAGCGAGACACTGGTTGTGGTTGCGGTTGTCACCGTGTCCGTCATCGCCGGGCTCGGCAGCGTGCTCGCCGAGATGCTGGCCGTGAGAACGTCGAGCAAGATGACCCTGCGAACTGGGCTCGCCGTCATCGCAGTCTTCGGCGGGGCAACCGGAATTGCGCCCAACGCAGCGATGTTCTTCGTCTTCCTGGCGATCTACGGCATCGGACTCGGCATGGTCGACGCGGCCGCCAACATGCAGGCAGTCTCGATCCAACACGCCAAGGGCCGCTTCATCCTCTCCTCGTTCCATGCTTCCTGGAGCGTCGGAGCGATTGTCGGCGCCCTGTTCATCTCTGCTACCGCAGGCCTCGACATTTCGATCCGCGTCACGCAGGTGATCGCGGGAGTTGTTGTCGGACTGATGCTTCTGGCCTTCGGCCCGCAACTGCTCGATCGGTCCGAGTCTCCGGTTGCCGAGGCAAACATCACGAGCACCGCGAAATTCGCGGTACCCACCCGCGCCTTCGTCCTCCTCGGCGTCGCGATGGCATTGTTCTACGCGGTCGACTTCAGCGTCGGAAACTGGTCGACTCTGTACGTCAAGGACGAACTGCTCGCCGACGCCGGGACCGCTGCCCTTTCCGTGGCGGCGTATCAGATCGCGGCACTTGTCGCACGACTGACCGGGGACTACTGGGTCGGGAAATTCGGTGAGACCACCGTCGTGCGGATCGGCTCTCTCATCGGCGTAGTCGGTATGACAGTTGCCGTCCTCGCGCAATCTCCCGCCGTTGCCATCGCCGGGTTCCTCATCGTCGGGCTCGGGGTACCGGTGATCGCTCCGATCTGCTTCAGCGCTGCCGGCAGGATGGCTCCCCCGGATCAGGTCGATGCGGTGATCGCACGCATCAACCTCTTCAACTACGTCGGCACAGTCGTCGGCGGCGGCATCGTCGGCGCGGTCGCCGCCTTCAGTGACCTTCGAATCGGGTTCCTGATTCCGCTGGCGTTCTGCGCGATCTTGATAGTTCTTGCTCCCGCGTTCGCACCGAAACGAGCCACAACTCCGGTCGCCGAGAACGCCGCTTGAGCATTGCGCCCGAGGAAAGTGGTGTACTTGATCGACCGAATTGTGTGCGCGAGAGGCAGAAACTGACGTGACGATCACCGTTGACCGGGCCGGGATCTGGGATTCCGAAGCAATCGCCGACGTGGCAGCGGTGACATTTCCACTGGCGTGTCCGCCCGACGCGTCGGACGACGACATCAGTGCCTTCATCGACAACGTTCTCTCCGTCGACAAGTTCTCCGAGTACCTGACCGATCCGACGCGAACCGTTCTCAAGGTCATTCGCGACGGTTCGATCGTCGGCTACGCGATGCTTGTCGACGACGAGCCCTCCGACCCGGACGTCAAAGCTGCTGTGACACTTCGCCCGACAACGGAACTGAGCAAGTTGTACGTGCTTCCGGGTAACCACGGAACCGGCGCGGCAGCATCCTTGATGGACGCGGTTGTCGACCACGCACGACGCAGCGGAAGTGCCGGGATCTGGCTGGGCGTCAATCAGGAGAACCTGCGCGCCCAGAAGTTCTACGCAAAGCACGGTTTCACCCAGGTCGGCACGAAGACTTTCCTCGTGGGCGCACAACTCCACCACGATTTCGTGATGGAGCGCCCCGTCAGCTGACAGGCGTGCAGACTAGCCGGCCGCGACCTCGAAACGAGAAAGTGCGAGCAGGCGCGAGGTCGCGCGCAAGTACTTCTTCTTGTACCCACCGGCGAGCATCTCGGGAGTGAAGATCTCGTCGAGGCGTGCGCCGGAAACGGTGACCGGGATGCTCGCGTCGTACAGGCGGTCGGCGAGAACCACGATGCGCAGTGCAACGGACTGATCCGTTGCCGGGTGGACACCGTCGATGAACACGGCCTTCACACCCTCGACCAGCTTGTTGTACCGCGACGGGTGCAGGGTGCTGAGGTGCTTGCACAGCTCGTCGAAGTTGTCGAGCGTGGCGCCGTCGATGGCGTCGGCCCGAGAGACCAACTCCTCCGAGGAGATGGGCTCGGGTGCGGGCGGGAGATCGCGGTGACGGTAGTCGGGGCCGTCGACGCGAATCGTCTCGAAGATCGAGCCGAGCTTCTTGATCTCGCGCAGGAAGTCCTGGGCGGCGAAGCGACCCTCCCCGAGCTGGCCGGGAAGCGTGTTCGACGTCGCGACGATGGACACGCCGCGCGCGGAAAGCTCCGAAAGGAGGCGGGATACGAGCATGGTGTCGCCCGGATCGTCGAGCTCGAACTCGTCGATGCAGAGAACGCTGTGGTCGGCGAGCGCTTCGACCGCCTTGTTGAAGCCGAGAGCGCCGACGACGTGCGTCAGCTCGACGAAGGTTCCGAAAGCCTTAGGCGACGGAACGCTGTGGAAGATCGACGCCAGCAAGTGAGTCTTACCGACACCGAACCCGCCGTCGAGGTACAGGCCGGCGCCGGTCGCCTGGGTCTTCTTGCCGAACAGTCCGCGGCGTCCACCACTACGGATCTTGGTGACGCGCTTGGAGAATTCCTCGGCCTTGGCGACAGCAGCTGCCTGGCTCGGTTCCTTCGGATCAGGAATGTAGGACGCAAAACTCACCTCGTCGAACATTGCGGGAGGCACCATTTGAGCTACCAGTTGATCGGCGGGTACCACCGGGCTGCGATCGACAAGACGTTCATGCATCCGTCAAGGGTATCTACGTGATGTGATCTCTCATGTGCACCGTATGGATATTGCGACCTACTTCACACCAGGCCACGACGACGAACTCCGCGGCTTGTACGCCTATCCGGAGAACCTCTCGCAACCCTGGATGCGCGTGAACTTCGTTTCCAGCATCGACGGGTGCGTCGCCGTCGACGGAGTGAGCGGTGGACTGGGCACACCGGCAGACAAGTCGGTATTCGGGATCTTGCGCGAACTTTGTGACGTCGTCCTCGTCGGCGCAGGCACAGCGCGAGCCGAGAACTACGGGGGTGTGCAGGTCTCGGACGAAGCCCGGGCGCGTCGCACTGCCGACGGCCTCGCTCCGGTCCCACCGATCCTCGTCGTCTCGGCGCACGCGTCGATCGACCCCGAAAGCCGACTCCTTCGCGATACCGAAGTTCCACCGATCCTTGTTGTCGGTCGCGACGCGGACTCCGCAGCAATTTCGGCGCTGAGATCTGCCGGAGCGCAGGTGGAGGTGACGGACTCACCGAACGTCACCAGCGGCGACATCGACAGGGCCTTGTCGGCTCGCAAGCTCCGTCACGTGCTGTGCGAGGGCGGACCGTCACTTTTCGGGCAGTTGATCGAGGACAATGCCGTCGACGAACTCTGCATCACCACGTCACCTCAACTGGTGGGGAGCAAAGTCGGCCGAATCTCCCTCTCCCCCAACGCAATGCCCACAGCCATGCGTCCCGCGCACATTCTCGGCGATACGGACGGCACGATCCTCACTCGATGGGTTCGTCAGCAGCCACGTCGGTGAACCTGGCACTCTGGTCGGCATGCGCAGAGTTGCTTTGATGGCCGTCGTCCTCGCGACGTGTTGTGCGTGCGGCGCCGGTCCGTCGCTTCGGCCCGCCGTCGCGGTCGAAGGCCGCACCGACGGCAGCCCTGCCCAGAGCGAGGGACCGTCGCCCGATGCGCCGCCGGTTGACCCTGGCGTCCCGACCGATGACATACCGTGGCGAGACTGCACCGGCACGTCACTCGCCGACCAGGCTCTCGCGGCGTCGAGCGCCGGCGTCATTCTCGAATGCGCGGAATTCAATGCCCCCATCGACGTGACCGGCGCCATCGACGGCAACTTCACTGCCGGCTTGACCCGCGCTCGGACCTCGTCGACGCCTGCCGACGCGTATCCGATCGTGTTCACATCGGGCACCGATCGTTCGTCGGGAAACTCTCTGGCCGTGCTCGCCGCTTCCGGCTTGAACACGGTTCTCGCCGAACATCCGGTGGTTGCCCTCGATCGCCGCGGAATCGACAGGTCCACCGCAATCGACTGCATGACGCCGGAGATTCGGCGCGGACTTCACGATCTGGGCCAATTCGACTCGGACACCACCGGTGACGCCGCCGATGCGGTCGCGGCCCTCGGTCACGACGCCACCATTGCCTGCACGGACTACCTCGACCCTCAAGAACTGAAGTTCGGCGCCGACTCCGCAGCCGAGGACATCGACGCTCTACGTACACGGTGGGGCGTCGAGACCATCGCTCTGTGGTCGGCAGGGTCCGGCTCGGACATCGCGCTGAGCTATGCGGCGGCCCACCCGAACAACCTCGCGAGGTTGATCCTCGATTCTCCCGCTCCGGTGGCCACCGACGCTGCCACCGAGGCAGAGAGTCGCGTGCAGGGCGAGGAAGCCGCGTTGACCGCGTTCGCTCAGCGATGTGTGGCGCTGGGGTGCTCGCTCGGACCTGATCCGAAGAAATCGGTCACGGACTTGATGGAGCGCGCTCGAGCCGATGAATTCCAGCCGCTGTCCGCCGCTGCGGTGTCGAACGCGATTTCGGCCAGCCTGTGGACTGCCGGAACCAACCGTGAGCAGGAGACCCGCTCACTGTCCGACGCTCTGTCCGCGCTCGGTACCGGCAACGCTTCGCCGATTCGAGAGCGCGCCGCCCGGGCGGAGAACGAGGTGGACGGCGACGGCCAGTTCATCGGACGGTGCACCGACGGCATGCAATGGCCGGGCATCGGGCGTGCGCGCGAGCTTGCGGACACCTGGGGCACCAACTATCCGGTGTTCGGGCGAGAAGCCGCGCTCGGGTTGCTGGCGTGCGCCAGCTGGCCGTCGACCGCCAACTCCCCCCTGCCGAATCAGTTGAAGCCCCCAGTCCTCGTGCTGAGCGGTCAAGGTGACCCGGCCGTCGGGAACTCCGGACTCTCGACCGTCACCGGCGTCGTGACCAATGCAGGATCGCGCTTCGCAACTCTGGACTGGCAAGGTGCGGGTCACCCCGCGGCACAATCCACCTGCGCTCAACAGGCGATGCGCCTCTACCTCAGCGACGCCTCCCTGCCCAGTAACGGAAGCGTGTGCCCAGCCTGACTCGGGCGCTCGTCCACCACGACCGAAAAGGGGTGCATCCCCCGATCACACCCTGCTCCGGTGTACCGTGCCGAAGTGTTCCTTCGACAGCTCGAGCCGCGTACCGGGCGGACAACCCAACAAGTCGTCAACTTCGTTTTGTGGCCGATCGCCGTGATGACAGTGCTCAATCGTGTCATCGTCACAGCAGTCAACGGCGCCATCACCGATGACTTCCGACCGGTCTACAACGCCGCGCTGGCGTTCTGGAACGGGCGCGACGTCTACACCGCAGATTTCAACTCCGTAGACCCCCATTACCTGTACCCACCATCGGGTTCCTTGTTGATGGCCCCCCTGGCGATCCTCGATCCCGAGCGCTCACGGTGGCTGTTCATCGGTGTCAATGCCGTCGCCATTCTCGTGGCTCTCTACCTGCTGTTGCGCTTGTTCGACCTGACGATCAGTTCCATCGCGGCGCCAATTCTGGTGCTCGGCGCGTTCATGTCGGAGACGGTCACCAACACGTTGGTGTTCACCAACATCAACGGCCTCGTCCTGCTCGGCGAAGTTGCCTTCCTCCTGTTGCTGATGCGCAAGAAGGATCTGTGGGCCGGCGCCGCGATCGGTCTCACCATCGCAGTGAAACCCACTCTCGCGCCGCTGCTCCTGCTGCCACTCGTTCGCGGTCAGTGGAAGGTGTTCGTCACCGCCCTGGGCATCCCGTTCATTCTCACGGTCGTGGCATGGCCGCTGGCGTCGGATCCGATGGACTTCGTCCGCCGCACCGTGCCGTACCTGCTCGAATCTCGTGACTACTTCAACAGTTCGATTGTCGGAAACGGCGCTTACTTCGGTCTGCCCGAATGGTTGATCCTGCTCTTGCGCGTCGTGTTGGCCGCCATGGTCGTCGTCTCGCTGTGGCTTCTGTACCGCTACTACCGCAACGACGAACTTTTCTTCCTCACCACCGCGACCGGTGTGATCATGACCGCGTCGTTCCTGCTGCCCTCGCTCGGCCAGATGTACTACTCGATGATGCTGCTCCCGCTCCTGATGTCCGTGGTGCTCAAGAACTCGGTCATGCGGAACTGGCCGGCCTGGCTCGCCGTCTACGGCTTCATGACGTTCGACAGCTGGTGGTCGAACCGCTGGCCGACCTTCGGCCGGGCGGCCGAATACACCAAGAGCACCCTCGGCTGGAGCCTTCTGCTGATCGTGATCTTCTGTGTCCTCGGATACCGGTATCTGGTCGCGCGTCGAGAGGGCCGTTTGGATCGGGGAATCGATCCCGCGTACCTCCTCGATCCCCCACTCGATGCCGTCTCACCTGCCCACGAAGCCGAAACGGCGACAAAGCATTAGCGTGGAGGCATGAGTTCTTCACACGATGGCATCGACAGCACACCTGAGGTCACGTACACCGAGAGCGAGTGGCGCGAAAAACTGACGCCGGAGGAGTTCGCCGTCCTGCGCCAAGCCGGCACCGAACGCCCCTTCGTCGGCGAGTACACCGACACCACCACGGAAGGTGTCTACTCCTGCCGGGCGTGCGGAGCCGAGCTGTTCCGCAGCACCGAGAAGTTCGAATCGCACTGCGGGTGGCCGTCCTTCTTCGATCCGGCGGATTCGGATGCCGTGATCCTGAAAGAAGACAGCTCACTCGGAATGCGCCGGGTCGAGGTCATCTGCAAGAAGTGCCATAGCCACCTCGGTCACGTCTTCGAGGGCGAGGGATACCCGACGCCGACCGATCAGCGGTACTGCATCAACTCGATCTCGCTGGTTCTCAAGCCCGCTCAGTAGCCAGGTCGTGGGCTACCCCGTGTCACTGGTAGCCCACGATCCGAGACTTTCAATTCAGAAGTCCCAGTTCAGGGCAGTCGGGCTCAGACCAGCCGCAATCAGGTCCTCGTTGCGAGCGACAAGTCCGTCTTTGACGGAACCGATCCCGCCACCGATCGCGCCGGAAGTGATGTCCGTCAACGAGGCGTCGCCGCCCGTGACTTCCTTCGTCACGATCGCAGCGGACGCTCCCGACACCGCGTCGTCGAAGGCGCCCCGCGCGATCTCCTGCACTCTCGAACCGGTCGGGAGCCGGTTCGGGTCAGGGCCGACACGATCCGGCGTAGTCTTCAACCCTCCGTTCGCAAGTCCCTTGATGAAACCGTCGCGCCCCTCGGTCACGACCTTGCCACCGTCGATCGACTGGCGATGATCCATCGTCATCTGCCCGAGTTGAATGGCGAGGCCGGAGAAGACGGCAGCGGCAGCTTCCACTGCCGCAGCCTCGATCACTCGTATCAACAATTGCTGCAACAACATTCGGACCGTGAGTGTTGTTGCGACCTCAGCCGCCACGACCCCGGCGGTACTGACGCCCAGTGTCGGGACAGCAGCCGCCACCATGGCGGCAATCTCGAGCGCCAGTGCGCCCAGCGCCGCGAGGATCGACAGTTTGGTGTACTCGATGTCCGTGCCGGTATCGGTGCATGACTGACCCAGTTCGGCCGCGGCAGAGGACAACCGCTCGAAGACCTCCGCAACTCCCCCGGCCTCGGACCAATACCGAGACAACGAGTCGCCGGCTCGACCGTCGATCGATGCCAGTACTGCCTGCAATCCGTAACCACCGGCAGCGGCCGAAGCCTCGATCCGATCAGCCGCGCCTGACCAGGCATCACCCAACCTCCACAGCGCCGTTTCGTCTCCTTGCGGCCAGTCACTGCCCACCGCGACCGACGCAACCGCCTGTAACCAGCCTGGAATCTCGAGTCCCATCAGAGCCCACCCGCCATGTCGTCGGCAAGCGAGGTGTCGATCGATTCGAAACGATCGGTGATCTCGATCAGCGTGGCGGTCAATTCGCGCAGCGCGCCCGCGACCAGCGTCATCCCACCGACTGCTGACTCAGCACCGGGAACATATGCGCCTGAGAATGCGGATCCGAACTGGTCAGTGCCCCAGCAACCCTCTTCGGCGGCGACCACCGCGTCGAGAGCGCTCCGCGCCTCGTCGAGATCGCCAGCGACCACCGCGAAGGCTGGTGCAGCACTTTTCATCGCGGCCACATTCACGCCCAGTTCAGACATTGCCGGAGCTCCTCAGAACGGTGCGGTCCCAGTTCTCGTCGCAGGAAGCCGGTGTGGAGCTCGGACGAGGTTCGAGAATCTCGCGCAATCCGAGCACGCCCGGAACCAGGTCCGGCAAGTCGATTCCGGCCGCCTCCGTGAGCGGCTTCGTCATCTCGGCAACCTGTCGGCGTATGTCTTCTGCCGCAGACGCGGCCGTAGCCAGGATCAGATTCCCCAACGCTGCCGGCGAATGCTTGGCGTAAGAACTCCCCGAGAGATCGACTCCCACCACCGCCCCCGAGGCGTCGACGACGATTTCCACGCTGCCGTCACTCGAACGCGCGCTCGCCGTCGCTCGAGCGATCCTCTCCTGCAAGTCCGCCAGCGATCGAGTCCGCTCCAACAGAACGTGCTGCATCGAACCGATCTGAGCCCGAAGTACTTCGACTTGCCCCCGCATCGAACCAACATCCGCTGCACTCACGATGGCCCCCACCTTCGATAGATCGTGACACCTGATTCAGGCGCTCACGAGGTTCGACGCGAGAGGTGGCCGATCGGTTCCGTCAGCGTGAACGAAGCACGGGCGGATCGAACGCCTTGACCGGCGGCAGGGCCCCGTCGAATTTCTCGATCTGCACCAGAACGTGCTGGCCGGTGCACCCGTGCGAGAGTGACGACGTACCGATGTCCGGTGTCAGAACGTTGGGATTGCCGTGCACGCACAGAGAGTCGGGATCGGCAGGATCGAGCGGGTCGTACCAGGCACCGGTGGAAAGTTGGACGACGTCGCTCCGCAAGTCCGAGTCGACGATCACACCAGCAAGGCACGCTCCGCGATCGTTGAACACCCGCACCACGTCTCCTGCCGAGACGCCGCGCGCGGCCGCTGCATCGGGGTGCATACGAATCGGCTCGCGTCCCTGAATCTTCGACGCCTGGCTCGCAGCGCCGTGATCGAGTTGGCTGTGCAGACGCGTCTTGGGCTGATTGGCGATCAAGTGAAGCGGGAATTGCGAGGCTCGCGGTCCACCCAGCCACTCGTCGGGCTCGTACCAGCGCGGATGGCCGGCGCAGTCGTCGTAGCCGAAGGACTCGATGGTCTCGGAGAAGATCTCGATCTTCCCACTCGGAGTCGAGAGCGGATATTTCTCGGGATTCTCACGGAAGTCACCGAAGAGCACGAGGTTGTCTTCGGTTCGCATCCGGTAGTGCCCTTCTGCCCAGAAGTCCTCGAACGTCGGTGTGTTGCCGCCGTCTGCATCGACGAACGGCCGCCATTGACCGTAGAGATGCTCGATCCACTCCTGTGAGGATCGCCCCTCTGTGAACTGTTCCCCGAATCCGAGCGCAGAAGCCAGAGCGGCAAACGTGTCGTAGTCGTCACGCGAGTTCTCGAAAGGTGGAACGACCTGCTGCATCGCGACCAGAAGCGGGTCGTTTCGAGTGCAGCTCAGGTCATTTCGTTCGAGCGAGGTGGTCGACGGGACCACGATGTCGGCGTTGCGGGCCATCGGCGTCCAGTACGGATCGTGAACGACGATCGTGTCCGGACGCGCAAATGCCCGTCGCAGCCTCGGGAGATCCTGATGGTGGTGAAACGGATTGCCACCGGCCCAATAGACCAACCGGATGTCAGGATAGGTCAGGCGTCGGCCGTCGTAGTCGAACTCCTCCCCGGGCGAAAGCAGCAGGTCGGAAATCGCGGCTACCGGAATGAAATCCGACACCGGATTCACACCTTGCGAGAAGGTCGGCAAGGGATACGGCACCGGAGCCAGACCCGGCTCGTTCATCGAACCGTAGCCGTGCCCGAAACCTCCACCCGGAAGCCCGAATTGGCCGAGCATCGCTGCGAGTGTCACGCCCATCCACGGTGCCTGTTCACCGTGTTTGATGCGTTGCAACGACCACGTGACGGTCACCAGCGTCCGGCCAGACGCCATTCTCCGAGCCAGGTCGGTGATGAACTCCGCCGACACACCGGAGATCTTCTGCGCCCAGCGCGGATCCTTCGGTACACCGTCGGAACGTCCGAGCAGGTAATCCTCGAAGCGTTCGTAACCGACGCAGAAACGGCCCAGGAAATCGCGATCGTGCAGGTCCTCCGACGCCAGGACAAACGCCAGGGCAAGCATGATTGCAACGTCGGTTCCCGGAACGGGTGCGATCCACTCGCAGTCACCCTCGACGTCGTCACGCAACGGACTGAAGGAGACGATCTTTCCGCCGCGGGCACGAAACGCGTCGAGCGCCCCGCGCGTCGGATGATCACTCGTACCACCGGCATTGACTCCGGTGTTCTTGATCGGCACTCCCCCGAACGAGACGAGGAGTTCGGAGTGCTTCGCGATGACGTCCCACGACGTGGAGCGCGCGAACAACTTCCAGTGCGTTCCGACCACACGCGGCATGATGACACCGGTGGCACCGAGCGAGTAGCTGTGAACTGACTTGGTGTATCCACCCAGCTGATTCAGAAATCGGTGAACTTGGCTCTGCGCGTGATGGAATCGGCCGGCGCTGGCCCAGCCGTACGAGCCGCCGAAGATCGCGTTGTTTCCGTGCGCGTCGACCACGCGACGCAGTTCACGCGAGAGGAGTTCGGTCAGTTCGTCCCAGGAGACCGAGACGAATTCGTCGGCTCCACGTCGGTCGCTGGGACCCGGCCCGTTCTCGAGCCAACCCCGACGCACCGCCGGGCCCGAAACACGAGCCCGACTGCGCACCGAACCGGCGAGGTTCCCGAGCATCGGCGAAGGATTCGCATCACCCTCGTACGGATGCACGGCGGTCACCTCGCCGGCGACCGATTCGGCGGTGAACATTCCCCAATGGGACATGTGTTGACGACGCCGGTTCGGTGCAGTTGTCACAGGAACTACTTTCGAAGCAGATCAGGGAAGGGAAAGAACCAGCTTCTCGATGTCCACGCGCGGGCCGGTGAAGAACGGCACCTCTTCGCGAACGTGCAAGCGAGCTTCGGTGGCACGTAGATCGCGCATCAGATCGACGATACGAATGAGCTCGGGTGCTTCGAACGCGAGAATCCACTCGTAGTCCCCCAGGGCGAAGGCCGGGACCGTGTTGGCGCGAACGTCCTTGTACGAACGAGCAGCCATACCGTGATCGGCGAGCATCTTGCGACGCTCCTCGTCGGGGAGCAGGTACCACTCGTACGAGCGGACGAACGGGTAGACGCAGATGTAGTCGCCCGGATCCTCACCCGCGATGAACGAGGGCACGTGGCTCTTGTTGAACTCCGCGGGGCGGTGCACCGCCGAGTTGCTCCAGATGGGAGCACTGGCCTGTCCGAGGACCGTGGTGCGACGAAAATCCGCGTACGCGGCCTGCAGTTCCTCGATGGTGGCCGCGTGGGTCCAGATCATGAAGTCCGCGTCGGCGCGCAGGCCGGCGACGTCGTAGATCCCGCGAACCACGACGCCCTTGTCTTCGAGACCCTCGAAGAACAAGCGGGCGTCCTTGACCGCAGCTTCCCGATCATCGCCCAGCACACCGGGTTCCACCTGGAACACGGAGAACATGAGGTAACGGATTTCAGAGTTCAGTTTGTCGAAATCAAGGCGTGCCATGGGTCTATCGTGCCACTCGCTCGAATATCCGTGTAGCCGCCGTCGTGCCGACTGCGACACACGCCGGAACCCCGACGCCGTGCAGCCACGACCCGGCCAGGGCGAGGCCGTCGAACTGCGTCATCCCGGACTCGATTTCAGCCACGATTTTCGTGTGACCTGGGGCGTATTGGGGAAGACCTCCGTGCCACCGCTGTACGAAGGTCGCGCCTGGCTCCTCGGTGATTCCGGTCACGGTCTCGAGATCGGCGCGCGCGAAGTCGATCAACTCACCATCCGGCCGGTCGACGATCTCCGATGCACCGAATCGACCGAACGACACCCGAACGAGGTGCTCACCGCGATCAGCGAGGTGTGTCCACTTTCGGCTCGACAGCGTGAACGCCTTGGCGGTCAGGTCGGCGTCGGTGGCTACCAGGATCCCTGAATTCTGCGGAAGTTCGACCTGCCCGGACAACCGGAGCGCCACCACCGCGGACGACGCCAGTTCGATCCGAGCGACGGTACTCGCAACATCCGCATCGACTCCGGCCAACAGCGCCGCTGCGCGCGGCGCCGGGACGGCCAGAATCACCGCGTCGACGCTTCCGAGCGGATCGACGTTCCAACCAGCCCCGTCGCTGCGCAACCCAGAAGCCTCGCCGCGGACGAAGGTCGCGTCGGCGGCCTGCTGCAGCGCATCGAGCAGGATGCCGTACCCGTCTCTGAGCGCTCCGAACACCGGCCCCGGTGCAGGCGTCGGCAATGCGGCTGCGACTGCATCCGTGAGGCTCCGAGAGCCCGCATCGAGGGCCGCAGCGAGTGTCGGCAAAGCTGCACGCACGCCGATGGTCTCCGCCAGCCCCGAGTACACCCCGCCCAGAAGCGGATCCACCGATCGGCTGACCACCTGATCACCGAATCGCTGCGAAACCAGTTCGGCAACACTGCAATCGGAACCGCGGGTCCACTCCAGCGGGACGCCGGCCTCGGCGGCGATGCGCGCCAGGGTCTGCTCGTCGACAAGATCTCGAACCGACTCCGCCGAAGCCGGGATTCCCATCAGGGTTCCGGTGGGCAACCGGTTCAGTGAGCCCTGAGACCAGATCAACGGGCTCAGCCCCGCAGGGTAGACGATCTGATCGGTCAGTCCCAGCTCGGCGAGAAGCGCAGGAACTTCCGGCCGACGGGCGATGAAAGCCTCGGCACCGATGTCGATCGGGCCACCGCCCAGATCAATCGTTCGCAGCTTCCCGCCCAGTCGCGGTGAGTCGTCGACGATCGTGATGTCGGCTTCGGAGCCCAGACTGCGCCGAAGCCGGTACGCGGCAACCAGACCGGAGATTCCTCCTCCGATCACCGCGACCGACGGCCGAGTCGTTGTCACAGCGAGTGCACCAGCTCCACCGCCGAGGTGATCGCCGTGGGATCGGTGTCGGGAAGAACTCCGTGGCCGAGGTTGAAGATGTGGCCGATGGCACCGGCCTCGATCGCGCGGTCCCCTTCGGCGGCGATCCGGCGCACCTCACGATCGATCACCTCGGGGCCCGCGAACAGTACGGCGGGATCGAGATTGCCCTGCAGCGCCTTACCCGGACCGACACGACCAGCCGCGACGTCGAGCGGAATCCGCCAGTCGACACCCACGACGTCGGCGCCTGCCTCCCCCATCGCGCCGAGAAGTTCACCGGTGCCGACACCGAAGTGGATACGCGGGACGCCGGCAGCGGCAACCTCGGCGAACACTCGCTCGGAATGCGGCAGGACAAATTCCCGATAATCGGCCAGCGAGAGCGCGCCGGCCCACGAGTCGAACAGCTGGACCGCGTCGACGCCCGCCTTGAGCTGCGCCTGCAGGAAGCAGATCGTGGTGTCGGCCAAACTTCCGAGCAACGCGTGCCAGGTCTTCGGATCGGAGTGCATGAGCGCTTTGGTCTTCTCGTGGTTCCGGCTCGGACCACCTTCGACCAGATACGACGCCAGAGTGAACGGCGCTCCGGCAAAGCCGATCAGCGGCGTGGAGCCCAACTCGGTGGTGAGAAGCCGAACGGCCTGTGCGATTGCGCCTACCTCTTCGGGGACCAGTCGCGGGAGTGCTGCAACGTCGGCGATGGAGCGAATCGGATTGGCGACCACCGGTCCGACGCCGGCAACGATGTCGAGATCAATTCCCGCGGCTTTGAGTGGAACGACGATGTCCGAGAACAGGATTGCCGCGTCCACGTCGTGACGGCGCACCGGCTGCATCGTGATCTCACAGACCAGCGCCGGATCGAAACAAGATTCCAACATGCCGATCCCGGCGCGGATCTCGCGGTACTCCGGCAACGAACGCCCGGCCTGACGCATGAACCACACCGGCCGTCGACTCGGAGTGCGTCCGGTCGCCGCGGCAAGCAACGGTGCGTCGGGCAAGACTCGCCGAGCGCTGTACTCCGCCGACCCGGTAATGCCTGAATTCATGTTGTCCAACCCGCTCATCAGTCCTCGCGCTCTCCGCCAACGTGTGTCTTCGATCGACTCAATGCTGCCACGTCCCACACTCGGGATCGGACACCCGAGCGGTTCGTGAGCGGCCACACACCCGAGCCACACTCGGTCGGCGCGCCTCCACCTCCCCGCCCGCATCCCCGACTAACGTCCTGACCTGTGACGACATCCGGATCGACAGCCGACCCGGCCGAGTTCCGTGCCGCCGTGGAGGCGATGACCGCTGCGCGGGTTCGGCCCGAGATAGAGGTCGGTCCCATCCGCCCGCCGCAGCGTCTCGCTCCGTACAGCCACGCGGTGGGGGCTGAGGTTCTCCACCCGGACTCCGACGTCGTGGCCGAGCAGTCCGAAGGTGACGCTTTCGGCCGCCTGATCCTGTTGTTCGATCCGGACGGCGACGAGGCGTGGAACGGCACCATGCGGTTGGTGGCGTACATCCAGGCCGATCTCGACGAAGCCGTCGCCGCGGATCCACTACTTCCCGAAGTAGCCTGGAGTTGGCTGGTGGACGCTTTGGAGGCCGGACCGGAACCTTTTGTGGCCCTGGGCGGTACGGTCACAGCCACAACTTCCGTGCGGTACGGCGACATCGCCGGGCCTCCGCGAGCCCATCAACTGGAGTTGCGAGCGTCCTGGACTGCAACTTCGTCCGAATTGGCTCACCACGTCGAGGCTTTCTGCGAGGTTCTCGCGTACGCGGCGGGGCTTCCGCCTGCCGGGATAACCACGCTGTCGCGGCAGAACGACTGACTCTGCTATTCGTTTGAGCATTCCCCCGGAAAAATACTAGAACCTGTTCTAGAATGAGTCATGCAACGTCTCAGCGGACTCGACGCGACCTTCCTCTACTTGGAAACCCCGACCCAGCTATTGCACGTTTGTGGACTTGTCCTGCTCGACCCCACGACCATCCCGGGCGGCTACGACTACCGGAAGCTGCTTCGCGAGTTGGACTCGCGGATGGCCACCATGCCGACCTTCCGGCGCAAACTCAAAGATTCCCGTCTCAATCTCGACTACCCCGTGTGGGTCGACGATCACGATTTCGACATCGAGCGGCACTGCCACCGGACCGCGGTACCTGCTCCCGGCACACACGCGGAACTGGCAGAGCTCGCCGGACACATCGCGAGCCAACCGCTGGATCGTTCCCGACCGCTGTGGGAGATGTGGGTGATCGAGGGACTTGCCGACGGACAGATCGCCATCATGTCGAAGATCCATCACAGCGCTGCCGACGGTGTCACCGGCGCGAACATCCTGGCTCAGCTGTGCAGTCTCGAACCGGATTCACCGGCGCTCGTGGATCCCACAGCACAGGGTGCGGGCGACGCGGGAACGCTGGACATCGCCATCGGCGGACTCATGGCCGTCATCGCCCGACCCGCAAGAATTGCCCGTCTGGTCCCCGGCGGAATCGCCATGCTCCCGAAGTGGGTGACGCGTGCGCGAAAGGGTGAAGCGATGCCTGCTCCGTTCACCGCGCCGCGGACCTCGTTCAACGGCGCGATCACCGGTCACCGCAACGTCGCGTTCAGCCAACTCGATCTCGCGAAGGTCAAAGCCGTCAAGGACCGTCACGGCGTCAAGGTCAACGACGTGGTTCTCGCGCTCTGCGCCGGGGCACTGCGTAAGTATCTGGAGGACCGGGACGAGCTGCCGGAGGACTCCCTCGTCGCCATGGTGCCGGTGTCGGTCCACGGCAAATCCGATCGTCCGGGCACGAACCAGATCTCGGGCATGTTCACGCAACTCGGCACCCAGATCGCCGATCCGGTCGAACGCCTGCACGCGATCAGCGATTACAACGCCACCTCGAAGAACCACAACGAGGCTCTGGGCGCGAACATGCTCCAGGACTGGTCGCAGTTCGCTTCGCCGGCGGTGTTCGGCGCCGCCATGCGCGTGTACTCGTCGCTCAAACTCGCCGAGCGTCACCCCGTCGTGTCCAACCTGGTCGTGTCGAATGTGCCTGGACCGCCGGTCCCGCTCTACTTCCTCGGTGCCCAGATCAAGGGAATGTTCCCGCTCGGCCCGATCTTTCACGGAGCAGGTCTCAACGTGACGGTGATGTCTCTCGACGGAAAACTCGACGTCGGCATCGTCAGTTGCTCCGATCTGGCACCCGAATTGGACCAGCTCGCGCAAGGTTTCGGAGCCGCACTCGACGAACTGTTCGACGCTGAGGTGACAACCCCGGCCCCGACTGCGACGTAGAGTCAGTGACCATGTCCGAAGTCACCGATGATGCAACCGAGCCCACCTCCGACGTAGTTCCGCTGCTCGTTCCGCGTGACGGAGTTCCGGACGTCATCACCACTGCCGCCGGTGTCGCCGACGCCGCGGCCGCGCTGGCCTCCGGCCACGGCCCGCTCGCCGTGGACGCCGAGCGCGCATCCGGATTCCGCTATTCGGCACGGGCGTACCTGATCCAGCTTCGCCGCGAAGGAGCAGGATCGTTCCTTCTCGACCCGATTCCGACAGCGCAAGACCTGCAGCCGTTGGCCGAGGTGATCAACCCGTTGCAATGGGTGCTGCACTCTGCCGATCAGGATCTCCCCGGCCTCGCCGAACTGGGCCTGACGCCGGCCGAGCTGTTCGACACCGAACTGGCCGGACGACTGGCCGGGTTCGAGCGAGTCGGACTCGCCGCGATCGTGGAACGAACCCTGCGAGTGGAACTTCGCAAGGGTCACGGGGCTGCGGACTGGTCGACACGTCCGCTGCCGGACGCCTGGTTGAACTACGCCGCCCTCGACGTCGAAGTGCTTCTCGAACTGCGCGACGCAATGGAAGCCGAACTCGAATCCCAAGGCAAACTCGATTGGGCGAAGGAAGAGTTCGAGTACATCCGTCTGGCCGGCCCGCCCAAGCCCAAACCGGACCGCTGGCGTCGTACGTCGCACATCACCTCACTCAAGACCACCCGTCAGTTGGCGGCGGTACGGGCGCTGTGGCAGGCGCGCGAGGATCTCGCACGCAAGCGCGACGTGTCTCCGAGTCGGGTTCTTCCTGACTCCGCGATCATCGATGCCGCTCTCAAAGATCCTCGGTCGCTGGATGCGCTCCGCTCGCTTCCCGTCTTCGGCGGACCACGTCAACGCCGGTATTCGCGTATTTGGATGGACGCACTGGAAGCCGCGCGCAGGCTCCCCGACAGCGAGCTTCCGCCGAAAACCCCGCCCATCGTCGGGCCGCCCGCTGCCGGTCGCTGGGCCCGCCAGGATCCAGCGGCGGCTGATCGGTTGACCGCGGCGCGCGCAGCACTGTCGGACCTGAGCAAAGAGGTTTCGGTGCCCGTGGAGAATCTGCTCCAACCCGACCTGGTCAGGCGCCTGTGCTGGGACTGGAAACTGGAACCCGACTCGGACATCGCCGAAGTCGAGAGTGCGATCGAGACCAAGCTCACTTCCGGTGGCGCACGTGGCTGGCAACGCACTTTGACCGTTCCCGTCCTCGCCGAGGCACTGAACTCCGTGGTCCCGGCCGAGCCCGAAGTGGAAGAGCCGGAATCCTGACCTGACCCCGGTGTGAGGTTGGAGCAATTCGGCACGTTAAGTTACCGGTCAGTAATGGGCAGTAGTACGCTCGATACGAGGCCGGACGCCTGGCCGTGATCGCCGAACCAACGTCTCGCCGCCCTTCGGTGCGGTGGGCAGCTCCATCAGGAGGAATTCGCGTGGCTCCATCCACAAACAACCAACGCAACGTCGTCTTCGTCGACGGCATTCGCACCCCGTTCGGCAAGGCCGGCCCGAAAGGCATGTACGCCGACACGCGCGCAGACGATCTCGTCGTCAAGGCGATTCGTGAGCTGCTTCGCCGTAACCCGCAGCTCGATCCCGCACGGATCGACGAAGTTGCTGTCGCAGCCACCACGCAGACCGGTGACCAGGGCCTGACCATCGGCCGCACCGCTGCGATCCTCGCCGGTCTCCCCGAAACCGTTCCCGGATTCGCCATCGACCGCATGTGTGCCGGCGCGATGACCGCCGTCACCACCACCGCGTCGGGCATCGGCTTCGGCCAGTACGACGTCGTGATCGCCGGTGGCGTCGAGCACATGGGTCACCACCCGATGGGTGAGGGCGCAGACCCCAACCCGCGTTTCCTCGCCGACCGCCTGGTCGACCCGAGCGCCCTCGTGATGGGTAACACCGCCGAGAACCTGCACGACCGGTTCCCGACCATCACCAAGGACCGCACGGACGCCTACGCCGTCAACAGCCAGAACAAGTACGACGCTGCCAAGAAGGCCGGCTTCATCGCCGACACCCTGGTCCCCGTCGCCACCCGCAGTTCCGCGGGCTGGGGTCTGGCCACCGAAGACGAGCCGCCGCGCCCCGGAACCACCGTCGAAGATCTCGCGAAGCTCAAGACGCCGTTCCGCCCGGCCGGACGCATCACCGCCGGTAACGCAGCCGGACTCAACGACGGTGCCACCGCAGCACTGCTCGCCGGTGAGGACACCGCAGCCGAGCTCGGCCTGCCGGTCGGCATGCGCATGGTGGGCTTCGCCTACCAGGGCGTCGACCCCGCCGTCATGGGCATCGGCCCGGTTCCCGCCACTGAGAAGCTGCTGGCACGCACCGGCCTCAAGATCGAGGACATCGGACTCTTCGAGATCAACGAGGCGTTCGCCGTTCAGGTCCTCGCGTTCCTCGAGCACTACGGAATCGCCGACGACGACCCGCGCGTCAACCAGTGGGGCGGCGCCATCGCGTGTGGCCACCCCCTCGCTTCCTCGGGCGTTCGCCTGATGACGCAGCTCTCCCGCCAGTTCGCGACGCGTCCCGACGTGCGCTACGGCTTGACCACCATGTGCATCGGCCTCGGCATGGGCGGCACCGTCATCTGGGAGAACCCGAACCACGCTGACTACCAGGCAGGAGTTAACTAAATGTCTGATATTGCAACAGCATTCGCCGACGAGGTCGTGACGAACGCCTACACGAAGATCATCTCGGTCCCCGGCATCGAGGGCCCGTTTGCACTGATCACCCTCGACAACGGCTTCGACCACACCAAGCCGTCGTCCTTCGGTCCCGGCGGACTCGCAGCATTCGACGCCGCCCTCGACGAAGCCTTTGCCGCCAACCCGGTTGCCATCGCCGTCACCGGCAAGCCGTTCATCTTCGCCGCCGGCGCGGATCTCAAGGGTGTTCCCGCGATCACCTCTCGTGAGCAGGGACTCGAGCTGGGCCGCTTGGGTCACAAGGTGTTCCGACGCCTGCGTGAGTCGTCCGTTCCCACGTTCGCCTTCATCAACGGTGTCGCTCTGGGCGGCGGCCTCGAGGTCGGACTGCACAGCCACTACCGCACGGTTGCCGCCAATGCGGGCGCACTGGGTCTTCCGGAAGCATTCCTCGGTCTGGTCCCCGGTTGGGGCGGAACGCAGTTGCTCCCCAACCTCGTCGGCCCGTCGAACGCCGTCACCGTGGTTATCGAGAACTCGCTGAACCAGAACAAGGTGCTCTCCCCCAAGAAGGCACTCGAACTCGGCGTCGTCGACGTCGTTCTCGACTCTGCCGACTTCATCGAGCAGTCCCTCGCCTGGGCGTCGCAGGTCCTCGCCGGCACAGTGACCCCCGCTCGCCCCGAGATCGATCGTGGCCAGGGCTGGGACGACGCGATTGCTCGTGCGAAGGCGATCGTCGACGGCAAGACCAAGGGCAACGCTCCCGGCGCCGTCAAGGCCGTCGAGTTGCTCGAACTGGCTCGCAGCACCGACATCACCGATGCCGCCTCGCTCGACAAGGGCTTCGCGGCCGAGGACGAGGCTCTTGCCGATCTTCTGCTGACGGACGAGCTCCGGGCTGGTCTGTACGCCTTCGATCTGGTGAACAAGCGCGCCAAGCGTCCCGCCGGAGCACCCGACCGCTCGCTCGCTCGTAAGGTCAGCGGCGTCGGCATCGTCGGCGCCGGCCTCATGGCCAGCCAGCTCGCGCTGCTCTTCGTCCGCCAGCTCAAGGTGCCGGTCATCCTGACCGACATCGACCAGGAACGCATCGACAAGGGTGTCGGCTACGTCCACACCGAAATCGAGAAGCTCCAGGGCAAGGGGCGCCTGTCCCCCGACGCTGCGAACCGCCTCAAGGCGCTCGTCTCCGGTTCCCTCGACAAGGCCGCGTTCGCCAAGACCGACTTCGTCATCGAAGCCGTCTTCGAGAACATGGACGTCAAGAAGAAGGTCTTCGCGGAACTCGAGCAGTTCATTGCTCCCGAAACCATCCTCGCCACCAACACCTCTTCGCTCTCCATCACGGAAATGGCGTCCGGCCTCGAGCATCCCGAGCGTGTGGTCGGCTTCCACTTCTTCAACCCGGTGGCCGTTCTTCCCCTCCTCGAGATCATCAAGGGCAGCAAGACCGATGATGCCACTCTCGCAACGGCTTTCGCCACCGCGAAGTCGCTGAAGAAGTCCGCCGTCCTCTGCGGCGACAAGGCCGGCTTCGTCTTCAACCGCCTCGTCACCCGCACCTTGGGTGAGGTCATGTCCGCCGTCGACGAAGGCACCCCCTTCGACGTCGCAGACAATGCCATCGCCGAACTCGGCATGCCCATGTCGCCGTTCACCTTGCTGGCCCTCGTCGGACCCGCAGTGGCACTGCACACCGGTGAGACCCTGCAGGAGTCGTACCCGGACCGGTTCAAGAGCTCACCCGGACTCGAAGCACTCGTCGAGGCCCGCAAGCCCGGCGTGTGGACCTGGGGCGAGAACGGTCAGGCCGTCGACCCCGAGGTCGCCGCACTGTGGCCGCAGGGTGACAAGGTGTCAACTTCGGAAGAGGTCCTCGAGCGCACACGTCGTGCATTTGCCGAGGAAATTCAGATCATGCTCGACGAGGGCGTCGTAGCGGCAGCCGAGGACATCGACCTCTGCCTGCTGCTCGGCGGCGGATTCGGATTCTGGAACGGCGGCATCACGCCGTACCTGGACCGGACCGGTACCTCCGAGGCCGTCAACGGCAAGCGCTTCCTCGCGCCCGGTGTTGCCAGCGTCTGAGTCAGTCGATCGACCCGTCACGGACGGCGTGCCCTCGGGTGCGCCGTCCGTGACGTTCTGCAGGCTCAGAAGAGTGTTCCCACATCGTCTTTCACGATGTTCTCGAGCGCGCGCTCCGCGACGGCGGCGATGGTCATCGACGGATTGCACGCAGCGGAGTTCCCCGGCAGCAGAGCGCCGTCGAGCACGTACAACCCCCGCTGGCCCAGAACCCGCCCATCAAGATCGCACACCGAGTTCATGCAGGCACCGCCTAGGGGATGCCAGGTGGACGGCAGTAACGCGTTGGTGTCGGTGAGCAGTCCTCCTGCCGCGATCTGCTGGGCCGCAGGTCCGATGTGGCCTTGCTGGATCGCCGAATCCCCGTCCTTCGGCCAACGGAGCACCGCCTCACCCCGCGCCGAGTCGTACACGAACCGACCTCGGTCGCCGCTCACACCGAATCCGACCATCACCGTGCTGTGAGCGTCGAACGCAACGGGCGGGAACGACGCCTGAATGACGGTGAACGCATTATGCGGGTCGTCCCAGTTCCGGCTGCCGTAGACGACCGGCCCGCCCTGCGTCGCACCGAAGTTCTCGGCGAGATCCGACCAGATGTAGATCCGATCGGCATTGGTCCCCCACCCTGCGCCGAGCTCGTCCGGCAGATCCGTGATCCGCCCCGTCGCCGCGGCGCGGACCAGGAGTTTGGTGGTGTTCATGCTGCCTGCAGCCATCACGAGCGCATCCGTCGTCAAGATCTTGTTCTCGAGAATCTTGCCGGAAATGTCGGTCCGGTCCACGTACACGCGCCACCGTCCGTCGGCGGCCCGCTCGACATCGGTGACCTGGTGCAGAGTCTCCACATTCACCAATCCGGTCGCTTCCGCAGCCGCAATGTAGGTGACATCCACCGAATGCTTGCCACCGTTGTTGACACCGAGCGCGCCGTCACCGTTGGTGTAAGACGGCTTCATCTCACCCCTCAGTTCGGCCAACGCGAAGTTCCAGTCGATCGGCATCGGAATCTTCGACACGGGTAGACCGGAACGCGTTGCGTTACGCGCGAATACACGTGCCGCCTCGTAGTTCGGGCTGGAAATCAGTTCGTCTGGTGCAGTTTCCACTTGCAGCATCCGCGCCACCCGCGGGTAATGGACGCGGCCCATTCGTGCGTAATCGAGCTCCTCCGGAAAGTGCGTGTTGAAGACCGCTTCTTCCGGTTGCAGCGTCATCCCTTGGTACACAAGCGATCCGCCGCCCACACCGGCTGCGCAGATCGCGGTCATGTTCTCACCGGTCACCGTCTCCAACAAACCCGCGTATGGCTCGAAGATCGCCGGCCTGCCGAACAGAGTCGGGTTGGACTGATGCCAGAGGATGCGCTTGTCCGGGCTGGCGGGGTGCGGGAAAGTTTCGGCATTCGGCCCGGTCTGCCACCGAATCCCTCTCTCCAGCAAAGTGACCGGAACCCCCGCCTCGGCCAGGCGAAGTGCCGTCACCCCGCCGCCGAACCCCGATCCGATAACCACGACACGGTGCACTTCACGTGTCAGCGGAATCCCTGTTGCAGCCCTGGCAGTGCGTGGCGCCATCATCGCGACTCCCACGGCGGCCGTACCGGCCAAGAACGATCTACGTTTCACTCCGGACATGACTGGTGCTCCCTCGAAGAATGTCGCCAGAGAATTCCGGGCACGCCAAAACTAGACACTCTGACGCTCGAGTGTCAAGGTTTTGGCGGAGCAGGCAAGGAACTACGAGGTCGACCGGATTGCGGGCCCGAGCCACCTCGAGAGAAAGGCCCGCAAGGAGTCGTCGGAATGTACGAGGTCACTGTCGAATGCAACAACCGAAAGCCCCAGTCGCACGGCAATTTCCACTATCTCATCCAACTCCGCCTCGGTGGCGAGGCCACGTTCGACCATAGGGGTGAGCATCTGACCAGCGAAAGGTATTGCTCGACTCATCATTTCGAGATCGAAGACAGGGTTTCCCCGCTCGGCGAGGAGCAGAGTCGCGAGCACCGGGTGAGCACGCACGGCAGTTCGCGCGGCAACGATGAATTCGACGACGTAATCACACGCCGTGTCGACCGACTCCACCTGTGCCGTGATCTCCCCGAGAACCTCGACAGCGAGACCGCCCATCGCCTGGGAGACGACCTCCTCACGTGTGCCGAAAATCGAGTACACCGTCTGGCGCGAGACACCGGCCGCGGTGGCAACTGCGGCAATGTTCACAGCCTCGAATCCGCCACCTTCGATCAGTCCGAGGGCGGCGCCGAGAATCTTCTGCTGTGATCGCACGAGGAAAGTATTGCCCACCGAAACGGTGCACTGAGAAACGCGGTCCAGATCCGACTCCCACCTGCATAAACGGCACAATCGGTTTCGTTTGGCTGCCGAAATTCAGTAGGTTAGGCTGCCCTTCATGAAAACTTCTGTTCGGGGCTTCACTGCCCTCGGTGCGGCTGCAATCGCGGTCACCGCACTTGTCTCGTGCTCCTCGGATTCAGGCACATCCACGCCATCCCAAGGTACGGGCGGATTCCCCGTCAGCATCGAGAACACCTTCGGCACCACGACCATCGACTCGAAGCCCGAGCGCCTCGTCACCCTCGGATGGAACGCGCAGGACATCCTGTACGCACTCGATCTGACTCCGGTCGGACAGCCCAAGTACACCTACGGCGCGGACGACAACGGCGTCATGCCCTGGGCGCAGGACTACTTCGACGCGGACAAGACAACGCTCTTCGACATGCCGGCCAGCGGAGAACCGCCGATCGAGTCCATCGCGTCGTTGACCCCCGACGTCATCCTCGCGCCGTACGAGGGCTTCGAGGAATCCGTCTACAACCAACTGAGCAAGATCGCACCGACGGCCGCCTACCCCGGCGCGGCCTGGCAGACATCCTGGCAGGACCAGACCCGCATCGTCGGCAAGGCAGTCGGCAAGAGCGAAGAGGCCGACAAGCTCGTCGACGGCCTCGACGCGACTCTCGCCGATACCGCCACAGCCCACCCGGAGTTCGCCGGAAAGACATTGGCAGTGGTCAACTTCGACACCGATTCGAGCAACATCAACGTCTATCTGCCCACTGATCCGCGGGTCCAGGTGCTGACCGAACTCGGGTTCGTCAACGCACCGGGCGTCGAGAAGCTAGCCGCGGACAATGCAGGTGGATCGTTCTTCAAGACGATCTCCTACGAGAACATCGCCGACATCGACGCCGATGTGATCGTCGGCTTCACCGACGGCTCCGGTGATCCGTCCGGCATACCCGCAGTCGGTGGACTCGACGCGGTCAAACGCGGATCCACCGCATTCCTCAGCGACACCCGCGTCATCGGCGGACTGAGCAACGTCAACGTCCTGAGCACGCCTTGGGTCCTCGGCCAGATCACACCGACGTTGAGCGAAGCCGCAAAGCGCGCCTCCGCCTAGAAAAGATGCAGTGTCGGTCACGGTCTTTATGCTCACCTGCATGGCCGAACTTTCGATCTCCGTAACCAGGCACGTCAACGCACCGGCGGACACTGTGTGGCAGGTCCTGACGGACCTCGACAACGCTGCCGACACCCTCTCCGGCGTGATCCGTATCGAACGGCTCGCCGGAGAGGGATACGCCGTCGGCACCAAGTGGCGTGAAACTCGGAAGATGATGGGCAAGGAAGCAACCGAGGACATGTGGGTCACCGAGGTCGAGGCTCCCACCCGCACCGTCGTCAAAGCCAACTCCCACGGCATGAACTACACGAGTGGGTTCACGCTGAAGCCTGACGCCACAGGCACGATCCTCGAGATGTATTTCTCCGGTGAATCCGAATCCACTTCACGTATCTCGAAGATCTTCACAGCGGTATTCGGTCGGTTGGGCGCGCGGGTGACCCGGAAATTCATGGCGAAGGATCTCGAAGACATCGCAGCAAAAGCCGAGCGCCGCTCGGGCGAGTAAAGCGCCCTCACCTGCACTTACCATATTGTTTGCATAATAACTGCAATCAATACGGCATTACTGTGTCCAGCTGATTCGCTGCGGGAATGGACTCAGCTGGGTAACGGCGCGTGAGTCCCCGCCAAATCTGCCCGGGTGGGCGTAGCGTGCAGAGTGCTCGCGGATGGATCGGCGCATCGGGGTGTCGACCGTAGGGCCTTTGAGGGGGCAGGAATGGCATTCAGCGGAACCGCCTCCGGCGGAGGATCAGGCGCTACTCGCGCCGACGTCGGACATGCAGTGCTCTTCGCCGGCGCCGCCGCGCTCGGCGGTTTTCTGTTCGGATACGACACCGCCGTCATCAACGGGGCGGTCGGTGCGATCCGAGACAAGTACGACATCGGCGCCTCGGGCACCGGGCTCACGGTCTCACTGACTCTGCTCGGCGCAGCACTCGGCGCCTGGATCGCAGGCACACTCGCCGACCGACTCGGCCGCATCCGCGTCATGCAGATAGCCGCGGTGTTGTTCATCATCGGCGCCGTAGGCTCCGCAATTCCGTTCAGCGTCTACGACCTCACGTTCTGGCGCGTGGTCGGCGGCCTGGCAGTAGGTTTCGCGTCAGTCATCGCCCCGGCCTACATCGCGGAGATCTCCCCCGCCGCGATTCGCGGACGTCTCGGCTCGATGTACCAACTGGCTATCGTTCTCGGAATCGCCGTGTCACAGTTGGTCAACTACGCCCTCCAGGCCGCGGCCGGTGGTGATCGCAATCAGATCGCAGGCCTCGAAGCCTGGCAGTGGATGCTGATGCTCGAGGCGGTTCCCGCAGTCCTGTACCTGATCATGACAACCACGATTCCCGAGTCTCCACGGTTCCTCGTGGCGCAGGGCAAGGACGATCGTGCTCGCAAGATCATCTCCGATCTCGAAGGTGGAGATCACGACGCCGTCACCGAACGCATGAACGAGATCCGCGAATCTCTGACGGAGAAGCAAGCCAAGACCACAGTCCGCCAACTCTTCTCGAAGCGGCTCGGGGTTTCCCATCTGGTGTGGGTCGGTATTGCACTCGCCGCGTTGCAGCAGTTGGTCGGCATCAACGTGATCTTCTACTACTCGAGCACCCTCTGGCAGGCGGTCGGATTCGGCGCTGACCGGTCCCTGCTGATCAGCGTCGTGAGCGCCTTGGTCAACATCGTCGGTACGTTCGTCGCCATCGCCGTCATCGACCGGGTCGGTCGAAAGCCGTTGTTGCTGGTCGGTTCCGCCGGTATGGCCATCTCACTGGGCACCGCAGCGTTCTGTTTCCATTCGGCAACAGTGACCAAGAACGAGATCGGCGAATCCGTGGCCACGCTGACCGGAGCCAATGCCACTATCGCTCTTATCGGGGCGAACGCATTCGTGTTCTTCTTCGCCTTGTCCTGGGGCCCGGTCGTCTGGGTGTTGATCTCCGAAATGTTCCCCAACCGCGTGCGTGCTGCAGCAGTGGGAATTGCGACCGCCACCAACTGGGTCGCGAACTTCCTGGTGTCCTGGACGTTCCCGGCACTGGCCGATTGGAATCTGTCGTACACCTACGCCGGCTACGCCGTCATGGCAGTGTTGTCGCTGTTCGTCGTCCTGAGGTTCGTGAAGGAAACGCGAGGCAGCACACTCGAATCCGTCCAGTAGCGAACTCTCACGATTTCACCGAAAGCGGTGGCCCTCGGATTGATCCGTGGGCCACCGCTTTTCGAGATCGTAGTGAAGATTATCGTGAGACGAGCTGTCAGCCTTGCGCGACTTCGCCCTGAGCCGACGCCGAGGACGCGCCTTCCTGGACGTGGACACCGACGCTGCCCATCCCCGCCACCCAGCCGGTGATCTTGCGGGAGAGGTCCTGAGCCGTGAGTCCGAGTTCCTTGTGGATGGCCTCGCGGCTGGCGTGATCGAGGAACTGCTGGGGAACGCCCATGTCGCGGCACGACGTGTGCACTCCGGCTGCCCGCATCGCGGCCGAGACCGTCGAACCGATGCCGCCGTGCAGACCACCGTCTTCGATGGTGACCACGAGGGCGTACTTGTCCGCCATCTTCACCAGCGAATCCGCGACCGGCAGAACCCACCGCGGATCGACGACGGCAACCGAGATGCCCTGCTTGTCGAGCCGCTCGGCAATCTCGAGTGCCAGGGATGCAAACGGGCCCACCGCGACGAGGAGCACGTCGCCGCGCTCACCCTCGCTGGACTTGAGAACGTCGACCATTCCGTCGAGTCGCTTCACGGCCGGAATCGCTTCGGGTACAGCGCCCTTCGGGAAACGAACGACGGTTGGGCCGTCGTCGACGAGAAGCGCCTCGTCCAACTCTTCCCGCAGCGTGTCTGCGTCACGCGGTGCCGCGACGCGGATCCCCGGGATGATTCCGAGCAGCGAAAGATCCCAGACGCCGTTGTGGCTGGCGCCGTCGACTCCGGTGACCCCGGCGCGGTCGAGCACGACTGTGACCGGTTGCTTGAGTAGAGCGACGTCCATCAACAACTGGTCGAAAGCCCGATTGAGGAAGGTCGAGTAGATAGCAACGACGGGGTGAAGTCCGCCAAGTGCAAGACCGGCGGCCGAGGTCATCGCATGCTGCTCTGCAATACCGACGTCGAAGATCCGATCGGGGAACTTCTCACCGAAGGCCGCGAGGCCGGTGGGCCCGGCCATCGCCGCGGTGATGGCGACGATGTCCTCACGACGCGAAGCCTGCTCGATCAACGCGGCCGAGAAGACCGACGTCCAGTCCGGCGCAGACGACTTGGTGCCGCGACCGGTGACGGGATCGATGACACCGGTGGCATGCATCTGGTCGGCCACGTCGTTCTCGGCGTGTGCGTAACCGTTGCCCTTACGAGTGACGGCATGGACGATGACCGGTCCGCCGTAGGCCTTTGCCCGGCGCAATGCCGATTCCATGGCGGCTTCGTCGTGTCCGTCCACCGGTCCGAGATACTTGATACCCAGATCGGTGAACATGACCTGAGGGCTGACCGCGTCTTTGAGACCCGCCTTCATTCCGTGCAGGACGGAGTACGCGGTGCGCCCCACCCAGGGCAGTCTCTTGACCATGCGTCGGCCACTGTCGAGGGCGCGCTCGTAACTCGGCGCAGTGCGCAGTGCCGAGAGATGGTCGGCGAGTCCGCCGATGGTCGGTGCGTACGAGCGACCGTTGTCGTTGACGACGATCACCACCGAACGGTCCTTGCCTGCCGCGATGTTGTTGAGAGCTTCCCAACACATTCCGCCGGTCAGCGCGCCGTCACCGACGACGGCAACTACGTGGCGATTCTGACCCGTCAGCGCGAAGGCCTTCGCGAGGCCGTCGGCATAGGACAACGCGGCGGAAGCGTGAGAAGACTCGACCCAGTCGTGTTCGCTCTCGGCGCGGCACGGATACCCGGACAGTCCACCCTGCTTACGCAGAGTGTCGAACTGATCCTGACGACCGGTGAGGATCTTGTGTACATAGGCCTGATGGCCCGTGTCGAAGATGATCGCGTCCTGCGGCGAGTCGAAAATTCGGTGCAGTGCGAGGGTCAACTCCACGACGCCCAAGTTGGGCCCGAGGTGACCACCGGTCGCAGCGACCTTCAGCACGAGGAACTCACGAATCTCGTCGGCCAACTCCGTCATCTCGGCGTGGCTCAACTGACGTAGATCGTCAGGACCCTGAATGCGGGCAAGAACACCCAACGAGATCGCTCCCTCCGTGCTTCACAGCTGCACCGGTGCGCGCCGCGGCTGTCTTCGCGACAGTGCTGCCAGTCTACGGAGCGTTCCGGCGAACCGACACGCGGACTCGGCCCGATTCCGGTGTGACTTCGCGTAACAGCGAAATCCCGCGGATCGCTCGTGATCGCAATCACAGACAAATGGGATCCGTCGCGATCGACTCGGCAACTCTTCTTCCACAAAACGACCGCCATGTCAGCTTAAGGTCGACGTATGGGAACTGTGGTCGACGACCTGATAACGCGAGTGTTCGACGAAGTCCGATCACTCGACGAAGGCGAGTTGGCCGACTACATCCCCGAACTCGCGGCGGTCGCCCCCGATTCGTTCGGAATCTGCATCGCCACCGTAGACGGTTACGTCTACGAGATCGGTGACTCGCGAATCCCGTTCACCATTCAGTCGATCTCGAAGCCCTTCACCTACGCCTTGGCTCTCGCCGATCGAGGAAGCGAGGCGGTTGCCGCGAAAATCGACGTCGAACCATCCGGCGAGCCGTTCAACGAAATCAGCCTCGACCCGCTCACCGAACGGCCACGAAACCCCATGATCAATGCCGGGGCGATCACCGCTGCATCACTGGTTGCCGGACCGAATCCCGAGGCCCGCTTCGAGCGCATCCGCTCGGCGTACTCGCGATACGCAGGCCGCGAGCTGACCTTCAACGAAGCCGTCTACACCTCCGAGGCCCGCACCGGTCACCGCAACCGTGCGATCGGCCACATGCTGCGATCCTTCGACGTCATCACCGGCAATCCCGACGAGGCCGTCGACCTGTACTTCCGTCAGTGTTCGATCGACGTGACCTGCCGTGATCTGAGTCTGATGGCTGCGACGATGGCGAACAACGGCGTCAATCCGCTCACCCACGAGCGTGCGCTGGCACCCGCAGGCGTCGAACAGGTCCTCAGTGTCATGGCAACCTGCGGGATGTACGACGGCGCCGGCAAGTGGCTGGTAGAGGTCGGATTGCCGGCCAAGAGCGGTGTCGGCGGCGGAGTGCTGGCGGTTCTGCCGGGCCAGATCGGCATCGCCGTGTACTCCCCCAGGCTCGACGTTCACGGCAACAGTGTTCGCGGAGTTGCTTCTGCCCGGGCACTGTCGAAGGAACTCGAACTGCACTTCCTCCACGTGACGCGGGCGTCACGCTCGTCGATCCGGGCCAGATACAGCGTCATCGAAGCACCGTCGCGAGTACGACGCACCCCGACCGAACAGGCCGTGCTCGACGACGTCGGCAAGCGCAGCCGGGTCTACGAACTGCACGGCGATCTCCTCTTCACCGGTGCCGAATCGGCGGTCCGCGAAATCGGCTCGGTGGACGAGGGCCTCGAAGTTGTCGTCATCGACGTCCGCCGCGTCGACGACGCCAGCGACGTCGCGGTGCGCATGATCACTGCGCTGCAGGTTCAGCTGGCCGAGCAGGCTTGTGCTGTGGCCGTCGTCGATCCGCAAGGACTGCTGGGACAACGAAGTTCGAGCATCGACCCCGCCAGAAGAAGTGGTCGGGTTTTTGCGGATCTCGATTCCGCCATGCAGTGGTGCGAAGACACGCTGCTTGCGGTGCATTGTGAGGCCGAACGGCAGGCGTCGACGATCTCGATCGAGGACCACCCAGTTCTCGATGCTCTGTCCGCGGCACAGATCGAGGGATTCTCGGCAGAGTTGGAGACGCGAACCTATGCCCGCGGCGAGAAGATCGCCCGCCGAGGTGAATCGGCGTCTGGCTTCTACCTGATTCTCAGTGGCCAGGTCAGCACCATGTTCACCGACGCGCACGGGGTCGAGCACCGCATCACGACGCTCTCCGCCGGAATGACGTTCGGCGAGATGACGATGTTCCTCGACACTCCGTTCCTCAACGACATCCGCGCCGATTCCACGGTCACCGTGGCCGTGCTGACTCCGGAGCGATATGCAGAACTGACCGCACAGGCACCCGAGTTGAAACTTGCGCTTCTCGAACGACTGGCTGCGGGCGCCTACGAGCAATTGGACCTGATGTTGCGGAGTGTCATATCCGCCGGACGAATCGGATAGGAGCCACACGTGCCCACCACCGCCTTCACCTCGGAGCCGTCCACTGTCACGGTGACCGGAACTGCCACTGCAACAGCTGTTCCCGACATCGTGCGATTGACGATCGGAGTATCGGTGACACAGACGGCCGTTTCCGACGCATTCGACGCCGTCGCGCGTCTGTCCACTGCGCTGACCGAGACCCTGCACGCGCGCGGTGTGCGCGGAGCGGACCTCACCACCGCCGGGCTGAGCGTCCATCCGCAGACTCAGTGGAGCGACGGAGGCCGCCAGGAGACAACAGGATTCACGGCATCGACAACTTTCCGAGTCGTACTGCGAGAGCTGGAGCCGGAAGCGGCGAACTCCCCCGCTGCCGTCATCGCGGCATGTGTATCGGTGGGTGGCGACGCGATTCGGCTCGACGGACTGGAGTTCGATCTCGACGACCGCAGCGATCTGGCGACAAGAGCACGCGAATTGGCCTGGACGGCAGCCGAATCGAAGGCCAGACAGTTCGCAGACCTGGCAGACAAAGATCTGGTCGAAGTCCTCGAGGTGCTCGAGGACTTCGACCAGATCGTGCCGATGCGCGGACGTGTCGCGGCGATGAAAGCGGATTCGGCCCCGATAGCAGTCGAACGCGGAGAGATCGAAGAATCGATCTCGGTCCGCGTTCGATGGGCTATGGCGTGACAACAGTAATTCAGAAGACGCGGCCGGCAGTAGACCAGCCGGGCTTGCGGATCAGCGAGTGAGGTTCTTCTCCTCGTTCTTCTCTTCGCGTTCTTCTTCGAACTTCTGCTCGGCGTCGGGGGTTGCCATGTCGATGGTGGTGCGCAACGGACGGTTCGGGATGAAGATGACCGACACGAGCGTGACCACGGCGACGACCGCTGCGACCAGGAAGATCCGTCCTGTTGCGTCGCCGTAGGCGAACCGAACGATCTGCGAGACGAAGTCAGGCATATTGCTCAGGTCGAGGCCGTCCTGGAGGCTCTTGCCAGCTACTGCCTGCTGCTCGGGCGGCAAGGTGGAGACCGAATCGACTGTCAGTGTCTTGACGCGGGTCGCAAGAATCGAACCGAGCACCGACACGCCGATCGCGCCGCCGAAGGTGCGGAAGAACGCCACGATACTGCTGGCCGCGCCGATGTTCTCGACGCTGACCGTGTTCTGCACGGCGAGAACGATGTTCTGCATCAGCATGCCGGTACCGAGACCCACGATGGCGATGAAGATTCCGATTGTCCACAGGCTGGTTGCGTGGTCGATCGTCGACAGCAGCCCGAAACCGACCAGCAGCAGAACTGCGCCGGCGACGATGAAGGGCTTCCACTGACCGAACTTGGTGATCAGCTGGCCCGAGCCGACCGAGGCGACGAGCATGCCTGCGACCATCGGAATGGTGAGCAATCCGGCTTCGGTGGGATCGAATCCGCGTGCGGTCTGGAAGTACTGCGTCAGGAACGTCGTCGCGCCGAAGAGGCCGACACCAACTGCGATCGAGGCGATGATCGCGAGAGCCGTGGTGCGCTCGGTGATGATCTTGATCGGCAGGATCGGATCCTTGACCTTGGATTCGACGAACATCGTCAGGCCGAGCAGGGCCAGACCACCGATGACGAAGAAGGCCGACTCCTTCGAGAACCAGGCGTAGTAGTCGTCCTGACCGGCAAACGAAACCCAGATCAGCAGGACGCTGACACCGGCGGTGAGCAAGGTGGCGCCCATCCAGTCGATGGAGACGTTGTCCTTCTTCACGGTCTCGACGTGCAGTGTGCGCTGAAGCAGGAACAATGCGATGACTGCCAGCGGAACACATACATAGAAGCACCAGCGCCAGCCGGCAGTGTCCACGAGGACGCCGCCGAGGATCGGTCCACCGGACATCGAGACGGCCATGGCCGCACCCATGTATCCGGAATAGCGACCGCGATCTCGCGGCGGGATGATCGTGCCGATGATGGCTACGACGAGAGCGGTCAGACCGCCCATACCGATGCCCTGGATGACACGCGCACCGAGCAGCAACGGAACGTTGTGCGCCGCGCCGGCGATGACCGAGCCGATCACGAAGATGACGATCGCGGTCTGGACCAGGACCTTCTTGTTGTAGAGGTCGGCAAGCTTGCCCCAGATCGGCGTCGACGCCGCGGTGGCGAGCAACGCTGTCGTGATGATCCAGGCGTACTGCGTCTGAGTTCCGTGCAGTTCACCGATGATCGTGGGAAGCGCTGTGGAAACGATGGTGCTACTGAGCAGCGCGGTGAACAGCGCTGCGATGAGTCCGGTGAGTGCTTCGAGAATTTCGCGGTGAGTCATCGCGCCCGCTTCGCGAGCCGATCCGTCACCTCCGGTACTTGCCCGGGTTTCTCCTACTGTTGCTGCCATGTGCCTTATCTCCCAATACTTTCTACGCCCGTGTGCGGAACTGCCGGTGAGGCCTGCCGATTCGATGCGCCGAACGTCTCGTTGAGACGTTGCAGCGATGTCACTGCGGCCATGGCCTCTTCCTGGCTCCAGTCTTCGAGCATGTTGCGCAAACGCGCCGCACGCCGCTGCGTGGTTCTCCGTAAAACGTCGTGTCCCTCTTCCGATACTCGGATGCGGAACGCCCGCTTGTCAGCCGGATCGGGATTTCTCTCGACATACCCAGCGTCGACCAGATCCGACATTTGTCGGCTGAGCGACGACTGACTGACACACAGATCGACGGCCAATTCGTTCTGTCGGCACTCCCCACGCGCTGCCAGCATGAACAACACACTGACCAGCGCAGGCGGCAGCAGGCTGTCTGCACCGGTGGTGACCGCGGCTCGCAGCGATCTGCCGAACATGAAGATCGTGTCGACGAGCGCTTGGGCCGTCTCCGGCTGTACCGACATTGCCTACCCCTGAATTCGAGTGGCCCGAACGAGCCGTGACTTGAAAACGGAAAACTACTTGCAGAACGAAACTATACGATTAGTTGCGTAATGCAAGCAACTGTTGTGAACGCGAGAAGCGTCACACCGTTTCAGGGAAAGATTTCGGGACGTCTCAGCGTTCGAGGAGCGCGATGCACTCCATGTGGTGAGTCTGGGGGAACGCGTCGAACGCCCGGAGGCCACCGATTCTGAAGCCCTGCTCCAGGTAGAGGCCGATATCGCGACCGAACGACGCCGGGTCGCACCCGATGTGGACTATCCGCTCAGCGCCCGTTGAGGCGAGAGCTTCCACGACCGGACGGCCGGCCCCCGCACGTGGCGGGTCGAGCACGACGACAGCAGGCGAACGCTCCAGATCCGCGATGATGTTCTCGACGCGGGCGCTGTGGAAGCGCACCTGACCGAGATCGGACAGCGCTGCCTGCCCGTCCGCGACTGCACGCGCCGAAGATTCGACGGACTCCACCACGCCGGACGGCCCGACAAGCTCGGCGAGCACAGCTGCGAACACGCCGACACCGCCGTAGAGATCCCAGGCCGTGTCCGCGGTAGCGGCTCCGGCCCACTCCCCGACCACCTGTGAGTACGCGGCCGCAGCGCCGCGATGGGCCTGCCAGAAACCGGTCGCGGCCAGCGCCCATTCTCGACTGCCGACGCGCTCGGTCACTGTGTCCGATCCGATGGCAACTCGGGTCTTTCGCGGGCCGCCGCTTGCCGCTCGGCGTGCCATCGCGCCGCGTCGCCCGGGCGTCCGCCGTCCCGTCTTGGACACCGCGGGTGCCGCGATTTCCACGACGTGCCGCTCGCCCGCAGCGTCGAGAACGACCTGCAGCTCGCTACCTGGCGCCCACTGCGCACCGCCGAGACCGTCGTACGCGCTCTGATCGATCTGGGTGCACCGCAGGTCTGTGACGATCCGGTTGCTGCGGTACGCGTGGTATCCGGCGACACCGTGCCCGTCCACCGCCAACCGGACTCGCGTGCGCCAACCCGTTCCGCCTCCGGTTCCGGGCAGTTCCTCTACCTCGACGTCCGATTCGACACGAGCCAGTCGCAGAAGCTGCTCCCGCACGACCGAGGTCTTCATCTCACGTTGGACGCTCAGATCCGCGTGCGAGTAGTCGCAGCAGCCCGCCCCGCCCGGGCCGGAGATCGGGCATGTCGGATCGATCCGATGCGGAGAAGCGTCGAGAACGGTGATCGCGTCGGCGCGGCAGAACGATCCGCCCTTGTCCTCGGTCACCCGGACCAGCGCCCGCTCCCCCGGCAAACCGTGACGGACGAACACGACCCGCCCCTCGTGCCGGGCGACGACGAACCCGCCGTGACCGGGGTTGCCCAGATCGACCTCGAAGGTCTGTCCGGTCCAATTCTCACTCAACGAACTACGCCTGCCATTTCGATGTTGCCGATCATTTTTCGCCGGTGATCATTTCTCGCCGGTGTCGTAACCGCGACGCGTGGCACCTGCGGTCTTCTCGATGTCGAGCGGCTTCGCCTTTGCCGACGAACTCAGCTGCCACGGAACGCTGGTCACCATCACGCCGGGCTGGAAAAGCAGACGACTCTTCAGACGAAGCGCGCTCTGATTGTGCAGGATCTGCTCCCACCAGTGTCCGACGACGTACTCGGGAATGAAGACGGTGACGACGTCACGCGGAGCATCGCGTCGTACACGCTTGACGTAATCGAGAACCGGCTTGGTGATTTCGCGGTACGGCGACTCGATCACCTTGAGCGGAACCGTCACGTCGCTCTTCTCCCACTCACGCACGAGTGCACGGGTGTCCGGCTCGTCGACATTGACCGTGATGGCTTCGAGGGTGTCCGGTCGCGTGGCTCGCGCGTAGGCGAGAGCTCGCATCGTCGGCATGTGCAACTTCGAGACGAGCACGATCGAGTGCGTGCGGCTGGGCAGTACGCCGTCCCACTCCTGCTCCTCGAGCTCGGCTGCGACGCTGTCGTAGTGCTTGCGGATCATCTTCATCACGATGAAGATCGCGACCATCGCGACGATGGCGATCCATGCGCCGGCAGCGAACTTGGTGATCAGAACGATGATCAAGACGGTGGCAGTCATTGCCAGACCGATCGAATTGATCACTCGCGAGCGCTGCATACGGGCCCGTTGCGCCTTGTCGGTCTCGGACTTCAGATGCCGAGTCCAGTGCTTGATCATGCCCGTCTGGCTGAGCACGAACGAGACGAAGACGCCGACGATGTACAACTGGATGAGCTTGGTGACCTCGGCGCCGAACACCACGACGAATGCGATGGCAGCACCGGAGAGGAAGAGGATTCCGTTGCTGAATGCCAGTCGGTCGCCGCGCGTGTGCAGCTGACGCGGTAGGTACCGATCCTGCGCCAGGATCGATCCGAGTACCGGAAATCCGTTGAACGCGGTGTTCGCGGCCAGAACCAGGATCAGTGCCGTGACGATCGCCATGAAGAAGAAACCGATCGGGAAACCACTGAACACGGCTTCGGCGATCTGCGCGATCAAGGTCTTCTGATGGTAGCCCTCCGGCGCTCCGACCAGCTGTTCCTGCGGATTGTGTGCGTAGACGATGCCGATCTTCTGAGCCAGGATGATGATGCCCATCAGCAGGACGATGGCGATCGACCCGAGCAGCAGCAAGGTCGTGGCAGCGTTGCGCGACTTCGGCTTCTGGAACGCCGGTACGCCGTTGCTGATGGCCTCGACGCCGGTCAGTGCGGCACAGCCCGAGGAGAATGCGCGGGCGATCAGGAACGCGAAGGCAATTCCGTACAGATGCGAATCCTCGGCGTTGAGCGTGAACGACGACGATTCCGCGTGCACATCCTCACCGAGGACGTAGATCCGGAAGAATCCCCACCCGAGCATCAGGAACATGCCGACGATGAATGCGTAGGTCGGAATTGCGAACGCGGTCCCCGATTCACGGATACCGCGAAGGTTGACCGCGGTCAGCAACACGATCGCCGCAACCGCGAACAACACCTTGTGCTGCGCGACGAACGGCAGAGCCGAGCCGATGTTCGACGCCGCCGACGAGATCGACACGGCGACCGTCAGCACGTAGTCGACCATCAGCGCACTACCGACGGTCAGACCGGCGGTCGGGCCGAGGTTGACCGTCGCGACCTCGTAGTCGCCGCCACCGGAGGGGTATGCGTGGACGTTCTGGCGGTAGCTCGCCACCACCACAGCCATGACGATGGCGACGGACAATCCGATCCAGGGGGTGTACGCATACGCGGAAATACCCGCGACGGAGAGAACCAGGAAGATTTCTTCGGGGGCATACGCGACGGACGACATCGCGTCGGACGCGAAGACCGGTAGTGCAATTCGCTTGGGTAGCAGCGTGTGCCCGAGTTTGTCGCTTCGGAACGGCCGACCGAGCAGGAGCCGCTTGGTAGCGGTCGAGAGCTTAGACACGTGCAAAGCGTAAGCCGTCTCGCCCGATTCGGAGTCATCAGAGCCCCAACTTCACCTTTTGTCGTGACAACCGGCACGCGAGCGACCGTTGTACTTGCTCTTCCCGTGAGGGGCTGTACCGTTCGATTCGGCGTGCAATCGCGCCATGAGGGTCCATGAACGGAGTAGGGCGTGTATGTCGTCATCATGGGGTGCGGTCGAGTGGGTTCTTCCCTCGCCGCGTCTCTGACCAGGATCGGACATGAGGTCGCCGTCATCGACCGCGATCAGAGTGCGTTTCTGCGTCTCGATCTCGACTTCCCGGGAACCAAGGTTCTGGGAATGGGGTTCGACCGTGACGTGCTGGTCCGGGCGGGAATCGAGCGGGCCGACGCCTTTGCCGCGGTGTCCTCGGGAGACAATTCCAACATCATCGCAGCGCGAGTCGCACGCGAGACTTTCGGCGTCGAACGCGTCGTCGCACGTATTTACGACGCCAAGCGTGCCGCCGTTTACGAGCGACTCGGCATTCCCACGGTCGCCACCGTGCCGTGGTCGACGGATCGTTTCCTGCACACGTTGACCAAGGAAAGTCAGACTGCGAAGTGGCGCGATCCTTCGGGCACTGTCGCCATCACCGAACTTGCCCTGCACGAGGATTGGGCGGGCAAGCCGATCGCGCTCCTCGAGGGCGCGACCAGTTCGAGAGTCGCCTTCATCATCCGCTTCGGGACCGGCATTCTCCCCGACCGCAAGACTGTCATCCAGGCCGACGATCAGGTCTACATCGCCGCCGTGTCGGGAACCGTCGCCGAAGCTGTCGCACTGGCCGGCAACCCGCCGCCGAGCGACGACTGAGGGAGGCCGCAGATGACTGATCCGTACGCCGCCCCCCACAACAAGACTGCGACTGTGTTGCACTACAACGTGATTGGAAGTTCTCGATGAAGGTCGCCATCGCCGGAGCCGGCGCCGTAGGCCGTTCCATTGCGCGAGAGCTGATTCGAAGCTCACATGACGTCATGCTGATCGAACGCAAACTCGATCACATCGAACCGGAGTCGGTGCCCGAGGCGAAGTGGGTGCACGCGGACGCCTGCGAACTCAGCAGACTCGAGGACGCGTCGATGGAGTCGTACGAGGTCGTGATTGCCGCGACCGGAGACGACAAGGCAAACCTGGTCCTCAGTCTGCTCGCGAAAACCGAGTTCGGTGTTCGCCGAGTTGTCGCCCGCGTCAACGATCCCCGCAACGAGTGGCTCTTCGACGAGTCCTGGGGCGTGGACGTCGCCGTCTCGACACCGCGGATGCTCGCTTCGCTCGTCGAAGAGGCCGTCTCGGTCGGTGACCTGGTCAAACTGATGACACTGCGGCAGGGACAGGCCAACCTCGTCGAGATCACGTTGCCCGACAACACACCTCTTGCCGGAAAAGCCGTCAAGAAACTCGAACTTCCGCGAGACTGCGCACTGGTCACCATCCTGCGTGGCGGACGCGTGATCGTCCCGCAGATGGACGATCCCATCGAAGGCGGGGACGAACTGCTCTTCGTTGCGGCCGTCGACGCCGAGGATCAGTTGCGCGTTGCACTCCGCCTGGAGAATTGACCGACGAACACACTGACGACGAAAGGGAATCACATGGCACAAGCGCCCGAAAACACCGTAGTCACCGACAATCCGGCCCAGAGCCGGTACGAGATCCATGCCGACGGCGACCTCGCCGGGATCGAGGACTACACCACCTCCGGTGACGTCGTCTCGTTCAACCACACCGAGATCTACCCCGCCTTCGAAGGTTTCGGATTGGCCGGGGTTCTCGTCCGCCAGGCTCTGGACGACCTACGAGCACGCGGCCTCAAGGTTCATCCGGTGTGCCCGTACGTCGTGAAGTTCCTCGACAAGCACCCCGAGTACCAGGACCTGATCAGCTGAGATCGCGGTCTTCGCGCGGCTTCGTCAGATTCACCGAGCCCACCTCTTCGGACCCTGCGTCCGTGGCGGTGGGCTCGCTGCTTTCGGGCTCCACAACCGGTTCAGGCTCGACGATGCGATCGGCCTTACGCACAGCCCAGACCGTCACGAGCAGCACCAAACCGGTCAACGGCCACCCCATGCCGATACGCGCGACTGCGAGCCATCCGGTGTGGTCGGTGTCGTAGAGCTGTGACTGAACGAGATACCGCGCACCGAAGACCAGCGCCCACGCTGCCGTCGCGACGTCGTAGAGCCGGACGGCGGAGCTGTGCTTGCGCCAGAGATTGCCGTGCCCGTTGAGATAACCCCAGATGATTCCGACGAGGGGCCAGCGCACGAGGATGGAAATCAGGAAGACCGCACCGTAGGCGAGGCTCGTGTAGATACCGAAGAGGAAATATCCTTTGGCGTCGCCGGTGCGGTAGGCGATGAATGCGGAAACTCCGACTCCGAGAAAACCGGAAATAGCGGGTTGGAGGGAATCCTTGCGGAAGAGGCGCCAGGCCGCGATAGCGACAGCGACGCCCAATGCGGCCCAGATTGCCGCGGTGAGATTCCAGATGCTGTTGACCGGGACAAAAATCAGAATCGGCAAAGACGAATAGATCAGACCACTCAGCCCGCCGAGTTGGTCGATTACCGATCGCTGTTGTGTTTCAGTCACCTGTCGAGGGTGCCACAGTCACCGAGTTGCACGGTAAATGCGGGAAACGCGCCTATTCGCCGCGCAGTTCGTAGTAAGGGTTGAAGATCGCCTTGCGACCGTCACGCTCGCCCACACGACCGCGGATCAGCAGGGTCTTACCGGTCTCGATTCCCGGGATCCGGCGACGCCCGATCCAGACGAGATTGATCATCTCGGTGCCATCGAAGAACTCGGCCTCGATGCTGGCATTTCCCGACTTGGGACACGCGTCGACGCTGCGGAGCCGGCCCACCATCGTGACTTCTTCACCGCGACGACAATCGCATGCCTTCTGACCTCCGGAAGCCTTGTTGGACTCGGCCATCTCCTGGGCGTCCAACTGGTCGACGTCCTCGGTCAGACGCTGGGTCAGTCGACGAAAATATCCTGCGGCGGCGGGTGCCATTGCGCGCTCCTGCGAACATGTGTGACGCAAGGGTTTCGCGTCACGTGAAGGGCTGTGTGATCGCCACTGTAGACCCATTACGAGCGTGTAACCACACCGGTCAGTCCGCGTCTCGGGGGCACCGGGCAAGATCAAGAGATGCAGAACTCTGAATCGGCGACCGTTGCCGTCGTTCTCCCAGGTACAGGCTCTGACGCCCACTTCGCGGACCGCGCATTCCGGGCGCCGCTGGAGGCTCTGGGTGTGCGCATCATCGCAATTGAACCGGACCCTCGGCGTGTCGTGGACGGTTATCTGGACGCGATGGACAGAGCCGCGGACACGCACGGCCGAATCATCGTCGGAGGGGTCTCGATCGGAGCGGCCGTTGCACTCCAGTGGGCCGCCGACAATCCCGATCGAACGGTGAGTGTGTTGGCAGCGCTTCCGGCCTGGACGGGCTCGGCCGACGACGCCCCCGCAGCAGCGAGCGCGCGGTTCACCGCCGGGCAACTGCGCTCCGAAGGCTTGGAGTCGGTGATCGCTGCGATGCTCGCGTCGAGTCCGGCGTGGCTCGGAGCCGAACTCGAGCGCTCCTGGCGCTCTCAGTGGCCCGATCTCCCGGCTGCGCTCGACGAGGCGGCGTCGTACCACTCACTCGGCGAGAGCGCGCTACGGGCGGTAGGCGTTCCGGTCGGCATTGCGTCGGCGGTGGACGATCCGGTTCATCCCGCGTCAGTGGCGCAGGCCTGGGCGGCTTCACTCCCCCGCGGCGCAGTCGCCACGACGACGCTCGACATGATCGGGCGCGACCCCGCGATTCTCGGGTCCACCTGCATCAAAGCGCTCGCGGCGATCGAATCCGATACCACCGCGAGCGCCTGAAGAAAATTCTGTTACTGACCCAATTGCTGCATGGCAGAACCGGATTCGCCGCTACGAGGCGGCGGGGTCGGCCGTGCTGGAGGTGCCGGCGGAGCGGGCGGTGCTGACTGCTGTTGCTGCTGGGCGGCGACCTGTTGCTGCTGCGCTGCCGCCAACTGCTGCTCGTGTGCGGCCGCCAACTGCTCGGCGAGCACCTGCGGGAGCACCACGGGCAGCGGTGTCCGCACCGGATGCGGCTCTGATCCTCGGTTGACGACGGTGTCACGCAAGATGTCCCGTGCGATTGCCACCAGAGGAGCGTTCGCGGCGGTGGATCCACTCGGACCCGCGACCACGCAGCGCACCATCCACCGGGGACCGTCGACGCCGATGAACCGCAGGTCCATGTTGGCCGTCACAGCAGCCAGTTCACGGCCCCACGGGCCGTTCTCGACGCTCACCGCGGAATTGTCGTCGCGAAGCGACTGCGCGAGCTCGGCAACGACCTCACGCCACTGACCGGGCGATTTCGGGGCGGCGTAGGCAGCAACCGTGATGCGGCCGTGCTCGGTGACCAGGTGCACGGCCTGCGGCGAACCGTTGGGCGCCATCTCGACCTGCAACTGCCCGCCGGTCGGCATCGGCACCAGAACGGAACCGAGATCAAGACGCTGACCGTCACGGCCTGCCGTCGGATCGTCGGAATCGATCTCCGAGATGTCGTAAGGGCCTTCCGATTCGTCACCGAACTCGTCGCCGGTGACTTCGAGATCGTCTTCGACCTCGTCGATCTCCACCGACTCGTCGTTCTCGTCACCGAAGAAGCTGGTGGTTTCCTCGTCGACGTCTGTCTTCTTCTTGCGTCCGAACATGATTCAGACTCCCTCTCCGACTACCGCGCCAGGCGCATCGGTATCGAGTATCGCGTGCCCGCCGCTGGAACCGTAGCCTCCGGTTCCTCTGGTCGTGTCGTCCAGCGATTCGACTTCCTCGAAAACCGGAAGTTCGACTCGTTGAACCACGAGCTGAGCGATTCGGTCACCGCGGCGGATGTCGATGGCTGTGGCCGGATCGAGATTGATCAAGCAGACCTTGAGTTCGCCCCGGTATCCCGCGTCCACGGTTCCGGGCGCATTCACGATCGACAGTCCCGATTTGGCGGCGAGTCCGGAACGCGGATGGATCAACCCGACGGTGCCCACCGGCAAAGCGATCGCGATCCCCGTTCCGACCAGTGTTCGGTGTCCGGGTTCGATGGTGACGTCGCTGGTGGAGCACAGATCCACACCCGCATCTCCGGGATGCGCACGCTGTGGAACGGGCAGGTCTGGATCCAGTCGCTTCAAGGCGATGGAGAGATGGTCGCTCACGTGGGCCAAGACTACTCGTAGCGACGGACTATCCTTGACAGGTGCCCGAAACATCTCGACCTGACGTCGCCACCACAACGCCCCCGTCCACGACGCTGTACTCCGAGCGCCTGTGGGTGCCGATCTGGTGGTGGATCGCCGGGTTGGCCGTAGCCGGACTCCTCGCGGCCGAGGTCCACATGGGCCGCCCGGGGCTTCTCTCGTACCTGGCGTACGTCGTACTACTCCCGATCCCGATCTGGGCGGCATTCTGGCTCAGCCGGATGCGCGTCGAGGTGGTGGAGACAGCAGGGGTGAAGGAACTGCACGTGGGTAGAGCCCACCTGCCGGTCGAATTGATTTCACGGGCGGCAGCAGTGCCGGCTTCCGCGAAGAGTGCTGCGATGGGGCGCCAACTCGATCCGTCGGCGTTCGTCCAGCATCGCCCATGGGTCAAGACAATGGTGTTGATCGTGCTCGACGACCCGGAGGATCCCACGCCGTACTGGTTGGTGAGCACACGTCGTCCCGCTGATCTGCTGGCTGCGCTGGATCTCTGACCAGCGCGGTCACAGCAAAGCAGTACTTCCCGACCCTTGGTCGACCCTCGCGCTGACGGGTCGACCACCGGGAAGGGAGATCAGGCAGCGCAGTCCATGCATACGAGCTGTCCGTTGGCATCACTGGCCAGGCGGCTGCGGTGATGAACCAGGAAGCAGCTCGAACACGTGAACTCGTCTGCCTGCTTCGGAACAACTCGAACCGAGAGTTCCTCGCCGGAAAGGTCGGCACCCGGCAGCTCGAAGGACTCCGCGGTGTCCGTCTCGTCGATGTCGACGACGGCTGACTGCGCTTCGTTGCGTCGCGCCTTCAGCTCCTCGAGCGAGTCCTCCGAAACCTCGTCGGACTCTGTACGCCTCGGTGCGTCGTAGTCAGTTGCCATCTCGTCTACCCCATCCTCTTCGTGTATCCCGGTCCCGTGTGCGCCGAGAATCCGGTAGATCCTTGATGCGCATGGAAACCGCCGTGGCATCCAGATCATTCCCTGTCGCTGCATAACGCTGCAGGACCGGAATTAGTGCCCGGAAGTTCCTTCCGAGAACGTGATCTGCGCCTCATTTGGTTGTCATTTCGGCGTCCGGCCGATGCCCAGTTGAACGACCTGGGCCGCCAGACAGTAGCCGACGTGAGCACGAAAGTAGTAACCGAATCGGAAATTTCCGAAAAATGACTGCGAATTGTCACCAAGGCAAGAGCAAGCTGTGACCTTTCCACGATGTTTTCGGGCCGAATCCGGGTAGAAACAGGCCGGTAATCGGCCAACTGCCGTTTCTCAATCGACAAGGACTCGACGCGTCGAGCCTCGCTTCGGCTGTCTCGTCACACAGGCCCTCTAAGGTAGGCACCGAACGTCATGCCGGCGCCGCTCGGCCCGATGGCGAAGTAGAAGTTTCGTCAAGAAAGTCGAGGGATACCGTGGTTTCTCTGATCACCGAAGGCAGCTCTACCGATGACCAGGGACGTCCGTTCCGCCGTCGGCGCGCGTGGCCGGTGATCGCCGTGTTCGCGGTACTCGCATTGATCGGCAGTGTCTTGTGGGTCCGCATCCTGAGCGCCGAGGCGGAAGTCAGTGACACCGTCGCCTGCAACCTGCCGCAACCTTCGTCCGATCCTTCGGCAGCGGCGCCACTACCGCTGGGAACCGTCGTCGACCGCTCGAAGCTGCTCGACGTGGATCCCGCTCCCCTCGCCGCCACCAAGGTTCGTGTGTTCAACGCCAACGGTGAACACGGTCAGGCGGCCCAGGTGGCAGCGCAACTGAGCGAGTTCGGCTTCTCCAGCGCGCCGGACGTCCAGGTCGGAAACGACCCCGTCTACGTCGACCAGAACATGGAGTGCCAGGGTCAGATCCGATTCGGAGCGAACGGCCTTGCCGCCGCCAGTTCCGTCTGGCTGGTCGCCCCCTGCGCCGAACTGGTCCAGGACGGCCGCGGCGACGACACCGTCGACCTGGCTCTCGGCACGTACAACAAGGGCGCCCTGACCCCCAACACCGACGCCACCGCGATTTTGCATGCTCTGGCCGAGCAACCCGCAAACGCCGAAGTCGCTCCGATGGACATCGCACTGCTCAAAGCAGCGCGCACGGCGCGCTGCTGACAAGCCTCAGCTCGGAATCGGCTGATCTGCGCCGGTAGCTCCTAGCATGTGCGCGAACTGCTCGGCGATCGCCGGAGCGACTGCGTAAACGACATCGCCGTCGGCGGACGTGGAATTGGGCGCCGGGACGTTGATGACGGCGCCCGCTTCGGAAGCGATCAAGGAGCCGGCTGCCCAGTCCCATGGACTCAGTCCGTGTTCGAAGTGAGCGTCGACCCGGCCGGTGGCAACCATGCACAGATCCAAAGCCGCCGAACCGATGCGTCGGATGTCGCGAACCTGCGGCAGGATCTGCCCGATCAACGTGCCCTGCACCTTCCGGCGATCCGCTCCGTAACCGAAGCCGGTGGCCAACAGCGCCATTGACAGCTCGGTCACTTCATTGGCTTGCAGGTCGCTGACGACGCCGTCGGCCGTGGTCATGGTTGCACCGCCGCCCCGATGAGCGGCGTACGTGGTTTCCAACGACACGTCGACGACAGCCCCGGCTACCGAGACCCCGTCGATCTGTACGGCCACCGAGATGGCGAACGCGGGGATTCCGTAGAGAAAATTCACCGTGCCGTCGATGGGATCGACAACCCATCGAACTCCCGCGGAATCGTCGGTGTCTCCGCCACCTTCCTCACCCAGGATCGAATCTGCAGGGCGCAATTGCGCCAGAAGGTCGCGAATCACCTGTTCGGTTTCGGTATCGACCACCGTGACGGGATCGGTGGGCGTGCTCTTCGCCGCAACCGAACCACCCTCGGCGGCACCGGAACCCACCAGGCCGAATACCTCGGGCCGACGCAAGCGGACGTGTTCGGCTGCGCGTTCGGCGACGGCTACGGCTACTTCCCGCAACTGTGCGGGGTCCAGAGAATCGGCGGAAAAGTCGGGCAACGTTCTTTCTGAAGGGCGCACCGGACCATCGCAACACATCTCTACCGAGGGGCACCACTCGAACGTCTCGAGGTGGACGGTTCGAGAGGACGCGCCCGGGTCCTTGTTCGGGTTAGTGTTTGCAACGGTAGATCGTGACCTCGAATTCGACACTCAGGAGCGCAGGACGATGACAACCACAGGTTTCGGGATCGACGTCGGCGGTAGCGGCGTCAAGGGCGGCACGATCGACCTGAGCACCGGGGAAATGATCGGTGACCGCATCAAGATCCTGACCCCGCAGCCGTCCACACCCGATGCGATCGCGGGCACTGTCGCCGAGATCGTCGAGCAGGCCAAGTGGACCGGTCCGGTCGGCATTACCTTGCCCGCTGTCGTGACCGGCGGCGTCGCGCGAAGCGCCGCGAATATCGACAAGTCCTGGATCGACACCGACGCCGCCGCTCTGTTCGGCAAGGCACTGGGCGGGCGCGAAGTCACCGTCCTCAACGACGCCGACGCTGCCGGAATCGCCGAGGACTCGTTCGGAGCGGGCAAGGACACCTCCGGCGTCGTGATCTTGTTGACCTTCGGCACCGGAATCGGATCTGCCGTGTTGCACAACGGAGTTCTGTTGCCCAACACCGAGTTCGGCCACCTCGAGGTCGACGGCAAGGAAGCCGAGCATCGAGCGGCGTCGTCGGTGAAGGAAAAGAAGGACTGGAGCTACAAGGAGTGGGCGGTCGAGGTCTCCCGAGTTCTGACCACCTTCGAGAACCTGCTGTGGCCTGATCTCTTCATCGCCGGAGGCGGAATCAGCCGCAAGCACGAGAAGTGGATTCCGCACCTGACCAACCGCACGAAGGTCGTCCCCGCCACCCTCCTCAACACCGCGGGAATCGCCGGAGCTGCGCTCGCATCGGTCGGACTGACTAGGCCGGCCTCCGTCGCCGGATGAGAAAACCCGCACGTGAAAAGCGGAAAATCTACCTGTTACGGCCCGCCGTGACGTAAGAGTTTCCTGAGAGTCGTTACAATGGTGAAGTCCGGCTGCGCGCCGGCCAACAACCATTGACCTCTCCGCCGGATCACCACTCTGGCGTGACGCCGCACGACACCGTCACGAAAGGGCGTACGTGGCAGCCACCGATACACGTCAGACTGCTGATTCTCCATCAGAGTCAGAGCCACAATCTCCAGCCGTGGAGGCGGCCACCGTCACCGCTCCGGCAGCCAAGAAGGCTCCGGCGAAAAAGGCCCCCGCCAAGAAGGCAGCAGCAAAGAAGGCTCCGGCCAAGAAAGCTCCGGCCAAGAAGGCAGCAGCTAAGAAGGCCAGCCCCAAGAAGGCCGGCGATCCTGACGCCGAAGACGGCGATGTCGAGTTGGAAGACATCGACATCACGGACGGCGACCTTGCCGAGGTCGAGTCCGATGTCGTCGAGGTCGTAGCAGTCGGCGAAGACGAAGAGACCGCTGCAGAGCCGTCCGAGAAGGACAAGGCTTCCGGCGACTTCGTCTGGGACGAGGAAGAGTCCGAGGCTCTCCGTCAGGCACGCAAGGATGCCGAACTGACGGCGTCCGCCGACTCGGTTCGCGCCTACCTCAAGCAGATCGGCAAGGTCGCACTCCTCAACGCCGAAGAGGAAGTCGAACTGGCCAAGCGCATCGAGGCCGGCCTCTACGCCGTGCAGATCATGCAGGACCTCGCTGACAAGGGCGAGAAGTTGCCTGCGGCTCAGCGACGCGACATGAGCTGGATCTGCCGCGACGGCAACCGCGCCAAGAACCACCTCCTCGAGGCCAACCTCCGCCTGGTCGTCTCGCTGGCCAAGCGCTACACGGGCCGCGGCATGGCGTTCCTGGACCTCATCCAGGAAGGCAACCTCGGTCTGATCCGTGCAGTCGAGAAGTTCGACTACACCAAGGGTTACAAGTTCTCGACCTACGCCACGTGGTGGATCCGTCAGGCCATCACCCGCGCAATGGCCGACCAGGCTCGCACCATCCGTATCCCGGTGCACATGGTCGAGGTCATCAACAAGCTCGGCCGTATCCAGCGTGAGCTGCTCCAGGACCTGGGCCGTGAGCCCACGCCGGAAGAGCTCGCCAAGGAAATGGACATCACGCCGGAGAAGGTGCTGGAAATCCAGCAGTACGCGCGTGAGCCGATCTCTCTCGACCAGACCATCGGCGACGAGGGCGACAGCCAGCTCGGTGACTTCATCGAGGACTCCGAAGCTGTTGTCGCAGTCGATGCCGTCTCGTTCACCTTGCTGCAGGATCAGCTGCAGTCGGTACTCGAGACGCTGTCCGAGCGCGAAGCCGGCGTGGTTCGCCTCCGCTTCGGTCTCACCGACGGTCAGCCGAGGACTTTAGACGAAATCGGACAGGTCTACGGCGTCACGCGTGAGCGTATCCGCCAGATCGAATCGAAGACGATGTCGAAGCTGCGCCACCCGTCGCGTTCGCAGGTTCTGCGCGACTACCTCGACTAGTCACACCAGCTATGCACACAAGAGCCGCTCTCCGGATCGCCGGAGAGCGGCTCTTGTGCGTTTGCCGCCTCAGACCAAGAGTGTGTCCCGGAGTTGTGCGACATCGTCCTCGCTCAACTGAAGGCCGTCCCGGACGTAGTTGTCGAAGTTGCCGTACACCCGATCCACCGTGGCGAAAGACGTGTCCAGCCAAGACTGTTCGACGCCGTCGATGAACGCGCTCCCCGTGCGGGGTCCGGTGAGGTACTGATTGCTGAGCATGTAATCGGCGTTCACGTCGGTGCGACTCACGCCGAGGACGGTCAGGAGAACTGCGGTCATCCAACCGGTACGGTCCTTGCCCGCCGAGCAGTGGTAGAGGACTGCACCGTCGGTGTTCGCGACGTTCACCAGCGCGTCGTGGAATGCGCGGCTCGCCCCCGGATCGGTCACCATCAACGCGTACATCGTCGGCATGTCCACCAGCGCCGGGAGGTTGGCGGGGTTGGTTCCGATGACGTCGAACCAGTTGCTTCGCGCCCCGTTCGGAAGGCGATCCTGCGAGAGCGTTCGTTCGACGACCGTACGGAAGTCGTCGACCGATTCCACTCCGCGTTCGCTCAACGACGCGAGATCCGACGGTGTCAGCTTGTCGAGGGCATTCGAGCGAAATACCTTCCCCCACCGAACGGTCTGCCCGTCCGCGGCGACGTAGCCACCGATGTCACGCGCGTTCGACGCACCCTCGAGGTGTAGCGATCGATCCGCGGCAACCTGCGCAGCTGTGGGTCCGGCGTGGTCGAGAGCGGGAATTCCACCGGCGAGCGCCGGGACCGGTGCACACGAGATGATCAGCGCACACAGAGCGGTCGCGGCGGGACGGGCGATTCTGTTCGACATCCGGACAGAATAGGACCGCAATCAGGACTTCGTACGAACCTTGATGTACAACGAGGCGACCGGTTCGATAACTCTTGCCGCCACCGGGCCGATGACCGCCATCAGGAGCACGTAAGCAGTTGCCAATGCGGCAAGTTCGGCGTCGACGGCGCCTGCGGACACCGCGAGGCCTGCGATGATGATGGAGAACTCACCGCGGGCGATCAGAGCGGCACCGGCGCGCGCCTGACCCATTCGCGCGACACCCTGACGTCTGGCCGCCCAAGCGCCGGTTACCAGCTTCGTGATCGCCGTGACCACTGCCAGGATCGCGGCCCATCCGAGGACTGGCGGAATGGAACTGGGATCGGTGTTGAGACCGAAGACCACGAAGAACATTGCGGCGAACAGATCTCGAAGGGGCTCGAGCACGCGACTGGCATTGTGCGCCGTCGACCCCGAGATCGCGATTCCGAGGAGGAATGCGCCCACAGCCGCCGACACCTGCATCGCCGAACTGATGCCGGCGACCAACAGTGCGGCACCGAGCAGCTTGAGCAGGAGCGTCTCACTGTCGGGACTGTCGAGGAGGGCGGAGACGTACCGTCCGTATCGGAGGGCCACGACAAGAACCACGGTGATGACCAACAACGAGATCCCGACCGCTTCGAGCCCGCCCATGAAGCTCACGCCCGCGAGCATCGCGGTCAGAATCGGCAGGTACAGCGCCATCGCCAGGTCTTCGAACACCAGAATCGACAGCACGACCGGTGTCTCGCGGTTACCGAGGCGCCCCAGGTCGCTGAGCACCTTGGCGATGATTCCCGAAGACGAGATGTAAGTGACGCCGGCCATGACCGTCGCCCCCACGACGCCCCAGCCGAGCATCAAGCCGACAACCGCGCCAGGGGTGGCGTTGAGGACGATGTCGACGATGCCGGCTACCCGCGAGCGTTTGAGACCGGTGACGAGCTCGGCCGCAGTGTATTCGAGCCCCAACAGCAGCAAGAGCAGGACGATCCCGATCTCACTTGCCAGATGGGAGAACTCGCCGATGTCGCCGAGCTGGATGAAACCGCCCTGTCCGAAGCACAGGCCGCCGATCAGGTAGAACGGGATCGGCGACATGCCGACGCGAGCAGCGAGCCGTCCGAGCAGTCCGAGCGCGAAGAAGACCGCGCCGAGTTCGATCAGTGCGAGGGTGGTTGTGTCCACGCGCCAGTCAGCCGTTGGCCAAGATTTTTGCCGCTGCAGCCAAACCGTCCGGCGTTCCGACTGCCACGAGAAGGTCTCCCCCGGTGAACGTGAAGTCGGGGTTCGGAGACGGGCTCACCTGTCCTGCGCGCATGACGGCGACGATGGACACTCCGGTGCGCGTGCGCATGCCGGTGTCCCCGAGGGTCTGTCCGTCGTAGCGAGAACCGTCCTTGATGTAGAGCTGTTTGGTTCGAATGCCCGGAAGGTCACGGTGCTCTTCCTCGAGCTGAGCAACGAGCTGTGGGGCACCCAGGAGATTGCTGAGCGCTGCCGCTTCCTCGGTGGTCAGAGGCAGCGAGGCAGCACACGCGTCAGGGTCGTCTGCCTTGGAAACGATGAGGTCGGTATGACCGTCCCGATGGGTGACGACACCCACGCGACGACCGGAAGACAGAACAAAATCCTTGCGTGTCCCGATCCCCGGTAGTGGGGTGACTTCTACGTTCATAGACCAACGGTAGCGCCGATCGGTGACCTGCATCGCGGGAGGGCCGTAATCCGCGGGGCACAGTTCACGACCGGCCAACCGGCGACCTACCGAACCGGCGAAAACACGCCGTTCTCGCCCGGAAAATACTCGACGACAGCGGTGACGGCTGCGACGGGAATCGGGGCGTACAGATGCGGGAATCGCATCGATTCCGGGTCCGAGGGGACACCCGGTTCGTACTTGACCTGACCGCCGAGCAAGGCCGGATCGATAGCCAGAAGGACTATGTCGTCACGGCCGGCAAAGATCCGATTGGCCGGGAGATGAACTTGCGCCGGAGTCGACATGTGGACAAATCCCTCCGCCTCGAATCCGTCGGGGATACGTTCACCGAGCTGTTGTGCCCGCGCCCACTCCTCGCGCGTGCACATGTGGAGCAACTCGACGCTCTCGTCGACAAGTGGTTCGCGTCCCGGGTTCATCCGCCCAGAATATCGGGCTGAGGTCGGCGATCCGAATCAGCTGTCAGCGAACAATCTTCACCCGAGAATGCCTGCCCAGCGCATTTCCAGTGAGACACAACACTAAGAAACGCCTTCGGGAACAACCCGTAAACCCCAAACGTCTGTAAGAGTGGATCTACCGCGCCATTCCGACGCGGCGGACCAGGCCCCAGGCACGCGGCCCGAATGCCGCAAAGCCAGTACGGAGGAGTCATGCCCGGAACACTGACCAGCCCACAGTTGACCGCTGCCGACCGGTGCGACCGGTGCGGTGCCGGAGCACGCGTACGCGCCGTGCTTCCCACCGGCGGCGAGCTTCTCTTCTGCGGACACCACGCAACCGAACACGCGGATCGACTTCGCGAGATGAATGCCGTCGTCTCCGAAAGCGAACCCGCAATCTGACCTGTCAGCCGGGGGTGGCCTCTTCACGAGGCGCGCCATGAACGCCAGAACGGGCGATCACAGTCACTGTGATCGCCCGTTCTGCCGTTCCGGGGCCGCAAGCACGCGAAGCGTGCGGGACCGGTATCGGCTGCTACCAGCTGCGGAGAATCGCGATGCGTTCGGTCAGCTGATCGACAGTAGCGATGGCCGTCGGCGGACCGCCGCACACCCGGCGCAGTTCCGCGTGAATGATGCCGTGTGGTTTGCCGGTGCGGTGAACGTTCATCGCCACCAACCCGTTCAGCTCCTTGCGGAGCGCACCGAGCTGATCTGCCGTGGCCGCTCGATCGGATACCACTGCCGCCGTGGGTTGCGGTGCGGCGGCCTTGGCCGAGTTGGCCTCGACCTGTGTCTGCTGGCGTTGACGCAGCAATGCCCGCATCTGATCGGCGTCGAGTAGACCGGGGAGACCGAGGTAGTCGGCTTCCTCGTCACTTCCGGCGAATGTCGCGGTACCGAAGGATGATCCGTCGTAGATCACCTGGTCGAGTTCGGCATCGGCGCCCAGGGACGTGAACGCCTTCTCCTCCTCGCCCAGCTCGTCCTTCTGCTTGTTCGCATCGGCGAGCAGGTCGTCTTCGAGGCCGTCCTTCTCACGGTGCGGCTTGCCGAGTACGTGGTCACGCTGAGCCTCGAGCTGTGCAGCAAGGTCGAGAAGCACCGGCACCGACGGTAGGAAGACGCTGGCAGTTTCGCCCTTACGACGCGAACGTACGAAGCGCCCGATCGCCTGAGCGAAGTACAGCGGAGTCGACGCGCTGGTCGCGTACACACCGACCGCCAGACGGGGAACGTCGACGCCCTCGGACACCATGCGGACCGCGACCATCCATTTCTGGTCGCTCGCACCGAATTCGGCGATTCGCTTGGACGCGGTGGGGTCGTCGGACAGCACGACAGCCGGCTGTTCGCCGGTGATCGCGGTCAGGGCCTTCGCGTACTCGCGGGCCACTGTCTGGTCCGTCGCGATGACAAGTCCGCCGGCATCGGGCATACCGGTACTGCGCAGCTGCGCCAAACGGGTGTCTGCTGCTTGCAGCACGGCAGGAATCCAGTCGCCGGCAGGGTCCAAGGCCGTACGCCATGCCCGAGTCGTCTGCTCGGCGCTCAGCGGCTCGCCGAGTCGAGCGGTGAATTCCTCGCCGGCGTTGTTTCGCCACCGTGCCTCGCCCGAGTAGGCGAGAAACACGACGGGGCGAACCACGCCGTCCTTGAGGGCATCCGAATATCCGTAGGAGTGGTCGGCTTTCGAGCGGAGCAGACCTTCCTTGTCCGGCTCGTACTCGACAAAAGGAATGGCACTGTCGTCACTGCGGAACGGGGTTCCGGTCAGTGCGAGACGCCTGGTCGCGTCGCCGAAAGCTTCACGAATGGCGTCGCCCCAGCTCTTGGCGTCGCCGCCGTGGTGGATCTCGTCGAGGATGACCAGCGTCTTGCGGCCCTCGGTGCGCACACGATGCTTCGACGGGTGCGAGGCAACCTGGGCGTAGGTCAGCACGACGCCGTGATAGTCACTCGAGGTCTGGCCAGTCGAGTTGGAGAACCGCGAGTCCAATGCGAGGCCGGAGCGCTGAGCGGACTCCGCCCACTGGTGCTTGAGGTGCTCGGTCGGCGCCACGACGGTTATCTGGTCGACCGTCCGGTCACGGAGCAATTCCGAAGCTACCCGCAGAGCGAAGGTGGTCTTACCTGCTCCCGGCGTTGCGACCGCCAGAAAGTCACGCGGACTGCTGGAAAGGTACTTGGTCAGTGCACGGCGCTGCCATGCACGAAGGGAACCGGTAGGGGCGCCAGGTTGGGTTCCCGCGGATTGAGCTCCGGCGGGTTCGGGCGACTTGCCGAACTCGGCTGCCACGGTCTCAGACGTCATAGGCCGCGCCTCCACTGGAATCGCACTGTTGTCTCGCGCTCCTCGAATTTTCATCAATGTCCGGCGACGAGCCTAGCCGCCGCCACCGACCAAAGCCGCACTCGAAGCGCGTACTCATGGCCGTTCTCACTCCGGCCGGCGAGGTTTCGCTTCTCTCGCATCCTGCCGACCTGCACGCGAATTGTCTCAGAAATGTGCGACACGTCGGCGCCATGGTTGGGCAACCGGGTGTGTCGTCAGGGATGCTGGAGACATCATGAGTGAAGCGCGAGGCGAGAAGTCGAGCGGAAGTGATCTGCACCACCGCAGATGGCATCCGCTACGCCGCACCGGGCAGTTGATCGGTCGAACCCTGAGCAAGGCCTGGGACGATTCCATCTTCGGAAAGGCGGCTACGGCCGCGTTCTGGCAAACGCTGTCGCTTGCTCCCCTGCTGCTCGGCCTTCTGGGAATGATCGGCTACATCGGTGGGTGGTTCGGACCCAACACCGTCGAGATCATCGAATCCAAGATCGTCACGTTCAGCGGAACGATCTTCAGCGAAAGCGTCGTCGACCAGATCATCCGCCCGACGGTGACGGACGTCCTTCAGCGCGGACGCCCGGAGATCATCTCGGTGGGCTTCCTGCTGTCCCTGTGGGCGGGATCATCGGCGATCAGTACGTTCGTCGACTCGATCGTGGAAGCACACGGGCAGCAGGATGCCCGCAATCCCATCTGGCAGCGCATCTTCGCCCTGCTGCTCTACGTGATGTTCCTGGTGATGGCGGTGTTCATCCTGCCGCTGGTAGCTCTGGGGCCGACGCTCGTCGGGCGAGCACTGCCGGCCTCCTGGTACGTGGTCGGATCGAATCTGGTCGACACGTTCTACTACCCCGCTGTCGGTCTGCTGGTGATCATCGGCCTCACGACGCTCTACAAAGTCGCTCTGCCGAAGTCGCTGCCGTGGCATCGGCTGCTCGCGGGCGCCCTGGTCGCCGGTGTGTTCTTCATGGCCGCCAGCACCGGATTGCGCTGGTACCTGGGATTCGTCACCAGCACCGGCTACACGTACGGCGCACTGGCAACGCCGATCGCGTTTCTGCTCTTCACGTTCTTCCTCGGTTTTGCCGTCGTGCTCGGCGCCGAGTTCAACGCGACGGTTCAGGAGTTCTGGCCCGCTCGTGCCACTCGGATGGAGCAGATGCGAGAGTGGCTTGCGGCTCAGAACACCGACGAAAAGACCGGTCCGGTCACCAACCTGACCTGGCACCTGGCCACCAGCCCGATCCGCATCTCGGGCGACAAAGCGGACCCGGCCACGGTCCCCTCGTACGGGCGGCCCCGCAGCAGACAAACCGAGAGCAGACAATCGGAGTCGCGCCAGAACTCGTGCGTCGACCAAGATCCCTGCGATGAACCGCACGCAGACGCGAAGGGCCCGGCGGCCGACTGCGTCGAGGCTGTCGATCCGCCGAGCTCCGGAAGTACTCCCGCTCGCGTGACCCGAGGTCAGTCGCCCTTACGGAGTCCTTCGTAAATCTTCTTGCAGTCCGGGCACACCGGTGATCCCGGCTTGGCGGACTTCGTCACGGGAAACACCTCACCGCACAGCGCGACGACATGGGTTCCCATGACGGCGCTCTCGGCGATCTTGTTCTTCTTCACGTAGTGGAAGAACTTCGGGGTGTCGTCGTCGGTCGTTTCGTCGGTGGAGACGTCGGGACGTTCCTTGGTTTGAGTGCTCACCCCTCCAATAATGCCGTCTCCGTCACAGCGGTGCGACCCACGGGTCGTGTGCAATTGTCGGCCGAGAGTGGAACAGTGGAGTCATGGCACGAAATGGCGCGTTCGGCAGGTCCGACGAGGCCGGGACTCCCGACAATCCCGTACTGATCACCGAAGCGCAGCAGTCCGTCGAAGAACAGCACAAAGCCCGAGTGCGCAAGTACATGATCATCATGTCCTTCCGGTTCCCGGCGTTGATCCTCGCGGCGATCGCGTACGGCATCTGGGCCAACGCCTGGATCTCGATGCTCATCATCGGTGCATCCATTCCGCTTCCCTGGATCGCCGTCCTGATCGCCAACGACCGACCACCGCGCACCAAGGACGAACCGAGTCGATACGACGGACGAAAGAAGACCGCAGGCGAGATCGAATCCGCGACGCACCACACCATCGAAGGCTGACAAGTTCCGCCTGCGAGAATGACAGGGTGAGAAGCGAAACGCTCCTGTCCATCACCCCTGCGCTGCGTGAGGCTCTGCTTCGCAATCGATTCGACACCGGAACCATGCTCGAGGCGTTGGGTCCCGAAGTTCACGCTGCTCTCGGTCGAAGTGAGCCGGTGCCCGTGCGCCGCGCCACCCGAGAACTCGGGGACCTGGGCGTTCTCATCAGACTGTTCCTTCTCGCCGATGACTGCCCGGCGGGCGACGTCGCCGCGGCGCTGGCTCCGCTGACAATCGCGCAGTGCGTCGACGCCGGTCTGCTCGAAGGTGAGAACTTCGACAGTGAGAATCCGCTCGTGCGGGCCGCGGTGGATCTTCGCCCCATCGACGTCGGCGACGGCGATCGTTGGGTGATCTCGGATCTCGACGGCGGAATCCGTCCCAAGAAGGCCACGGCCGATCATGTGCTGGGCGTCGGGCATGCGTCACTGTCCTTGCTGCAGGCCACGCCCACCGCGAGGGTCGGCAGCGTGCTCGACCTCGGTACCGGATGCGGCATCCAAGCCCTGCACGCGAACACGTACGCCGATTCGGTCACCGCAACCGACATCAATCAACGCGCTGTCGACCTCACGGCAGCAACCATGGCCCTCAACGGACTGGACGTCGAACTCCTTCAAGGGTCCTGGTTCGAACCCGTCGAGGGTCGAACCTTCGACCAGGTGGTCGCCAATCCGCCGTTTGTCGTCGGCGAGGCACGCGTCCATCACACGTACCGCGATTCCGGCCTCGATCTCGACGGTGCGAGCGAATTGATGATCTCGCAATCGATCGACTACCTGAACCCCGGCGGCACGGCAGCTCTGCTGGCGTCCTGGGTGCACGTCGAAGGGCAGGACTGGCGGTCGCGGATCGCGTCGTGGCTGCCGGCCCACGGCGTCGATGCCTGGGTGGTCCAGCGCGATGTCGCGGATCCGGCTCTGTACGTCGGCACGTGGCTCAAGGACGGCGGGCAGGATCCTCGAGATCCGGAAACGGCATCGAGAGCAAACGCCTGGCTGGATCACCTCGAAGAAGCCGATGTCGAGGGCGTCGGCTTCGGTTTCGTGTTTCTTCGCCGCACCGACTCCCCCACCGACCTGATGGCCGAGGACCTCATGCACGGCTTCTCGGACCCGCTCGGGGCCGAGGCGCTCGCATACTTCGACCGTCTTGCCTGGTTGCGTGAACACGACGTCCTCGAGGAACGCTTCGTCCTCGATCCGGACACGGCTCTCGAACGCGTCTACCTCCCCGGTGACGAGGGATGGCAACAAGTGGTCACGCGCGTGCACCGCGGCAACGGACCGCACTGGCAGCACGAGATCGACGAGCTCGGTGCTGCGCTGTTGGCCGGACTCCGAGCGGATGGACTGGTGGTCGACGAATTGATCGAACTTCTTGCCGCGGCGAACGGCGAAGACCCGGACCAGCTACGTGAGGCCGTCGTCACAATGATGGTCTCGCTGGTTCGACACGGGTTGGTGCTTCCCGTCACGAACTGAGTTCCCGGTGAGTTGCAGATTTTTGTGTTCTCAGCAACTTCTCAGGACGACTGGGAAATAACTGCAGGTCACGGCGATTTAGCGGAAATCGGCACGGGAACTTTCCCGGAACTCTCACACGTTGAACTGTGTGAGAGACCGCCGATAGGGAGGCAAGTCATGACAAGCCCCAGCACCACTACTCGCATTCGTCCGAGCGCCGCAGATCTGGACGCCCAGAGCCCGGCCGCAGACCTGGTCCGCGTCTACCTGAACGGGATCGGTCGTACCGCACTGCTGACAGCAGCAGACGAGGTCGAACTGGCGAAGCGAATCGAAGCGGGGCTGTACGCCAGCCACGTCCTTGCCACGGGAAAGCGCCTGACAGTCGCCAAGAAGAGGGATCTCGCAACGATCGTTCGCGAGGGACAGTCGGCACGTAGCCACCTCCTGGAAGCGAACCTGCGACTCGTCGTGTCGCTGGCCAAGCGCTACACCGGCCGCGGCATGCCGCTCCTCGATCTGATTCAAGAAGGCAACCTCGGACTCATCCGTGCAATGGAGAAGTTCGACTACGCCAAGGGCTTCAAGTTCTCGACGTACGCCACCTGGTGGATCCGTCAGGCGATCACCCGCGGAATGGCTGATCAGAGCCGCACCATCCGGCTCCCAGTCCACCTCGTGGAGCAGGTCAACAAGCTCGCCCGCATCAAGCGCGAACTGCACCAGCAGCTCGGGCGAGAAGCCACGGACGACGAGTTGGCCGAAGAGTCGGGCATCCCGGCGCACAAGATTGCCGACCTGCTCGACCACAGCCGCGACCCGGTAAGCCTGGACATGCCTGTGGGCAACGACGAAGAAGCGCCCTTGGGCGATTTCATCGAAGATTCCGAGGCGACCTCGGCCGAGAACGCCGTCATCGCCGGTCTGCTGCACAGCGATGTGCGCAGCGTGCTCGGGACGCTCGACGAGCGGGAGCAGCAGGTCATCCGACTTCGCTACGGTCTCGACGACGGCCAGCCCCGCACCCTCGATCAGATCGGTAAGCTCTTCGGCCTCTCGCGTGAGCGGGTTCGTCAGATCGAGCGTGAGGTCATGGGCAAGCTCCGCGTCGGCGATCGCGCCGAGAAATTGCGGTCCTACGCGAGCTGATCAAACAACACAGCACGTGCGTCAGCGCGCCACACCACTCGCGCTGACGCACCGCACAAAGCACCGGCCACCGCTACTTCCCTCCCCCTCGGGAATGTGCGGTGGCCGGTGTTGTTCACTGTGTCTACCGCAGCCGCCTGGGCCCCAGGTCGATTGCGCTCGGCTCAGGTCCGATTCGGACACGTGAATCGGTGATCTCCGCGCCGGTAGCCGAAGCGAGTACCGGCTCACAGGCCAGTTCGCGGACTTCGGGAATGTCGTCGGCCAGCGCCGAGATGCGCTGAACCAGATCAACCAACGCACCCTTGTTGACCGGAACGGCGTTGCGGTATCCGGAGAGAAGCGGCGCGGCCTTGGGCGCGTCGATCAATTCCGTAGCAGCGTCCTCGGTGAGAGGCAGTACGCGATAGGCACGGTCACCGAGGAGATCGGAGATCACACCGGCAAGCCCGAACGAGATCAGCGAACCGAACGACGGGTCGTCTTGGACACCAACCACACATCCGATGCCCTTGGTTGCCATTTTCTGCACGTGCAGCAGCGGTTCACCCGACGCGGCCGCAAGATCTCGGTAAGCGAGGCGCACCGATTCCGGTCCACTCAGATCCAGCCTGACGCCGCCCAGATCCGGTCGGTGTCGCCACATTTCGCCGGTTGCCTTGACCGCGACCGGGTAGCCGACAGCATCCGCTGCCTCTACTGCTTCGTCTTCGCTCAGGACCGAACGGAATTCGACGACGGCGACCCCGTAACACTCGAGCAGCGCCGCCGCTTCCACATCTGAAAGCCAACGGCCAGGAGAGTTTTCAAGCCAATCTGCCACCATCTTCTGGGCTCGCTCGGAGTCGATACCCACGGGGCGAACCACCTTCGACGCAGGCTTGCTGCGCCACTCCGCATATCGCCAAGCCCTCGCCAACGCCAGGGCGGCACGCTCCGGCCCCGGGTAGGACGGCACCGAACCGCGGGTCGGGTTACCGACTTCGTCACGAACCGCCAGGACGTCCGGCACACCCTCAGCTGCGAGGAACGTGGTGAGAATCGGCTTGTCCGAGCCTGCGACGGCGTCCTTGAGTGCTTTCGCGAACGGCTCGACCGGAATGGCGACCGGAGGAACGAAGACGGCAATGACGGCATCGACGTCGAACGACGCCAAAGCGTCGCGCACGGCAGTGGCGAACAGTTCCGGACTCGCCTGGGCGCCGAGGTCGACCGGGTCGCTGACCTGCAGACCTTCACTGCGGGCCGCGTCCGCAGCAAGGACACCGAGCGCGGTCGAGTTGCCGATGACCGCAAGCCGGGGGCCGGCGGGCAACGGTTGGTATCCGAAGAGCAAGGCGCAGTCGAACAATTGTGAAATGGACCCGACCTGAATGACGCCCGCCTGTTCGAAGAGGGCGCGGACGATCGAATCGTCGATCTCGACTCCGGTGGCGGCGAGCACCGGCGGAACCGCGTGCCGACCGCTCTTCACTGCGACGATCGGCTTCTTCCGCGCAACTCGACGCGCGATGCGAGAGAACTTCCGTGGGTTGCCGAAGCTCTCCAGATAGAGAAGGACCACTTCGGTGGACTGGTCGGAATCCCAGTACTGCAGAAGGTCGTTACCCGAGACGTCCGCACGGTTACCGGCGGAAACGAAGGCGGACAATCCGATTCGGCTGCGCGCGGCTTCGTCGAGAATGGCGATACCGAGCGCGCCGGACTGACAGAAGAAGCCGACGTTGCCTGCCACCGGCAAGACCGGCGCGAGCGTCGCATTCAACGAAATCGCCGGGTCGTTGTTCGCGACACCCAGCGCATTCGGGCCGATGAGGCGCATACCGTGAGCGCGCGCTGCATGGACCAGTTTGCGTTCGGACGAGCGCCCGTCCGGACCACTCTCACTGAAGCCCGACGAGACGACCACCAGCGCTTTGACGCCCTTGTCGAGGCAGTCGTCGAGTACCGAATTGATCGATTCTGCAGGTACAGCCACGACGGCGAGATCGACGTCGTCGGGGATGTCACGAACCGTCGGATATGCCCGAACGCCGTGTACCGAACGATGCTCCGCGTTGACGGGATAGACCGGTCCGGTGAATCCGCCGCGCAGCAGGTTGGTCAACACCGCGTTACCCACTTTGGCCGGGTCCGCTGATGCGCCGATCACCGCCACCGATCGCGGGCTGAGCACGTTTCCCATGCTGCGGGCCTCAGCTGCCCGCTCACGCGAATTGCGTACTGAAACAAGCGCTTCCGTCGGGTCGATCGCGAATTCGAGTCTCAGCACGCCACCGTCGAAAGAGCGGCTCACCTGATACCCCGCCTCACGGAACACCGTCACCATGTTGCGGTTCTCGGAGAGGACCTCGGCGACGAACATCGTCAGACCGTTCTCGGCCGCTGCCGCTGCCAGGTACTCGAGCAGGATCGGGCCGAGGCCGCGCCCCTGGTGTGCGTCGGCGACGACGAAGGCGACCTCGGCAGACTTTCCGTCACCGACGTCGAGCAGTCGCTCGTATCGACCCACCGCGATGATCTCGTCGCCGAGCATCATCACGAACGCCACGCGGTTGTGGTGGTCGACCGTCGTGAAGTTCTTGACGTCGCGCGCCGACATCGTGGGGTACGGGCCGAAGTAGCGCAGATACCGGGTGCGCTCGGAGAGTTTGCCGTGGAATTCGACGAGCTTGTCCGCGTCTTCGGGAACGATGGGTCGCAACGCCACCGCTCCGCCGTCGGAGGCGAGAACATCGACTACCCAGGAATGGGGATAGGTGTGAGCGGGGTCGGTCTTCGGCGCCTGGCCGCTCGCCTCGCCGCCTGCAGCTTCGGTATCGGACTGTTCAGTCACGGGGATCCTCCGGGTCGAGTCCGAGTAGCGGGAACGAAGCGCGACGTGTCGCGATGATCGCCGAGTCGATACGGGTGAGTGCACGGTCCACCGAGGCGACACCTGTCTCCGGTGTACCACCCGGGCCGTCCCACGGCGTGTAGGCGACATCGCCGCCGTCCCCCATGGTCGGCGGGAGGTCGACGCTCGGCGCTCGCAGCTTCGTCGATTCCTTCCAGTCTTCCGGGACAGCGGTGTCGACGTCGATCTCGCGATCGAGCGCTGCAGCGATCAAGTGAGTCCATGCCCTCGGCACGACGCGCACCAGTCCGTATCCCCCGCCTCCGACTGCCAGCCACCGCCCCTCGGAGTAGCGGTCGGCGAGGTCACGCATCGCCAAAAACGCGGCGCGCTGACCGTCGACGGTGAGGGCGAGATCCGCGAGCGGGTCCTCGCGGTGCGAGTCGACTCCGCACTGGCTGATGATGATCTGCGGGCGGAAGGCTGCAATGGCTCCCGGGACGACGGCGTGAAATGCACGCAGCCACAACGCGTCGACGGTTCCGGGCAGCACCGGGATGTTCACCGCCGTACCTTCGGCGGCCCCGTCGCCGACCTCGCTCGACCATCCGGTGTTCGGCCACAAGGTTGCCGGGTGCTGATGCAGCGAGACCGTGAGCACCCGCGGGTCCCCGAGGAACGCATGTTGCACTCCGTCGCCGTGGTGAGCGTCGACGTCGATGTAGGCGATGCGGTCGTAGCCGTTGTCGAGCAGCCACGAAATCGCAACCGCCGCATCGTTGTAGACGCAGAATCCAGAGGCCCAATCCGCCATCGCGTGGTGCATGCCGCCGCCGATGCTGACCGCGCGCCTCGTACGTCCCGAAGCGATTTCCTGCGCTGCGGCCAGCGAGCCGCCGGCGAGGATCGCACTGGCTTCGTGCATGTGCGGGAAGACCGGGTTGTCCTCGGTACCGAGCCCGTGGGGAACATCCTGGCCGCTCACACCGTTGTTCGCAGAGTTACCCGCGTCTTTGACCGCTGCAAGATATGCCGGTGTGTGGATTCTGAGGAGGTCGGCATCGGACGCGGCACTCGGTTCGAGAAATTCGACGCCCTCGAGAAGTCCGAGGCTTCGCGAGAGTGCCATCGTGAGATCGAGGCGAGTGGGGTTCATCGGGTGATCGGCGCTCCACCGATAGCTCAGGTACTCCGGACTCCACACCACGACTCGATTCGCTCGAGACGCCGCGGGGTCCCCGTCAGATCTGATCGACGCGGTCATGGGATCACGCTACTTCCTTCTCGTTTCGTGCTGCACACCACACTCGTGGCCCGCTTCGGAGACCGAGATCGAGTGACACGAATCCAATTCGGACACGCGCTGGACTCGCCGCGGTGGAGGCGGCACCGGAACCACGAACTGAACGGTAGAATGATCAACTGACGAAGGGGTTGAGTGTGAAGGATCTAGTCGACACCACGGAGATGTATCTCCGGACGATCTACGACTTGGAAGAAGAGGGCGTAGTCCCACTCCGGGCGCGGATCGCCGAACGGCTCGAACAGAGCGGACCCACCGTCAGCCAGACTGTTGCGCGTATGGAGCGTGACGGCTTGCTGATGGTCGCCGGCGATCGACATCTGGAACTCACCGACAAGGGTCGCGATCTCGCGATCTCTGTCATGCGTAAGCACCGGTTGGCAGAGCGCCTGCTGGTGGACGTCATCGGTCTCAAATGGGAAGACGTACATGCCGAGGCATGCCGTTGGGAGCACGTGATGAGCGAGGAGGTCGAGCGTCGGCTCGTCGTCGTTCTGAACAACCCCACGACGTCGCCCTACGGCAACCCGATTCCGGGCTTGGACCAGTTGGGACTCGACGGCCCGGTTGCCACCACCGAAACATTGGTGCGCCTGACCGATATTCCGCACGGCGCACAGACAGCTGTGGTCGTTCGGCGACTGGCCGAGCACGTGCAGTCCGATCCCGAGGTGATCGCGCAGCTGCGTGACGCCGGCGTCGTTCCCGACGCCAGGGTGACGGTCGAAACCCGTCCGGGCTCGGTGACGATCATCGTGCCGGGTCACAGCGGGTTCGACCTGTCCGAGGAAATGGCTCACGCCGTTCAGGTCAAGCAGGTCTGAGGAAGTAGATGAAACTCCTGGTCACCGGCGGCGCCGGTTACGTCGGCAGTGTGTGCAGCACTGTGTTGCTCGAGCGTGGACACGAGGTTGTCGTCATCGACGACCTCTCCACCGGAAATGCCGACGCGGTGCCTGCCGGTGCCGAGTTCATCGAAGGAGACGTGGGAGCGCTTGCTGCCGACGTCCTCGGCAGTGCGGGTTCACCGGTTTTCGACGGTGTGCTTCACTTCGCGGCGCAGTCGCTGGTCGGCGAATCGGTGCTGCACCCCGAAAAGTACTGGCGCGGAAACGTCGTCACGACCATCGAGTTGCTCGAGGCGATCCGTGTCTCCGGTACTCCGCGCCTCGTGTTCTCGTCCACCGCCGCTACGTACGGCGAACCGGAGCAGTCCCCCATCGTGGAGACCGCTCCGACCCGCCCCACCAATCCGTACGGCGCGACCAAGCTCGCGATCGATCATGCGATCACCTCGTACTCGATCGCCCACGGCCTCGGTGCGACGAGCTTGCGCTACTTCAACGTCGCAGGTGCGTACAAGTCCGCCGGCGAGAACCGGGTGATCGAAACCCACCTGATTCCACTCGTCCTGCAGGTCGCGCTCGAACAGCGGGACAAGATCTCGGTCTTCGGAACCGACTGGCCCACGCCGGACGGAACCGCGGTACGCGACTACATCCACGTGCTGGACCTCGCCGAAGCACATCTACTGGCGCTCGAATCCTCGGTTCCCGGCGAGCACCGCATCTACAACCTCGGAAGCGGTGCCGGCTTCAGCGTGCGCGAGGTGATCGCCGCCTGTGCGCGGGTCACCGGCCTGCCGATCAACGTCGAGGACGCGTCACGGCGGCTGGGTGATCCGGCGGTACTGATCGCATCGAGCGACAAGGCGATTGCCGAGTTGGGTTGGACGCCCACGCGTACCGATCTCGACGTCATCGTCGCCGACGCATGGCAGTTCCTCCAGGATCTGGGCGACCGCTCACACGCTGCTCGCTAGCTTCCATTCGGCAGTGCCGGCGGCAAGCCGGTGATTCCGAGCGATTCCCCGATGGACAATCCGACGGCCGCGAGGTCACGGATTCCGTCGGGGCGCATACCGGATTGCAGCGATAGATCCAGCAATCCCGCCAAGGTGTGTTCCGAATCGGCCGACAGTGCGGCCGACAGCGCAACACCTGCCAGAGGGCCGTCGCCACGCACGTATGCAAAGAAGCCGAGAAGTGTTGCCGGCCAAGCTCGTTCGGGCGACGGTACTTCATGGGTGAGCACGAGCCACAATTGCTCAGCATGTGCCGCAACCGACGTGATCGCCAATCCCAGCACCACGTCGCGCACGCGTACGTCCGTCAAAGCGACCACCAGATCGGCGCATTCCTGCGGGTCAGGGCAGTGAGCGCCTGCCTCGACACGGCGGACATGTTCCAACACCAGATCGATCCGGCGCTGAACTGCGGTTTCACCGCTCGGTCCTCCACTGTGCGCGCTCGACTCTCGTCGGCTCGCGATCAGTCGGGCAATCGTGTCGTGATTGCGAGCGGCGCCGTGTACCCACCGGACCAGTTCCTCACGCGAACGGCGAATGACCCTCCCGCCCAACACCTGTGCTGCTGCAACCGACGAAGATGCCGGGTCTGGCAGGGTGCCGCGGTGAATCGAACGCATGACGCTCGTCCACGGCTGGCCAGATTCTATTGCGGCCGTGCACAATACGTCGGCCAGCTCGACGCAGGTTCCGCCGAGCATGTCTTCGAATACCTCGGCCAGCTCGATGGTTTCATCGATCAGAGTTTCAGCCGCCGAGCAATCGGTGATCACCACGAGAACGACCGCACGCGCGCCTTCCCCGTCACAGACGGCGGCGAACTGGCGCAGCGCCGCGCTCATCTGCCTCGCGGGCTTTCCCCTGACACTGGGAAAGTAGTCGTGCCGCATCACTGGTCCGAGCGTCGAGGCGGAGGCGCCCATCAGAGACAGCGCAACCACAGAGTTGGACGGATGGAAGCCCAGGAGTGCGGGTATTGCCGCGATCAATTCGCCTGGATCGGAGACGCGTTCGACGCATCCGAGAAGGGCGGCAAGGTCGTCGTCGGAGAATTCGAATTCTCCCGGAAGAGGTGATGTCGTCATGCACACACCGTCGCTGATCACCCTGACCCGACCGTCTGCTCGAGCAGGGAAAACAGCTGCGTCCAACTCGTCTGTGGATTACCGCATTTGTTGGGGACCAAGTACCGCGCCGCACCGAGCAGCTCCGCTACTTGTCGGACCTGTGTGCTGTGAAATCACTTGCCTGCTTTGACCTTCTGCACGGCTGCGGTGAACGCTTGATCCAGCGGTGCCGTCGAGGGCGTCGCAGAACCGAACGTCATCAGTGTTGTCGCCACCCGTACGTCGCCGACCTGCGCGATCAAGGTCAGCATCGTCTGATCACCGGCTGTGGCCTTGGGGGACACGACAGTGCGGCGAAGTGACATCGTCTTGTCGGCATCGATCGGCGACGGCGGAAGAATTTCCGTCGTCACTGCCGTAGTGACGCCGTTCGCAGTGACAGTCATGGACGGGCACTGCCGAGTTTGCGCTTCCAACTCGTCCAGTGGTGCATCGACCTTCGTGAGTTCAACCGAAATCGTTGCCCTCGTCGCGTTGTCGGTCCCGACCGCCATCACGGTCCCGTTCGGACCGTAATCCTGTTCCGGTGGCTCACATTCGGACGGATCGACGGTGGCACCGCGCGGGACGCCGACTAGATCCGGCGCTGCCATCGGAACGGCCTGCGGGGGCAGCACAACAGCGCCGAAGGGCTCGGGGAATTCCTCGGGAGTCAGCAGCAGTTCGGACAGCGGTGCCGCCGTTTTCGGAGAGGTGGATTTCGGCGTCGAGGATTTGGGTGCAGCCGTCGTACTCGGCGCCGCCGTGCCGCTGTCGGTCGCACCGGCAGTCGCCGGCGCGGAGTCCGGAACGGGTGCTCCTTGGACCGACCCGGAGCAGCCCGCGAGTAGTGCAACGGCGGCCACCGCAGCAAGTGAGCATGCGGCCACTCGCCTGGACGATCGTGGACACACCCGCATGTAAGCCTCCGCACTCGACCGATCCCGACAATCGACCAATCCATTTCGGACAAATCAGCCGTGCCGACCTTGTGTTCCACTCTGCCATGTCCGAAGCCGCGCACCCGACATCTAGCGAACGCCCAGGCCAAGTGTCGAAAGATACCGCTCGGCTTCGCTCTCGGCGAACGCCCGTCTCGTCGGATCGGGAATGATCGGTCACCGACTCGGTGTTCTTACCGATGAACGTCTGATCCAGTGCTGTCGGGCACCTGACTCCGATGCTGTCGAGCGTGCGCCGATAGTGGACACTTGAGATCAAGACCGAAGAGCGAAGGGGACTGCGATGGACGAACAGTCGAGGATGTACGAGCTGGAATTTCCGGCGCCCCAGTTGGCGGCTGCCGACGGCCAGGGACCGATCCTGATTCACGGACTCGAGGGTTACTCCGACGCCGGTCACGCCGTGAAGTTGGCGACGACGCATCTGCGCGAAAGCCTCGAGACCGAGCTTGTCGCGTCGTTTGCTGTCGACGAGCTGATCGACTACCGCTCACGTCGACCAACGATGACGTTCAAGGCCGATCATTTCTCCGACTACGACGCTCCGGCGCTCAATCTGTACGCACTGCGCGATACGGCCGGCACGCCGTTCCTGCTGCTTGCCGGGATGGAACCGGACCTCAAGTGGGAGCGGTTCACCACAGCCGTTCGTCTGTTGTCCGAACAGTTGGGAGTGCGTCGAACCATCGGGCTCAACGCGATTCCGATGGCAATCCCGCACACCCGACCGCTCGGCGTGACAGCACATTCGACCAACAAGGACCTGATCCAGGACCATCAGCGTTGGTCAGGTGAACTGCAGGTTCCCGGCAGCGCATCATCACTGCTCGAGCTTCGTATGTCTCAGCACGGGCACGAGGCGATGGGCTTTTCGGTGCATGTCCCCCACTACCTCGCGCAAACGGACTACCCGGGCGCCGCAGAAACTTTGCTCGAAAACGTTTCCGAGGTTTCGGATCTGGAGTTGCCGTTGGTTGCACTGGGTGAGGCCGCGGCGCGCGTTCGGGAACAGGTTAACGAGCACATAGCCGGGAACGAAGAAGTTCAGACTGTAGTCCACGCTTTGGAGCGTCAATACGACACTTTTGTCGCCGCTCAGGAACAACAGTCGTCCCTTCTGGCCGGCGAGGCCGACCTTCCCAGCGGTGACGAGATCGGCGCAGAGTTCGAAAAGTTCCTGGCCGAACAGGCAGGAAATGACGACTTCGGCTCAGCTGGAGACCTCGATCGAGGCGACAACTGACGAAAATGTGACGGGCGGGGCGCATAATTCGACATTGTGCGCATTCCGCAACCCCTCCGTTACCTGGGCTGTTGTTCAGGACACATCCGTCGGATAGCCTCAAACTCTGTGTGATTTTCGTTGACGGCTCAACAACTGGAGCAGACAGTCAACGTGGTCACACGCCGAGCCAGGAGGCGACATGAGCAGACCACGGAACCGTCAGCTCCGACCGGTCCCCGACGAGGAACCGCGGATGATGTTCCGGACGATTCACGGCTACCGACGCGCATTTCGGATAGCCGGCGAGGGTCCGGCAGTACTGCTCCTGCACGGAATCGGCGACAACTCGTCGACGTGGACCGAGATCATTCCCCACCTCGCCAAGAAGTACACGGTCATCGCACCTGACCTGTTGGGTCACGGCCGTTCCGACAAGCCACGCGCGGATTACTCGGTAGCCGCGTACGCCAACGGCATGCGGGATCTTCTGTCGACGCTCGGCATCGAGCACGTCACCGTCATCGGGCACTCGCTCGGCGGCGGCGTAGCGATGCAGTTCTCCTACCAATTCCCACACATGGTGGATCGCCTCGTGCTGGTCTCAGCCGGTGGCGTCACCAAGGACGTCCACCCGCTGCTGCGGCTCATGTCCGTTCCGGTGGTCAACGAGGTGGTAAAGCTGCTCCGGATACCTGGTGCGATGCCGCTCGTCCGGATGGCCGGGAACCTTGCCGGCGTAGTTCACGGTTCAAATTTGCGTCCCGGCACCATGTTGCACGACACACCGGACCTGATTCGCGTGCTCGCTGATCTCCCCGACCCCACTGCCTACGAGGCCTACCTTCGTACGCTGCGGGCCGTCGTGGACTGGCGCGGACAGGTCGTCACGATGCTCGACCGCTGTTATCTGACCGAGAATCTGCCGGTTCAACTGATCTGGGGCGACGACGACTCCGTCATTCCCGTCTCCCACGCTCACCTCGCGCACGCGGCGATGCCGAACTCACGCCTCGAAGTCTTCCGCGGCTCGGGCCACTTCCCGTTCCGCGACGATCCGATGCGTTTCCTGCAGATCGTCGAAGATTTTCTTTCCAGCACCGCACCACTCGTCTTCGACGAGGCTCGCTGGCGCCACATGCTGATCTCCGGGGTCGGCGAGAACACCATCACCGGAACGTCGTCCACCCGCATGGCGGTGCTCGACGCCATGGGCTCGGACGAGCGAAGCGCAACCTGATCCACGGTTGCGGCTAGCCTGTACGAGTGCTGCTGACGGAACTTCTCCCCGACAACGCGGATCCTGATTCCGTTTTCGACGCCTTCTCTTCGTGGACCATCGAACGAGGTTTGACGCTCTACCCGGCCCAAGAAGAGGCCGTCATGGAGTTGGTCTCGGGTGCAAACGTGATCCTTGCGACGCCGACCGGGTCAGGCAAGTCGATGGTGGCGATCGGCGCGCATTTCTATGCGATGTCGCTCGGCAAGCGCACGTACTACACAGCGCCGATCAAGGCGCTCGTGAGCGAGAAGTTCTTTGCACTGTGTGAGGTCTTCGGTGCCGAGAACGTCGGCATGATGACCGGCGACGCCGCCGTGAACTCGTCGGCGCCGATCATTTGTGCGACGGCCGAAATCGTCGCGAATCTTGCACTGCGCGAGGGCCCGAACTCCGATATCGGCCAGGTCGTGATGGACGAGTTCCACTTCTACTCCGAACCCGATCGAGGTTGGGCGTGGCAGGTTCCGCTCATCGAGTTGCCGCACGCCCAGTTCCTGTTGATGTCGGCAACTCTCGGTGAAGTCGACTTCTTCTCCGAAGATCTGACGCGCCGTACCGGGAAACCCACCACCGTCGTCTCCGGCACAGAACGCCCCGTGCCGCTGATGTTCTCGTACGCGACCACGCCGGTCGGCGAAACCATCGAAGATCTGGTGACCACCAACCAGTCCCCCGTCTACATCGTGCATTTCACGCAGGCCGCCGCCCTCGAACGCGCCCAGGCACTGACGAGCGTCAACTTCTGTTCCAAAGAAGAGAAGGAAGCGATCGCCGAGGCGCTGGGTGGTTTCCGCTTCACCACCGGGTTCGGAAAAACACTCTCCCGCCTGGTCCGGCACGGCATCGGCGTACACCATGCGGGCATGCTGCCCAAGTACCGACGGCTCATCGAAGTTCTCGCACAGGACGGGCTTCTCAAGGTGATTTGCGGTACCGACACCCTCGGCGTCGGCATCAACGTCCCGATCCGCACGGTGCTGCTCACGGGTCTGGCCAAGTACGACGGCGTCCGTACTCGGCATCTGAAAGCCCGCGAGTTCCATCAGATCGCCGGTCGCGCGGGTCGTGCAGGCTACGACACGATGGGCACCGTCGTCGTCCAGGCACCGGAACACGAAGTAGAGAATCTGCGGGCAGTCGCCAAGGCCGGCGACGATCCGAAGAAGATCAAAAAGATTCAACGCAAGAAGGCTCCCGAGGGGTTTGTGTCCTGGAGCGAAGCGACGTTCGATCGCTTGGTCGCCGCATCGCCCGAGCCGTTGGTGTCGCGATTCTCGGTCAGCAACTCGATGCTGCTCAATGTCATTGCCCGCCCGGGTAACTGCTTCGACGCGATGCGGCACCTGTTGGAGGACAACCACGAATCGCGTCCGGCGCAGCGCAAGCACATCCTCAAAGCGATCTCGCTGTATCGCGGATTGCTCAGCGCCGGCATCGTGGAACGCCTCGACGAACCCGACGAGTACGGCCGCATGGCTCGGTTGACGATGGACCTGCAACGCGACTTCGCCTTGAACCAGCCACTCTCACCGTTCGCCTTGGCGGCATTCGAACTTCTCGACGTCGAATCCGACAGTTACGCACTCGATGTCGTCTCGATCATCGAGTCGACGCTCGACGATCCGCGTCAGGTTCTGATGGCGCAGCAGCACTTCGCTCGTGGCGAAGCGGTTGCGCAGATGAAGGCCGACGGCATCGAGTACGAGGAGCGCATGGAACTCCTCGAAGAGGTTACGTGGCCGAAACCGTTGTCGGACTTGCTGTTCCCGGCTTTCGAAATGTACCGGGGTGGCCACCCGTGGATCACCGAGTTCGCCCTCTCCCCCAAGTCCGTGGTGCGCGACATGATCGAACGCGCCATGACGTTTGCCGAGTTGATCAGCCATTACGGACTCACCCGGTCCGAGGGCCTCGTCCTGCGCTACCTCGCCGACGCCTACCGCGCGCTGCGACAGACCGTCCCGACGGAAGCGCGCACCGAGGAACTCGAAGACATCATCGAGTGGTTGGGTGAGCTGATCCGTCAGGTCGACTCGAGCCTGCTCGACGAATGGGAGTCACTCACCGACCCCGGAGCCGAGGCAGACACGGAAGAGGTTGCGTTCGGCGCCGACATTCCCCGTCCCATCTCGGCGAACCCGCGCGCATTCCGCGTCATGGTGCGCAATGCGATGTTCCGACGCATCGACCTCGCGTCGCGTCGGCAGTGGAATGAGCTGGAAAACCTCGAGGACGGTATCGACGCCGCCGAGTGGGAGGAGCAACTACTCCCGTACTTCGAGGAGTACGCAACAATCGGAACCGGGCCATCGGCGCGCGGGCCGGCGCTCTTCCAGGTCACCGAAGAGGGTGAGTTCTGGCGGGTGCGGCAGGTGCTCGAGGATCCGGAGGGCGATCACGGATGGGCACTGCTTACCGTCGTCGACATCCCGGAATCGGATGCCGCGGGTGAAATCGTGTTCGACGAGCTGAGCGTCGTAGAAGGCTAGCGCCTGTGCGCCTTTCTGGTAGTCGGCGCTACCAAAAAGGCGCACAGGGGGCGTCAGCCCCTTCGAGCCTTCCGCGGCTGGTTGCGGCGAGCAGCGCGCTTTTCCTTGATGCGAACGTTCTCGGCCCGCACCTCGGCCTGAACAGCGCGTTCCTTTTCGAGCCATTCGGGCTTCTCTTCGAGGAGTGCGGCGATCTGATCCGTGGTGAGTGCTTCTTCGACGCCGCCGCGGGCCAGCCCGGCGATCGATACGCCCAGCTTGGCGGCGATGACCGGGCGAGGGTGCGGTCCGGTGCGTCGCAGCTCCAGCAGCCACTCCGGCGGATCGGTCTGCAGAGCGGTCAGCTCGTCACGAGTCACGTCGCCTTCCTGGAACTGCGCAGGTGTTGCTTCCAGGTACACACCCAGCTTCTTGGCAGCCGTCGTCGGCTTCATCGTCTGGGGAGTTTTGTTCGACGTCATGCAACAAGAGTAACCAGCCGATACGGGTGCTTTTACCAAGGCGGTAGCCTTGCCTGGTGACAGACGCGGATAGTCAGGCAATTTTTCGACTCGCGTACGCCCCGGGGGTGACGCCCACCAAGTGGGTCCGGGTGTGGCACGAGCGGCTCCCCGAGGTGCGTCTGGAACTTGTTCAGTTCCCGGTTCTCGAACTCGAAGCTGCACTTCGCGCCGGTGAAGCAGATGCAGGGTTGGTTCGACTGCCGATCGACCGGACCGGCATCAGCGCCATCTCGCTGTACGCGGAAACCCCGGTGGTGGTGGTACCGAAAGATCACGTATTCACTACTGTCGATCAGATTTCCGTCGACGATCTGGCCGACGAGATAGTGCTCGATCCTCTCGACGACAGACTCGACTGGCCGACCCGTCCCGGAAAGACCGCCGCCGAGCGACCCGCGACCATCGCCGACGCCATCGAGTTGGTGGCCGCCGGCGTCGGAGTTGTCGTGGTTCCCCATTCGCTGGCGCGGTTCCACCATCGCAAGGACCTGACCTTCCGTCCGGTGGACGGTGCGCCCGAGGCTCCTGTGGCTTTGGCATGGATGGAGTCCAAGACCACAGATCTGGTCGAGGAACTGATCGGCATCGTGCGGGGCCGAACGGCGCAGAGTTCCCGCGGCCGAAACGGTGAGCCGGCGGAGAAGATCAAGGGCTCCGTCAAGGCCAAGATCGCGGCCCGCGAGCGTCGCGCAGAAGCTGCCAAGAACGGGCAGAAAGCTAAGGGCGCCGGCACCGCAAAGAACATATCCGGACGCAACGCCGGTTCCGGTAAGGCCAAGGCGGGCGGCAAATCAGGCAGCGGCAAGTCCGGTGGGACCAAGAGTTCGGGTGGCCGGTTCTCCGGAAAGCAGAAGGGCCGCTAGGGCTTCAACTGGCAACTCGGAGGATCGCTGCCGGACAATGCTGAACTGATCAGGCGCGACAGACTCGGGCTGTGGTCTCGCGAATTGGCGCATCGTCGAACTCCGTCGAGCATGATGAGAGTATGACTCCCGCGAGTTCTTCAGCCCTCGACGAATTGGTAGCGGCACTCCCCGAGGGAGCCGTCCTGCTGGATCCGGATGTGACCGCGGGCTACCGCCAGGACTGGGCCGCCGACCCGACCGCCGGCCATCCCGCTGCCGTGGTTCGCGCTACGTGCACCGAAGACATCCAAACCGTGATGCGATGGGCAACCGCCCACCGCGTTCCGGTGGTTCCCAGAGGTGCCGGCTCGGGCCTTTCCGGTGGATCCAGCGCCGTCGACGGTTGCATCGTGGTCAGCACCGAGCGAATGCGACAGATCACGATCGACCCGGTCGCCCGGGTGGCGGTTACTCAGCCCGGCTTGATGAATGCGGAGGTCAAGAAAGCCGCCGCAGAGCACGGACTCTGGTACCCACCTGACCCGTCGTCCTTCGAGATCTGTTCCATCGGCGGCAATGCAGCCACCAACGCCGGCGGGCTCTGCTGCGTCAAGTACGGAGTTACCACCGACTACGTTCTCGGACTCCGGGTCGTGCTGGCGGACGGTACAGCTGTCAGCCTCGGAGGTCCCCTTCTCAAGGACGTCGCCGGACTCTCACTCACCAAACTGTTCGTGGGCAGCGAGGGCACTCTCGGCATCATCACGGAAATCACGTTGCGTTTGATTCCCGCGCAGCCGCCCGCATCAACCGTCGTCGCGTCGTTCGACTCGGTACAAGAAGCTGCCGACGCGGTCTTGGCGATCACCAGCAACATGCGTCCGGCGATGCTCGAGTTCATGGATCACGCCAGTATCAATGCTGTCGAGGATTCGGTACGCATGGGTCTGAACCGCAAGGCTCACGCACTACTGCTCGCGCAGTCCGACGCACCCGGCGCGGCAGGCGTGCTGGAAATCGAGACGATTGTTCAGGCGTGCGAAAACAACGGAGCCACCGAAGTATTCGCCACCGATGACCAGGCCGAAGGTGACGCTTTTGCGGCGGCACGGCGAGCGGTGTTCCCGGCCGTGCTCGCGATGGGAAGTCTGCTTCTCGAAGACGTGGGCGTTCCCATGCGCGCACTCCCCCAGCTGGTAACCGGGGTCGAAGCCATCGCAAACGACCTCGACGTCCTGATCTGCACGGTAGCGCACGCCGGAGACGGAAACACCCACCCGCTCATCGTCTTCGACCCCGCAGACCCGGACATGTCCGAACGCGCACAGATCGCATTCGGACGGGTGATGGATCTCGCCATCGCGCTCGGCGGCACGATCACCGGCGAACACGGGGTGGGTCGACTCAAGCGCGACTGGCTGCCGTCACAGTTGGGTGAAGACGTCATGGCCCTCAATCGCAGGGTCAAGGATGCGCTCGACCCGCTGGGAATTCTCAATCCCGGAGCGGTCATTGCCGTGAAAGAAGGCTCTCTCGACTAGCTTTCACGTCGACGTCGAACGAGTTACGTCATCGAGGAACCGTCGGGCTGACCGAACGGACCAGCTCGGCCAGCTGACGGAATCCTTCTGCTCGGCCACTCGACGAGCGGAACACGACGCCGATCGTGCGACCTGGAGCCGGCGAAGCGAAATGCGCCGTCGACAAGTCCCCGCGTCGAACCTCCACGGCAACAGCCGATTCCGGGACCAAAGTCACCCCGAGTCCCCCGGCCACACATTGCACGACTGTCGCGAGAGAGGTAGCCCGCGTGTCGCCGGCAAGCGGATGGGCGTCTACCGAACGGCACAGATCCAACGTCTGGTCGCGCAGGCAGTGGCCGTCGTCGAGCAAGAGCAACGGCAGCGCGTCGAGCACGTCCGCCGTGAGATCGACACGTCCGGCCAAGGAATGATCGTTCGGCACGACCATCACAAAATCCTCTTCGTACACAGGAACTTCCACCAGGCCAGGTGTTCCGGCAGGAAGCGCCAACACCGCGACGTCGAGCGCTCCCGATCGCAGTGCATCGAGTAGGCGCGCCGTTTGATCCTCGACTATTTGCGGCGCCAACGACGGCAGCTTCTCGCGCAGCTCCGGCAACAACCCCGGAAGAATGTAGGGCGCAACGGTCGGGATCAACCCGATGCGTAGCGGTCCGGTCAGAGAGTCGCCGGAGCCGGCCGCGCTCGCGACGAAACCGTCGGCAGCTTCGAGGATTTGCTTGGCCTGACCGAGCAAGCGCTGTCCGTCCGCGGTCACGAGCACGCGCCGCGTACTACGTTCGATCAGTTTGACCCCTAGTCCCGCCTCGAGAGCTGCCAGCGCCTGCGACAGTGTGGGTTGGCTCACACCGGAACGCGCTGCGGCAGTACCGAAGTGCCGGTACTCGGCCACCGACACAAAGGCACGCAGCTGTGACAAGGAAGGTTGATAAGTCTGATCAGACATGCCTATCAGTGTAGTGCCACCCATCACCTTTACCTTTTGAACGGTTTGATGCAGAATGGACTCATACCAAAAAGCGCCGGTCACAACCTCGACACTCCAGTCGAAACCGTCCGACCCGCTGACGGTGACAAACCCTCTCGATCCAGCACGTTCGGCCGTGACAGTCCGAACAGCCGGATCGTGTGCGCAAGAAATTCCTGTTCACGAGACACGTAGGAGAATGAGACACATGGCTCTGCTCACAATCGGCGACCAGTTCCCCGCTTACAACCTCACGGCTGTCATCGGCGGCGACCTGTCCAAGGTCGATGCCCAGCAGCCCGATGACTACTTCACCACCGTCACCAGTGACGACTACGCAGGCAAGTGGCGCATCGTCTTCTTCTGGCCCAAGGACTTCACCTTCGTGTGCCCCACCGAGATTGCTGCATTCGGCAAGCTCAACGAAGAGTTCGCAGACCGTGACGCTCAGGTTCTCGGCGCTTCCGTCGACAACGAGTTCGTGCACTTCCAGTGGCGTGCACAGCACGAAGAGCTCAAGACCCTCCCCTTCCCGATGCTCTCGGACCTCAAGCGCGAGCTTGCCGAGGCCACCGGCGTCCTCAACGCCGACGGCGTTGCAGACCGCGCGACGTTCATCGTCGACCCCAACAACGAGATCCAGTTCGTCTCCGTCACAGCCGGTTCCGTCGGCCGTAACGTCGACGAGGTTCTCCGCGTCCTCGACGCTCTCCAGAGCGACGAGCTGTGCGCATGCAACTGGAAGAAGGGCGACCCGACCATCAACGCCGGCGAGCTCCTGACTGCGAGCGTCTGAGTATGAGCGTCGAGAACCTCAAGAACTCGCTTCCCGAGTACGCGAAGGACCTCAAGCTCAACCTGAGTTCCATTGCGCGCACGACGGTCCTGAACGAGCAGCAGTTGTGGGGAACGCTCCTCGCAACGGCCGCAGCCACCAAGTCTGCGTCCACGCTCAAGGAGATTGCTTCCGAGGCTGCCGACAACCTGTCGGCAGAGGCATACAACGCCGCTCTCGGCGCAGCGTCGATCATGGGCATGAACAACGTCTTCTACCGCACCAAGGGCTACCTCGACGGTAAGTACGACGACCTTCGTGCCGGCCTGCGGATGAACATCATCGGCAACCCGGGCGTCGACAAGGCCGACTTCGAATTGTGGTCGCTTGCAGTGTCCGCGATCAACGGCTGCAACCACTGCCTCGAAGCTCACGAGAACACCCTCCGCCAGGAAGGTGTCGACCGCGAGGTCATCTTCGAAGCGATCCGCGCCGGTTCCATCGTCGCGGGCGTCGCACAGGCTGTCGAAGCCAACGAGATCCTCTCTGCCGCACAGGTCTGATCACTCGGACCTGAGTGCAGTTCGACGAGCCCTCCCCACCGTGAAGGTGGGGAGGGCTTTTCGCGCGCTAGGGTGGACCGATGGGTATCGAGGTGAGTGTGGTCCGGGTCTTCACGGACGAGAACGGCAAGCACGGGAATCCGCTGGGAATCGTCGACGCGTCCACGGTTGCAGAATCGGATCGACAAGCCGTCGCGAAGGAACTCGACTACAGCGAGACCATCTTCATCGACGTTCCGGATGACGGCGCCTCGCGTGCGCGGGTCCAGATCTTCACTCCGGCAGCAGAACTCCCCTTCGCCGGACACCCGACCGTCGGTGCCACGTGGTGGCTGGGCGAACAGGGCCGTCGCGTGAGCGCCCTCGACGTTCCTGCCGGCAGTGTCGACGTCCGCCAATCCGGCGCTTTGACGTGGGTACGCGCGCGTGCCGAATGGGCACCGGAATTCGCGATCTATCCGATGGACACGGTGGACGACGTCATCGACGCAGATCCGTCCGACTACGAGGCGGATCATTCGTATCTGTGGGCATGGCAGGACAAGCTCGAAGCTGCCATCCGCGCACGCATGTTCGCACCGGTGATGGGAATCGCCGAGGACGAGGCGACCGGATCTGCAGCGCTGCGCATCACGGACCGATTGAGGAAATCATTGCTCATCACCCAGGGACGCGGATCGGTCCTTCACACGACCTTCTCTCCGGAAGGTTGGCTCGAAGTCGGCGGCCGCGTCGTCGCCGAGCCGTCACGAACCTTGTGAGTACCCGGCGGGATTGCGTCCGGCCTCGAGGTCACGTGCACTCAGTGATACCGAGATCTCGTCACCGAGCGCAACTCCCGGCGCGAGGGGCAACTGATCTCCACTCCAGAACTTGCCCGGGTCGAACCAGTTGACACGACGATTACCGACGAGCAGACCCATCGCTTCATAGGTCTTGGCAACCACTTCGGCGCAGTAGGCGCTCTCGACGGCTACTGCCGATACGTCGGACTTCTTGCGCAGCTTCGGGATTCGGCCGCCGAACCAGCGCGAAGCAAGCTTGGCCGTCGACGGGAAAGGCGTACCGTCCAGCCGCGCGATCGTCTCGAGCAGAGCGTCTTCCTGCTCCCGGGTGATCTCGTGGTCGAGCTGGCGCAACCATCCACGCTGCCCGTACTTGGCGCCCCAAACCTGAACGGCCGATCGCAGATCGTGCAGTTGGACACCACGCTGGAAGCGTCCGGTCCACATGTCCTGCAGCGAGTGACCGAGTTCCGCATGCCACATCAGCGGCGGGAGGTCGTCGATCACGACCGACATTCCGACGTGGTTGACCGGGCTGTTGGTCAGCGTCTGGATGGCCCGGTCCGCCGTCGACTCTCCGCGGAAGATCCAGATGTCGCCCGTGCGGGTCGCCGCGGCGGCCTCGTCGAGACTCACCTGCGAAAGCAATCGTCGGTCCATGCCTCTAGCGTAGAGGGATGAAACTTCCTACTCCTCTGCGCGCCTCGCACGTTTGGAAACTGGTCGGCCTCGCCGGCGCGATGGGCGTTGCCGCCACCGGGGTCCTCGTTGCGCGCGGCGAACGCCAGCGTCGGGCCTACTCTCCGGACGAGATTCGCTCGGTACTGCACGAGCGGTACACCCAGGCCTACGCCAAGCAGTCGGAACAAGAGGTTCTGGAACTCGAACCTGCACCCAACGCTGTGCGGCGCCGAATCGAGAAACTCTTCCGGCGCCGCAACTGAACTCATCCGAGAGCTGCGAGGATTCCTGCTGCCATCTCCGCGACCTGATCATCGGTCATGACAAACGTCGGCGAAATCTGCATCGCACCCTGACCCGCGGCGCGACCCGAAATACCGTGCTCACGAAGCGTCTTCACGAACGGCAACGCCTCCGCCGGATCAGCCAACTGCACCGCGGCGACCGCACCGAGCCCACTGCGAACCTCCGCCACCCGCGGATGCTCGGCCAGCGGTTGCAGATGCGTATGCAACGATGCCTCCAGACGCTTCGACTCCGCGAGCAGATTCTCACGCTCGAGAATGTCGAGGTTCGCCATCGCCGCAGCAGCAGCACCGGCATGACCGCCGTAGGTGTACCCATGGCGCCACCACGAACCGGCATAGAACGGCTCCGCCACCCGCGGCGCGATGAACACCGCACCCATCGGCACGTAACCCGACGTCAAACCCTTTGCCGTGGTCATCATGTCGGGCTGCAAATCGAAACGAGTGGACGCGAACCACTCACCACCGATCCGGCCGAAACCGGTCACGACCTCGTCGACGACAAAGAGGATGTCGTGCTCGCGGCAGATGTCACGCACCTCGGCCAGGTACCCCTCCGGCGGAAGATACACCCCACCCGCACCGATGATCGGCTCCGCGAAGAACGCCGCGATCTTGTTCGCACCGATCTTCTCGATCAACTCGAGCAGGCTCTTCGCATCATCCCAGCCGACGGTCGCCGCATCCGCCATCAGCTCGCCGTACCCCTCACGGTTCACCGGAATACCAGCGAGAGCCGTTCCCGCAACGTGCATTCCGTGATACGCCTTCTGACGACCGACGATAATCGCCTTCTCCGGCTGCCCCACCTCGTGCCAGTACCGACGAGCCAGCTTCGCCGCAGTGTCCACCGAATCCGAACCACCCGAAGTGAAGAAGATCTTGCTCCCGGCAACCGGCGCGATCGTCGCCAACCGCTCCGCCAACACCTGCGTGGTCTCGGGAACAAAATCACCGAAATTCGAGAAATGAGCGATCTTCGACAACTGAGCCGCCACCGCATCCGCGATCTCGGTGCGCCCGTGCCCGACATTGGTGAACCACAGGCCCGCCGTCGCATCCAGATACCGCGTGCCCTCGCGGTCCCAGATGTACGCGCCCTCACCGCGAGAGACGACAAACGCGCCGTTCTTCTCCACAGCGCCCATGTCCGCGAACCCGTGCCACAATGCCGAAGCCATCATTGTCCCCTTCGAATACAAACGATGCTGGTGTGCAAACGATGTGCTGCGACTATATCGACACCAGGAATCCGCGCACGACGGCGCTCGCCCGGCACCGGCTTTCACGGGCGCACCCGTAATCTGTCGACCATGACTTTTGCCGACAATCTCGCCGCACTGCCCGCCATCGATCATCTGGCCGCCATCGAGGTACTCGACGCCGACGGAAACGTCATCGACACCGTGGAGAACAAGCCCGGAAAGTCCGGCTCGGTCAAGGTGTACAACCATCTCGCTCAGGTCTACGGCGCGCTGACACCCGAAGCCGCCTCGGCAGGATTGACGATCTTCGCCGAGCACACCGAGGACGCCCGGGCGAACCCCGGTAAGCACCCGAACGTGGACCGCCTCGAGCAGGTGCTCGCCTCCGGCAATCCCCTAGGACTTCGCAGCGTTCCGTCCGCGTAACCCGGCTCCCAGCCGTCCGACGGCATTGACCGCCAACGCCATCAGGGCCATCGCGATGCCCAGTACGACGAATCCGATGAACAGGGCCAGATAGCCCTGGTGGCGAGGATCCATGAACGGATACGGATACCAGTCGACGATCGGCCCTCGAATCAACGTGTACACCGCGTAGATCACCGGAAACAGCAGCCACTGCAGTGAGCGGGCTTCGGAGATCCTGTGCCTCGAAGCGAAGAACACCCAGTCGAGAAGCATGACCAGGGGAAGAATCCGATGCAGTGCCGAGTTGATCCAGGCATCGTTCAAATTGACGTCGATATCGGCCAGGAGCACGGCGTAGATGATCCCGGTGATCACCATGTACAGCGTCACCGCCCCTCGGATCGACTGCCACGCCTGCGATTGTGGATCTCGAATTGCACCGACCAGCAACACGATCACCGCAAGAATGTTGCTCTCGATGGTGAAGTAGCTCAGATAGTTCGACAGAGACAGCTCAGCCGCGTCACGGATCGGGATCCACAGCAAAGCGGCAAGTCCGAACACAGCAAACAACAGTCTCAGGGCTCGCACGGCGATCGGCGTCGACAAGACAGGCACCGATGACTCATTTGCGGTATTTGTCGTCACTGGTCGATATTTGCACATCAGCACGATCTGCGAGCGGTAGTTGTGAACGCGTTCGATAGGCTGTCATCAGCATGTCTACAACACCACCGGCCCCGCTCTCCCCCAAGCGGAGTGACCTGAAGAGCGCGCTGGCGCAGGTCTCACTCCGCGACGAGAGTCGACTCCGTCGCAAACTCGACCGTGCCCGCACACCAGACGCTTTGGTGGCGCTGGCCGAGGAAATCGAAACGGCGCGCACGCGGTTGGCCGCACGCTCCGCCAATGTTCCCGCAGTCTCGTATCCGGAAGCTCTGCCCGTCAGTCAGCGCAAGGACGACATCGCGACCGCGATCTCGGAGAATCAGGTTGTCATCGTCGCCGGCGAGACTGGCTCGGGTAAGACAACCCAGATCCCGAAGATCTGTCTCGAACTCGGACGTGGCGTCCGCGGTTTGATCGGACACACACAGCCGCGCCGGTTGGCAGCACGCACCGTTGCCGAACGTATCGCCGAAGAACTCGACACCGAACTCGGCGACGCCGTCGGATACACCGTGCGGTTCACCGACCAGGTCTCGGACCGCACCTACGTCAAGCTCATGACCGACGGCATTCTCCTCGCCGAAATTCAGCGCGACCGTATGCTCCGACGCTACGACACGCTGATCATCGACGAAGCGCACGAACGCAGTCTCAACATCGACTTCATCCTCGGTTACCTGGCTCAGCTGCTCCCCCGCCGACCCGATCTCAAGGTCATCATCACGTCGGCGACCATCGATCCCGAGCGCTTCGCCAAGCACTTCGCTGTCGACGGTAAGCCCGCGCCGATCGTCGAGGTATCCGGGCGAACATTCCCTGTCGAAATGCGTTACCGGCCACTGACCGTCGAATCCGGCGACATCACCTTCGACCGCGATCCCGTCGACGCGGTCTGCGAGGCGGTCGACGAGCTGAGCGCGGAGGGCGAAGGCGACATCTTGGTCTTCCTCTCCGGCGAACGCGAAATTCGCGACACCGCAGATGCTTTACGCGATCGGCGTCTTCGCAACACCGAAATCGTCCCGCTGTACGCGCGGCTGCCTGCCGCCGAGCAACACAAAGTGTTCTCGCCGCACACCGGCCGACGCGTCGTCCTTGCCACCAACGTGGCCGAGACCTCGCTGACCGTTCCCGGCATTCGGTACGTCGTCGATCCGGGAACCGCGCGCATTTCGCGATATTCGGTGCGCACCAAGGTTCAGCGGTTGCCGATCGAGCCCATTTCGCAGGCGTCAGCCCGTCAGCGTTCCGGGCGTTGCGGCCGCGTCGCCGAAGGAATCTGCATCCGCCTGTATTCCGAGGAGGACTTCGAGTCACGGCCGGCATTCACCGAACCGGAGATCCTGCGAACCAACCTCGCATCCGTGATCTTGCAGATGACGGCCCTCGGCCTGGGCGACATCGCGGCATTCCCCTTCGTCGAACCGCCGGACCAGCGCGCCGTGAAGGACGGAATCGGACTCCTCGAGGAACTCGGCGCCATCGCGCGAGGTTCCGAGGCCAGCCACCCCGAACTGACGCCGGTCGGCCGCGAGCTGGCCCAGATTCCGGTGGATCCGCGGATGGCACGGATGCTGGTGGAAGCCAAGAACAACGGTTGCCTTCACGAAACCCTTGTCATCGTCGCGGCGTTGTCCATCCAGGACGTTCGCGAGCGGCCCGCCGAGTTCCAGCAAGCCGCCGACGAAAAGCACGCCCGCTTCAACGTCGAGAACTCCGACTTCCTGGCCTACCTGAAACTGTGGGACTACTTACGCGAACAACGTAACGATCTGTCCTCCAACCAGTTTCGCAAGATGTGCCGGAACGAGTTCCTGCACTGGCTCCGCATCCGCGAATGGCAGGATCTGCACGGGCAACTCCGGCAGATCACCCGCGGTCTCGGCTGGACAGTGGGAGAGACACCGGCAAGCGAGAACGCGATCCATCAGTCGCTCCTTGCCGGGTTGCTCTCGCATATCGGGCTACGCGAGGGCGAGAAGCGGGACTACCTCGGCGCCAGGGGCAGCCACTTCGCGATCTTCCCCGGATCGGGACTGTTCAAGAAGCCACCACGCTGGGTCATGGCCGCCGAACTCGTGGAAACGTCGAGGCTGTGGGCGCGCATGTCCGCGCGTATCGAACCCGAGTGGGCTGAAAAGCTCGCCCCGCACCTGGTGAAACGGACCTATTCCGAACCGCACTGGTCCTCCAAGCGCGGCTCGGCGATGGCATACGAGCGGGTCACTCTCTACGGAGTTCCTCTGGTAACCGGCCGCGCAGTGACGTACTCACGAATCGATCCCGAGGCCTCTCGCGATCTCTTCATCCGCCATGCGCTCGTGCAGGGCGAATGGCAGACGAACCACAAGTTCTTCCACGAAAACCGTGCACTCCTCGACAACGTCGAAGAACTCGAGAACCGCGCGCGCCGACGCGACATCCTCGTCGACGACGAAACTCTCTACGAGTTCTACGACGAACGTATCGGCCAGGAAGCCGTATCCGCCAAGCATTTCGACCAGTGGTGGAAGACCGAGCGGCGCAAGAATCCGAGTCTGCTGACTTTCACACCGGAAACGGTGGTCAACTCCGACGCAGCTGCAGTACTGGGCGGCGAGTACCCGGACGCCTGGCGCCAAGGCGACATGCAGTTTCCACTCACTTACCAATTCGAGCCGGGAAAGGACGACGACGGCGTCAGCGCGCACATCCCGGTCGGCCTGCTCGCGCAACTTCAGCCGGTCGGCTTCGACTGGTTGGTCCCCGGTATGCGCGTCGATCTCGTTACCGCTCTGATCAAGACGTTGCCCAAGAACATTCGACGCGCTGTCGTTCCGGCTCCGGATTATGCCGCCGCAGCATTGGCAGCAGTCAAACCTCGATCAGAGCCGTTGATGACCGCGATGGCCCGCGAACTCTCGCACTTGGGCGGGATCCAGATCGACGCCAAGGACTTCGATCCCGCCGCGCTGCCCGACCATCTTCGGATGACATTTGTCGTCGAGGACGAATCGGGCAAGGTTCTCGCGAAGGGTAAGGATCTGGCGCAGCTACGACGCACGCTCGCCCCGCGCGTGCAGAAGGAAGTGGCCAAGGCGGCAACCGGAACCGAACGGGCAGCGGCAACCGTCTGGACATCCGAAACGCTGGGCGCATTGGAACAGACCATCACTCGCTCCATCGGCGGACAGCAGGTGACCGGCTACCCAGCTCTGGTGCCGGAGAACGGCGGAGTTGCCGTTCGTGTCCTGAGTACGCCGGCCGCGCAGGCGCAGGCGATGAGGGAAGGTACGCGGGCGCTTCTCCTCGCGGCCGTTCCCACCCAACTCAAGGCAGTGACCGCCGGCTTGTCGAACACGCAGCGTCTGGCTCTCGGCCAGAATCCGGACGGCGGCTTGGAGGCCCTCGTCGAAGATTGCCGGGTGGCAGCTGCCAACGAAGTGATCGCGGCTCACGGTGGACCGGTACGCACGCCTGAAGCGTTCGATGCCCTGGTGAAGATCGCACGCTCCGAACTGGCCGGACGCGTTTCCGCGATCCTGCGCATGATTGTTCCGATCCTCGAACAAGCACACCAACTGAGCGTCGTGCTGGACCGCTCGCGCGGCGAGGCAGCCGACGACGTCCGAGAACAGTTGACCTCACTGCTGTTTCCGGGATTTGTCGCCGAACTGGGATCGGCCCGCCTACGCGATTTACCGCGGTATCTTGCCGCAGCAAAATTCCGTCTCGAAGCTCTGCCCGCAAGTGCACAACGAGATCAGCAGGCTATGGATGTCCTCGACCGGGTGTACGCAGCGTACGACCGGTTGTTGAGTTCGCTTCCCGAAGAGCGTCGCACTGCTCGAGATGTCGACGCGATCAGTTGGATGATCGAGGAACTGCGCGTGAGCCTGTTTGCGCAGTCCCTCGGTACACCCACACCGATTTCCGAAAAGCGAGTCCTGAAAGCTATCGAAGCGATCAAGCGTTGATGTTCGGCGAGAATTGCGCGATCAGTAGATTGTCTGAATGTTGACGTTGGTGAGGAAACCGCCAAAGGTGGCAACAGTGTTGGCGAACCCGAGGGTTACCAGGCTGTTCACGACTCCGAGAACTGCAACTAAGTTCATAACGCCTCCGTGAAGATCCGAGATGCGGACGAACGTACCTGGTAGACACTAAGCGAATAACGTGCCCGATTTGTTCGATTGTTCGCTTTGTGTTCTCAGCGTTACCTAAGACCGCTCTGTGCTCTCAGCGTTATCTGAGGCGAAGGCCTCAGTCGACGGAAACGGTCTCGGCGCCGGGAGCCTTCTCGGCGGCACGGGTCTCTGCATGCTCGCGCATGTCGGTGATCTCACGTTCGAAATCCGCAGCCGAGCTGAAGGACTTGTACACCGATGCGAATCGCAGGTAGGCGACTTCGTCGAGATTTCGAAGCGGATCGAGGATCGCGAGCCCTACCTCGTTACTGGGAATTTCGGCAGAACCCGAAGCTCGAACGGCATCTTCGACCTGCTGGGCGAGCAAATTCAGCGAATCGTTGTCCACTTGGCGGCCCTGGCATGCGCGACGCACACCTTTGACAACCTTTTCTCGGCTGAAAGGCTCCGTGACGCCGCTGCGCTTCACGACCGAGAGAACTGCCGTCTCGACCGTGGTGAATCGGCGGCCACACTCGGGGCACGAACGGCGCCGCCTGATCGCCTGGCCCTCGTCGGCCTCGCGCGAATCGACCACTCGGGAATCAGGGTGCCGGCAGAACGGGCAATGCATCGGGGTTCCTTCGTTGTCGCCGAAATGGCCGCAACTCAGATTCGCTACCGACTGCAAATCCTCCGACGATTTACAGAGCAGATCCACGTACTCAACGCGACCACCCGAGGTGGTGGGACTGTCAAGTGGACAGCTTACTCGCTGTGAACGGACTGCTCTCACGCTCGGTACGCCCCCGCCTGGTACGGGGTAGGTCAGCGCCCCGAGGCCGGCACGATCAGCGTTTGTCCCACTGACAGTCCGGAACTCGACATCGCATTGAGATCCATGATCTGCTCGATCACCGAACCGACAGCCTGGCCAGGTGCAACCTTGGCAGCAATATCACTGAGGGATTCACCCGCGGCAACGCGAACCACTTCGGTCGCGCCGTTTGTCGCAGCTACGTCACCACTCGACAAAGCGCCGATCCCCACCAACGCCAACACTGCGAATGCGGTGAATACGGCGCCCAGGAAAACCGTCTTCCAACTGACATCCTCGGCGGCCACTTCATGTTCGACCCGTGACACACCGACCCTGTTTCGGTGCGCGAAACTTCCTCCGTACGGGCGTGACGAATCGTGCTCGCTGTCCCACCGGCGAGGAGATTCGCGCAATGAACGCGAACCTGAAACCGCGCCCACCGCCGGAACCCGGCGAACGACGGCCGCCTGCGGTTCGTTGTCGACATCCCTGGCCACGCCATGCATTTCGGCCGCTCCGCGCCGTTCGAAGGACACAGCGTCTGCATCGGGCCCATAGAACGAGGGGTGGTACTTCAGTGCCGACGTACCGTCGAAACCAAACGCGTCGAAACCAATCGCGTCGTCGAAAACCCTGTTGCTTTTCAGTGCTGCGTTACCCATCGTGACCTCCGCTGGTCGACACCGATCGATGTGTTCGATCATGCGTTCGATGGAACGCATGTTCGAATTTCTACCACGCCTGGCCGACAATGTCTCTACTTGGAGCGACACGAATCGAACAGATGTTTGAAACCGCGAGCAAATCCGGCTAGATTCGTGTCAGACCACACAGCGGGAATTGCGAAAGCCTCCGTGTTTGTCGACAGCTCGAATGTTGGCAGGAGGCACCGACAGGTTTCTGCGCGACTTGCACCAGGCACTTTGCAGGCACTTTTGCAGGCAGTTTTCAGACACGACTTTTTCAGACACGACTTCTTCAGACACGGAGGCAACAGGCCATGAAGGACGATCGCTCCAGCACAGCCGCGGAGGCAGGAGCTTCTGCAGTTCCGTCTCCGTCGAGCGAGACGCTCACCGAGCGTCAGCGGCGCGTTCTCGAAGTGATCCGCGATTCGGTGACGGAGCGCGGGTATCCGCCGAGCATTCGCGAAATCGGGGATGCGGTGGGGCTTACCTCCACGTCGTCGGTCGCGCATCAACTGCGAACGTTGGAGCGCAAGGGCTTCCTTCGACGCGATCCCAATCGCCCTCGTGCAGTCGATGTTCGGGGTCTCGACGAGGTTGCGGCCGATACCGCCATCGCGTCGGTGTCGAAGCATTCCGGCGAGTACAACAGTGCCGACCCGCTGCCAGAGCCGGCGTTCGTCCCCATCCTGGGCCGCATCGCTGCCGGCGGACCGATCCTCGCCGAGGAAGCTGTGGAGGATGTGTTTCCACTCCCCCGCGAGCTCGTCGGCCAAGGTTCGCTCTTCATGCTCAAGGTTGTCGGTGAGTCGATGATCGATGCAGCGATCTGCGATGGCGACTGGGTTGTCGTCCGTCAGCAGAACGTCGCCGAGAACGGTGACATCGTGGCCGCAATGATCGACGGCGAAGCCACCGTGAAGACGTTCAAGCGTACGAAGAAGGAGGTGTGGCTGATGCCGCACAACGACCTCTTCGAGCCGATTCCCGGCAACAACGCCGTCATCTTGGGCAAGGTTGTCACGGTCATGCGGAAGATCTGAGTTCGCTCGCACCCTCGATCACAAAACTCTGGGCCCCGGCATCAGCCGGGGCCCAGAGTCTTTTCGTGACGATCAGCGGTCCATCACCCGAATCAGAGATTCAGCGAACGTCCGATGATCTCCTTCATGATCTCGGTTGTGCCACCGTAGATGGTCTGCACACGAGAGTCCATATACGCCTTGGCAACCGGGTATTCCTTCATGTAGCCGTAGCCTCCGTGCAGCTGGAGGCAGCGGTCGATGAGCTTGACCTGAGCTTCGGTGGTCCACCACTTCGCCATCGCAGCTTCCTGCACGGTCAGCTTCTCGGCATTGAGCTGCTCGATGAACTTGTCCACCAGGATGCGCACTGCCGTGGTCTCTGTTGCCAATTCGGCCAGTACGAATCGGGTGTTCTGGAAGCTGCCGATCGACTTGCCGAATGCCTTGCGGTCACGGCAGTACTGGATCGTGCTCTCGAGAACCGATTCCATTGCGGCGGCAGCAACGACGGCGATCGAGAGTCGTTCCTGGGGAAGGTTCTTCATCAAGTAGAAGAAGCCCATTCCCTCTTCGCCCAGCAGGTTGGCAGCGGGAACGCGTACGTCGGTGAAGCTGAGTTCGGCGGTGTCCTGAGCCTTCATGCCGATCTTGTCGAGATTGCGTCCACGCTCGAAGCCGGGCATGTCCCGCTCGACCACGAGGAGGCTGAAGCCCTGAGCACCCTTGTCCGGGTCGGTGCACGCGACAACGATGATGATGTCGGCGTTGATTCCGTTGGTGATGAAGGTCTTCGAACCGTTGAGTACCCAGTGGTCCCCGTCGCGAACTGCTTTCGTCTTGATGCCCTGCAGGTCGCTACCGGTACCCGGTTCGGTCATCGCGATCGCCGAGATCAGCTCACCCGACGCGAATCCGGGTAGCCAACGCTGCTTCTGCTCCTCGTTGGTCAACTCCAGGAGGTACGGCGCCACCACGTCGTTGTGCAGCGTGAAGCCGATACCACTGAAGCCACCCTTGGTGGTTTCCTCGGTGATGATCGCGTTGTAGCGGAAATCCTTGACACCGCCGCCGCCGAATTCCTCAGGTACCGCGGTTCCCAGGAATCCCTGCTTTCCGGCCTCGACCCAGACGTCACGATCGACGATGTTCTGCTCTTCCCACTTCTCGTGGTTCGGTGCCACGTGCTGTGCCAAGAACTTCTGGTACGACTCCCGGAAGAGTTCATGTTCCGGTTCGAACAGGGTGCGCTCCACGCCGACTCCTTGCAATTCGATATACGGCACTTCAGTGATGTACCCGGTGGGGACGATGTACCCGGTCGGGATGCTTTCGCTGAGACTGGGCACGCCGAAGTTCGCGGGCCCACGTCACTGCCTCCGACGGTAGAACCTGTTGCGATACCCGTCGATGACCCGAACGATCACGATTCGTGACTGTAGCGGTTATCTGTTACTCGAAGTACGGAATTTGGCGAGGTATCGCATGATCGGGTAGGCGACCAAGATGCCGATCGACCCCCAAGCGATGCCGCCCAGCTCGACCGAACCAATGGTCAGCGTCAGGTTCCCGATGCCGGCAACCAGTGCGGCAGCGGCGACGGTCAGGTTGACCGGATCGGTGAAGTCCACCTTCGCTTCCATCCAGATGCGCACACCGAGAATGCCGATGAGTCCATAGAGAACCATCGTCGCACCGCCGATGACGCCGTTCGGAACCGTGAAGACCAGTGCACCGAATTTGGGCGAAAATGCCAGGATCACGGCGGTGGCGGCCGCTACCCAGTACGCCGCGGTCGAGTACACACGCGTCGCTGCCATGACCCCGATGTTCTCGGCATACGTGGTGGTTCCGGATCCGCCGCCGGCGCCCGCCAAGGTCGTGGCGAGACCGTCTGCAAACAGCGCATTGCCGGCCAGGTCATCGAGGGACTTACCCGTCATGGCGGACACCGCCTTGACATGTCCGACGTTCTCGGCGACCAGAACGATCACCACGGGCAGCGCGAGCACGATCACCGACCAGTCGAACGACGGTCCGTGCAGACTCGGCAGCCCGAACCAGTCGGCTTCGCGCAGAGCGGACACTCGTTCACTGTCGAGACCACCGATGACCGCGGCGAAGACCCAGCCGATCACGACGCCGACCAGAATGCCCAACCGGCCGAGCAGCCCGGGACCGACGACCGTGACCAGCAGGATCGAAACGAGCGTGACCGTGGCGATCAGCGGCTGCGATTCGAAGGAACCGACCGCCGTCGGAGCGAGGTTGAGACCGATCAGCGCGACGACGGCGCCTGTCACTACCGGCGGCATGACGGCGTCGATGACCCGGCTGCCGATCAGACGTACGGCGACGCCGATCAACATCAACACGATGCCGACGGCCATGACGGCACCGAGCTGCGCGGCCGGGCCCGATCCTGCCGACGCTGTCAGCGGGGCGATGAACGCGAAGGACGAACCGAGATAGCTCGGGATCCGGCCCCGGGTGATGAGCAGGAACAGCGCGGTGCCGATACCCGAGAACAACAGCGTCGTCGTGACGGGGAAGCCGGTGATGGTCGGAACGAGCAGTGTCGCTCCGAACATCGCGATGACGTGTTGCATCCCGATTCCGATGGTGCGCGGCCAACTCAGTCGTTCGTCCGGCGCCACGACGGCTCCGTCGGCGATCCGCTTGCCGTCTCCGTGGACAGTCCAGCCGATTCCGCCGGCCCCGGTCATTGTTTCTCGTTCGATCACAGGTCGAAATACTAGAGGTCAGGCGCTCGGTCTCCGACCGAGACCAACGAAACCAGTTCAGCTGATTGCGTCGGCCGCCGCTTTGCGCGCTGCCACCGGATCACCGGTTGCCAGCACCGCCGCCGCAGCCGCCTCACATTGCGCCATGGTGACTGACCCGACCTTCGCTCCCACACCCGCGACCGACGCCGCAGCGCACGACAGCGAGGAAACTCCGAGTCCGGCCAGAACACACGCCAACAGTGGATCGGCGGCCGCCTCACCGCAGACGCCGACGCGCTTGCCTGCCGCCTGACCGGCCTGGGCCGTACGTGCGACAAGGGCGAGCACCGCGGGCTGCCACGGATCGGTCAGGTCGGCGAGTTCGGAGGACATCCGATCAGCGGCCATCGTGTACTGAGCGAGGTCGTTGGTACCGATCGAGAGGAATTCGACGTGTTCGAGAATCTGGTCGGCCAACAGCGCCGCCGCCGGGATCTCCACCATCACACCGGGAACAAGATCGCGTGCCCGCACCGCATCGGCAAAACGTTTCGCCTCGGCCGGGGTGGCGATCATCGGTGCCATGACCCACGGGGACGAGTTGGTCGACGCCGCGGCTGCCGCGATCGCGTCGAGCTGGCGGTCGAGAATTCCCATGTCCTGCCAGGCGATTCGGACCCCACGAACGCCGAGTGCCGGATTCGCTTCCTCTTGATGGTTGGCGAATTTGAGCGGCTTGTCCGAACCCGCGTCCAACGTGCGAATGATGACCTTCTTTCCTGCGAAGGCCTCGAGAACTTCGGCGTAGATCGCCGCCTGCTCGTCTACGGTCGGTTCGGTCTCACGGCCGAGGAAGCAGAGTTCGGTCCGGAAGAGCCCGATGCCTCCCGCTGCGGTCAACGCCGCGGCGCGAGCGCCCGCGCCGTCTTGAACATTGGCGAGAACGTCTACCGGCCGACCGTCCGACGTCCGGCCTGGTCCGGTCCACGTGCTGACGCGTTCGCGATCGATCCGGGATTGTTCGACCAGTTCGCGCGCCTGTTCGGGATCCGGCTCCGCGATCACGTCGCCGGTGGTTCCGTCGATCAGAATCGGTGTTCCGGCCGCGATGGATTCCAATTCCTTCGCAGCCACGATGCACGGGATGCCCAACTGCCTCGCGATGATTGCCGTGTGGCTGGTCGGGCCGCCGAAGATGGTCACGAGTCCGATGATCTTGGTTGCATCGAGGCCCGCGGTGTCCGCAGGAGCCAGATCGTCCGCGCACAGCACCGACGGCGTCTCGGGCATCGGAACTCCGGGTTCGGGCAATCCGGAGAGTTCGGCGATCACGCGGTCGCGGATGTCCTCGAGATCGGTGACGCGCTCGGCCATCACACCGCCGACCTTGGTGAACAGCACCACGAACTGCTCCGTCGCCGCGATCGCAGCCTGCACCGGGGGCACTCCGCCGGCGATCGACTTCTTTGCCGCCCCGATCCAGCCGCGATCGGCTGCCATCGCCGCGTTGGCCTGCAAGACCTCGGCGGCCGCGCCTGTGGCTTCGGCAGCCCGTCCGAGAAGGCGGTTCTCGACAGCCTTCGCTGCTGCGACGAAGGCGTCTGCAGCGGCCTCTCGATCGGCCTCGTCGAGTGCGGGCGCATCGGTGACGAGTTCTGGTCGGCTGGACGGCCAGATAGCCGGGCCGTAGGCAATTCCGGGCACGACGGGGGTGCCGTGCACGGTGATTCGGTTGAGCTGTTCGGTCATCTGTCCTCCTTGAGCGATGGGCCCGGTGTCACACCGGATCACCTCGAGCGCGTAAAGCCCTCACCTTCGTTGTGACGAAGATTACTCCCAAGTCTTGACATGTCAACACACTCGGGCGTAAAACAACATAAAGCAACATTCACTGTGATCCACAACGCACCGTCGGATCACATTTCGGAATCGGAGAGCACGTGTACGCGGAAGAACGCCAACAAGCGATCGGCACCATGGTGTCGCAGCGCGGACGCATGTCCGTGGCGGCGCTGTCGGAGACCTTCGGTGTGACCACCGAGACCGTGCGTCGCGATCTGGCCTTCCTCGAGCGGATCGGACAGATCAGGCGTGTACACGGCGGCGCCGTTCCGACCGGATCCCTCCACGTGACCGAACCGGGCATGGCGGAACGCGATCAGACCCGCGCGCAACAGAAGGACCGGATCGCCCGCTGCGCGGTCACCTATCTCCCTCCTACCGGCGGCAGCGTCATCTTCGACGCGGGCACGACCACGGGCCGCATGATCCCCGAACTTCCGACCGAGAACGACTTCACGGCCGTGACCAATTCCGTGCCGATCGGCGCACGACTGGCATCGATGAACTCGATTTCCCTGATCCTGCTCGGCGGACGAGTACGCGGGGTGACGCAAGCCGCGGTCGGCGAGGACGCTCTGCGCCTGCTGAGCACGTTGCGGGTCGACGTCGCCTTCGTCGGAACCAACGCGATCAGCGTCGGGCACGGACTCTCCACCCCGGACAGCGAAGAGGCCGCCGTCAAACGAGCGATGGTCAAGGCCGCCAATCACGTTGTCGTGGTGGCCGATTCCAGCAAAGTCGGCCGCGAGCACTTGATCAGCTTCGCACCACTCGACAGCATCGACGTCCTCATCACCGACGAAGAGATCAGTCCCACAGACACATCCGAGTTCCACGACCACGGAATCGAGGTGGTGATCGCATGATCGTCACACTGACAGCCAACCCGAGTATCGATCGGACCGTACAACTCGAGCAACGGCTCGAACGAGGCTCCGTCCTACGCGCCCACTCCACTCGCAGCGACCCCGGCGGCAAGGGGGTCAACGTGGCGCGCGTTCTCGCCGCAGCCGACCTCGACGTGCTCGCGGTGCTGCCGGGAAACGGTGGTGACCCTCTGCTCTCGGCGCTCGCAACCGGTGGGATTCCCCACATCGGCGTCGCCACAACGGGTCCGGCTCGCACCAACATCACCATCGCGGAACCGGACGGGACCACGACGAAGATCAACGAACCGGGCGCAACGCTGTCCGGTTCGACGCTCGACGCCCTGGCACAGGAGTTGATCGCCCGCGCCGATACCGCACTGTGGTTCGCGCTGTCCGGCTCACTGCCTCCCGGCGTTCCGCTGGGGTGGTACGGCGAACTGGTCGCCGCGCTGCGCGATCACCCGTGCAAGGTGGCGGTCGACACCTCGGACGCCCCACTGACGGCACTCGCCGAAGGCTTCCCCGGCTCGGCACCTGATCTGCTCAAACCCAACGGCGAGGAACTCGCGCAACTGACCGGCGTCGACGGCCACGTCCTCGAACGTGCTGCCGAGAACGGTGATCCCGGGCCTGCAATCACGGCGGCGCAGCGATTGGTCGATCGCGGAGTCGGCAGCGTGCTCGCCACGCTCGGCGCAGCCGGGGCCGTCCTCGTCACGGCCGACGGCGCGTGGATCGCCACCGCTCCCCCGATTGTCGCAGTCAGTACCGTCGGCGCAGGCGATTCGTCGCTGGCCGGCTACATCCTCGCCGAAGCGGGCGGCGGCTCGGAATCCGAGCGGCTACGTCACGCGGTCGCCTACGGAAGCGCCGCTGCCTCCCTTCCCGGCACAACCCTTCCCACACCCGAACAGATCGATCTGGCAGCGGTTTCGGTATCTGCAGCAGATGCCGCCTCTCCCATCCCCGTCCCCACCGAACTCGCCTGACGCCCTAAGGAACCTGACATGTCCGATACCACCGCAGCCGGCAGTTCCGGCCCGGAGATCATCAGTCCCGAACTGATCTCACTCGACACCGACCTGGGTTCGACCAAGGAAGATGTCATTCGTTCTCTCGCAGCGCGATTGACTGCAGCGGGACGGGCGAGCGACGCCGCGGGACTGGTCGATGCCGCACTCGCTCGCGAAGCGCAGTCCGCGACCGGACTGCCCGGCGGAATCGCAATTCCCCACTGCCGCGCCGAGGCTGTCTCGTCCGCGTCCCTGGGGTTTGCTCGACTCGATCCGAAGGTCGACTTCGGTGCACCCGACGGCCCCGCCGATCTGGTCTTCCTGATCGCGGCACCCGAAGGCGCCGGGGCCGAGCACATGAAGCTGCTCTCCTCCTTGGCCCGAGCACTCGTCAGGCCCGCGTTCGTCACGTCACTTCGTGAAGCGTCGACGCCGGACGAGATCGTGAGACTGGTCGACGAGGTACTCAATCCCGCACCGAAGGATCCTGCAGCAAATGCTGCGGCAGCGACACCCCCGGCACCTGTTTCCACCGGGAAACACGCTACCGAGGAGACCCCGGCACCAGCGCCCGCGGAGCGTCACATCGTCGCGGTCACCGCCTGCCCGACCGGAATCGCTCACACCTACATGGCGGCGGACTCACTCGTCGCCGCGGGTGAACGCGCCGGCGTCAAGGTGCACGTCGAAACGCAAGGTTCGAGCGGAAGCACCCCCCTTGACCCTTCGGTGATCGCGGGAGCCGCCGCGGTCATCTTCGCCACCGACGTCGGAGTGAAGGGCCGCGAACGATTCGCCGGTAAGCCCGTCGTCGCTTCCGGTGTGAAGCGGGCAATCAACGAGCCGGACAAGATGCTCGCAGAAGCGTTGCGCGCCTCCGAGAATCCCGCCGCCGCCACCGTTGACGGCACCGCCGCAGCGGCCGCGGATTCCGATGCCGGTTCCGTAGGGTTCGGCACCCACCTCCGTCAGGTCCTCTTGACCGGTGTCAGCTACATGATCCCGTTCGTCGCGGCCGGCGGTCTGCTGATCGCACTCGGCTTCCTGCTCGGCGGATACGAGATCTCCGGTCCGGCCAAGGACATCGTTCTCAACAACTCGATCACCAACCTTCCCGACGGTGGTCTGGCCACCTATCTCGGCGCAGTGCTGTTCCAGATCGGTTCCTTGGCATTCAGCTTCCTGGTGCCCGCCTTGGCCGGCTACATCGCCTTCGCCATCGCCGACCGGCCTGGCATCGCTCCCGGCTTCACAGCCGGCGCGGTCGCCGTGTTCGTCGGTGCCGGTTTCATCGGCGGCTTGGTCGGTGGTCTCATCGCCGGTGTCGTCGCGCTCTACATCGGCCGGATCGCCGTCCCGCAGTGGCTGCGAGGCCTGATGCCGGTGGTGATCATTCCGCTGTTCGCGACGCTGGTCGTCGGAGCACTGATGTTCATCGTCCTCGGGCGTCCGCTCGCCGCGATCACCTCCGGTCTCACCGACTGGCTCAACGGACTGTCCGGCAGCTCGGCCATCTTCCTCGGCATCATTCTCGGCCTGATGATGTGCTTCGACCTCGGTGGACCGGTCAACAAGGCGGCTTACGCCTTCGCCGTCGCCGGACTCAACGTCAACGACCCGGCCACTTTGCGCATCATGGCGGCTGTCATGGCTGCCGGTATGGTTCCGCCGCTTGCCATGGCACTTGCCTCGACGGTGCTGCGTCCCAAGCTCTTCAGCGAAGCCGAACGGGAGAACGGAAAGGCTGCCTGGTTGCTGGGTTCGGCATTCATCTCCGAGGGCGCGATTCCGTTCGCCGCTGCCGACCCGCTTCGCGTGATCCCCTCGATGATGGCGGGCGGCGCGGTCACCGGCGCGCTGATCATGGCTTTCGACGTCACTCTCAGCGCCCCGCACGGCGGGATCTTCGTCTTCTTCGCAGTCGGCGGAATCGGCTGGTTCCTGGTCTCGCTCGCCGCGGGAACCGTGGTAGCTGCGCTCGCCGTCGTCGGAGCCAAGGAGTTCTTCCGCAAGGGGCCGTCCGATGCCGAACTCGACCCCGAAATCGTGCCCGCTGCGGCATGATCGACAGCAGGCAACACTGCAGTCACCACCTGAGTCACCAGATCTGCCCGAACACCCCATAACGTCCGCAACGACAGTTCTACAACGAGGAGATCCCATGCCCAGCAAGACAGTTGCCGTCGGTTCCGCAGTCGGCCTCCACGCCCGCCCCGCCGCTCTCATCGCCGAAGCAGTCGGAGCCTCCGGCGCCACGGTCACCCTCGCAGTCGCCGACGGCGAACCCGTGGATGCAGGTTCGGCACTGATGATCATGACGCTCGGAGCCGCCAAGGACACCGAAGTAACCATCGAGTCCGACGACGCCGACGCACTCGCCAAGGTCGCCGAGCTGGTAGCCGCTGATCTCGACGCCTGACCTGATATCAGTCGGTGCTGTGTAGCGGGCCGGACACTCTCACGGAGTCAGTGCGAGTGTCCGGCCCAGCCAGTCCATTTCGAGTTCCAGAGCAGTGCCCCACACATCACCCGAGTGCCCGCCGGGAAGGGTGTAGTAGTCCACGTTCATGTCGGCGGCGCGTGCAGCCTCGAACATGATCTCCTGCTGAGGGCGGTAGATGTCGTCGTCCTCACCCGCGACAAATACACCAGACAACTGCGGATACCGATTCTGCGCCATCAGGTCTCGGGCGTTGACCGCGTCGAAAGCGTCTTCGTCGCCGTCGAACATGGCAGCCACAGTGTCCTCGTGGTCACCGGTCGACGGTTCGTCCTGGCCGGAGAAGTCCAGGAACGACGGGTATCGGTCCGGGAAGTTCACGGCCATTTCGATCGCGCATGTCCCGCCGTACGAAAACCCACCGATAGCCCATTGCGCAGCGTCCGGATTCACTTGAAGGTTCGATTCGATCCAGTTCGGGACGTCCTGGTCCAGATACGTCGCGACGTTGCCGAGCGCCGAATCCATGCAGCCGGGGTTGGCGTCGTAGTCCCCCAACGCGTCGGGCACCACCACCACGGGAGCAAGCCCGGAATGCCTCGACGCATAGGCGTCGACGGTGGTCGCGAGCCGGCCACTGTCCAGCCAGTCGCTGGGGCTGCCGGGTTCACCCGCCACCAACACCAGTACGGGCAACTCGGCACGCGGATCGGCAAGATAGGCCGGCGGGAGATACAGCGTCGCAGGCCTCGCGTCGAATCCCGAAACGTTTCCTGGAATCGCCGCTTCCGTCACGACACCGTTGCTCGGCATCCGCACCGGAACCTGCCAATGAGTTTCGGTGGGCAGTCCCCGTTGTACCCAAGGTTCGGCCCCGGGGAGCGAATCGAAGGCAACGTTCTCGACCGAGCCCACCGGCCAGTGCCCGACCAGTGAGCCGAGTGTGGGATAGGTGCCGGTCTGCGCGTTGACCTGACCTACTGCGACGATCGCGGCCAGCCCGGCGAATGCCGTCACCGAAAGGCCACGCGCAAGCCCTGGGCGCCGAAGGAGAACGAGTGCGGCGCCGATGACTCCGAACATCGCCAGCGCTATCCAGACAAAATTCGACGCCGGTAGCTGCGCGGGCAGCGGCCGAAAGCTGAGCCACACGAACGTCGCACCGGTGGCTGATCCGAGCACTGACAGAACTAGCGCAACCAACGCGGCCCTACGCGGCAACCACCGAAGCAGAAGCAACGTGCCGACGCCGACGATGACGGAACCCACGAGCAGCACTGCGGTGATGTGTCCGTGCTCGAGTGACATACGCGAGAGCCGCGTCAGGAGTTGATGCCCGTGCATTCGTTCCAGTATCCACATCTACCGGCGGTCTGCGAATTCGTGGAATTATTTGGGAATCAGCGGCGTCGTCGAAATCTCACGAACGCCGCGCCCCCGATCGCACATCCTGCCGCGACCAACCCGGCCCACACGAATGTCCACGGATCGACCCCGACACCGACCGAACCGTCAGACGAGTCAGCCGTCGCTTCTGTCGCGTCCACGAGCGCTCGCATCACGTACACCGGCGGCAACGCTCCGCCGGCAGATTCAGAACCGATCAGAACATCGCCCGCATCGTTGAATGCCACCGCCTCACCCTGAGGCTCCTTCGGGAGCGGGATCCGCAGCGGTTCGGTACCGGTGAGCGTCGCGCCGATTCCGCCGTCCACGACTTCGTACAGGTACAGGTCGGAGTAACTCCGAAGTGCGATCGCCGAACCGTCCGACGACACCGCTCCCCCGGTGAACATCACCGACACGGGCTTCTCCGGTCCGAGGGACACGGCTCCGACGCGCTCGAGCGGCGTCGGGCCGGGCTGCGCCAAGTCACTCAGTTTCTGATCCCCGACCGGTGTGTAGACACTGCTTTCGCCGAACAATTCCTTGGTCACGACAAAAACGTGGCCGTCGGGGTCGAGCAGTATCGACTCGGTGTCGTGCGCACCGTCCGGGTACGTGAGGCGGTGCAACGTACCGCCACCGGAATCGAGGTCCATCGTGATGAACGCCACTGTTTCGCGGGTCCGGAGGTTGTCACCGGTGTCCGACAGAACGAGCGTTCGCCCACTCACCGCAAGATCTTCGACGTCGTAAGGATCTATCGGGACCGGAATCTGTTTCTGGACAACACAGTTCAGGTCCATTTCGAATACGAAGTCGTCACTGCCGCCGTCGCCCATCGCGTAGATCCGATCGTCGACGACGACCATCCCCGACAACTCCTGGAGCGCAGGATCGGTAGGCGTACAGAGTGGGGCGAACTCGCTCGGTTCGAACGACGACGCCTGTGCGAGCGCTCCGGGAAGCAGTGCGGTTGCCGTAGTCGCAGCAATCACCGCGACCACGGCCCCGAAACTACGCACTAGGTGCGTACTCGACCAATGCCGAGGCCAACATCTGTGGCACGCGTGCGTGCACCCGCGTTCCCGCCTCTTCGTGAGTCGATTCCAAAATCGTTCCGTCCGAGTGGATTCGAGCCATCAAGTCACCGCGCGTGTACGGCACCAGCACGTCGACCTCGACCTCCGGCCGAACCAGCACCTCGCTGAGATGTGCTCTTAGTTCGGCGATTCCCTCACCCGTCCGCGCCGAGACGAACACGGCACCAGGCAACAGACCACGTAGTTGCGTCAACGTAACCGGATCTGCCGCGTCGATCTTGTTGACCACGATCAACTCCGGCGGAGCCTTCGAATCCGTCTCGCGCAGAACATCGGTGACGACTTCCCGAACAGCCTTGATCTGTTCTGTCGGCAACGGATCCGAACCGTCGACGACGTGCAGCAGTAGATCCGCGTCGGTTACTTCCTCGAGAGTCGAGCGGAATGCCTCGACCAACTGAGTCGGCAGGTGTCGCACGAAGCCGACCGTGTCGGTGAGTACGTACTCGCGGCCGTCGTCGAGTGCTGCGCGGCGAGTGGTCGGGTCCAAGGTGGCGAACAACGCGTTCTCCACGAGCACACCCGATCCGGTGAGCGAATTGAGCAGACTCGACTTGCCCGCGTTGGTGTATCCGACGATGGCGATCGACGGGATGTCGCTCTGCAGTCGACGTGTGCGCTTGGTGTCGCGAGCGGCCTTCATGCCCTTGATCTCGCGGCGTAGTTTTGCCATGCGCTCACGAATACGGCGGCGGTCCGTCTCGATTTTCGTTTCACCGGGACCACGCAGACCCACACCGCCGTTACTGCCGGCACGGCCACCGGCCTGGCGCGACATCGACTCGCCCCAACCACGCAGACGCGGGAGCATGTACTCCATCTGAGCAAAAGCGACCTGCGCCTTACCCTCACGCGAAGTGGCGTGCTGAGCAAAGATGTCGAGAATGAGAGCTGTCCGGTCGATGACCTTGACCTTGACGATCTTCTCCAGCGCCGTGAGCTGCGCCGGCGTCAGCTCACCGTCGCAGACGACGGTGTCGGCGCCGGTCGCCAGGACTACTTCGCGCAGTTCCTGCGCCTTGCCGGAACCGATGTAGGTGGCAGCGTCGGGTTTGTCGCGACGCTGAACCAGTCCTTCGAGGACCTCGGAGCCGGCCGTCTCGGCAAGTGCGGCCAACTCGGTCATGCTCGCCTCGGCCTGCTCGGCAGTTCCCTGCGTCCAGACGCCGACCAGGACAACTCTTTCGAGTCGAAGCTGGCGGTACTCGACTTCGGTGACGTCCTCGAGCTCGGTCGACAGACCGGCCACGCGGCGCAGGGCGCCGCGATCTGCGAGTTGCATCTCACCGGTCGACGGGTTGCCCGATGCGGACGCTGCCGTGTATTCGGCTTGCGCGTACTCGGACTGCTCGTGAGCGGTGGACTCTTCGTTTTCATGTGTGTTCGTCATACAAGATCCATGGTCCCACGAAACCTGGCCACGGTGCATCCGTATTTCCTGCAGGCGTATTTCCCGCGGGCGATATCACACCAGCGATTGCCACCAGGCATCGCTGATCGTCCCGTTCGCCACCAGAACCGAGGGCCCCCGCAACGACCCTTTGCCGCCTTCGACGGTGACCTGCACCTCGCCACCGAGCACGCGCACCAGTACCGAGCCTTCATCGCGGCCGTCGTACCTCAGCGCCGCGGCCGCCGCTGCGACCGTTCCGGTTCCGCAGGAACGAGTCTCGCCCACACCACGCTCGTGTACGCGCATGTGGACCCCACCGTCGTGGATCGGCGTCACGATCTCGATGTTGACCCCGTGCGGGAAGAACCCGGGATCGAAGCCCGGAGAAACACTCAAATCGAGCGCACTCAAAACTTCTGCCGTCACGTGCTCGTCGACACACGCCAAATGCGGATTACCGACGTCGATGCCGACGCCGGCGAAGACGCGGCCGTCGATTGTTGCCGAACTGGTGCCGAGGTCCTTGATCGGGCCCATCGCCACAGTCACGTCACCATGTGTGGCGTCGTAGCCGTGCACCACGACCGGACGCGCTCCGGCGCGGCTGCCGACCACGAACTCGTCCTTGCTCTCCAAGCCCGAGGCCTTGAGATAGTGGGCGAATACGCGAACGCCGTTTCCGCACATCTCGGCGATGGAGCCGTCGCTGTTGCGGTAGTCCATGAACCAGTCTTCGGCAGCGACGCCGTCGGGCAGCGCACCGAGCACGCCCGCGTCCGCAAGTGCGCCTGCCCGGGCGACCCGAAGGATGCCGTCGGCGCCGAGGCCACGCTGACGATCACACAACGCTGAAACTCGCGCCGACTCGAGATCGATCCGAACGTCGAGGTCAGGGAGAACAACGAAGTCGTTCTGCGTGCCGTGGCCCTTACTGAAATCCATGGTCACCATCCTATCCGGACCTACCGAGCGACTTACGCAGGTGACGCGGTGACCACGACGTTCTGTTCGTACGTGAATCCAGACGGCAACGAGGGGTCGGGCACGGTTGCGCCGCCGCAGGTCACCAGGACAAGCCTGGGCGCACCGGATTCGGAGAAGAACTCCGCAGGCAAAGCCACCTTTTCGTACAACTTCAGGCTCGCTGCGTGATAGGTGAACATCGTTCCGGTGTCGTCACTGACATAGATCGGTGTTCCAGGCTTCATCTGGTGCAGCGCCCACAAGGCGCCGTGCGTGCGGTCACCGTCGTCGACGTGGCCGGCAACAAGATTGGTACCCTCCGAAGATCCGAACTGCACGCCGTTGGTGAAATGCGAAACCTTGTCAGGATGCGGAAGGATCATTCCGCGGTTGGCGCCGAACCCACTGGTCACGATGTCGGCTCGCACATCCAGATCGGGAATCGCGAGCGTGTTCGGCGGCAGATCCGTCGGCGCAGGCGCCCACGTCGCCCCTGGATCGGTTGGGGCTCCCACATCGAAGGGCGCTTCGGGAACAGGTGCGCTGATGGGCTTCCCGGCCGCACTCACCGCAAAGTAGATCAGTACCCCGCCGACCGTGAGAAATGTGACGAGCAGAAGAACCAGCGGTAGCCGACCCGCGCGTCGACGTTTCGGATGCGCGTGCGCCGCGGTCTGCGCCATGCTCGTTGACCTCCAGTTCATCGCTCGCGAAACCGATCGATCGCGAAATAGCTAACTGTAAGATAGCTGATCCGCTCGATCGTGTTACAGACCGCGATCTGCGAGCGCCGCGAAGGCGGAGTTGGGCAGCTCCGGATCGGCACCGTCGAGCCAGTGCACGCGTGCGTCACGACGGAACCATGATCGTTGGCGGCGAACGTAGCGCCGCGTCCCGATGAACGTCCGTTCGAGTGCTTCGGCCAGATCGTATTCACCGTCGAAATGTGCGAGCACCTGTGCGTAGCCGATGGCTCGCGGCGCGGTGACGCCATCACGCAATCCTTGCTCGACGAGCACGGCAACTTCGTCGACAAGTCCGTCTGAAAACATCAGCTCTGTTCGCAACCGAATCCGGGCGTCGAGTTCTTCCGTATCCCGATCCACGCCGAGAATGCGAGTTCCCCATCGAGGGTCACCGATCTGCGGCGCCGAGGCCGCGAACGGCAGACCTGTCAGCTCGACGACCTCGAGCGCCCGAACCATCCGCCGGCCGTCCGTCGGCAGTATCGACGCCGCCGCTACCGGATCAGCAGCAACAAGCGCCGTATGCACCGCACCGACCCCTCCTTCGGCGAGCACCGCCTCCCACTTCGCACGAACCTCGGGATCGGTTGCCGGAAAGGACCATTCGTCGAGCAAAGACTGGACGTACATCATGGATCCGCCGACGATCACCGGAACCTTGCCCGCCGCGATCAGATCCTCGGCGATCGCGATCGCGTCGCTTTGATAACGCGCGACGGTGGCGGTCTCCTTCACATCGAGAACGTCGAGCAGGTGATGCGGAATCCCACGGCGCTCGGCCGGTGTCAGTTTGGCGGTCCCGATATCCATGCCGCGATAGAGCTGCATCGCGTCGATGTTGATGATTTCACCGCCGAATTCCTCGGCCAGTGCCAACGCGAGATCGGACTTTCCCGACGCTGTCGGACCGACAACTGCGATCGGGCGAAGTTCTTCAGGGACGTTCACGGCCGCCACGTCCCGACGTGGTAACCGACGCCGAACGGCGCATCGCTGTAGTCGACCGTCGCGCGAGGATGGGCTGACCGAGACGAGCCAGTAAAGGCACCGGCCAGGACCTGCCACGCCGCGCGCCCCTGGGCTCCGACACTGCGGCAGAGCCGCGGGTCGAGAGCAAGAAGCGCCTCCGGGTCACCGGCCGTCAGGGCGTCGTCGATGGCCGACTGCACACCCGCGGCGCGCTCGTCGAAGCTTCCTGGCGCCTTTGCCGTCAGCGTGGACGCACCGTCAGCAACGATCAGAAGCCCTTGCGGTCGGTTGTCGCTGTCGAGTTGCTTGCGCAGCTGCTGCCCGAACTCACGACATTCATTCGCCGACGCCTTTGCACTGACGACGTGCATGTCGACGGTTATCTCCACGTCTGTTCGGCCACGCAACCAGCCGGCAACAAGGGCGCACAGTTCGAGAGATGGCACCGGTTCGCCTGCCGCATCCGCGTCCAGTGACGTCCGGACATCGGCGCCGAATCCAGCGAACGTACCGATCTGCCCACGTCCGACGCCCGATCGCCAGAGTTCGCCTGCTGCTTTCTCGGGTTCTGCATTCTCGGGGCCGACGCCGACGCCCACCCAGTGCACCGCCTCGTGAGCGAGCCGGCTCACGGCGGTTGTCGCTGCAGCACGCACCTGAGCGGACTCGGCCGAATCACCGGACAATTCCGGCACGAGTAACGGCGCCGAGGGGACGAGAACAGCGGAAGTCAACACAGTTGCCACGCTAGTCGACCCCGAGGTGGCGACCTCACACCCTCTTACCTGATTCAATAGTCGGAGAACGTGAGTACCGGGTTCAATGGAACCAGGAATGCGATCAGGCAGCCGTGACGCGCGGCAGAGACGAGGACCGATGACCGAGAACAGTGAACCCACCACCGGCGCCGACAGCAGTTCGGCCAGCCCGAGCCCGGCAGCACCCAAACCCGGCGCTCCCAAACCTGGTGGACCACGCCCCGGTGCGCCCCGCCCCGGAGCACCTCGCCCCGGACCAGCAGCCTCGCATGCCGTCACCGCCGCACCGGCCAGCGACCCGAGCAAGTTCGGACGCGTCGAGGAAGACGGAACCGCCTGGGTGAAGACCGCTGACGGTGAACGTCAGATCGGTTCGTGGCAGGCCGGCGACGCCACCGAGGGCCTCGCCCATTTCGGTCGTCGCTACGACGACCTCGCGACCGAGGTCTCGCTACTCGAGGCGCGACTGACGTCGGGCGCCGGAGACGCCAAGAAAACCAAGGCTGCCGCCATCGCTCTGTCCGAATCCCTCTCGACCGCTGCAGTAATCGGTGACCTCGACGCTTTGGCTCGCCGACTCGACGTGATCGTTGCCGGTTCCGACGAGGCCGCAGCGCACGCGAAGGAAGAGAAGGAACAGTCTCGCGCGGCAAGCACCGCCCGCAAGGAGGCCCTCGCAGTCGAGGCCGAGCAGATCGGCTCGGAGTCGACCCAGTGGAAGACCGCGGGTGATCGACTGCGCGAGATTCTCGACGAGTGGAAGACGATTCGCGGAATCGACCGCAAGGTCGACGACGCGCTGTGGAAGCGGTACTCCAAGGCTCGCGAGTCCTTCAACCGACGACGTGGAGCGCACTTCGCCGAACTCGACCGGGATCGTGCGAGCGCCCGTTCGACGAAGGAAGAACTGGTCGAGCGCGCCGAGAAGCTGTCGACCTCCACTGAATGGGGACAGACCGCCGGGGAATTCCGCGATCTGCTCAGCGAGTGGAAGGCTGCCGGCCGCGCACCGCGCGAGGCCGACGACAACCTGTGGAAGCGCTTCAAGGGCGCTCAGGACGTGTTCTTCGCCGCGCGCAACGCTGCTGCATCCGAGCGCGACGCCGAATTCGAGCAGAACGCAGTCGCGAAGGAAGAGCTGCTCGCTGCCAATGCGAACATCGATCCGGCGCACGGACTCGAGAACGCCCGCGCAGCGCTTCGCGACCTGCAGGAGAAGTGGGACGCGATCGGCAAGGTGCCGCGCGACCGAATGCAGGAACTCGAAGCGAAGCTCCGGGCCATCGAAACCAAGGTGCGCGACGCGGTCGACGCCGAGTGGCGTCGCACCGATCCGGAAGCACTTGCCCGGGTCGCGCAGTTCAAGGAGCGGGTGAGCCAGTTCGAGGAGCAGGCCGCCAAGGCTCAGGCTGCCGGCAAGACGAAGGACGCCGAGAAGGCTCTCGCTCAGGCCAAGCAGTGGCGTGAGTGGGCCGAAGCTGCCGAAAGCGCCGTCAACGAGTAATCGACGACGAGCTGTAAAGACAACAAAAACGCCGGCTGACTCCGAAAGGAGTCAGCCGGCGTTGTCTTGTGCTTTGGATGGACGGCCTGCTGTGTCAGCCGACGTTCCATTCCTGATGCTTCTCGGCTTCGGCCGCAGCGATCCGGCGTTGCTCCTCGGCAGCGAGCTGAATGTTGGTTCGTGTCCAGACCACCTTGAGCCAATGGAACGTCAAGAACACGACGGCAAACCATCCGATGATCAGCCCGATCGACGGTCCTGCCACATTGAAACCGGCGGGAATGGTCTGACGCGACCAGACGGCCATCATGCCGAGAGCGCTCGCCACGGCACTGCCGGCGAGTGCGACCCAGGCCAGACTCCAACGCCGCGTGACCAGCGCGAGCATCGAGAATCCGATGCCGAAGATGACGACGAACCACACGAACAAGCGTGAGAACAGTGCAATCCGTTCGGTTTCCGCGTCCTGGTTGTACGCGAGCACATCCCAGCCGTTCGCAACTCCCGCATGGGGCAGTGCAAGGGTGCCGACCAGCACGAGCACCGCAACCGCGACAACCATGGCGCGCACACCCGGATCGATTTCTCCCGCGACCTTGCGTTCCGCGTCGTCGAGATCCTTGCGGTAGCCCTCGAAGGCGTCGTCGCCCGGCTGTGGTGTCGTGTTCTCGTGTTGCGAGGTCATGCGTTGCATCCCATCTGGACGGGTTGTGGGGCCGGGGCACCGATCTTCGGTAGTCCGAGACCTACGCCGATGGGCGGGGTCTTGGGTGTGATGCCCTTTTCGAACGAATCACCGGCGCGGGTCCGACGGTGCGTGAGCACTCCGTCATCTGCCACGAGGTGATGAGGGGCTCCGTGGGTGACGACGACCGTCACCACGTCACCGGGTCGGATTGTGCCGTCGAGGTTTCCCTCGGGGCGGAAATGCACCAGGCGACCGTCTCGCGCGCGACCACTGAGACGTTGAGTCGCCGCGTTCTTCCGACCCTCCCCCGCTGCCACCAAGAGTTCGACCTCGGTGCCGACGAGCTTGCGATTCTCCTCGATGTTCACTTCTTCCTGAACGGCGAGCAATCGCATGTAGCGTTCCTGGACAACCTCTTTGGGAAGCTGATCGGCCATCTCCGCCGCCGGCGTGCCCGGGCGCTTGGAGTACTGGAAGGTGTAGGCGTTGGAGAATCGCGCCTTACGCACGACGTCCAGCGTCTCCTCGAAATCCTCCTCCGTCTCCCCCGGGAACCCGACGATGATGTCCGTGGTGATGGCGGCGTGCGGCATTGCGGCGCGCACCTTCTCGATGATCCCGAGGTACTTCGACTTGCGGTACGAGCGCTTCATCGCTTTGAGAACCTTGTCCGAACCGGACTGCAACGGCATGTGCAGCTGCGGGCAGACGTTGGGAGTGGTTGCCATCGCTTCGATGACGTCGTCAGTGAATTCTGCCGGGTGCGGCGATGTGAACCTCACCCGTTCGAGGCCGTCGATGTGTCCACATGCCTTCAAGAGGGAGGCGAAGGCTCCGCGATCGCGCGGTTGTTCCGGATCGGCGAACGACACGCCGTAGGCATTGACGTTCTGTCCGAGCAGGGTTACTTCCGAGACACCCTCGTCGACGAGTGCCTGCACCTCGGCCAGAATGTCGCCGGGACGTCGATCCACTTCCTTGCCACGCAGGGCCGGAACGATGCAGAACGTACACGTGTTGTTGCAGCCCACCGAGATGGAAACCCAACCTGCATAAGCAGATTCGCGCTTGGCTGGCAGTGTCGACGGAAACGCCTCGAGTGCGTCGAGGATTTCGACCTCGGCGCGCTGATTGTGACGCGCACGATCGAGCAGCGCGGGCAGCGAGCCGATGTTGTGAGTGCCGAAGACGACATCGACGAACGGCGCCTTCTTGACGACGGTGTCACGATCCTTCTGCGCCAGGCACCCGCCGACCGCGATCTGCATGTCGGGGTTCGCCTCCTTGTTCGGGGCGAGCTGGCTGAGGTTGCCGTACAACTTGTTGTCCGCGTTCTCGCGGACCGCACACGTGTTGAAGACGACAAGATCAGGATCGGTTCCGGTCTCCGCCTTCGAATACCCGGCGTCCTCGAGCAGACCGGACAGTCGCTCGGAATCGTGGACGTTCATCTGACAGCCGTACGTCCGCACCTCGTAGGTGCGAACAGACTTCGCAGTCGGCTCCGGAACTGCAGTCGGCTCCGGAAGTGCAGGGGACATTTCGTCGATCAGTGACACGCTTCAGCCTAGCTCACGTCCACTACGACGTGTAATAACGCCCTGATAAACAGCCGAAACGCGACATAAACGTCGTCACAGTAAAATTTCCATTACATATGGCAAGAACCATGGCGAAATCACGGGCGTCGACGCAAACTACGCCTAAGGTTCTCGTTTATGACCCAAGCCGACGATGCGACGACGCCGACCACCTCCGGCGATTCCACATCCATGATTTCGATGACCTCGGTGAACAAACACTTCGGGGAACTTCACGTCCTGCAAGAGGTCAATCTCGAAGTACCCAAGGGCCAAGTGGTGATCGTCCTTGGTCCGTCGGGCTCCGGTAAGTCGACTCTGTGCCGCACCATCAATCGCCTGGAACCCATCGACTCGGGCACCATCGCCGTCGACGGCAAGACGCTCCCCGAGGAGGGCAAAGCACTTGCCGCACTTCGTGCCGACGTCGGGATGGTCTTTCAGTCCTTCAACCTGTTCGCACACAAGACGATCCTCGAGAACGTCATGCTCGCACCGATGAAGGTCCGCAAGGCGAAGAAGGACGAAGCCAAGAAGACGGCGCAGGCATTGCTCGAGCGCGTCGGTATCGCCAATCAGGCCGACAAGTACCCGGCGCAGCTTTCCGGCGGTCAGCAACAGCGTGTCGCGATTGCTCGCGCTCTTGCGATGCAGCCGAAGGTGATGTTGTTCGACGAGCCCACCTCCGCTCTCGATCCCGAGATGGTCAACGAGGTCCTCGACGTCATGACTTCCCTCGCCAAGGAAGGCATGACCATGCTCGTGGTCACGCACGAGATGGGATTCGCCCGCAAAGCCGGCGATCGTGTGCTGTTCATGGCTGACGGCCAGGTCGTCGAAGACACCACGCCCGAAGAGTTCTTCACCCATCCCAAGTCGGATCGGGCCAAGGACTTCCTCGGCAAGATCCTCACGCACTGATTACAGTCTCCCCTCCGACAGTCCTGTCCTCGTCCACAAGACAACTTGCTCGACTGCACCGTTCACCTCGGCTGCACCGTTCATCTCGACTGCACTGTTCGTGTGTCGACAACTGAGAGGATCTTCATGAAGATCAATCGTTCCGTCCGTTTCGGAATCGGAATCATGGCCATCGCGTTCGCTGCCACGGCCTGTGGCGGCGGCGAGGAGAACAAGTCGATCACCGAGAGCGCTTCCGACGGCACTCTCACCGTCGGCATCAAGTTCGATCAGCCCGGCCTCGGTCAGCGCAACCCTGACGGCACCTTCTCCGGCTTCGACGTCGAGGTAGCCCGTTACATCGCAAACGAACTGGGCGTAAAGCCCGAAGGCATCACCTTCAAGGAATCTCCGTCAGCCCAGCGCGAGACCCTGATCCAGAACGGCGAGGTCGACTACATCGTCGCGACGTACTCGATCACCGACACGCGCAAGGAAAAGGTCAGCTTCGGCGGCCCGTACTTCATCGCAGGCCAGTCGCTGCTCGTTCGCTCCGACAACACCGACATCACCGGCCCCGATTCCCTGACCGGCGGCAAGAAGCTCTGCTCGGTGTCGGGTTCGACTCCGGCGCAGAACATCCAGGACAACTACGCCAAGGATGTCCAGCTCCAGCCGCTCGACACGTACTCCGCTTGTGTCGAGGCTCTGCGTAACGGCGCTGTCGACGCTGTCACCACCGACGACATCATCCTCGCCGGCTACGCTGCCCAGTACCCGGGCGAGCTGAAGGTAGTCGGAGAACCGTTCACGACCGAAAAGTACGGCGTCGGCCTGGCCAAGGACGATTCCGAGGGTCGCGGCAAGATCAACGACGCCATCGAGAAGATGATCTCCACCGGCGCATGGGAAGAAGCCTTCAACAACACCGTTGGCGCTTCGGGCTACCCCATCCCGGCACCGCCCACCGTTGATCGTTACTGACCTGCTTTTTTCACCGTCAATCTCGCTGCGGCTCCCCACTTCGGGAGCCGCAGCGCGTGACGCCACCAACGGAGATCCCGTGATCTGGGGAGACGGCAAGTGAACCTTCTGAGCAAGTACGGCGACCAGATTCTGGAAGCCTTCTGGACCACGATCCAGCTGACGTTCTTCTCCGCGATCGGCGCCGTCATCATCGGTGTCCTGATTGCGGCAATGCGCGTGTCACCGGTCCCGGTCGCCCGATTCCTGGGTACCGCGTACGTGACCGTGTTCCGAAACACCCCCCTGACACTGATTCTGCTGTTCTGCCTGTTCGGTCTTTCGCAGACGCTCGGAGTCAACCTCGCCAAGTCGGACTCACCGACGTTCTTGACAGACAACAACTTCCGACTCGCCGTACTCGGCCTCAGTGTCTACACCGCCGCGTTCGTGTGTGAGTCACTTCGATCGGGAATCAATACCGTTCCGGTCGGCCAGGCCGAAGCGGGCCGATCACTCGGTCTGTCGTTTGCACAAAATCTTCGGCTGATCGTCCTGCCTCAGGCTTTTCGCGCGGTCACAGCACCGCTGGGTAGCGTGCTGATCGCACTGACCAAGAACTCGACCATCGCCGCGGTGATCGGCGTTTCCGAAGCGTCAGCGCTGATGAAGAAGATGATCGAGAACGAAGCCGCGATCTTCGTCGTCGGTGGAATCTTCGCTGTCGGTTTCGTGATCCTGACACTTCCCATGGGCTTGATCTTCGGCAAGCTGAGCAAGCGATTCGAGGTTTCACGATGAGCAACCGCGCAACAGTTCTCTACGACGCGCCCGGTCCGAGAGCGCGAAATCTCTACCGATTCGCGTCCCTTGTCGTCGCCGCACTCATGGTGGCAATCGGGTACGTCGTCTACCGCGCGCTCGACGAAAAGGGCCAGCTGACAGCAGCGAAGTGGGATCCGTTCCTCGAATCCACCTCGTGGACAACGTATCTGATACCCGGTATCCGAGGGACGTTGATCGCGGCTGCGATGTCCATCGTCTTCGCGCTCATCCTCGGTTCTGCCCTGGGTATCGGTCGACTCTCCGAGCACAACATCATTCGGAAGATCTGCGGCGTCATCGTCGAATTGTTCCGCGCGGTACCGGTGCTGATTCTGATGATCTTCTCGTATCAGGTGTTTGCCGAATACGAAGTCTTCAAGTCGAAGTACCTCGCACTCGCCGCAGTCGTGGTGGGCTTGACCCTGTACAACGGTTCCGTGATCGCCGAGATCGTCCGCGCCGGAATCAACTCACTCCCCCGTGGGCAAAGTGAGGCCGCCAAGGCACTTGGCATGCGCAAGACGCAGATCATGGTGACAATCCTGCTCCCCCAAGCGGTTACCGCCATGCTCCCGGCCCTGATCTCGCAGATGGTCGTGGCGCTGAAGGACTCCGCCCTCGGTTACCTGATCGGGTATGTCGAGTTGGTGCGTCAGGCCCAACAGCTCGGCACCTTCTACGGAAACTTCTTGCCGGCGCTCATCGTGGTCGCAGCGATCATGATCGCTCTCAACTCGGCTCTGACCTTCCTGGCAACCAAGGTGGAGAAGCGCCTGCGTTCGGGAAAGCGAAAGGGCAAGGGCCCCATCGCGGCGCCGTCCGCCGACCCCGCCGTTTCGGTTCCGGGCATGGACTTGACCAAGCCGTGAATCAGATGGAGCCGTGAGTCGAATCCAGCCGCGTTAGCGCGAATACACAACAGGGCGGGGGTACCACCGAATTTCGGTGGTACCCCCGCCCTTTTGTTCTGAATGCTGCACTTCGCTACGAGTCGGTGACCGCCGCCATCTCGGCTTTGACCACCTCGTAGGACATCCCCGCTGAATATCCCTTGCGTGCCAGCATCGAGACCAGTCGACGCGTGGCCTTGTCGCGATCATCGACGGGCTTGTTCTTCAGCTTCCGCCGAACCAGCTCCGCTGCTCGCTCGCGTTCATCTTCCGGATCGATCTGTGACAACGCTTCGGAAGCGGTGTCCTGGTCGATTCCTTTGAGCCGCAACTCGACTGCAAGCGCACGCTTTCCCTTGCCCGAGTACGTATGCCGCGAATGAACCCACTGGTTCGCGAAGTCCGCGTCGTCGATCAACCCGATTTCCTGGAGTCGATCGAGGACCTTGGCAATGATCTCGGGCTCGAAGCCGCGCCCGCTCAGCTTGGTTTCCAGCTCGGAACGACTGCGCGCCCGGTCGGTCAGGAGGCGTAGGCAAGCATCTTTGGCCTGCGCCTCCGTCCCACCTTCTGCGCGTTGCGACGGCTTCTCGGATCGTTGACGGGATCGACGCCGAGGAGCGCCGTACTCTTCACGAGCATTCTCGCCGTTGTCGCCGTCGTCGAAGCTCATGACTGAACTCAGAAGTCGGCGGGAGCTTCGTCGGTTGCAGTGACGTCAGCACCGATACCGAGCTTTTCCTTGATCTTCTTCTCGATCTCGTCGCGGATATCGGTGTTCTCCAGCAAGAACTTACGAGCATTTTCCTTGCCCTGACCCAACTGGTCACCTTCGTAGGTGTACCAGGAGCCGGACTTGCGGATGAACCCGTGCTCGACACCCATGTCGATGAGCGAGCCTTCCTTGCTGATGCCCTGGCCGTAGAGAATGTCGAACTCGGCCTGCTTGAACGGCGGCGCGACCTTGTTCTTGACGACCTTGACGCGAGTGCGGTTACCCACTGCGTCGGTACCGTCCTTGAGAGTTTCGATACGACGGATGTCGAGGCGGACCGAAGCGTAGAACTTCAGTGCCTTACCACCGGTGGTGGTTTCGGGAGAACCGAACATCACACCGATCTTCTCGCGAAGCTGGTTGATGAAGATGACGGTGGTGCCCGAGTTGTTCATGGCACCGGTGATCTTGCGCAGCGCCTGGCTCATCAGTCGAGCCTGCAAACCGACGTGGCTGTCACCCATCTCGCCTTCGATCTCGGCGCGAGGAACAAGAGCGGCCACGGAGTCGATCACGACGATGTCGAGGGCGCCTGAACGGATCAGCATGTCGGTGATTTCGAGGGCCTGCTCACCCGTATCGGGCTGCGAGACCAGGAGTGCATCGGTATCGACGCCCAGCTTGGCTGCATAGTCGGGATCGAGTGCGTGCTCCGCGTCGATGAACGCCGCGATGCCGCCGTTGGCCTGAGCATTGGCAACTGCGTGCAGTGCCACGGTGGTCTTACCCGAGGACTCCGGGCCGTAGATCTCGATGACGCGGCCACGCGGCAGTCCGCCGATACCCAGCGCGACGTCGAGCGCGATGGAACCGGTGGGAATGACGGCGATGGGCTGGCGGACACCCTCACCCAGGCGCATCACCGAACCCTTGCCGAAGTTCTTGTCGATCTGCGCCAACGCGAGGTCGAGTGCCTTGTCCCGATCAGGTGCCTGTGGTGCCATCGTGATCCCCATCCTTGTTTCAGTCTTCAGTGCCTGCCTGAGCAGACTCCGTCTCTTCAGCGCCTGCCTGAGCCGACCCTGTTGGTGTGTTGCGATCAGAGTAGATCCGGCCACCGACAGACTTTTCGATCTTGCTTTAGCGCTTGTCGATCACTGTGCTTTGTCGATAACCGAAAGTTCGCAGTTACGAAAGGAGCGTCACCACCGAACAGCTTCAGCATAGACGAACACGTGTTCGAACAGAAGATGGGAGACGTTCGACACGCCGAAGAATCAGCGGCGGGCGGGTGGTACGTCGAACTCCACACAGAGCGCACGCCACACCTCGCGAGGCTCCCAGCCTGCTTCGACGGCCTCCGCGGCAGTCATTCCGTCGAGACTCTGGAGTACATGGTCGATCAGCATCGAGTCGCCTCGTACCTGCCCGAACTCTTCGCGCACCATTTCATGAAATTCGGTCAACCGCACAGCCGCCACCGTAGTCCACAGAGCGGTGCACCTGCATTCAGGCGCAACGTGCTCACGCCGTCACACCACCGTTGACCACCTGTCGGCACACCGCCACCGGATCGGTGACCTGCGACGCAGTCGCGGCAGCCGCTCTCGCAGCTTCCGCGAATCGTTTGTCGGAGAGCACCTGCAGTACGGCATCGCGAATCGACTGAGCATCTGCGGGCCGCACGATCACCGACGTCCCTGCCCGCGCAGCGCGATTGGCCAACTCCCACTGGTCCCCGCCCCCGGGAACGACGACCGTCGGCACGCCGGCCAGCAGGGCCTTCGCCAACATGCCGTGCCCGCCGCCACATACCAACACCGACGCGTCACGCAGCATCGCGTCCTGGCGTCCGAGACCTGCACGAACCCAATCAGGATGCTCACCTTCAGCCCCGTCGAGCATCGACGCGATCAGCCGCACACCGGCTCCGCCGAGTCCTTCGACCGTGCCCTCGAACATTCCCACTGCGCCGGTGTGCGCCGTGGAGGGCGCCACCATAACCAGCGGTTCGTCACCTGGCGGTGGATCCAGAATCACCTCGGTCGGCTCCCACAGAAGCGGTCCGACGACGTGAGCGCGCTCCGGCCAGTCGGGGCGAGGCACTTCGAGTGCCGGAAGTGTTGCGATCAGCCGCGCTTGCGGACCGGGATCCAGAGCGGGCAGTCCGACACCGACACGGGCCTGGGATCGCTGAGCCAACCCTTGCTTGATCGAACGTCCCGTCGCTGCGCGCATCAGGGTATCGCGGAGTCGACCACGAATTCCGACGCCGGGAGCGAGCCCACTGCCGATCGGCGGCAACCCCCGTGAAGGTGAGTACAGCGGGTGAGGCGAGAGTTCCACCCAGGGGATGCCAAGTCTTTCGGCGGCCAATCCGCCTCCGGCAGTGAGGATGTCGGAAACGACGAGATCCGGGGAGACGGACTTCAGGTCGGGAAGCAGTTCGGTGGAAATATAGGCGGCGCGCGAATGAATCCGAGCGCCTGCATCAAGATCGTCGTCTCCCGGCCGCGGGGCCAAGCCCTTGAGCGGCTCGGCTTCCACGCCGGCTGCTCGCGCTGCCTCGACCCACCGGGTCCCCGTGTACAGGATCGGTTCGTCGCCGGCCTGGATCAACGCCAGCGACAACGCTATTGCGGGAAAAGCATGACCCGGGTCCGGCCCGGCAACAACGGCTACACGCACCGGATCAGAGTGTCACACCGAGTGAAAGGCCTGTTCCGCCGCACCCAGTGCGCGTTCGCGATCCGAAGCCACCAATCCGATTCTCGTCCTGCGATCGAGGACGTCGTCGACGTCGAGGGCGCCTTCATGCGACACCGCGAAATCGAACTCGGCACCGCAGATCTCCAAGTCCGCAACCGACCGGAGACGATCGCCGCTCGCCGCGGCAACGACCTCGGCCTCGGTGCCGTATCGCGCCACCAATGACGCGGGTGCCTTGATCTTCTTCAATTCCGCCGGTGATGCAGCGCCTACCAGCGGCAACGCACGTGTCCGACACGCCCCGGCGCTCAGCGACCCGACCTCGACCGCAGCGTCGACGGCGTCTTCGGCCATCTTGCGGTACGTCGTGAGTTTTCCGCCTACCACCGTGACCAAGCCCGAGTCCGAACGGACTACAGCGTGATTGCGCGAGAGGTCGGCCGTCGAGCCTTCACCGGTGTCCAGCAGCGGACGCAGACCCGCGAAGGTCCCCAAGACGTCCCCACGGGTCAGCGGAACTTCCAACGCCGTGTTCACGGTGTCGAGCAGGAAGCCGATCTCGTCCTCGGACGCCGTCGGTACGTCAGGCACCGGTCCCGGCGCTGCTTCGTCGGTCAACCCGAGGTAGATCCGGCCGAGCTGGGCGGGCAGGGCGAAGACGAAACGGTTGGTCTCGCCGGGAATCGGCACGGTCAGTGCTGCCGTGGGGTTCCCCAATCGCGCTGCATCGAGCACCAGGTGCGTCCCGCGGCTGGGGCGCAGGGTGATGCTGGAGTCGACCTGATCAGCCCAGACACCGGTCGCATTGACCACGACGCGGGCACGCATCAAGAACTCGGACCCGGTCAACTCGTCACGCAAGGTGGCCGACGTTCCGGATACGTCGTATGCACCGACGCGGGTCAGGATTCGCGCGCCGTGCGACGCTGCGGTTCTGGCGATACCGACGACGAGGCGGGCGTCGTCGATGAGCTGCCCGTCGAACGCGGTCAAGGCGCCTCGTAGGTTTTCCCGCTTGACCGCGGGAGCCAATTCGCGCGCTCGAGCAGCGCTGACCGTCCGCGATCTGGGCAGCACCGAAGCCGGGGTTCGCGCCGACATGCGCAGAGCGTCACCAGCCAGGAAACCGGTACGCACCAGGGCCTTCCCAAAGAACGACGTTTCGGGCAACAGCGGTACGAGTTGGGGCATGGCGCGAACGAGGTGCGGCGCGGTGCGCGTCATGAGAATGCCGCGCTCGACCGCACTTTCACGCGCTATACCGACATTGCCGGAAGCCAGGTACCGAAGGCCGCCGTGTGCGAGTTTCGAACTCCAGCGGCTGGTGCCGAACGCGAGGTCGTGCTTTTCGACCAGCGCAACACTGAGCCCACGAGTCACGGCGTCGAGAGCGACACCGACACCGGTGATTCCGCCGCCGATCACCAGGACGTCGACCGAATCGCCGTTCGCCAACTGCTCGAGTTCACGAGTACGCCGTTGTGCGTTGAGCGCTGAATCGCTGCCTGCTGAATCTAGGGGGCTCACAGCTATTCTCCCGAATTCTTGACGGGTGCCAGATAAGCAGCGACCGCATATCGAAGTTGCTCGACCGACGCATCGGAGGAAAGCTCCGGCTCGAGAGTCGGGGCAGAAATGACGACGGACTGAGCCATCAATAGAACCATCGCCGCGATCTCGTTGACGCTTCCCTCGCGAATCGAACCATCCTGTTGGCCGGCCGCGACAACGGATGTGATCAGCTCGAGAATCGACTTCTGGCTCGCGCCGAGCCGGTCCACGATGTAGGTCGTCAGCAATTCTTGATCGGCTTGCCGAATTTTCACGAAGAGCGGATGGTCGCGAATCTGGCCGACGACGTCACCGATCGCCTCCACGAGCAACGTGCCGGCAGACCCGTTGAAGGTCACCTCGGGCAGCACCGATCGGATCTCCCGGGTGAGCAGGTCCGCGACGACAGCTCGCGTGTCCGGCCATCGCCGGTAGACCGTCGGTCGGCTCACGCCGGCGCGACGCGAGATCTCGGCAAGTGTGGTTCGCTGCATTCCGAAATCGAGGACACACGACCTTGCTGCGTCGAGAATCACGTCGTCGATCTCGCGGCTGGGGATGCGCTGACCATCTGCCTTGCGAGGGGCAAATGAGTCATCTGCGTTACGGATTACCATCGTGTGTAACACAATACCGGACAAGTCACCGGTAATCCCGTCGGGACTTGCGATTTCTCTCGCTCAGAGATCATCAGAAATAGTACAACTCGAAACCAACTGCTCGCTCGGCGTCGAAACCAGGCTTCGGTCCGCTGACCATGTCGATCTGTGCGCGCGCCTGTTCCCGGATCGGCGTGGAACTCAGCGCCGCCAGATATCGCGCATGTTCCGCGAGCGAATCCACGGCGCGATCGACCGTCGACGTCACGTCGACGCAGTGTGTGGGAGTCATCGTATTGACCGCAACCCACCGAACACCGGGCCACGGCGCCAGTCCCTGCGCCGTCAACGAGGGAAAGATCCATTCGTTTGCTGCGTCGGCAGTTGCGTCGAGAACGCTGATCCCGAGTGCACGGTGATCTGCGCTGTTCAGATAGCCGGGGCCCCAGGTGTGGGAGAAGTTCATCGTCACCACCAATTCCGGACGGTGGCGGCGAATTGCTGCGGCGAGAGTCGAGCGCAACTCCAAGCCTTCCGCGAGACGACCGTCGGGCAGGCCGAGGAACTCCACCTCACCGACACCGACGATCGCGGCCGAGCGACGCTCTTCTTCCTCGCGGATCGGGCCGGACTCTTCGGGCGACAGACCGGCGATTCCGGCCTCGCCGCGCGTGGCCAGGACATATCGCACGTCTTTGCCGCGATCGGTCCACTGCGCCACTGCTGCTGCTGCGCCGTATTCGATGTCATCGGGATGCGCCACGATGACAATCGCGCGCTGCCAGTCCTCGGGGAAGTTTTCCATAGGGCAGATCTTGCCCGTCAGAACCGCGAAGCGGGCGAATTGTCGTCACTTCCCGACATCGCCTTCACCAGGAAGTAGATTCCGAAGCCGACAGCGCCGACCACCAGAACCCAGAAAAGCCCCTTGATCAGCGCACCGACCACCGCGAGTGCGACCCACACCAGTACGACGGCCAAAACGATCTTCCAAAACATGCTTACCTCCAACGTGCCGTTGAATAATCAGTCGAATCGGACAGGTGCTGCGTCGTCCGTAGAACCAGCCTGACAGGTCTGGCGTGACAAAGCAGCAGCTCAGCGGCAAGTTCAGGTAAAGATCAGGGTTCACCCCGAGACCGGCCCTCACGCAGGTCAGGTGTCCAACCCATGGGAGCTTGCTCCTGGCGTAAACTCGCGAAGTTCGATCCCGTATGCCGAAGGAGCACGTCCGCAGTGTCTACGACCCGTTTCCCCGCTCGCGATCTCGCGCATGTAGCCGTCTTCGCCGCACTCATCATCGCGCTGGGCCTACCCGGGTCGATCAACATCGGCATTTCCGGCGTGCCGATCACCCTTCAGTCCATGGGCGTCATGATGGCCGGCGCTCTACTCGGACCGCGCAAGGGTGTTCTCGCCGTCCTGACGGTCATTGCTCTGGGATTGGTCGGTCTACCGGTCCTTGCCGGCGGTCGCACCGCACTCGTGTCTCTATCGAGCCCGACAGCCGGATTCCTCATCGGTTGGATCCCGACGGCATTTGTCATCGGATGGCTGACCGCCAAGATGCTGCCCAAGTACCGGATCATCGCGGGCATCGGCATCAACCTTCTCGGCGGCGTCGTCGTTCTCTACGCGTTCGGCATCGTTGGAATGATGGTCCGCGGACACATGAGCTTCGTTGCCGCATGGTCGGCCAACGCCGCCTTCATCCCGCTCGACGCCGCAAAAGCAGTCGTCACCGCGTTGGTCGCGTCCCAGGTACACCGGGCATACCCGGCACTACTGCGCGACTCGGTGATCTCGTCGAACAAGACCGTGGTGGCGAATTAATCTCCGATGAGTGAGATCGTCTTCGAGAACGTCGGACACAGCTTCGGTGAACGAACGGTCCTGCAGCAGATAGATCTGCGACTGAGCGAGCAGCGAATCGGAATCGTGGGTGCGAACGGAAGCGGCAAGTCGACGCTCGCTCGCATGATCAACGGACTGGTCGTTCCAACGGAAGGACACGTCCACGTCAACGGCTTGGACACGGCGAAGAAGGGCCGCGACGTACGCAAGCAGGTCGGATTCGTCTTCACCGATCCCAACCACCAGATCGTGATGCCGACGGTTGCCGAGGACATCGAATTCTCGCTCCGCCGTAGCGGATTGGGCAAAGCCGAGCGCGCCGCAAAGGTGGCCTCGGTGCTCGAACGCTACGGCCTCGCCGGGCACGCCGACCATCCCACCCACCAGCTTTCGGGCGGGCAGAAACAGCTCCTCGCGCTCGCGGCCATCATGGTGACGGAACCGAACGTACTCGTCGCCGACGAACCCACCACGCTCCTCGACCTTCGCAACTCTCGGCTGATCAGCTCGGTATTCGAGTCACTCGATCAGCAACTGATCGTCGTGACCCACCAACTCGATCTCCTCGAGTCCTTCGAACGGGTGTTGGTCGTCGACCAAGGCCGCGTCGTCGCTGACGGCTCCCCCGCCGACTCCATCGATCACTACCGGTCGTTGGTCTCGTGACCACTCTCGGCGTCTACCGTCCGGGCCGCTCACTCCTGCACCGGATGCCGACGGGGATCAAGCTCTTCGCCTTGGTCGTGGCCATCCTCGCCGTCTCGATCTTCGTGCGCGAGCCGTGGCAACTGGCAGCTCCCACGATCGTCGTTGTGGCCCTGTACGCGATTGCGCGCATTCCTCCGATGACTGCGATCCGGCAGCTGCGTCCGGCGCTGTGGATGTTGCTCTTCATCGGGGCGTTCCAGCTGATAGTCGCGGGATGGCAGCGAGCGGCCGTCGTGTGCGGGGTTCTGATCATTTCGATCGCCTTCGCGGCGATCATGGGTCTGACCACACGGATCTCCGAGATGCTCGACGCGATCACCCGGTTCCTGACACCCTTGCGACGCTTCGGCGTCAATCCCGAACGGATCGCTTTGCTCCTCGCAATGACGATCCGGTGCATCCCGCTGATGTTCGAGGTCATCACACAGGTGTCCGAGGCACGCAAGGCGCGAGGGCTCGGATTCTCGCTGCGATCCTTCGCAGTTCCGGTCATCGTCGGCACCCTGATGACCGCTGACGCAATGGGTGAAGCATTGGCGGCCCGCGGCGCCGACGACTGAGATTTCGAACAGGTGCATCGATCAGGCGCGAGGACCGATCAGTTGTACTTGCGGGTGATGTCGTCCACCTCACCGATGGCGTCGGCAAGCGCCGAGAGTCGCTCGGCGGCCGCGTGCAGCGCCGAGAGTTCTCGGTTGAATCCCACCAGAGCCGAAGGGCTGTGAGGCGCTGTCAATGCAGCTGTGGAGGTCACCAGATCCTCGTACTGATCCAACCCCGACTGCAACTCACGAACTGCGCCGTCGATGGTGGGATCAAGAGGTTCGGTCACCTTGGGTGTAGCGGCCACGGCGCGTTCCATCGCGACGACATCCGAAGACACCGCGAACATCGCTCTCAATGCCGAATCGGCGGTAACAGTGATTTCGTCCAACTCACCGGGGTCGATGGTGTCGGCGCGCCTGAGCACACTCAAGATCTCGAACAACGAAGTCTCGGCGCCGATGAGGCGAGACATCGGGATGAACGCGCGAGACGACGACGGTGGCAAGCGCCGGCGAATCGGCGCCGACGGCGGTGGGCCGGAACTCATCGAACGGTAACGGCCGACCGCGATGACGGCGGGAACCGCGAACAGTGCCGCTCCCCCGCCTGCCACGACCACCGACCACTCGGGGGCCGACGCAACAGCAAGGCCGGCCGTGCCGACCACTGATCCGCCGGACATGAAACCCCAACGCTGAGCGCGTCGACGTGCACGGGCACGTTTGCGCTCGAATTTGGCGCGCGGGTCTTGCCACCGCCGAGCGGCATCCGCCGCAGACAGTCCGACCTCGCGCAATGTGTCCGCGGTGCGTCCCAACGCTCCGAAGGCGCCGGATACGGAAACGGGAACGGTCGACCGGGGCTCGCGCCCAGGTCGACCGTCTCGTGAAGAAAACATCAGAGCATCACTGCCGACATCGAGGATTCGGCTACTGCCCGGTCTGACCGGCAGCCGGGGGCTGCTTCTCGACGGACGGCGTCGCAGGAGTGGCAGCTGAGCCGCCGGAAGGCAGTGCCTCGCCCTTCATGGAGGCACGAATCTGCTCGAGGCGACTGTGCCCTGCCATCTGGACCGAGGCCTGCTGGACCTCCATCATGCGGCCTTGAACGGAGTTCTGGGCGAGCTCGGCAGAGCCGAGTGCGTCGGCGTAACGCCGCTCGATCTTGTCGCGCACAGCATCGAGGCTGGGGGTGTTGCCGGGAGCCGACAGCGTGCTGTCCATGGACCGAAGGGACTCGCTCACGCGCTCCTGCATCTTGGCCTGCTCCAGCTGGCTGAGCAGCTTGGTGCGCTCGGCAACCTTTGCCTGCAGAGTCATCGCGTTCTGCTCGACAGCCTTCTTGGCCTGAGCGGCGGCCTGCAAGGACTGGTCGTGCAGTGCCTTCAGATCTTCGACGCCCTGCTCGGCCGTCACCAACTGGGCCGCAAAAGCTTCGGCAGCGTTGGTGTACTGGATCGCCTTGTCGTTGTCGCCGGCAGCAGCGGCCTGATCGGCGAGGTTGACGGCCTGGCGCGCGTTGGCGTTGAGCTTTTCGACCTCGTCGAGTTGACGGCTGAGCTTCATCTCGAGTTGACGCTGATTACCGATCACCGACGCAGCCTGCTGGGACAACGCCTGATGCTGGCGCTGTGCGTCCTCGATCGCCTGCTGAATCTGAACCTTTGGATCTGCCTTCTCATCGATCTTCGAATTGAAGAGCGCCATCAGGTACTTCCAGCCCTTGACGAAAGGATTAGCCATTGGTTTGATCCTGCCTCCATCTGATGCGCCGCGCCGAACGCGACCCGGAGCGCGACCGTCGCGCACCGAAACAAGGGCTGCGCCCTATCTGCTCTGACCCCACCTGCTGGAAACCGGCGGTTACGTACAAAATCTATCGGTTACGGCCGGTAGTGGCTACGCCGCCGCCAACCTTCGAGCGTTCGGTGCCGGAATCACGACGCGGGTATCGCGTGCGATTGTCGGCGAACCGGAAGCCGAGACCGAACCGGAAGCCGACACGGCGGGTTCGGCGACCTGTCGACCAGCTACCGGAGCGCTCTTCTTCGTGGCCAGGGTCTCGCTCACGTCGACCAGCACGTCGGACAGTGGGACTGCGAGCGCATCACAGATCGCCGCCAACAGTTCGCTCGATGCTTCCTTACGTCCACGTTCCACTTCGGACAGATAGCCCAAGCTCACACGCGCGCTGTTCGACACCTCACGTAGCGTGCGGCTCTGCGAAACGCGCGTACGCCGGAGACTGTCACCGATTGCCTCACGCAATAGCAGCGCCATCTCGCTCCTCCTTCATCCGTGACCTCATCGTGCATGGTCGTACGTCTTCACAATCGTCAACGTCCGAACACATCCGATTGGTTCCCGAGCCTATCGTGCCGCACGCTCTGCGACACGATCACGTAACCGCGACACGGCAGTTGCGACCGCGGTTGTCCGAATCTCCCACCGTTCGCCGCCGAGCGCGAGCGGTACGCATTCGGTTCCGTCCGGGCCGGCGATACCGAGAAACACCGTTCCGACCGGGTGTCCGTCCTGCTCACTCGGACCGGCGACTCCGGTCAGTCCGATACCCCAGTCGGCGCCGCACCTCGTCCGGGCGCCGAGCGCCAATGCCACGGCGGTGCTCTCGGACACGGGGCCGTCCGTTGCCAGACGCTCAGGATCCACGCCCGCCAGCGTCGCTTTCAAGTCGGTCGCGTACACGACCAGGCCCCCACGCAGCACCGCGCTCGACCCTGGCACGGACGCGACCGCAGCCGTGAACAAGCCAGCCGTCAGAGATTCGGCGGCGGCGACAGTATGCCTCGCGGCGCCAAGGGCGTCGACGAGTTCGACCACTCCGAGTGCGAGCAGCGGGTCCGTCATGACTCGACTGCGCGAACTCCGGCGCGAAGCCTGATCGCCTGCACGATGTATTCGATTCCCGTCGCCACCGTCAGCACGACGGCAGCAGCCATCAGCAATCCGCTGACGATGTCCCAACTGCTCGGCAGCGGGCAGAGGTAGAACCCGATCGCGACGGCCTGCACGAGGGTCTTGAGCTTGCCGCCCTTGCCCGCCGGGATGACCGCGTGCCGCAGTACCGCGAACCGCAACAGCGTGATTCCGAGTTCTCTGGCGATGATCACTCCGGTCACCCACCACGACAGGTCACCGAGAACCGAAAGACCGATCAGCGCGGCGCCGATCAGTGCCTTGTCCGCGATCGGGTCCATGAGTTTGCCGAAATCGGTGACCAGACCGTACTTCCGAGCCAATTGGCCGTCGATCCGATCCGTGATCGCGGCGACGATGAACACGCCCATTGCCCCGAGACGCCACCACGTCGAGTGTCCGCCGTCGACGAACAGAACAACGAGAAAAACCGGAACGAGAACCATTCGGACCATCGTGAGAATGTTCGCGATGTTCAGCAACGGAACCGGGTTGTCCGCGACAGGTGTGCCGTCGGACGGGCCGACGGCGGCGCGATGGGCGTCGGTCTGATCGCGCGGGGTACTCATCGGATCACCGCACAGGCGGTGAGCCGAACCCGGGACAAAGCCGAGCGGCGCGGGAATTGCGTGGGGCGGACAGGCACGCGACTTAGAATATCGGTAGGGCCATTGACTAATGTGCACCACATGACTTCGACCGCGCCGACCTATACCGAGAGCCAGTTGATCGTGCGTCGCGCGCGAACGTCGGACATCCCCGAAATCAAGCGTCTGATCGACATCTACGCCGGCAAGATCCTCCTCGAGAAGAATCTCGTGACGCTGTACGAGGCAGTCCAGGAGTTCTGGGTCGCCGAGCGAGGCGGCCAGGTAATCGCTTGCGGCGCACTGCATGTGCTGTGGGCGGACCTGGGTGAGATCCGCACCGTCGCAGTCGATCCGACTGCCAAAGGCCAGGGCGCAGGTTTCCACGTCGTCGACAAACTCATCGAGGTCGCCAAGGAATTGGAGTTGGAACGGTTGTTCGTTTTGACGTTCGAGACCGAGTTCTTCCACCGTCACGGATTCGCGGAGATCGACGGCACCCCCGTCACCGCCGAGGTCTATGCGGAAATGTGTCGGTCCTACGACGCCGGCGTCGCCGAGTTCCTCGATCTGAGCTATGTGAAACCCAACACACTCGGCAATACTCGCATGCTCCTGACTCTCTGAACCGTTCAGACTCTTCACACACCACCCTCTCGATCACCAGCCCCGAAAGCGGTTCACGATGTCGTTGTTCCTCGTCGAATACACCTACGCGCCCGAGAAGAACGCTCAGCGCGACGAAGTCCGTAGCGATCACCGCGCGTGGCTCGCGGATCTGGTTTCCCGCTCGATCGTCTTGTCATCCGGCCCGTTTGCAGATGGAAACGGCGCGCTGATCATCGTCGACGCCGCAGACGCCGACACCGTTTCCCTCCTCTTCACCCACGATCCGTTCGCGATCGCCGATTTGATCGAGAAGGTCCGGATCACCGAGTGGGTTCCGGTGTTGGGTCAGTTCAGCGCCTGAGAGCCCCGGCCCCGGCTTACTCCCCCGCCCGGTCGCGAGTCTTCAACAGGCTCGCGACCGTCGTCACCGCCAATACTCCGATGATCACTCCGAGTGAGAGTGCCGTGGAGATTTCCGGGACGGAGACGTGTTCACCTCCGTTGACGAACGAGAGGGTGTTCTCGTGCAACGCGTGAAGTACCAATTTCACACCGATGAACGCCAGGATTATCGAGAGCCCGTACGAGAGATAGACCAGCCGTTCGAGCAACCCACCGATCAGGAAGTACAGCTGCCGTAGACCCATCAGCGCGAAGGCGTTGGCGGTGAACACCAGATACGGTTCCTGGGTCAGACCGTAGATCGCCGGAATCGAATCGAGCGCGAAGAGCACGTCGGCAAACCCGATTGCGATGAGCGCCAACAACAACGGTGTCACGACGCGCTTGCCGTCGATCCGGGTGATCAGTTTGTCCCCGTCGTATTCCTCGGTTGTCGGCAGCACCCGCTTCACGAGTGAGATGATGCGACTGTCGCGCTTCTCCTCGGCTTCCTTCTCATGCCCGTGATCGCGGATCAGGGTGTACGCGGTGTAGATCAGGAACGCACCGAAGAGGTAGAACACCCAGCTGTACGCATTGATGGCGGCCGCACCGACTCCGATGAAGATTCCGCGCATCACCAATGCGAGGACGATGCCGATCAGCAGGACTTTCTGCTGGAACTCTCGCGGGACGGCGAACGTCGACATGATGATCACGAAGACGAACAGATTGTCGACCGAGAGCGCCTTCTCCGTGACGTAGCCGGCGAAGTACTCACCGCCGTACGTGGTGCCCCAGATCCACATCACGACGAGGCCGAAGACGATGGCGATCGAAATGTAGACCGTCGACCAGAATGCGGACTCCCGGAAGGTCGGCGCATGCGGAGTGCGGACGTGGGCGAAGAAGTCGAAGACGAACAGGCCTAGGATCACCACGATCGTGATTCCCCAAGCCAACGGCGTCACATGCACGGGTTCCTCCGGTCGTCTGTCGACGGCTTCTCCGCCGAGGTGTCCCTACTCGTCTGCAGGTGCCTCATCCGGGTCGCCGCCGCGTATCGACCACAGCAGACCGTCGAGCTCCTCGGGCTTCATGAGCACCTCGCGTGCCTTCGAGCCCTCGCTGGGTCCGACGACGCCGCGGTTTTCCATGAGGTCCATCAGTCTGCCGGCCTTGGCGAACCCGACTCGTAGCTTGCGCTGCAACATCGACGTCGAACCGAATTGACTCGTGATGACCAATTCCACGGCCTGCAGGAGGACATCCATGTCGTCCCCGATGTCAGGATCGACGTCTTTCTTCTCCCCTGCCTTCTGCGCGGTGACACCTTCGGTGTACTCGGGCTCGGCCTGGTTCTTCGCGAAGTCGACAACCGCCGAGATTTCCTCGTCGGTGATGAACGCGCCCTGCATACGGGTCGGCTTACCCGCGCCCATGGGCAGGAAGAGGCCGTCACCCATACCGATGAGCTTCTCGGCGCCGGGCTGATCGAGGATGACTCGCGAGTCCGTCAGTGAAGACGTCGCGAACGCCAGACGCGAAGGCACGTTGGTCTTGATCAGGCCGGTGACGACGTCGACGGACGGGCGCTGCGTTGCCAGCACCAGGTGGATACCGGCAGCACGGGCTTTCTGCGTGATGCGGACGATTGCTTCTTCGACGTCGCGCGGCGCGGTCATCATGAGGTCTGCCAGCTCGTCCACGATCGCCAGGATGTAGGGGTACGGACGGTAGACGCGCTCGCTGCCCAGCGGGGCGGTGATTTCGCCGGACTTGACCTTGGAGTTGAAGTCGTCGATATGACGCACCCGGTTGGCCTGCATGTCCTGGTAGCGCTGTTCCATCTCCTCGACCAACCAGGCCAGCGCTGCCGCTGCCTTCTTCGGCTGAGTGATGATCGGCGTGATCAGGTGCGGGATACCTTCGTACGGCGTGAGCTCGACCATCTTGGGGTCGATGAGGATCATCCGTACTTCTTCCGGCGTTGCTCGGGTGAGCAACGAGACGAGCATCGAGTTCACGAAGCTCGACTTACCCGAGCCGGTCGAACCTGCCACCAGAAGGTGGGGCATCTTCGCGAGGTTCGCACTGACGAAGTCACCTTCGATGTCCTTGCCCAGACCTATCACCAGTGGGTGGTGATCGCGTCGGGTGCTCGGCGCGTTCAAAACGTCGGCGAGGCGAACCATTTCGCGGTCGGAGTTCGGTACCTCGATGCCCACTGCGGACTTACCCGGAATGGGGGCCAGGAGGCGGACGTTGTCGGTTGCCACGGCGTACGCGATGTTGCGGGCGAGCGCGGTGATCTTCTCGACCTTCACGCCTGGGCCGAGTTCGACCTCGTAGCGCGTCACCGTCGGTCCGCGGGTGAAACCGGTAACAGCGGCATCGATCTTGAACTGTTCTAGGACTTCGCTGATCGCCTCGATCATCGCGTCGTTCGCAGAACTGCGGAGCTTGGGCGGGTCTCCCTCGATCAGCAACGTCGTCGGCGGGAGGTTGTAGTCGCCGTCGGTGACCCGATCGGTGACGAAGTGTTCCTTCTCCTCCGGCTCCGGTTCGGGTTTCGGCACGGGCTTGGCGATGGGGACCGAACGCGCAGGCACCTTGGGGCGCGGTGCCGGCGTCTCCACGACGGGCGCTGCCGCAGCCGCGACGGGCTCGTCGGGTACTGCGGTGTCGTCGGCGTTCCACAGACCGAGGACTTCGGTCTTCTTGTCTCCGGATTCGAACTCGTCCGTCGGGTAGTTGTCGATCGGTGCGCGTCGGCTGGTCCGCTTGGCGGGCTTGAGCGGCGGCTCGGCGTAGGTGTCGACCGGGTAGCCGTCGGCGTCGAACAGTGAAGGATCGTAAGCAGATTCGCCGTAGTGGTGCTCACCGTCCTCGTCGAATTCGGATCCGTAGTCGCCGTATTCATCCGAGCGATACGAGGCGCCGAAGAAGGACTGGAACTTGCTCGGCACCTCACGCAGAGTCGTTCCGGTCAGAAGGAGGATTCCGAATCCGGCGGCGATGACCAGCAGCGGCGCAGACAGCCAGACGGTGAGCCCGTTGGTGAGCGGGCCGCCCACGACGTATCCGACAAACCCTGCGCCGTTGGAGCGACCGGTGGCGTCTGTCGGTGAACCCGAGATGATGTGCCAGAGGCCGAGCGCCGGCAGACCGACCAGCAAGGATCCCATGATCAGTCGGGGCCGGATCTCAGGTTTCGGTTCGGTGCGCATCAACAGGATCGCGAGGCCGACGCCGACGATGGGGAGCACGGCCGAGGCCGCGCCGAAGATCGCCCGCACGAGGGTGTCGATGCCGCCGCCGATCGGACCACCGGCCTTGAACCAGACGCCACCGGCGATGACGACGCTGAATGCGATCAGGCCGAGCGCTATTCCGTCGCGGCGGTGGCCGGCTTCGATCTCGCCGACCTTACTGACGGTGCGTGTGGTGGCGCCGACGCCGCGGGCAGCCAGGGACCACCCGGCTCCGATTCCCTTGCCTACAGCGGCCAACGGGCTGGCCCGCTGAGAGGTTTTCGATACCGGGCGGCGCGCGGCCGACGACGTACCGGACGCCTTCTTGGGCGCCGGCTTGGAGCCTTTGCCCGACGCGGGGCGCCCACCAGCCCTGGCCGAAGTCGTGACATTTCGAGGAGTCGATACGGTTCGCGTGGTGCGCGAGGCACGAGGTTTTGCGGTTGCGCGCGCGCTCGGAGTAGAGGCTGACGACCTGGTCGATGCCCTGGACGTAGACGTGCTTGTACTGGATCCCCGGGCGCTCGACTTACCTGCCATGGAGTTCAGGCTAGTCTGTGCGACCCCATCTGGACCATCCGCAACACCAGCAACACTGGTGGCGAGTGCGAAACGTGATCTTCACAACCCGTCTGTCGAGCTCGGCTCCGGCAGAAGGGGGCCATCAGAAACTGCGATCGAGCGCCATCACGGATTGAACGTCGGCCAGTTCACCTTTGGCTTCGATCTTCACCTCGTTGCGACCGAAAGCGTGCAGCAGCAACTCGGCGGGTTCACCCTGCAGGACAACACTGCGAGAGCCGGATTTGTGGACGACCGCACTCTCGCCGGACGGAAGTTCGAAAATGACCTCGACAGCGGCTTTGCGGTAACCCATCTTGCCGATCTGCCGGGCGTACTTCCACAGCTGAGCCTGCCGACCCTCCGACAACGGACGCGGCGCCCAGTTCAGATGTGCGCGTCGTACATCTTCGTGGTGGACGAACATTTCCGTGGTATTCACCTGCGCGTCGAGCCAGTACATCGGCGACCACCGAGGCGGCCCACTCCGAACGTCGTCGAGGATCTCCTCCCACGGACGCGCCGCTGCGGCCTTACGCACGCTCTCGGTGTGACCGGCAAGAGGGCTCAACATGATTCCGGGAGCGGCGTCGAGACGCCGCTCCCGGACTATCAGATGTGCTGCCAGGTCACGATTGGTCCACTCCCCACACAGTGTCGGAGCATCGGGGCCGAATTCGACCATGCTGTCCACCAGGGCGAGTCGTTCGTCATGAGCGAAGGTCACCTTCGCCAAAGTACTCGAACCGGACCGGGTTCGAGCGGAAGCGACCTGCTGTGCCGAATCTACGGAACCGCGATGACCGTCGGAATGATCATCGGACGGCGGCGGTACTTGTCCGCGACCCAGCGTCCGACGACGCGGCGCACCGACTGCGCGATGCGATGAGCGTCGATGACGCCTTCGCTCGCCAACCGGGCCAGGTCCGATTCCACGAGATCCGCGGCAGCCTTGAGCGCTGTCGGATCGTCGGAGAAGCCGCGACCGGACACCTCGGGGGTGCTGACCGCACGGCCCGTCGACTCGTTGATGACGATGGTGATCGCGATGAAGCCGCCCTCACCGAGCACGAGGCGATCGGACAGCGTCGGCTCACCGACGTCGCCGACGGACAGACCGTCGACGTAGACGTGTCCGACCGGTACGCGTCCGACGATCTCGGCGAGGCCGTCCACCATGTCGACCACGACGCCGTCCTCGGCCAATACGATGCGCTCTTCCGGCACGCCGGTTGCCTTTGCCAGCGCGGCGTTGGCACGCAGGTGCCGCCATTCACCGTGGACGGGCATGGCATTGGTGGGCCGAACCGCGTTGTACAGGTAGAGCAACTCACCGGCGGACGCGTGGCCCGAGACGTGAACCTTGGCGCTCTGCTGGGTCACGACGGTGGCACCGCGCTTGGCCAAACCGTTGACCACGGCAAAAACGGAGTTCTCGTTGCCCGGGATCAGCGAAGACGCGAGAACGACAAGGTCGTTGGCGCGGATGTTGATCTGACGGTGTTCGCCGCGCGCCATCCGCGAGAGCGCTGCCAACGGCTCACCCTGCGAACCCGTCGAAATGAGCACCAGGCGATCGTCGGGAAGGGTGGCGGCGGTGTCGATATCTACGACGAGGCCGTCGGGCACCGTCAGGTAGCCCAGATCCTGGGCGATCTGCATGTTGCGGACCATCGAGCGGCCGACGAAGACGATGCGGCGGTTGTACCGAGCGGCTACGTCGACGACCTGCTGGATGCGATGCACATGGCTGGCGAAAGATGCCACGATGACGCGCTGCTTCGCCTTGCCGATGACGTTGTCGAGCACTCCCCCGATTTCGCGCTCGGGTGTGACGAATCCCGGAACTTCGGCGTTCGTCGAGTCGACGAGGAACAGGTCGACGCCCTCGTCGCCCAGGCGGGAGAATCCGGCGAGGTCGGTCAGGCGGCCGTCGAGAGGCAGCTGATCGAGCTTGATGTCACCGGTGTGCAGTACGACGCCGGCGTCGGTGCGAATCGCGATCGCGAGAGCGTCGGGAATCGAGTGGTTGACCGCGAAGTACTCGCAGTCGAACGGGCCATGGGTGGTGGTGTTTCCCTCGACGACCTCGACCAGGTTCGGACGCAGGCGATGCTCGCGGCACTTGGCGGCAACGAGAGCGAGAGTGAACTTCGCGCCGATGACCGGAATGTCCGCGCGCAGACGCAGCAAGAACGGCAGAGCACCGATGTGGTCCTCGTGTCCGTGAGTCAAGATGACGGCTTCGACGTCGTCCATACGGTCTTCGATGTAGCGGAAGTCCGGGAGGATCAGGTCGACGCCAGGCTGCTGGTCCTCGGGGAACAGCACACCGCAGTCGACGATCAGCAACTTGCCACGGTGCTCGAACACCGTCATGTTGCGACCGATTTCGCCGATGCCGCCCAGCGCGACGATGCGCAGACCCGATGCCGGCGCCTTCGGGGGTGTTCCGAGGCGACCCGTGGGATCGACGGCCGGACGGTTCTCGGGGCGCTTGTTTCCGCGCCCGTTGCCCGACTTCGATGCTGCCGGTCGGTTACCGCCGGAAGATTTGCGCGGCGACCTCTCTTCGGTCGACTTCTTGGGTGCAGCAGATTTGGTGGCAGTGGACTTGGTTGCTGCAGATTTGGTTGCTGCGGCCTTCTTGGGCGGGGCGGCTGCGGCGGGGGCCGCTTCTGCCGCCGGCGCAGCTGGTGCCTCTACCGGTGCGGCCTTTGCGGCCGTTTCGGGAGCCGGAGGCGAAGGCGGACCGGCTTGACGACTGGCACTACGACGTCGGGGGGGACGGGTCATTTACAAAACTCCTGCCGCATGCAGATCGGCGGCAAGACCGTCGATCTGCTCTTTAGTGGGTGCAACCTGCGGAAGGCGTGGTTCTCCGACATCGATTCCGATGAGTCGCAGACCCGCCTTCGAAGCGCTGACACCGCCGAGGCGGGCAACGGAACGAATCACAGGGATCAAACTGAGGTTTATCTCGCGTGCGCGGGCGATGTCGCCGGACACGAACGCGGTGTGAAGGTCACGGAGACGACCCGGAACAAGATGGCCGATGACGCTGACGAAGCCGGTGGCGCCGACAGCGAGCCACGGCAGATTCAGCGGGTCGTCGCCGGAGAAGAACTGAAGCTCGGTGGTGCCGATCAACTCTGCGCCGGCGTTGAGGTCGCCCTTGGCGTCCTTGACGGCCTTGATTCGCGGGTGCTCGGCGAGTCGGCGGATCGTCTCGGTCTCGATGGGAACGACGGAGCGGGGCGGAATGTCGTACAACATGACGGGCAGGTCGGTCGCGTTGGCGACGGCGGTGAAGTGTGCAAACAGTCCGGCCTGGGGCGGACGTGAGTAATACGGGGTGACGACGAGCAGACCGTGCGCTCCGGCGCGAGCCGCGTCACGTGCGAGTTCGACGCTGTGAGCGGTGTCGTTGCTGCCGGCGCCTGCAACGATCTTCGCGCGGTTACCGACGGCGTCGATCACTGCGCGGAGCAGGTCGAGCTTCTCGGACTCGGTGGTGGTGGGAGATTCACCGGTGGTACCGGCAAGAACGAGGCCGTCACAGCCGTTGTCGACGAGATGGGCTGCGAGGCGCACTCCCGCGTCGACGTCCAACTTCCCGTCGGCAGTGAACGGGGTCACCATCGCAACGGAAATGGTGCCGAACGGACGCTCGACAAGAGAAGCGGAATCACCGTAGGTCATGGTCAGAAGGTTACCCGGTTCAGCTCTTACTTCTGCACACGAGTCACGACTCGGCCGCAAATGCGCTGACGGCAATTTCCGATCCGTCGCTTCCGCGAAGAATCTCGTAGTCCCCGAACACATTTGGCGCGACATCACGAAGCTGACGCAGGCACTCGACCGCGACTCGCCGGATCTCGACATCCGCATGTTCGGTGGCACGCATCTCGACGAAGTGCCGCCAGGCCCGATAGTTCCCGGTCACGACCAAGCGCGTCTCGGTGGCGTTGGGCAGCACCGAGCGCGCAGCCTGCCTGGCTTGCTTGCCCCGCATCGGGGCACCGGGCACCGATTGCAGTTTCCCTTCGAGGGCAGTCAGCAGTTCCCCGTAAGCGCGACGGCTTTCGTCGGTGGCATTCAGAAACAGTGCTTCGAGCTCGGGATCACCTTCGACAGCAGGAGGCACGACGACGTTTGCATCGTTCTCACGGACGAATCGCTGCGAGAGTTGCGAGTACGAGAAGTGCCGGTGACGAATCAATTCGTGAGTGCACGAGCGCGAGATACCGGTGATGTAGAAGCTCACTGTCGCATGCTCGAGCACCGAAACGTGTCCGACCTCGAGCAGATGCCTCAGATAGCCGGCGTTGGTTGCGGTTCGCGGATTCGGCTTGGACCAACTCTGGTAGCAGGCTCGACCGGAGAACTCGACCAGCGCTTCGCCACCATCCGCGTCCGTCTCCCACGGAATGTCCTCGGGCGGGAAGAACTCGGACTTCGCCACCAACTGCACCTTCAGCGACACCGTGTTCGGCACAACCCACTCCTCGACAAGCACGAAACGACCAGCACGAAACCCGGGCGCCGTTCGCCTCAGGTGCTGGGCAACTCTATAGCGGTCGACCGCCCTCGATACCGAGTGACGTCATCACATCCTTGACTGACGTCACTTTTGACGCCACTGTGGTGTCATGGACATTTCGGAGTACACCGCAAAGCTGCAGAACGACCTCGCCACTGCAGCCGAACTCGGCGACGATCACACGCGCCGGATTGCGGCGTCGTTGTCCGCCGCCATCGAACCCTCGGTCCGCCTGGTCTTGTTGGCCGCGGCGACGGAACTGGCCAAGGAGATCGGGGCGAAGCTGGGCGACCGAGAGGTCAAGGTGAATCTCGACGGAAGCGAATTACTGGTCGACGTTGTTCGCCCGCCGAACTCGACCGGCGGCGAGGGTGCAAACGAGAAGGCAGACGACGAGAAGAAGGACTCAACCTACTCGTTCGACGACGTCAGCGGAGATATCAGCCGGGTGACGTTGAGGATGATGGAACAGATCAAAGCCCGCGCCGAGGAGGCCGCCAATCAGAACGGAGTCTCCCTCAACTCGTGGGTTTCACAAGCCGTCCAGGGCGCATTGCGGGACCAGATGCGCAAGAACGGCATGGACTAGCTCGACGCCAACCCGATCACCGAATGATCTAATTGCGCAACTGCAGTAATCACGAACCGTTGCCGCAAGGCGAGAAGGAGCACGTTCATGGCCGTTTCGGGCGTCAAGGAATTCGAGATCAAGGCTGATCCGGAAACGGTGATGAAGGCCGTAGCAGCCGTCGATCGGCTGCCGGAGTGGTCGTCTGCACACAAGAAGATCACCATCGAGAGCACCCACGACGACGGTCGCCCCCATCGCGTTCGCATGGCCGTGTCCATTCTGGGAATCAACGACGAGCAGGTAGTCGACTACACCTTCGAGGGCGACGAGAAGGTGACCTGGACCCTCGTGGAGAGCGGTCAGCAGAACCAGCAGGACGGCTCGTACGTCTTGACTCCCACCGACGGTGGAACCAAAGTCACCTTCGAACTGACCATCGATCCCAAGATCCCGCTGCCGGGCTTCCTGGTGAAGAAGGCACAGAAGACGGCGCTGGAAACAGCGAGCAAGGGCCTGACGAAGTTCGTCGAAAACTTCTGAGCGCACACGCAATTCAGGCGGCCCTTACTTCCGGCGTTCATCGCCGGGTAGGGGCCGTTTGCCGTGAAGCCGAGCTGTGTTTTCGCGGAAGTCCCTGCCGATGTTGAAGATTCGCCGGTAGCCGGGGACCGCCCGGAGTAACGTCGGCCGCGTGTCCGCCGAGACCGCAGAGCCCAACTCCATGGCACCCGTGCGCATCCTCGTCTACAGCGACGACGCACACACGCGCGAGCAAGTTCGGCTCGCTCTCGGAGAGCGCCCACATCCGTCGATGCCCACCATCGACTACATCGAGGTCGCGACGGCACCGATCGTCGTAGCCAAGCTCGATGCCGGCGGAATCGACCTCGCCATTCTCGACGGCGAGGCGAGTCCGGCGGGCGGCATGGGCGTCGCGAAACAACTCAAGGACGAGATCGCCGACTGTCCACCGATCCTCGTACTGACCGGTCGACCCGACGATGCGTGGCTGGCGTCGTGGTCGAGAGCGGAAGCCTCAGTGCCGCAGCCGATAGATCCGATCGAACTTGCTTCCACCGTCATCGCGCTTCTGCGTCGACAACTGAGCCGGTGAGCACCCGTTGCAGCGGTGATTCGTTGCGGCGCCGACTACTTCGGACTTTCGAGAGCGAAACTCGGCACCCCGAAAACGAACCCAATGTCGGAGGCCTCCCCTAGTGTGGGTGTCGCAGGTCACATAAGTATCGAATTGCTGGCAGTATCGAAATCGAACGGCACCTTCGGGCTGGGCGGACATCCGCACAGCGGAGAGGAGTTCGGGTGACATGAACGCTTACATCCCCATTCTCGTCCTCGGGGTCATCGCGATGGCCTTCGCTGTGGTGTCGGTTGTTCTCGCGTCCGTGGTCGGCCCGAAGCGGTACAACAGGGCGAAACTCGAAGCCTACGAATGCGGAATCGAACCGGCACCCCGTACCGCCGGTAGCGGGCGGTTTCCCGTCAAGTTCTATCTGACGGCAATGCTGTTCATCATCTTCGACATCGAGATCGTTTTCCTCTACCCGTGGGCGGTGCATTTCGATTCGCTCGGCTTGTTCGGCCTCGCGGCGATGGGCCTTTTCATAGTCAACGTCTCGGTGGCATACGCATACGAATGGCGACGAGGCGGTCTCGGTTGGGACTAGGCCAGCGGACACAGGTACAGCACACATACGTCAGACAAAACCGGTCACACCGCAGCTGTTACGACTGAAAAGAGTCGGTTATGGGTCTCGAAGAAAAGCTCCCCAGCGGATTTCTACTGACCACTGTCGAGGGCCTGGCAGGGTATGCCCGCAAAGGATCACTGTGGCCTGCCACCTTCGGGCTCGCGTGCTGCGCGATCGAGATGATGGCAACCACGTCAGGTCGCTTCGACCTGGCGCGGTTCGGCATGGAGGCATTCCGCGCGTCGCCGCGACAGGCAGACCTTCTGATCGTGGCCGGGCGGGTCAGTCAAAAGATGGGGCCGGTACTTCGTCAGGTCTACGACCAGATGGCCGAGCCGAAATGGGTTCTGGCCATGGGTGTGTGTGCGTCGTCCGGCGGTATGTTCAACAACTACGCAGTGGTACAGGGCGTCGACCACATCGTGCCGGTCGACATCTACTTGCCCGGCTGTCCGCCGCGGCCGGAGATGCTCCTGAACGCGATCATCGAACTGCACCGAAAGATCCAGGAGATGCCCCTCGGCGTGAACCGCGAAGAGGCACGCGCGGCAGCCGAGCGCGCCGCACTGGCATCCACCCCCACCATCGACATGAAGGGGCTTCTGCGATGACCGCGGGCAACAACGGATCGAGGGGGATGTTCGGGGTCCGCGGCAGTGGTGACACCTCGGGCTACAGCCGGCTCGCCCCGCCGATCTCAGTAGAGGACAAGGCCTCTCGACCGTTCGGTGGATACTTCGACGAAGTTGCAGACTCCTTGGATGCCGCATTGCGCAGCGCGGGCAGCACTTTCACCGATGCAATCGAGCGGGTAGTGATCTTTCGAGACGAGATGACGCTGCATGTCGAACGGTCTCACCTCCCGCAGGTCGCGCGCAGACTGCGCGACGAATCGGAACTGCGCTTCGAACTTTGCCTGGGTGTCGATGGAGTCCACTATCCGCAGGACACCGGTCGCGAGCTCCACGCCGTGTATCCATTTGCTTCGATCACGCACAACCGCCGGATCAGACTGGAAGTGTCCGTGCCGGACACCGATCCACATATTCCGTCCATCGTCGGGATATACCCCACCAACGATTGGCACGAGCGTGAGACCTACGACTTCTTCGGGATCGTCTTCGACGGTCACCCGGCCCTGACCCGTATCGAGATGCCCGACGACTGGAAGGGCCACCCACAGCGCAAGGACTATCCGCTCGGCGGTATCCCGGTCGAGTACAAGGGCGCCCAGACTCCTCCACCCGACGAGCGTAGGTCGTACAACTGATGAACGAGACGACAGGAAGCAACTCCGGTGCCACGACGGAAACCGTCGTCACAGCATCGGGTCAGGACTGGGACGACATCGTCACCGCGGCCGCTCGCCAGCGAACCGGCGAGGCCGAACGGATCGTGGTCAACATGGGCCCGCAGCATCCGTCCACTCACGGCGTCTTGCGCCTCATTCTCGAAATCGAGGGTGAGACAGTCGTGGAAGCTCGGTGTGGAATCGGCTACCTGCACACCGGAATCGAAAAGAATCTCGAATACCGGAACTGGACGCAGGGCGTCACTTTCGTTACTCGAATGGACTACCTGTCACCGTTCTTCAACGAAACCGCGTACTGCCTCGGAGTCGAAAAACTTCTCGGCATCACCGACGACATTCCCGAGCGAGCCACCGTCATTCGCGTGATGATGATGGAGCTCAATCGAATCTCGTCGCACCTTGTCGCCCTGGCAACCGGTGGAATGGAACTGGGCGCCGTGACGGCGATGCTGTTCGGATTCCGCGAACGCGAATTGATTCTGGACGTGTTCGAGACGATCACCGGACTGCGGATGAATCACGCCTACATCAGGCCTGGTGGTCTCGCTCAGGATCTACCCGACGGGTCGGTCGCGAAGGTACGAGAACTGTTGAAGGTCCTACCGAAACGGTTGCGTGACGTCGAACTGATGCTCAGCGACAACTCCATCTGGAAAGCCCGCACCCAGGGAATCGGATATCTCGATCTCACCGGCTGCATGGCGCTCGGCGTGACGGGGCCGGTCCTACGCGCCACGGGTCTCCCCCACGATCAGCGTCGAGCGCAGCCCTACTGCGGCTACGAGAACTACGAGTTCGACGTCGTGACGCACGACGGATCCGATTGCTACGGAAGGTACGTCATCCGTGTCGAGGAGATGAAGGAGTCCCTCAAGATCGTCGAGCAGTGCCTCGACAAACTGCAACCGGGGCCGGTCATGGTGGACGACAAGAAGATCGCCTGGCCTGCCGATCTCGCTGTCGGACCGGATGGCCTCGGCAATTCGCAGAAGCACATCGCCAAGATCATGGAGTCGTCCATGGAGGGTCTGATTCACCATTTCAAACTGGTCACCGAAGGAATCCGCGTGCCGCCCGGCCAGGTGTACGTCGCCGTCGAGTCCCCGCGTGGCGAGTTGGGTGTGCACATGGTCAGCGACGGGGGAACCCGGCCGTACCGCGTCCATTTCCGGGATCCGTCATTCACCAACCTTCAAGCGGTAGCGGCGATGTGCGAGGGAGGCATGGTGTCCGACGTGATCGCCTCGGTTGCCAGTATCGATCCCGTCATGGGCGGAGTGGACCGATGACCGGCCCGAACGGCTCGTCACGGGTGTTCATCGAACTCGGGCCGCGCCCGGACGAGCCCACGCAACTGGTACGCCCTGGCGCACGATCGAGTTATCCGCCTGACGTACTCGCCCGACTCGACGCCGATGCCGAAACCGTCATCGCTCGTTACCGTGAGCCTGACGCCGCGGCGACCACCAGTCGATCAGCCCTCCTGCCGCTCCTTCATCTCGTGCAGTCCGAGGACGGGTACATCACCCCGGCCGGGATCGATTTCTGCAGTGCCAAGCTGGGTTTGACCGGCGCCGAGGTTGCCGCCGTTTCCACCTTCTACTCGATGTATCGCCGTGGTCCGACGGGTGAGTATCTGGTCGGAGTCTGCACCAACACGCTGTGCGCGATCATGGGCGGAGACGACATCCTCGCAGCACTCGAAGAGCATCTCGGGTCAGCAGGCTCCAGAGACGAAGGCGGACACTCCATCTCGACGTCCGACGGCAAGATCACCCTCGAACACATCGAGTGCAATGCGGCGTGCGACTACGCCCCCGTCATGATGATCAACTGGGAGTTCTTCGACAACCAGACTCCGGAATCGGCGCGCTCACTCGTCGATGCGCTCCGCGCCGGAGAGCGCGTGACACCCAGTCGCGGTGCCACACTGTGTTCGTTCCGACAGACCGCACGCACCTTGGCCGGGTTCCCGGATACGCGAATCGAAGCAGCCGAAGCACAAACAATCGGCGGGGCAACTCTTGCCGGACTGCGTATCAGCCGATCTCACGACGACAACCCACCCGGCTCGGCCTCAGCAGCCGACGCTCCCGGCGAAGGGAAGTGACATGACACTCGCCCCCGTACTGAGTCGCTACTGGGATCAACCGAACTCGTGGACTCTCGACAGCTACCTTCGTCACGACGGCTACCAAGCCCTACGCAAAGCGCTAGCCATGTCCCCCGACGCCGTGATCGAAACGGTCAAGGACGCGGGCCTTCGTGGGCGCGGTGGCGCCGGTTTCCCGACGGGCCTCAAGTGGAGTTTCATCCCACAGAGCACCGAAGACAAGCCAGGAGACGGCAAGCCTCACTATCTCGTCGTCAATGCCGACGAGTCCGAACCGGGCACATGCAAGGACATGCCGTTGATGATGGCGACCCCACACACGTTGGTCGAGGGAGTCATCATCGCGGCGTATGCAATTCGAGCGGCCAAGGCGTTCATCTACGTCCGGGGCGAGGTGGTCCCGGTCCTGCGACGTCTGCAGACCGCCGTGGCCGAGGCCTACGCGGCCGGATACCTGGGCCGCAACATCCTCGGTTCGGGATTCGACTTGGATCTCGTCGTGCACGCCGGAGCAGGCGCGTACATCTGTGGTGAGGAGACAGCCCTCCTCGATTCGTTGGAGGGACGACGCGGTCAGCCTCGACTGCGGCCGCCATTCCCCGCCGTCGCCGGCCTCTACGCCTGCCCGACCGTCGTCAACAACGTCGAGTCCATCGCGAGTGTGCCGTCGATCGTCCTGGGCGGCCCGGAGTGGTTCCGGTCGATGGGAAGCGAGAAGTCGCCGGGGTTCACGTTGTACTCGCTCTCTGGTCATGTCACCACTCCCGGCCAGTACGAGGCGCCGCTCGGCATCACGTTGCGAGAACTTCTCGACTACGCGGGCGGCGTTCGCACCGGGCACACCCTCAAGTTCTGGACTCCCGGCGGATCCTCGACTCCGATCTTCACCGACGAACATCTCGATGTCCCACTCGACTACGAGGGTGTCGGCGCGGCGGGATCGATGCTCGGCACCAAGGCACTGCAGATATTCGACGACACAACCTGCATCGTGCGCGCGGTGCTGCGGTGGACCGAGTTCTACGCCCACGAATCTTGCGGTAAATGCACGCCGTGCCGCGAAGGCACGTACTGGCTGGTGCAGATCCTGCGGCGACTCGAAGGCGGAACAGGTACTGAAGCTGATCTCACCAAACTTCTCGACATCTCGGACACCATCCTCGGAAAATCCTTCTGCGCGTTGGGCGACGGAGCGACCAGCCCGATCATGTCCTCCCTGAAGTACTTCCGCGAGGAATACGTAGCGCATTTCGACGGCAACGGATGCCCTTTCGATCCTCGCCGGTCCGTTCTCGCGACAGGAGCGTTCGTCTCATGACTGCAGCCGACGCTACCAAGAACGACGCCACCAAGACCGACACGGCACCGCCCACTGATCTGGTCACCCTCACCATCGACGGCCGGGAACTCCAGGTACCCAAGGGCACGTTGATCATTCGCGCTGCAGAGATGATCGGCACACAGATTCCGCGGTTCTGCGATCATCCTCTTCTGGACCCGGTCGGGGCGTGCCGACAGTGCATCGTGGAGGTCGAAGGTCAACGCAAGCCGGTGGCGTCCTGCACGACACCGGTTGCGGACGGAATGGTCGTCACCACACAGCTCACGTCACCGGTGGCGGAGAAGGCGCAGCGCGGGGTGATGGAACTCCTGCTCATCAACCACCCTCTGGACTGCCCCGTGTGCGACAAGGGCGGCGAGTGTCCGCTTCAAAACCAGGCGATGTCGACCGGTCGCACCGAATCCCGGTTCGGTGAGGAGAAAAGGACCTACCCCAAGCCCATCCCACTCTCGTCCGAAATCCTCCTCGACCGCGAGCGTTGCGTCCTCTGCGCCAGATGCACACGGTTTTCGGGCCAGATCGCCGGCGACCCGTTCATCGATCTCCTCGAGCGCGGCGCGCTTCAACAGGTCGGGATCTACGCCAACGAGCCCTTCGAGTCCTACTTCTCGGGCAACACCATCCAGGTGTGCCCGGTCGGCGCGCTTACCAGTACGGCATACCGATTCCGGGCGCGACCGTTCGATCTGGTGTCCAGCCCCAGCGTGTGTGAACACTGCGCCGACGGATGTGCTCAGCGCACGGACCACCGTCGCGGAAAGGTTCTCCGCCGTCTCGCCGGGGACGACCCCGAAATCAACGAGGAATGGAACTGCGACAAGGGCCGTTTCGCATTCACGTACACGACCCAAGGTGATCGGATCACCACTCCCCTGATCCGCAACGCTGACGGCGAATTGATTCCGGCGTCGTGGCCCATGGCACTCGACCTCGTTGCGCGATCCTTCGCGCAGGCCCGCGGTGACGCAGGCGTACTCGTCGGCGGACGCTCTACCTTGGAGGACGCCTACGCCTACGGCAAGTTCGCGCGAGTTGCTCTCGCTACCAACAACATCGACTTCCGAATCCGTGCTCATTCTGCCGAAGAGGCAGGTTTCCTCTCAGCACACGTCGCCGGCCGCACACTCGAAGAGTCGGTAACGTACCAGGACCTCGAGTCGGCCCCGGCCGCATTGCTGGTAGCTCTCGAGCCCGAGGAGGAGTCACCGATCATCTTCCTGCGGCTACGCAAGGCCGCACGTTTCGGCAAGACGACGGTGCTCTCCAGCGCGCCATTCGCTACGCGCGGCCTGCAGAAGATGGGCGGCTCTTTGCTTCGGACCGTACCCGGAAGTGAAGCAGCTCTGATGGATTCGTTGTCTCACCCCAGCAGTGAGGAGGGCCAGCTGCTCCGGCAGCCCGGTGCAGTGATCCTGTTGGGCGAACGACTCAGTGAGGTGGCGGGCGGCTTCGCCGCGGCGGTACGTCTCGCCGAAGCGACAGGAGCTTGTTTGGCTTGGGTCCCACGCCGCGCTGGTGATCGCGGCGCCGTCGAGGCCGGCGCACTACCGGGATTGCTTCCCGGCGGACGCCCCGTTGCGGACCCGGCAGCACGTCAGGAGGTGGAATCAGTGTGGGGGGTCTCCATCCCGGCATCCGACGGGCGCGACGCCGCGAGTCTGCTGGATCCGGGGCAGACGACTGCTGCCCTTCTTGTCGGCGGCGTCGAATTGAGTGATCTCCCGAACCCGGCGAAGGCAAGGGCCGCGATCGAAGCAGCAGGTTTCGTGGTGAGTTTGGAGATCCGTCACAGCGGAGTCACCGAACTCGCCGACGTCGTCTTCCCCGTGGCGCCGGTCGCCGAGAAGCCCGGAACCTTCCTCGATTGGGAAGGCCGCGAGCGCGTGTTCGACACCGCATTGAGAACGACAGGAGTGATGCCGGATCAGCGCGTCCTTCACGCGATCGCAGCCGAGATGAGCATCGATCTGGGCCTACCCGACGCAGATTCCGCACGCTCGGAGATACACCGCCTCGGCGCGTGGTCCGGATCGCGCCCCACCTCGCCTCAGGTCCCGCCAGGCACCATGCCCACACCGGCACTGGGCGAGGCAGTGTTGTCGAGTTGGCGAATGTTGCTCGACAACGGCCGATTGCAAGACGGCGAGCCCAACCTGGCGGGTACGGCACGGCTCCCACTCGTGCGTTTGTCTGCCGAGACCGCTGCCGAGATCGGCGCCGACAACGGCGATCACGTTGCGGTGTCGACTGAATCCGGTTCCATCACATTACCGTTGGAGATCACCGAACTCCCGCCTCGAACAGTCTGGCTCCCACTCAATTCACCGGGTAGCACGATCTACGAAACGCTCTGCGTTACCGCGGGTTCCGTGGTGAAGATTGCGAAGGCGGGAGCGCAATGACCACCCACGAGTACGGGACCGTGGCAGCTCCGGTCGACCTGTCGGCGTTCGGGCACGACCCGTGGTGGTTGGTGATCGGCAAGGCTCTCGCCATTTTCGTGTTCCTCGTACTCACACCGCTGGTGGCAATTTACGCGGAACGAAAGGTCATGGCACGCATGCAGATGCGTGTCGGACCGAACCGCGTCGGCCCCCGTGGAATGCTCCAGAGTCTCGCTGACGGAATCAAGCTCGCCCTCAAGGAGGGCATCACACCGACCGGCGCCGACAAACCGATTTATCTCCTCGCGCCCGTCATCGCAGTCGTGCCCGCGTTCATGGCCTTTGCCGTCATCCCGTTCGGTCCGCAGGTGTCGATCTTCGGAACCCTTTCACCCCTGCAACTGACCGATCTGCCGGTCGGAGTTCTCTACATCCTCGCCGTGACTTCAATCGGTGTGTACGGGATCGTGCTTGCCGGCTGGTCGTCCGGATCGACGTATCCACTACTGGGCGCACTTCGATCGACCGCGCAGGTCATCTCCTACGAAGTAGCAATGGGGCTGTCCTTCGCCGCAGTCTTCCTCTACGCCGGCACGATGTCCACGTCCGGCATCGTCAGCGCCCAACAAGGTGCCTGGTACGTCTTTCTCCTCCTGCCGTCCTTCCTGATCTACGTGACAGCCATGGTCGGCGAAACCAACAGGGCTCCCTTCGACCTTCCCGAGGCCGAGGGTGAACTGGTGGGTGGGTTCCACACCGAGTACTCCTCACTCAAGTTCGCGATGTTCATGCTGGCCGAGTACGTGAACATGGTGACGGTGTCCGCTCTGGCCACGACACTGTTCCTGGGCGGGTGGCACGCACCGTTCCCGTTCAACCTGTGGGACGGCGCCAATTCCGGTTGGTGGCCGGTGCTGTGGTTTGTCGCCAAGGTGTGGGGCTTCCTCTTCGTCTTCATCTGGTTGCGCAGCACGCTTCCTCGATTGCGCTACGACCAGTTCATGAATCTCGGATGGAAGATTCTCATCCCCGCTGCCTTGGTGTGGGTGATGGTGATCGCGACCGTTCGTGCGTTCCGCAACGAGGGTTACAACACCTGGGTCGTACTTCTCTGCGTCGCACTGGTTCTCGGAGCTGCGCTCCTGATCGTGTTGGCCGGGACTTACCGCAGCCGACGCCGTACTGCCGCGTTGGTGCCCGATTCGGGGACCCGGCCTTTCGATGCAATGTCGGGCGGCTTCCCGGTTCCACCCCTACCTGGTCAAACGCTGCCGACCCGAAAACTACCGGGTCAGAACGTGCCACCGCCGCGGCGGACAGATGTTTCCGACACATCGGAGGACTCCCATGCCTGATTTCCTCGGACCTATCGCGGGTTTCGGAGTGACGCTCTCGACAATGTTCAAGAAACCCGAGACCGAGTTCTATCCGGAGGAGAAGCGGCCCACCGCGCCCGGATACCACGGTCGCCATCAACTCAACCGGTATGCGGACGGACTCGAGAAGTGCATCGGTTGCGAACTGTGTGCCTGGGCCTGCCCCGCCGACGCGATCTATGTCGAGGGTGCTGACAACACCGAAGAAGAACGGTTCTCCCCCGGCGAGCGTTACGGGCGGGTGTATCAGATCAACTACCTGCGGTGCATCGGCTGTGGCCTCTGCGTCGAGGCTTGCCCCACTCGGGCTCTCACCATGACCAACGAGTACGAGATGACCGACGACAACCGAGCCGGGTTGATCTACGAGAAGGACCGCCTTCTCGCGCCCCTGAAACCCGACATGGCAGCGCCACCACACGCGCTGCGTCCCGGCACAACTCAGGACGACTACTACCGCGGCGACATCACAGCAGCTCCCGAACAGGCAGTACCCGAGCAAGAGCCGAACCCGGAGACCGAGAAATGATCGCGGCGGTCACGACTACGATCCTGGCGGAGGGAACGATGACATCGACCTCCACCGGCGAGGCGGTGCAGTTCTGGATCCTCGGAACCCTTGCGGTGATCAGCGCTTTGGGTGTGGTCGCCGCCCCCAAGGCCGTCTACTCTGCGCTCTTCCTTGCAATGACGATGATCATCCTGGCCGTCTTCTACATCGTGCAGGGCGCACTGTTCCTCGGTGTCGTCCAGATCGTCGTCTATACCGGCGCAGTGATGATGTTGTTCCTGTTCGTCCTGATGCTGGTCGGCGTGGATTCTTCGGACTCCTTGGTCGAAACGCTACGGGGACAACGCGTCAGCGCGATCGTGATCGGCGTCGGATTCGGGCTACTCCTTATCGGCGGCCTCGGAAATGCGTCGATCTCGGGGTTCACCGGATTCACCGGACTCGACCAGGGCAACATCGACGCTCTCGCCGATCTCATCTTCATCCGCTACGTATGGGCCTTCGAACTGACCGGCGCACTGCTGATCACGGCGACACTTGGCGCGATGATGCTCGCGCATCGGGAGAAGATCGGATCCACGCTCAGCCAACGCGAACTCTCGCAGCAACGATTCGCGTACCTGGGCAGCGATGAGAGCAATCCCGACAAGGGCTCGGCCACTCCCCTCCCCAGTCCCGGCGTGTACGCACGTCACAACGCAGTGGACATGCCGGCACTGTTGCCCGACGGAACGTTCTCGACGCTCTCCGTCAGCAGCGCACTCACTCCGCGTTCCCCGGATCCGAGTACCGGTGAGGAGTCTGCGCGATGAATCCCGAGAATTACCTGTATCTGTCGGTCCTGTTGTTCACCATCGGGGCTGCGGGAGTCCTCCTGCGACGCAACGCCATCGTGGTGTTCATGTGTATCGAATTGATGCTCAACGCCGCGAACCTGGCATTCGTGACCTTCGCGCGCATGCACGGCAATCTGGACGGCCAGATCTTCGCCTTCTTCACGATGGTGGTAGCTGCGGCCGAAGTAGTCGTCGGCTTGGCAATCATCATGATCATCTTCCGATCTCGGCGTTCTGTATCCGTCGACGACGCAGACCTGCTGAAGTACTGACATGTCAGGAGGAATCACGTCCGCCATCTGGTTGCTCCCCGCCCTGCCCCTGTGCGGCGCCGCTGTCCTGTTGCTGGCGGGTCGTCGCACGAACGCGTGGGGCCACCTATTCGCCTGCGTCATGACACTCGCGTCGTTTGTCGTCGCAGTGGTGTCTTTCATCGCCATGCTCGGCCGCGACACCGCCGACCGCACCGTCACCGAGCACCTGTTCAGTTGGGTCCCGGTCGACAGTCTTCAGGTCGAGTTCGGACTGCAGCTTGATCAACTGTCGATGTGTTTCGTCCTGCTCATCACCGGTGTAGGTTCGCTGATCCACATCTACTCGGTCGGCTACATGGCGCACGACCCCGAGCGTCGGAAGTTCTTCGCCTACCTCAATCTCTTCCTCGCTGCGATGCTGCTCCTCGTGCTCGCCGACAACTTCCTCGGGCTCTACGTCGGCTGGGAAGGCGTCGGTTTGGCGTCGTACCTGCTGATCGGTTTCTGGCAGCACAAGCCGTCGGCGGCGACCGCTGCCAAGAAGGCTTTTGTCGTCAATCGGGTGGGCGACATCGGATTGATGATCGCGATGATGTTGATGTTCAGCACGTTCGGCTCGCTCTCGTTCAGCAGCGTCTTCGCCGACGCGTCTGGTGCAAGCGAAGGTGTCCTGACGGCGATCGGCCTGATGCTCCTCCTCGCTGCATGCGCGAAGTCCGCGCAGGTGCCACTGCAGTCGTGGCTCGGCGACGCGATGGAGGGCCCCACCCCCGTCTCGGCTCTGATTCACGCGGCCACGATGGTCACGGCCGGCGTCTACCTGATCGTGCGCTCCAATCCGATCTTCGATCTCGCACCCGACGCTCAGCTCGTGGTTGTCATCGTCGGTGCCGTGACGCTGCTGTTCGGTGCGATCATCGGCTGCGCGAAGGACGACATCAAGAAAGCGCTCGCCGCATCGACCATGAGTCAGATCGGATACATGGTCCTGGCAGCGGGTCTCGGACCAGCTGGATACGCCTTCGCAATCCTTCATCTGATCACCCACGGATTCTTCAAGGCAGGCCTGTTCCTCGGCGCGGGTTCGGTGATGCACGCGATGAACGACGAAACCGACATGCGGCGCTACGGCGGGCTCCGAGCGTTCATGCCACTGACTTTTGTCACGTTCGGGCTCGGATACCTTGCCATCATCGGTGTTCCGCCGTTTGCCGGGTTCTTCTCCAAGGACAAGATCATCGAGGTTGCGATCGGCGAGGGCGGCATCAAGGGTGTTGTGCTGGGCATCGTCACGCTGTTGGGTGCGACGCTCACTGCCTTCTACATGAGCCGCGTGATGCTGATGACCTTCTTCGGGAAGGCCCGCTGGGAGAACCAGAAACCTCACGAATCTCCGGCGGTGATGACGTCTCCGATGATCATCCTGGCGGTGGGGTCCGTCGGCGCCGGGATGCTCCTGACCATCGGGTCCAGCTTGCAGAACTGGCTCGAACCGGTTGTCGGCTCACATCACGTCGAACCGCCGATACCCGCATGGTCGATCACCGCGCTGGCGCTGCTCGCAGTTGCCGCCGGCGTCGCGATTGCGTATCGCGAGTACGCCACCCGGGAGATTCCACTTGTGGCACCGACTCCGGTTTCACCGTTGACCGGTGCGGCTCGCCGCGATCTGTACGGTGACGCCTTCAACGAGACGGTGTTCATGAAGCCTGGACAACAACTCACCAAGTCGTTGGAAGTGTTCGACACCAAGGGAATAGGCGGCGTCGTGGGCAGCTTTGCGGTGGTCGTCACCGGGCTGTCCGCGCTCACGCGGAAGCTACAGACCGGGTTTGTTCGCTCGTACGCGCTGGTGATGTTTGTCGGAGCAACACTCGTGGTCGCGACAATGATGGCGGTGACACTGTGGTGATCGAAGCGGCGGTGAGCGACTCTGTGACCAATACCGGCTTCCCCGCGCTGACGGTGCTCTGGTTGCTTCCGCTCATCGGAGCGGGTGTTGTCCTCGCTCTGCCGGCACGGTCGTACCAATTTGCGAAGTCTCTCGCATTGGCTGTGTCCGTGGCAGTCCTGGTGGTCGCCGCCGTTCTCGGAGTTGCGTTCGACCGCGGCGGCGAACAATTTCAATTTGTCGAAAGCCACAGCTGGATACCGGCTTTCGGCACCAGCTACACACTCGGACTCGACGGGATCGCACTCGTTCTGGTTCTTCTCACCGCAGTGCTGGTGCCATTACTACTGATCGCGGGCTGGAACGACGTCCCGGCAGACGCGGAATCACCCAAGAGAATGCCGCACACCTATTTCGCGCTGATCCTTGTTGTCGAGTCCATGGTGATGATTTCGTTCAGCGCCTTGGACATTCTCTTGTTCTACATTTTCTTCGAGGCAATGCTGATACCGATGTATTTCCTCATCGGCGGGTTCGGCGGAGTGGGCAGATCTCGCGCAGCCGTGAAGTTTCTGCTCTACAACCTCCTCGGCGGCCTGGTCATGCTCGCTGCAGTCATCGGCCTGTACGTGGTCACCACGCGCGACGAGAGTCCCTTCGCCAGCGGCACTTTCGACTTCCGGGCGATCGCCTCAGCGGCAAACAGCGGTGAACTCGGTGTTGGACCCGGGGTGCTCAACGCCTTGTTCCTCGGATTCATGTTCGCGTTCGCGGTGAAAGCACCGCTCTGGCCGCTGCACAGTTGGTTGCCGGACTCCGCGGTGGAATCGACTCCGTCGACAGCAGTGTTGATGATGGCGGTCGTGGACAAGGTGGGCACGTTCGCGATGATTCGCTACTGCCTGCAACTGTTCCCGGAGTCGTCGTCGACCTTTGCACCGTGGATCATCACGCTCGCCGTTATCGGGATCGTCTACGGCGCAACACTGGCGATCGCGCAAACAGACGTCATGAGACTGATCGCCTACACGTCGATTTCGCACTTCGGCTTCATCATTCTCGGAATCTTCGCGATGACCAGCCAGAGCCAGGCGGGTTCCGCGCTGTACATGGTCAATCACGGAGTCTCCACTGCGGCTCTGTTCTTGATTGCGGGATTCCTCGTCTCGCAGCGAGGTACTCGATCGATCGCGGCGTACGGCGGCGTCCAGAAAGTTGCACCCGTACTTGCCGGCACATTCCTCGTTGCGGGGTTGGCAACGCTGTCGCTGCCGGGTCTCGCGCCGTTCGTCAGTGAGTTCCTGGTGCTGATCGGGACGTATTCGCGATACCACGTGGCCGCTATCGCGGCGACTGCCGCGCTTGTCCTGTCCGCGATCTACATACTCTGGCTCTACCAGCGCATGATGGGCGGACCTGTGAAGGAAGGGCAGGGAACGATCCGCGACCTCGCTCGACGCGAACTTGTGGTGGTCGCCCCTCTGATCGCACTCCTGTTGCTTCTCGGCATCTACCCCAAGCCTGCCTTGGACGTCATCACTCCTGCAGTGAGCCATACGGTCGTCGACGAGGCTCCGACCCCGCTCGTCGCCGACCACGAAGGAGGTGCCCACAAATGAGTTCCTTCAACGACGTGACCATCCTCGGCTCAGCCGGCACGGCGTCACCCACTGTCGAATACAGCTTGCTCTCGCCAATGTTGATCGTGTTCGGTGTTGCGGTTGTGGGCGTACTCATCGAGGCGTTTGCACCCCGGCGCATTCGATACCCCGTGCAACTCGTCCTCGGTGTCGCAGGTTTGGCGGCCGCGTTCGTGGCAGTGCTTCTACTCGCCGGCACGCGGTCGACGGCGATGATGGGTTCTGTAGCGGTCGACGGTCCGACCCTTTTCCTACAGGCCACGATCCTTCTCGTGTCGATCCCCGCAGTACTGCTGATCGCCGAGCGAGGCTCGGGCAACACCGCCGAGGTGATCGCGCAACACGACGCGCTCGGCGGTTTCACCCCTCAAGCGTCGAGCGTCCCCGGAAGTGTTGCGGAACAAGAAGCGGTCAAGGTCGGTATCGCCCAGACCGAGGTCTTTCCGCTCACCCTCTTCGCTGTCGGCGGCATGCTCCTTTTTCCCGCGTCCAACGATCTGCTGACGATGTTCGTTGCGCTCGAGGTGTTCTCACTACCTCTGTATCTCCTGTGTGGTCTGGCACGCCGACGTCGCATGCTCTCCCAGGAAGCTGCGCTCAAGTACTTTCTGCTCGGGGCATTTTCGTCGGCGTTCTTCGTTTTCGGAATCGCGTTGCTGTACGGCTATGCCGGGACGGTCACGCTCTCCGGTATCGCCGACGCAGCACGCAGCGGGTCGGGTACCGACGCCTTCCTGTGGCTCGGGACAGCACTCGTGGCCGTGGGATTACTGTTCAAAGTCGGTGCCGTGCCGTTCCATTCGTGGATTCCCGACGTCTATCAAGGGGCGCCGACGCCGATCACCAGTTTCATGGCTACTGCGACCAAGATCGCCGCATTCGGTGCCATCCTTCGTGTCTTCTATGTGGCTCTGCCGAACGAGTACGTGAACTGGCGTCCACTGATGTGGGCGGTCGCGATTCTCACGATGGTTGTCGGATCGATCGTCGCTGTGACGCAAACCGATATGAAGCGGATGCTCGCGTATTCGGCCATCGCGCACACCGGATTCATTCTGACCGCTGTGGTTGCGGATTCGGATGCCGGCCTGGCCTCGGCGATGTTCTACCTTCTGGCCTACGGATTCAGCACCGTGGGCGCGTTCGCCGTCGTGAGTCTGGTTCGGGACGCAGACGGTGAGGTCGCGACGCTCTCGCGCTGGGCCGGATTGGGCCGGCGCTCACCGCTGGTCGGAGTTGTGTTTGCACTGTTCCTGTTGGCTTTCGCCGGGATCCCGTTGACCAGTGGGTTCATCGGAAAGTTCGCGGTGTTCAGCGCGGCAGCCGAGGGCGGGGCCGCACCTCTCGTGATCGTCGGTGTCCTGTGCAGCGCGATCGCCGCGTACTTCTACGTGCGAGTGATCGTGTTGATGTTCTTCACCGAATCGGCCGCAGACGCTCCGACCGTCGTGGTACCGAGTGCACTGACCAGCAGTGTGATCGGCCTCGGCGCCGGTGTCACGCTCATCCTCGGCATACTCCCCCAGCCGGCGCTCGACCTCGCCGAGCGTGCAGCGGACTTCCTACACTGAGCCGATGCGTGAATCTGATTGCGACGCCGGACTGCCGAGCACCATCCGGTCGCCATGGTTTGTCGGGTTTTCAGCGGTAGCGATTGTCCATCTGATCCTCAATGCCGCTGATGCTGCGCCCTGGGACGGGATCACCAAGGTCATGCTCGCGCCGATTCTGGCTGCCTGGGTTGTCGCCCGACGCGGACCTCGAATTGTTGCTGCTGCGCTGATTGCCTGTGCTTTCGGAGATTTGTTCCTGATCTGGGACTCCACGTTTGTCATCGGGATGGCAGCCTTCGCGATCGGTCACCTCTGCTTCATCCGATTCTTTCTCTCACACGGCGCGCTTCGGGAGATACGAAGGCGGCCATGGTTTCTGTGCGCTTACACCGTCGCTGGGATCGCTCTAGTGTCGTACACCTGGACCGGTCTCGAACCTGAACTTCGAATTGCCGTCCCCGTGTACGCCGCAATCCTGGTGGGAACCGCATCAACCGCACTGACGTACAACTCGATCACCGGTATCGGCGGCGCGCTGTTCCTCACCTCTGACGCCCTCATCCTGCTCGGCCAGGCGAACAAGTGGCAGCCCGCCGCTGCGGGCATCTGGATCATGACGCTGTACATCCTCGCTCTGTTGCTTCTGACAGTGGGAGTTCTCGGCCGGAGTAAGACGCCAAACCGTCCATTAGCTCAGCGGCTGTAAGGATCAGCAACCAGCCGGACATCTCTTCATATGACCCCGAAATCCGAGGAACAACCGCCGCCGAGCGGCGAAGACCGGTTCACCGCCCTGTGGGACGCCTACGCCGGTCGGGTGTTCGCGTATACCTGTCGCCACGTTGATCATCACAGCGCGCAGGAGGTTGTCTCCGAGACGTTCCTCGTTGCCTGGCGACGCTTGGACGAAGTGCCCGAGCCGGCACTGCAATGGCTGTTGGTGGTGGCTCGAAACACCGTGAACAATAACCGTCGCAGCGTTCGGCGCCTTGACGCGCTCACCGAGAAGATGGGACGCATCGAGCAGATTGCGGCATCGACGCCGGGCGCCGACGTCACTGTCACCGAACGCACGGAACTGCTCGAAGCACTGGCAACACTCACCGTCACCGAACGTGAAGCCCTGCTCCTGACTGCCTGGGACGGGTTGACCGCCACCGAAGCCGCGCGGGTCGCTGGGTGTTCGGTTCCGGCCATGCATGTTCGTCTCTTTCGCGCTCGGCGTCGATTGCGCGCCGGGTTGACTTCAGAATCCGTCACCGTAATCCCGATGAACACCGCCCGACCTTGCGCTGCCGCCGAACACGGGAGTACCCCATGACCAAAGATCTGCTGACCACGCTCGAGAAGCTGCGGCCGAGCGATACGGTTTCCGCCGAACTCTGGCCCGAGAACGTCCAAGATGCCGTACGCACCCGAATCATGGCTACCGAAAACAACATTGGGGCAACCAAGGCTCCACGCCGTCGCGTCGGTGCCATCGTTCTCGTCGCGGCGATCTGCGCAGCAGTGGTGGTGGGCTGCGCCGCTGCCACGGGGATGATGCCGAAAGCGTTCACCGACATGTACTCGGGTTGGCAGACGATGCCGGGAACCAACGGCGGAATAGATCCGTCCACCGCCGAGCGGGTCGGGTCCATTCCCGGACCTGACGGAACCTTGTTCAGCGTCTTTGTCGCCCACGGCGCCAATGGCTGGAGGTGCGTCGCCCCGGTTTTCGAGGCGTCAGCCGACATCGACAAGGTTGGTCCGTCGAAATTCATCGGCCTCGGACACGGCTGCAGATCAATTGACTTGTACGGCGCAGATTCATTCGGGGGCGGCGCCGGGTACGAGGCCGGTCCGCACGAGGCGACCTACGACGCAGGGGCGGGAGGTGCTGTCCGAGCCGAACTTCACACCGCAGACGGCCAGATCTATCCGACAATTCTTGCCGAAGACCGCTTCTACGGATGGATTCCCCTGTCGCTCACGTCCCCTCGTCCAACCCTCGTCGGATATGCCGCAGACGGGACGGTCGTCGGCACCCGGTGAGCTGTCGGTACCCTCGAAAGATGACTGCACACGCCCCGAACGAGCGCATCCCCAGCCAGTGGGAAGAGATCACTGCAGCCGACTCGACGCATTCCACACGATATGTCGAGCGTTTCCGTTCCATGAGAGCGGACGGCAAGGACATTGTCGGGGAAGCACGTTTGATCGACGCGATGCTCGGACGCGGTGGCCGGGTTCTCGATGCAGGGTGCGGGCCTGGCCGACTCGGCGGTTATCTGCACGACGTCGGGCATGTGGTTGTCGGAGTCGATGTCGACCCGGTTCTCATCGCTGCCGCAGAAGAAGACCACCCCGGACCGACGTGGCTTGTCGGCGATCTCGCCGAACTCGATCTGCCGGCCCGCGGTGTCGAGGCAGATTTCGACGTCATCGTGTCGGCAGGCAACGTGGTGGCGTTTCTCGCGCCGTCCACCAGGCAAGCAGTATTGTCAGGATTTGCTCGTCATCTCGCTCCGAGCGGCCGAGTAGTCATCGGATTCGGTGCCGGCCGTGGCTACGAGTTCCCCGAGTTTCTCGCCGACGCGACCGCGAGTGGCCTCGAGGCTGATCTGCTGCTCTCCACGTGGGATCTTCGCCCGTTCAAGGAGGATTCCGAATTCCTGGTCGCGGTGTTCTCCCGCGCCTGACCCGGCACTTCCCCCGCAGTCCCTGCGATCCGTCACACGGCGATCAACTCACCCTGATCACAATGGTGGCGACTGTTGTTCACTACGAACATAATTGGATCAATGCGGGTGTGGCCGAGCGGCAAGGCAGCGGTCTGCAAAACCGTCCACGCAGGTTCGACTCCTGCCATCCGCTCCCCTTGCGAACCAGCGACTCATGTCGCAACCCCCACCTAGGAATGACATTCGGTGCACGCAGCCTGCATCGCTCCGCTCCGTCTCCGCGCACATGGCTCCGCACAGTTACCCTCGATCGATGCACCCTCTCCCCGAGACAGGACAGCTACCTCCCGGACCGATGGCTTTGCAAGTGGAACACCTCTGCATGGCGTTCGGCGCGAAAGTTGCTGTGAACGACCTTTCCCTTGCGGTGCCCTCAGGTTCGTTGTTCGGTCTGGTTGGGCCGAATGGTGCGGGAAAAACGACCACACTGTCGATGGCTGTCGGATTGCTTCGCCCGCACTACGGTCGCAGCCTGGTGTACGGCTACGACGTGTGGAACGACCCTGTCGCAGCGAAGAGTCTGCTCGGCGTCCTACCCGACGGTCTGGCGCTACCCGCCCAGTTCACCGGCCATGAACTACTCACCTATTTCGGACGCCTGCGCGGTATGCCAGAGGACGTCATCGCGTCACGACGCGACGAACTGTTGGCCGCGCTCGATCTCGCCGATGCAGGTGGAACGGTCATCGCCGATTATTCAGCGGGCATGACGAAGAAAATCGGGTTGGCCTCGGCCTTGTTGCACGGCCCTCGCTTACTGGTACTGGATGAGCCGTTCGAAGCTGTCGACCCCATTTCTTCGGCCGGAATTCGGAGCATTCTGCTCTCGTTCGTCCACTCAGGTGGCTCGGTCATTCTTTCCAGTCACGTGATGGCCCTTGTCGAACAACTGTGTACTCACATCGGAGTCATCGCAGACGGTCGCGTCGTGGCTTCAGGAACGGTCGACGAGGTGCGCGCAGGCAACACTCTCGACGAGGCATTCGTTCGCCTTGTCGGTAGCCGCAGTCCCAATCCCGACGGACTGTCATGGATGCGCGCATGACCACCACCAGCTTTTCACCGACACGCTGGAACCCGTCGGTCTCTGTGTGGCGCACTGTTCTCCGCATGCGCATGACCCTCTACAAACGTCAGTTCACCGGTGGAAGAGCTGTAATCAAGGTCATTGCAGCGTTGTTCGGGGTTCTGGGGGCAGCGCTACTGTGCCTACGAGCTTCGGGAAAGAACGGTGTTTCTCCCGATCTCGTCAGCGGCACAACCAGTCTCGCACTTTCGGCTATCGCCGTGATGTGGATCTTGATGCCGATCATGTCTGGTCTGTCAGATGACAATCTTCACCCCAGACATTTCCAACTACTCCCCCTGGAACCCGTCCGACTCGCCAGAGCACTGTTCTCGACGTCGCTGGTCGGTATGACCGTCCCGATTACCGCGTTGGCTGCAGCAGCGATTCCAATTTATGCCGCTACACACCACCCTGCCGCACTGCCATTGGCCATTATCGCTTGGCCCGCAACGGTCCTGCTCATTGTCGGCACCTCACGGGTCGCAATGCTGGCGATGTCGCAACTCCTGCGGAGTCGTCGCAGCCGCGAACTGGGACTGTTGGCATTCGGCACGTTCTTCGGCGGACTGTATCTGCTGCAATTTCCGCTGCAGAGTCACCTCGGCACGGTCGTGGACGGCGACGTCACGTGGCCGCTCACGATCGCGCATTCGATCCCGTTCGCGTGGGGAATCACCAGTGTCGACGCAGCAGCAGGAGGCGCCTGGCTCCTCGCCGCCGGAGCAGTCCTCGCCCTGGTGCTGGTCGATCTCGCACTGCTGTGGTCATGGCAACGCCTGGTCGTTCGCTACTTCAACGGGAAGGTCGCAGAATCAGCGGGCGCCACTTCCGTGCAATTGAAGAACCAGGGCCGCGACATTCGAACCGGTTGGCGCGCATCCCGACTGGGCACCGTCATCTCTCGCGAGCTTTCGCTCTGGCACGGAGACATGCGCCGACGAACACAACTGCTCTCCGTTGCCATCATGACCTTGGTCTCCGGCTTCGGACCGCTGATCTCGTCATCGATCCCCTTCTCCGCCGCATGGGGTGCCTGGTTCCTGATCTACCTGGCAATGGCAGCCGGATCGAATCTGTACGGATTCGACGGCGCATCGATCTGGCATCTGGTGATGATCCCCGAAGCCGCTGCCGCTGACGTCCGGGGCCGACAAATCGCGTGGGCAATCGTGATGACACCCTTCGTGGTCGTCGCAACAGCTGCTGTACGGATCTTCGGGGACCTCGGGACCGACCGACTGGCCGTGCCGCTCGCCGTCGGCATTTCGATGATGGGAGTCGGTGCAGGATTGGTAGTGGCGATATCCGCCAAAGCGCCCTACCCGGTTCCGGAGATGAAGAAGACGTTCTCCTTCAACACCCGCGGGTCCTTCAACGGCTCGTCCTTCGGACTGATCATCCTCGCCATCGTCATCTTCGCCGCGACAACGGCGCCCGGCGTTCTACTCGGGGCGCTGCTACCGAACCCGGTGAACTATTTCGCCATCCCTGTCGCTGTTGCGATTGGTGCACTTGGTGCTTGGATCGGGGGCCGCGTCGCGATCACCCGTATGCAACGCGAGCCGGATCGGATTCTGTTCGCGGTTACCACCACATGATCGTTGCCCAGATAGTCCGAGAATTTCTGGGCGTCAGCGCAGTAGCCGCAACTTGCACCAAAAAAACTCAGTCTGGGCAATCGGATTATCAGGGATCCAGGTAGCGCAGCTCAACGGGTTCGGTCCTCGGATATCGCCGCCGGGCTTTCGTGACATAGCTTCCGCTCGAGCCGAACCATTGCCCTGGAAACATCGCACCACCAAGATGTTTGGCATGCCCCCGGAGCACCACGGTTCCGTACGTGTCGCCGAACGTCCCGGCCGATGCGGGAACTGCGCGCACCCCGCCCCTTCGCTGGAGCGTGGGTGGATCGAGCGCTGCCTCAGGTTCGCTCCGCAGCCCGCTCGGTGTGCAGAAATCCTGGTGATGGACCACTACACCGGAGCGATGGAATTCTGCCGGTGCCGACATCCGTTCCACGGGTCCTGATCGCGCCGGATCCTCGAGATCCGCTGTCGAGCCGAGTCCCTCGGCGCCCCGGCTCGACAGCGAAATCACACCTGAATCAGCTCAGCGAGCTCAGCAGCGGCTCGAGAAGCTTGTAGAGGTCGAAGATTCCGATGATCGTTGAAATAGAACCCATGATGATCCTCCGTGATTCGTGAACTTTCCGTGACGTCGCGTCACAGGCAGAAAGCTAACAAACCCGGCATTCAAACGGGGACCTTGGATGTGTCCGGCAGATGAACTCCCTGCTCGGAGAAGCATTTTGGTGACCAGCGTCATGCTCATCGAGAAATGAGCCCCATCGTCACATCACCTGACACCGACCGACGGTGGCAGCAAAAGTCTGCCCGTTGCGATCTGGCGATACATGACACCATTTCCACCCCATCCGACTCTTGCTTTGTGCGCTGAATCCGATTACATTTCTCCACAATAACGGTACGCGTAACGAAATAAAGAGACGGTCTACTTCACAGCCCGATATATCCAGTGCCACAACCCTTCCGGACTCTTGGAGGGGCGGCGTTTCGTCGCGTCCATAAGCTCCTCACTCCCCGATCGAAAGAGAGCACGATGACCACAGAGAGCGCCTCCGGCAATCAGCCGCGACCGGTAGCAACTATCGCAAGCCTGACCCTGCTGATCGCTGCCGTGGCCGCGCTCGAAAGCATCATCGTCCCCGCACTCCCCCTGATACAGAGAGACTTCGGAGTGACGGCCGACGTCGGAGCGCTCGCATCCGTCGCTCTGACGTTGAGCACTGTCCTCGTCACGCCGATGGCCGGGCGAATAGCCGACGTGTACGGCGCCCGCCCCACCTTGCTCGCGATCACGACAATCGTTGTCCTGGGCGGCAGCGTGTCCGCTCTCGCAACGATCTTCCCGCTGTTCGTCCTCGGCCAATTTCTCCAGGGATTCGGGCTCGGGTTGCTTCCCGTGAGCTTCGTGGTCCTACGACGCACTTTGTCCTCGGACCGACTGAAGACGGCCACGGGTTTGCTCGGGGCTGTCGTAGTGGCCGGCGGCGCTCTGGGAGTCGTGCTGGCGGGACCCGTCGCGGAAAACGTCTCACGCAGCGCGATGTATGCAGTTCCGACCGCGTTCGTTTTGCTCGGCGCAATTGCTTTTGCCGTGAGCACACCACGAGATCACATGTCGAACGTCGGCGGCCGACTCGATTGGCCGGGAGCGGGCGGATTGGCTCTGGGGTTGTTGACGCTGACGGCGTGGCTTGCGAGCGCGTCGAGCAACGGGTGGGGCGCACCGACGTCGATGCTGCTGGTTCTCGCTTCCGCTGCCGTGTTCACGATCTGGGCCAGGTATCAGAGCTGGACAACCGAGCCGATGGTCGACCTGACGATGATGCGGCATCGTTCGATGTGGAGCGCCGTGGTCGTCGGCGTGGTTTTCGGGTTCACCTACGGCGCTGTTGTCTATCTACTTCCGCAACAACTCGCCGTGCCGGCAGAGAGCGGATTCGGCCGCGGTGCATCGACAAGTGCCATCGGAATCCTGCTGTGCATCGGTTACGGCGCAGCGGTGATCGCGTCGGTGATTTCCGGAAAGCTCGCACAACGGGTCGGCACGAAAGCCATTGCGGTAGCGGGAGTTGCCTTCCTCGGCCTGAGCGGCGCCGTCGGGGTCTTCGCAACCACGATGTGGCAGATCGTTGTGGTGCTGATCCTTGCGGGTACCGGCGTTGCCGCCGCGTCGACGGCAGTGTTCGTCATCTCCGCCGACAGCGCACCGGCAGACCGCGTAGGTGTCACGACGGCAATAGTCACGATCGCCAGATCGCTGGGTTCTGCTGTGGGAACCCAAATTGCCGCCGGGATCATCGCGAGCGCGACTTCATCCGGCGGCCTTCCCCAGCACTCGGCATTCGCCACGGCTTTCGGAGTGGCGGCAATCGTTGCGATTGTCGGACTCGTTGTCGCGGTGACGATGCCGAAACCGGCGTCAACCGATGTTCAGTGGTCGTCCTCGTCCTCGTCGAAGTCTGCGACTCCGCGCTTCCAGTAGCCCGTGATCAGGTGGTCGCCCGAACTCAGGCCGAGTTCGTCGCGCACGAATCTGCGAATCGGCTTGAGACTGGTGGCCTCACCGGAGATCCAGGCGTAGAGGCGCTCACCTTCGGGCACGGTGACCGTCCGTACTGCCTGCTCGAGCAGATCCGAGTGACCGGCTGGGACGTCACCGCGGTGCAGCCATCGCACCTCGACGCCTTCCGGAACAGTGAGTTCGATTTCCTGTGAAGGGTCGGTGATCTCGACGAACACCCACCCGGCGGCAGCAGCGGGCATCATCTCGAGCCAACGAGCAATGGCAGGAAGGGCGGTGATGTCACCGGCCAGCAGATAGCGGTCGTACGTCCACGGAACCACGACGCCACCGGGCGGACCTGCCACGTGCACCCGAGTGCCGACGGTGGCCGCCTGAGCCCAATCAGAGGCGTACCCACCATCGTGGAGCGCGAAATCGAGGTCCAGCTCCCCCGCCTCGGCGTCGTATCGACGGACGGTGTACTCACGCGAGATCGGCAATGGACGAGGCCACTTCAGGCTGAATCCGTCGCGTTCGGGTAGACGTAAAGTTCCGTCTGCATCCGGGTAGACCAGGCGAACATGCTCGTCGGGAGCGTGCGATTCGAAGCCCGCCAACTCCGGTCCACCCAAGGTCAGACGCAACAGTCCGGTCCCGACCATTTCGCTGCGAACAACTTCGAGTTCGCGAATGCCGATGGGGTACGGCACTTTTGCGCCGGTGGTTCCCGCCAGAACTTCGGCGATGGTCGCGAGGTGGTCTCCTCGGTTCATGAACTACCTTCCTTTTCCGGCGGAGCATTCCCCACCGGCACAGTGTTTTCGGAGAGATCGACTTCGTTGATCTCCGAAGTTACCCGGCGCACCGAACCCAATGCTGCCAGGAGCACCAGGCCCAGTGTCACACCGGCGAGCCCCAAGACCAGTAGCGCGGGGCCAGGCTCGAGCCACTGCCCGAGGAACCCGGCTGCCATCGAACCGATCGCCGTACCCGTGACGGCTTGCACCATCCACAGACTGGACACGCGTCCGCGCAATTCGTCCGGCGTGTTCTGTTGAAGGACTGCAAATCTCAGAATGTCGTTGAGTGCGCGGCCGAGGCCGAATCCGGCCAGGCCCAGGAACGCGACAATCGCTGCTCCCGACGCACCCAGTACCACCAGGCCGAGAGGCATCAGCGCAACAGAGATCAACATCGCGGCGCCGTTGCGGTGGACTCGTCCGGTCCAACCGCTGGTGAGGGAACCGACCACAGCGCCGACAGCGGGGGCGCCGTAGAGCAGACCGAGCATGGTGGGTCCGCCGCCGAGAACCTGGTCGACGAAGGCAGGCAGCAACACCATCGGCCCGCTGACGAACATGACCAACAGACCGCTGATCAGGATGCCGCGAATGACTGTGTGCGTGCCGGCGAATTTCACGCCGGTCACCAGCGCGCGCATCGGGCTTTCGTGATTCGTGCCCGGTGCAGGGGAAGGGCCGATGGCTTGGAACAACGTGACAGTTGCTGCGGTGGCCACCGCAGCAACAAAGTATGTCGCGGGAATACCGCCGGAGGCGATGATCACGCCGGCGATTGCCGGCGAGATCATCGTCCCGATGTCGGTGGTCAGCGCTACCAAAGCGCCGGCCGCAGCCATCTTGTTGCGCGGCAACAACGTCGGCATCAAAGCCATCAAGGCCGAGCTGCTGACACCGCCGGCCAAGCCGTCGACAGCTGCCGCGACGTAGATGACCCACATCGACGGGTGTGGCAAGAGCGCATTGCACCCGAGAATGACAAAGCCGAGACCCGCAGCACTGCGGGCCAACTGGATGGTGCGTCGCCGATCGTAACGGTCAGCGAGCACGCCGCCGAACAGGCTGCCGAAGAACATGGCGATGGCCATCGCCGTGGACACTCCGGCAACCTGCAAGGTCGAGCCGGTGAGCTGGTACGTCTGCGCGGGGACGGCTACGACGAGCAGTCCGATCCCGAGCAGCGAGATCAATCGCGCGGAAAAGGCGTACCTGAAGGGACGGCTGGTCCGCAAGGGTGAAACATCGATCACCAGCCCACCGAATCGAGTCATGCGAAGGTCTGGCCGATCAGGTCGAGGGTAGCCATTGCGCCGTCGTAGTCAGGACGGTAGCTGCTGGCGGGGAGCTCGAACGTCGTGCCTGCCTTGAAGGACGGCAACTGCGAGTAAAGCGGATCGGTGGCAAGTTCGGCCATCGGGCGACCGGACACCGGAATCACAAAGGCGACAGGAGCATCGGCGACCTGCGAGAGCAGTTCCGGGCTGACCTCGAACGAGTCACCCGAGCCGAAGAGCTGCGGGTTGCCGGCCTTGGCCATGACGTCGTCGGCCTTGAAACCGAGCTCGGCGAGCATCGCGGGCAGCGCGGCCGTCGGCGGAACGAGGTACGGCTTGTTGCTCGAGACCGAGAGGAAGTAGACGACGTTGCCCTCGGGAACCTTGATCTTGCCCTTGACCTCTTTGACCTTGTCCTCGTATGCGCTCATCAGCGCCGGAACCTGGTCGGAACGGCCCGCCGCGTCGGCGACGATTTCGAGCTGCTTGTCCCACGCGGCGACCGTCTTGGGGACCAAGACGGTGGGTGCGATAGCAGTGAGCTGATCGTAGAGTTCCTCGGACTGAACAGAGGTGATTCCCTGGCCACCGCCGATGATCAGGTCGGGCTCAGCCGCCGCGACGGCTTCGATGTTGAGCTGCTCGCCGGCCGGCAATTCCTTGGTGCCCTGCGCCTTTGCGGCGTCCGCCCAAGCCGGCGGGAATCCACCGTCGAGGTTCGTGACACCGAGGACGCGGGTATCGGTGGCAACCACCGGTGCGTCCAGGGCGTACAGGTATCCGGCGAGACCGCCGCTCAGAACCACGATGCGCTCCGCCGACGCGGGCACGGTGACCGAGCCCTTCTCGGTCTCGATCACACGGGTCGTGGGCTCTGCAGCCTTGGTCGGTTCGTCGTTCGAATCGCTACTGCAACCGATCATCGCCACGAGTGCGACGATCAGCAACCCTGCGATGGCGACGAATCGTCGCCAACTCCGTATCGCGAGGGGCGGTGTGGACTTCATCATTGAGCTCCCATTGTGTTTCAACTGTGTGGTTTTCGAACTATGTGGCCGTGCGTTTCGACAAATGGCTGTCGAGCAGCGGGGCGATCGCCGCCCACCCGGCTGGGGTCACCAATCCGGCGTGGTCGTACGGCAGATGGTGTACTGCCATGTCCCGGTCCCCGCGGACTCTGCGCCAGCGATCGGCCAGCAGCTGTCCGGACGCCTCGGCGTCGGCGGTGATCAGAGTAACCGGTCCGTCGTAGGTTGTGTCGGTCGAACTGGCCACGAGCAAACGAGTGGCATCAAAACCCGCCCGAACAGCGTCGACCAGTCCCGGTGCCTGAGTGAGGATCTCGGGTGGCAGGGCGGCGGCCAGATCTCGGTCGTCGGAATCGTCGCGACCGTGATCGTCACGATCTCCCAGTGGATGAGTATCGATCAGACCGGCGAACTCCACCGTCTCGCCGATATCGACCAGCTGAGCCGCCATCGCGGCAACGACGTTGCCACCGAACGAGTAGCCGAGCAGGTGGTACGGCCCGCTCGGTTGCACGCCGCGAATCGTGTCGACGTACATCGCTGCCAGTTGGTCCACGTTCGTCGGTTCGAGTGGCTCACCGGCAACTGTGGGCAGTTGCAGGCCGAACAGTGGACGGTCGGCCTCGAGAACACCGGTCAAAGGCGCAAAGGGCCAAGCGAATCCACCGGCCGGATGCACGCAGAACAGTGGTTCTCCGCTGCCTTCGGCTCGCAGTGTCAGGAGGCGATCGCGACTCAGATCGATTTCGGACGCCGACTCGTCAAGGTGTGCTGCGAGCTCGGCGACTGTCGGACGGGCCATCAGCGTTGCCACACCGACGCTCACCGACAGGTCGTGCTCCATCTCCCCCACCAGTCGCATTGCTCGAAGCGAGTCGCCGCCGAGATCGAAGAAACTCTCTTCGGGATCGACTGCCTCGACGCCGAGTACCCGCGCAAAGACCTGGCACAGTTGCCTTTCCATCTCGGTTCGCGGTGCTCGGGCAGCTACTCGGGCGGGGGGTGCCGGCAACGCACCGCGGTCCAGTTTTCCGTTGGGCGTCAGCGGAATCGAATCCACGACGACGATGTCCGACGGAACCAGGTGTGCCGGTACGCGTTCCCGCAACGCAGCTCGCAGATCGGTTGAATCGGCACCGGGTTCTTCGATGACGTAGCCGACCAGTCTCGGCGGCGCACCGCCTTCGCTACGGACGGACGCTGCCGCTCGCAACACTCCCGGCAACGACGCCAACGCGGATTCCACTTCACCCAATTCGATCCGAATGCCTCGGATCTTGACCTGATGGTCCGCGCGACCCAGGTATTCGAGTTCACCGTCGCGACGACGCAGTACGACATCGCCCGTGCGGTACATGCGCTTGCCGACGGAGTAGGGATCAGCAACGAACACAGCGGAGGTCAACGCGGTCCGGTGAAGGTAACCCATCGCCGTTCCGTCTCCGGACATGTACAGCTCGCCCGCCGCTCCGATCGGTACCTCCCGCAGACCCGAATCGAGTACCCGCGCAGACGCGTTCAGAATCGGACGACCCAAGCAGGGTGTCTCGCTCCCCTGAACCGGGGATCCCATCGCGTTGATCGTGAACTCCGTCGGCCCGTAAAGGTCGTACCCGTCGACACCGTCCTGATCGCGCAATCGCGACCACAACTCGGCAGGTACAGCTTCTCCGCCGAGCATCACCAACACCGGCGTCCGCTCACCGTCGAGGAGACCGGCGGCCATCAGTTCCCGTGCATACGAGGGGGTTACATTCACGACGTCGATACCGACTTCGCGGTAATGCTTCACCAGAGACGCGGGGTCCAGTCGCGCCTGCTCGTCGATCACGTGAACTTCGTGCCCCGCGAGCAACCAGAACAGTTCCTCCCACGACATGTCGAACGAGAACGAGACCGTATGCGCGATGCGCAGACGTCGGCCACCCACACTGTTTTCGGTCGGAGTGAATATCTCGGCCTTGTGATTGTGATACATCGTCGTCAACCCGCGGTGACCCACCACGACGCCCTTGGGTTTTCCGGTACTGCCCGAGGTGTAGATGACGTAGGCAGGCTGGTCCGGTGAGGTCGGCCCGCAGACCGCAGCCTCGTCGACAACTGGTGCCGAAGACTGCCCGTCGAGTACCCCGGCCACGTCCGGGTCGTCGAGTACCAGACATGCCTGTCCATCGGGAACTACGAGGTCACGCCTCTGAGTCGTGGTGACTACCAGCGCCGCATCGCTGTCGAGGATGAGTTCGCGCAGGCGTGCCGGCGGGTGAGCCAGATCCAAGGGAAGGTAGGCCGCTCCGGTTCTCATGACGGCGAAGATTGCGACGACGTGATCGGCAGTACGCGGAAGCGCGAGCGCGACAACACGGGTCGGTCCCCCGCCTGGTACCGACTGCCCCAGCGCCGAAGCGAGTATCCGTGCCAGTCTGTCCACCCGAGAGTTCATCTCGGCTGCGCTCAGTGTGACGTCTCCGAAGACCAGCGCCGTCTCGTCCGGAGTTGCCGCTGCCCTTTCGCGCAGTAGTGCGTCCACGCTACCGCCGGCCTGGTCCGGCCGTGGCATCACGACGTACTCCGAAGCGAATTCCGCGGGGGTGCGCGAAAGCGGAACCGCCGTGTCCGCCACCGTGGCGGTATCGGAATTCGCCATCACTTCGAGAATCGTGATGGTGCGGGACAGGATGTCCTGAGCCACGTCGTGCGGAATCAGGTCAGGACGGTTTTCGAGTGTGAGCGCCATCGCCGCGTCCCCGACACCCGGATCCACGTCGAGCGTGAGCGCATAGTGCGTGCCGTCCACCGCATCGAACCCGACGATTCCACTGCGACCGAACGTGTCTCGACGTGCCTGTTCGTCGCGAGGGGTGTTGCGGAAAACGTAGAGCGTGTCGAAGAGCGTGGCGAACCCTGCACTTCGCTGCACGTCGCCGAGCCCGAGATGGTGATGCCCCAGCAGCGAACCTTGTTCACGGAACAGGCGTCCGAGCAACGCCGAGATCTCCTCGCCTGGCCGGACCCGGACACGCACGGGAATGGTGTTGAGCGCCAATCCCACCATGCGGTCGGCGCCCTCGACCTCGGGTGAACGTCCCGAAACCGTCGATCCGAAGACCACGTCGTCACGGCCCGTCACGGCGCGCAATGCCAGGCCCCACGCCGCAGAAACCACGGTGGACAGCGTCACTCCGCTACGTCTGGCCAGCTCGCGTACGTGCTCGGTGATGCTCTGTTCGAGCTGAGCCCGGGTGAACACCGGCAACGGAGCGCGCCCGCCTGATCCCGTACCACCCACGAGTGTGGGTTGCTCGAGATCCGCGAGGTAGTCCTTCCAGGACGAGATGGCGTCCGTGCGATCCGCTTCGGCGATCCATCGCAGGTGATCACGGAAGTCCGCAGGCTTGTCGAGCGCGCCGTCGAGTCCAACCGGGTCCGTGCCGTGTGTGCGAGCAAACTCGTAGAGCGCAAACAACTCCGCGTACATCAAGGTCTGCGACCAACCGTCGGTCAGCAGGTGGTGCTGAGTGAAGACGAGGTGCGCTCCCCCACCTGGCAACCAGACCAACACCATTCGAATGAGTGGCGGCGCACTCAAGTCGAACAGCCTGCCGAATTCAGCCTCGTCGACGGCGCGGACCTCGATATCCAAGTCGTCGGGTGCGACTGCGCTCAGATCGATTTCGCGGAAAGGCATTTCGGCTGCCCTGGGCACGAACTGCACCGGAGCGTCGAAACCGGCGTGTGTGAAGCCGGCCCGCAGGTTCGGATAGCGCCGCAAGAGCGCATCCCCTGCTGCGCGGAGTGAGCGAACGTCGACGGCGGCATCGGCGGAGAACTCGAATCGCGGCTGCATGTGATAGACATCCGTGCCGCCGGCGCCGTCGAGAACCGACTGGAAGTACATGCCTTCCTGCAAGGGACCGAGTGGCAGCACGTCCTGCCAGCCCGGGCTCAGCGACTCGAGCCGTGCCCGACGATCCGCATCGACGGCCACGAGCGGACTCGGCACGCGATCCGGCGCGGTGTCGGGCAATGCCTTCCGGTCCACCTTCCCGTTGAGGGTGAGTGGTAGTGCCTCGAGCACCGTGATGGTCTGCGGCACCATGTGTTCGGGTAGGAGCCGCGCAATCTCCTTGCGCACCAGTACCGAATCGAGCGTGGTTGCACCTTCGGGAACCACATACCCGTGCAAACTTCCGGTACCCGCCGCATCGACGCGAACGGTGGCTGCCGCGCGGAACACACCTGCCACCGATCCGAGCGCGCCTTCGACTTCGCCGAGCTCGATGCGGAAACCGCGAACCTTCACCTGATCGTCCGCACGACGAAGGAAGTGCAAAACCCCTCGCCGGCGTCGGACCAGATCGCCGGTGCGGTAGAGGCGTGCCCCCGGCAGAGAAGGATCGGCGACGAACCGAGCGACGGTCAGATCGGGGCGGTTCAGGTATCCGCGTACCACCTGCGCACCGCCCAGATACAGCTCGCCCGCAACGCCTTCCGGAACCTCACGCAGGTCGTCGTCGAGGATTCGCACGTGCACATCGGTCCAGGGCTGACCGATCGTGACTCGGTCGCCGGTCGTGATGACCGAAGATGTCGCCCACACCGTGGCCTCGGTGGGTCCATAGACATTCCGGACCGAAGCAGCGTTGGTCACCAGATCGTCGGCCAGATCCTGCGGGAGGGCTTCCCCTCCCACCAGGGCTCGCACCATCGCGAGTCCGACTGCGTTCTCGTGTTCGGTGACCACTCGCCACAGCGCCGGCGTTGCCTGCATCACTGTCGCATCGCTTGCGATGATCAACGCCGACAACGCATCCGGGTCGCGAACCGTCCTGCGGTCTGCGATCACGACAGTCGCGCCCGCCGCGAGCGGGCACAGCAACTCGAGTGCCGCGATGTCGAACGACACCGTTGTCACCGCGACGATGCGATCGCCCGGCCTGATCCAGCAATCCTCGAGTACCGTGTCCGCGAAGGCTGCGAGGTTGCCCGTCGAGACCATCACGCCCTTGGGGCGACCCGTCGAACCGGAGGTGTGGATCATGTAGGCGAGGTGATCACCCGCCGCGGGCGGCGGAGGAAGCACGACACCCGAGTTGGTGAACTCACCGTCCACGAAGACACTCGTGGCGACCGTCAACGGAAGTTGCCCGGCGCTGTCGATACTGGTCAGGACACACACCGGAGCCGCGTCCTCGATCATGAACTCGAGCCGCTCAGACGGGTAATCGACGTCGAGTGGCAGGTACGCAGCGCCGATGCGCAGTACCGCGAGCAGTCCGGCCACCAGATCCGCATTTCGATCCAGCGCGACGGCGACTACCTTCTCGGGTCCGGCGCCGACCGCGAGAAGTTCGCGGGCCAGCTCGTCGACGCGCGCCGACAGTTCCCCGTAGGTAATTCCGACCTCGCCGGAGATCACCGCGATGTCGTCGGGGTGACGGCTGACGTGTCGAGCGAACAACTGCGAGATCCCCGACGGCGGCGTCGCGCGTCGGCCCGGGTCGCGATCCGGCTTGTTTTCCGCCAGTCGCAGATCCGCGACGACAGTGCTGATTTCGTGACCGAGGACCGCGATCACACCGTCGAGCAATGCGTCCGCAGTCGCGGCGTCGAACAGCCCGGCATCAACCGTCAATCGAAGTTCTGTTGCGGTTCGGACGAATTCGAGGTCGACGCTCTTTCCGGGCGAGTGACCGACACGGGCAGCGAACAGGCTGCTCGTCCGACGCCCGAGTAGATCCGCGATTCGGTCGAGGCTGACATCGGAATGCGCAAGTGCCTCGGTGACAGCGTTTTCGACTCGCCGAACGACATCGGCAATTCTCGGCCGACCGGACAGGTCGACCCGAATCAGGGTGTCAGTCCCTTCCGAGACCAGTCCGACCGCAAGGTCCCGACCACCGCCGAAGCTGTTCAGCGTCGCCGCCACGGCAGCCAACAGCACCGCGTCGAATCCTGGTTCGTCACCGAACCGGGCATCGCGTAGCTGACGGAGGTAGGTGTGCGGGCGGTACTCTTCGCCGCGCGGGCGGTCATACGGAAGGTCCGTTTCGAGGGGCAGGTCCGCGAGCGTGCGAACCCAGTACCGCTCGTGATCAGGATTTCCCGCCACCGCCGGGGCGCGGAACGTCGCCACGGTCACGACGGGTCGATCGACGCCAACGACCGAATCCGGCGAGAACTTCGTCCGATCGACGCGTGCGGCCACGGCAAGACCGAGGGGGGTCGGGGTGTCGAAGACATCCGAGACGACGACGCGAATTCCCAGCTTGCGCAGGCTTCCCACCAACCGCATCGCAGTGAGCGAGTGACCGCCGAGAGTGAAGAAATTGTCACCTGGATCGACGTCGGGAATCTCCAACACCGTTGCGACACAGGCGCACACTGCATCCACGACCGCGGGATCGACATCGATCGCAGGATCGGGCGCGGCCACCTTTTTCGTGACAGCGACATTTTTCGCGGCAGACACCGCAACGGCAACGGACGCCGCCTGTCGGACTACCGTGAGCACCGCGGATGCGGGAGCTGTCGGTTCGGTCAGCAACCCACGCAGGATCTCCGCGAGCCGTGTGACCATTCGCTGCGCCGTGGCGTCGGAGACAACTGCCGGATCGTGGTACAGAACCAGATCCAGACCGGTGCTCGGCGGCGCCATCAACGTCATCGGATAGTGTGTGACCCCGCGGTTGGTGAATCCCTCGACCCGCAGTGTGTGCGATGCAGGCTGTCCCGCACCGGAGTTCGGGAAGTTCTCGAACACCAGGAGCGTGTCGAACAGTTGCCCGATTCCGGCGATGCGTTCGATCTCGGCCAAACTGGTGTGTTCGACGTCCACGATGTCGAATTGGGCGTTCTGCAGACCGACGAACTGATCGAGCAAAGGCCGGTGCGCGACGATGTCGAGGCGGGCCGGAATCGTGTTGCTGAACAACCCGACCATTCCCTCCACCCCCGAGAGTTCGGCAGGTCGGCCGGACACCGTGGCCCCGAACACGACGTCCCACTGTCCTGTCGCTTCGGCGAGCGCTGCTGCCCACGCACCCTGAACCAGGGTGTTGACCGTCAGCGCTCGCGCACGGCCGAGTTCGATCAGCGCTTCGGCGTCCGATGTCGCGAGAGGAACCTCGAGCGCGACGGGCACACTTCGCGGCGCTCCGGCATCGGCAACGAGAGTCGGCGCGGTGAGCCCACGCAAACGCTCGCTCCACGCTGCGCGGGCAGAGTCCTGATCACGGCCGGCGATCCATGCCAAGTAGTCGCGATACGGCGTCGGCGCAGGGAGGCGGCTGTCGCCGTCGTGGTAGACGTTCATCAGCTCGCGCAGGACGATCGGAGTCGACCAACCGTCGGTGAGCAGGTGGTGCGCGTTGAGGACCAAACGGTGCACCCCGCCGGGCAGCCGAACCAGTAGTGCACGCAGCAGAGGCGGTGTACTGACGTCGAAGACATGCTTGGCGGCCTCGTCCTCGAGCTGATCTGCAGAGCGGAATGCAGTGTCAGCTGGAACGGAGGTCAGGTCGACCGAACGCCACTCGACTTTTGCGCCGCGCGGAATGATCTGAACGGGCCGTTCGAACTGCTCGTAGTGAAAAGCTGCGCGAAGGTTCGGGTGCCTGTCGATCACGGTCTCGAACGCGTCGGCCAACTTCGCCTCGTCCAGTGGCCCGGAGAGGTCGAAGCGTGCAGTGAGCGTGTAGACGTCTGCGGCTCCGTCACGGACCGCATGGAACAGGAGACCTTCTTGTAGCGGCGAGAGCGGAAGGACGTCGGCAAGCGGTCCGTGGACGGCTTCGAGTTCGTTGATCCCTGCCTGATCGACCACCGCGCCCTGGCCGAAGATCGTCGCCGAGCAATCGGAAGGCGTCAAACCACCCTCGAAGAGCGCGGCATGCGCGGTCAGGGCAGCGAGCGCACGTTCCCAATGCTCTTGCAGCTCGACGATCGTCGCGCCGTCGAGCACTGAACCCGCCGCAGTCCATTCGACCGCCAGCGTCGTCGAGTCGTCCTCTCGGACAAATGCGTTGAGCGCCAGCACTTCCGACATAACCTTCGTCGCCGGCTCGATGACCGCGAATGGATCCTGCTCCGGCAATCGCCATCCGGTTCCGGGCAAGGACGGGAAGCGGCCCAGATAGTTGAGCAGCAGTTCGGGTGTAGCGCACGCGGAAAGGTCAGGTGCGGTGTCGCGATCCAGATGCCGCAGAACTCCGTAGCCGACTCCACCTCCGGGTACGGCGCGTTTTGCCTCCTTCACCGCACGAAGGAGATGCCCCGCAGCTGCTCCGCCGCTCAGTGCGTCGGCAAGATCGTCTGCGGTGAGCAGTGCATCGGTGGGAACCCGGACGGGGAACTCACTGGTGAACCACCCGATGGTTCCGGCGAAGTCGGTGTCGCTGGTGAGCGCGTCGCGGCCATGACCTTCGACGGTAACTGTCTGCGCGGGCAGCCCGATGAGGCCGCGGCCGTGCTGCCATGAGCGCAAGGCAAGCATCAAACCCGAGAGAAGCACTTCGTCGGCCTTGGCTCGATACGCCGCCGGAAGCGTGGTCAACAGCGCGTCGGTGACGGCCGGGGGCGCAATGGTTGTCGTGCGAGAGGCGGTTGCGGTCACGTCGATCTTCGGGTCGAGACGACGACTGCCGATCGGCTCGTCGTCCGCCTGTACCGACGCGGACTTCCAGTACTCGAGCTCTGACGCCCTGCTGCCAGAGGCCCCGAATTCCGCGAGCAACCCTGCGTATCGACGCCACGAACTTCCGCCTGCAGCCAACCGGGCCGACCTACGCTCGCGTGCAGCATCGGTGGCTTCGTGGAGGTCTGGAAGCAGAATTCGCCAGGACACACCGTCGACGATCAAATGGTGAGCCACGACGATCAATTGGTCGGGTCGTCCGGCCTCGGTATTGACCAGTACGACTCGCAGGAGTTCACCGGCACGTGGGTCGAGACCCGCCGCCGACGCCTCCGCGAGGTCTCTGATCCGGGACGGCTCGGAGGTGTCGGACACCTCTCGAACGAGTCCCTCGCTGCGCACCGCGCCGGGGTCCCGGACGATCAATTCGGTAGTGCCGCTGTCGTTGTCACGGCGCAGGAGCAGGCGTAGAGCGTCATGGTGATCGAGGATCGTCTGCACGCCGGACTGCAGGTCACCCAGTGAAAGGCCGTCGTCGATGCGCACTGCGGTCCACTGCGCGTAGCCCGCGATTGCCTCGTCTGTCGGATTCTTGTCGATCAGTGCTCGAACGATCGGCGGGGCGATCACGGTGCCGGTCGCCACGTCCGCAACCGAGGCTACGGCGTCGGCGTCATCGGCAATCTCACGTGCCGCAGCGGCGATGGTTCCCAGATCTCGCTGTGCCAGTAGTTCTTTGGGAGCAACGATCAGTCCGCGCACCCGCAGTCGACTGCTGACACTGATCGCCGTGATGCTGTCACCACCGAGGCCGAAGAAGTCCTCGTCCACGCCGACGCGTTCGCGGCCGAGCACCTCGGCCACCACGTCACAGAGGATTTCCTCGCGCGGTGTGGATGCGGCGCGCCCTGCCGATTCGGCAGCCGGGGCAGGTAGTGCCGCACGATCGAGCTTTCCGTTCACCGTGACGGGCAGTTCGTCCAGAACGACGATTGCGGCGGGAACCAGATGATCCGGTACGCGACCGGCGAGGTCACGGCGCAATTCTTCCTGCGGCGGAAGCGTCGCGCCGGCGGCGGCTACAACGTAGCCGACGAGGCTGGGCCGTCCCCCATCCGTGCGGATCAACGCAGCAGCCGCGCCGATTCGGGGTACCGATCCGAGAACAGCCTCGACCTCGCTCAACTCGACTCGATGTCCGCGAATCTTCACCTGCTTGTCGCTGCGACCGATGAAGTCGTAGCCCCGCCCCGGCACCCACCGCGCCACGTCCCCGGCGCGGTACATCAGATCTCCCGGAGCCCCGAAAGGATCTGCGACAAAACGCTCGGAGGTCGCGCCGGCGCGGCCGAGGTAGCCCCTGGCCAATTGCGGTCCCGCCAGGTAGAGCTCACCTCGTTCACCGTCGGCGACCGGCTCGAGCGCGCTGTCGAGCAGGTACGCACGGGTACCCGCGAGCGGGTACCCGATACGCGGTCCGGCACCTTCGACCGTGGTCGCGATCGCGTCGACCGTCGTTTCTGTGGGGCCGTACAGGTTTCGAGCCGGAACACCGGATTCGATGATCGCGTCCCACAGTGCGGGCGGTGCCGCCTCGCCACCCACGACGAGGAGCTGCAACCGATGCGTACGCAGCAACCCGTTGTCCACCATCGCTGCCGCCATCGACGGCGTCGTGTCGACCACGTCGACGCAATCTCGCTCGAACGCCGCGACCAGAGCAACCGCGTCCTTCTGCAGTTCCTCGTCGTATACGTGCACACGATGACCACACAGCAGCCACAACAGTTGATCGAGAGACGCATCGAAGGCGAACGACGCTGTGTGCGCGGTGTGCAGTTGGCGGTTCCCGACGCGCTCGGCGGTGTCCCGGTAGATGGTGGCGCGATGGTGGTGAAGCAGGTGCGCCAATCCACCGCCTCTGACCAGCACACCCTTGGGCTTGCCTGTCGATCCCGAGGTGTAGATGACATACGCCAGGTGATCACCATGCCGTGCTGTCGCCAGTTCACCGAGTTCGAGTGGAAGCTCGGAATTAGCACGGAGTTCTTCGCGGACTGCGTCGGAATCGATGACGAGGGGGTCGGGCCGAAAACCTCCGACGAGTTGCTCGGCCAGAGTGGAAGTGGTGATCACGACCTTCGGCTGCGCGTCGTCGATCAGATCTCGCAACCGCTCGGCCGGGTGCTGCGGATCCAGGGCCACGTACGCTGCGCCCGCGTTCAATGTCGCGAGCAGAGCCACCACCATCTCGGAAGTACGCGGAAGCGCAAGTCCGACAATGTCGTCCGGGCCGACATTGCGGGCCCGAAGCAACCGGGCGAGCTTGTGGACGCGGCCACCGAGTTCTGCGCCTGTCAAACGTTCGTCACCGCACACGAGGACTGTGTCATCCGCGTGCTCGACAACGATGCGGTCGAACACGTCGGGAACGAGTTCGACCGAGCCGGGCAGCGGTGCAGTTTCGCGGCCGGCGAGAATCCGCGCGGCTTCGGCCGCAGGCATCATCTCCACCTGACCGACGGCAGGATCTCCCTCCCCGACCATCGCGTTGACGATGCTGACGAAACCGGCGAGGCGACGCTGAACCGATTCCCGAGTATTGGTACGCGCGTCCACTTCGAATCCGAGTAGAACTTCGCCGTCCGCAATGGGCGTAACCGTCAAACCCAGGTCCTCCGGCGGTCCCCCGGCGACGTTTCGCAGTACACCCACAGCGCCGGCGAAATCGAGGGCGAAGTCGAAAGCCTTGAGATTGATTCCGATCCCGTGAAGCAGTGCGCCGGTTCCGGCGACGCCCAGGTCCCGAGCAAGATTCTCACCGCGGTAGCGCTGGTGTGCGCGCAGGCTTTTCATCGTGGCGGCCACCTGCTTGCTCAGGTCACCGAGTCGATCGTGGCTGCGAATCGTCAACCGGAGAGGCAGAACGTTGACTGCCATGGCCGGCGTCTTGAGTGCCGTGCGACCTACGCGCGCCATGAGTGGCATCGCGATGACAACATCCGTCTCGCCGAGCAGTCGGTGGAGAAACGCGCCGTAGCAGGCGATCAGTGCCTCGGCCCACGTTGTTCCCGTCGCGTCTGCCACGTCTTTGAGGCGGTTGAGGGCGTCGGCGGTAATGATCTCGCGAACCTGGATCGTTCGTTCCGCCGGACCGGTGACCTGCTGGCCGCGTCCGTCCAACGCGGGCAACGGCGTCAGGACATCACGCCAGTAGTCACGATCTTCCGCGAACTGCTCGCCAGCCCGGTACGCCTCGTCCTCGCTGACCAGATCTGTCATAGAACCGAATCGCGTTGGTGCGACGTCGGTTCCCTTCTTCGCGGCCGTGTAGTGCGCGGCGACACGACGCGAAATCATGGCTGCGCTGTAGCCGTCGACGATCAAGTGGTGATAGAGCTGGATGCACCAGATCTCGCGATCGGAGAGCCTGATCAGCGAGTACGTGTACAGCGGACGCTCCACCATCAGGCGGCAGTACTCGGACGCCCGGCTGCGCTCGGCGTCGACCAGTGCGTGCGCCACGGCTACGGGATCGCGCTCGTCACGGACGTCGGTGATCGGGATGATGCCAACCGGCTCGTCGGAGATGTACTGACGCGGGCCGTCCGCCGTCTCGATCATCCGCAGCCGCATGGTTTCGGCTTCACCGATCGTCGCCGTGATGGCAGCTGTCAGCAGTTCGGTGTCGATCGGTTCGTCACCCGAGATTTCGAGCACCTCGCCGACGAGGTAGCTCCGAGATTCGGGATCAAGCCTCTGTGCGTTCCAAATCCCGAGTTGAGCTCCTGTGAGAGCAAACGTAGCTTCGCTCGCCGCTCCGGAGTTCGAACCTGGAAGAACGCTCACACTGATCCCCTCGTCTGTGGACACACGTCACCCAAGGGTGACCTAACGTCGTTTTGGGTAGCCTAAACTAAATGTCAATGAATCGGGGAATCCGCCTCGCCGGTGACCCGAGAACCGACGGCTCCCGACGCGTCAATCAGAGGACACGCGCTTCTACAACCGCTTGCGGGACAGTCTCTTTCGTGAATCGAAACGAGAAAGTGAAGGCTAGTCCATCAGCGTTGCCGCGACGGTTCCGCCCAGTTCATAACAACCATCGCGGACAGATTTGTCCACGCTCACAGTCACTTCGAGCGGATCCGCCACCGCGACCAATCCGAGCCCGGTGGCGAGTTTGCGCACCGAGGACACTGCACCGGCAGTGTCGTTGTTGCCGTGAACCCACAGGCCGTACGGTCGATCCGAAACCGCGCCGAGGCATTGGTAGTACGTGGTGTCGAAGAAGTATTTCAGCGCGCCCGACATGTAACCGAAATTGGCGGTGGTTCCGAAAAGATAGCCGTCAGCAGCGAGGACGTCGGGCACCGTCGCCGCCAACGCCGGCATCACCTTCACCTCGACGCCCTCGATCTCGGGATCGCGAGCCCCGGCCAGGACTGCATCCAACAATGCGTGGGTTGTCGGCGAGGGCGAGTGGTGAACCACCAACAGAGTCTTCACACATCTGACAATACGGCGACGGGTGGCGCACCCGTCGCCGTTCACGCCTACGCCGAAACGGTTTCCGCGCTCATCGCCTTGACCAGGTCGTCGGTTCGGGTGACCGAGGCGCAGCGCCCGGCCGCGTACTCGAGCGCACCGACATGCTCGTCCAGGGAGAAGTCGGCTACCGCGTCGCCCACGAAGAAGATCTGCACGTCTTGCATGAACCCGTCCAAAGCGGTAGTCAGGCAACCGATGTGGGCATAGATTCCGGTGATGATCAGCTGGTCACGCCCACTCTCGCGCAGCCGCTCACGCAGATCCGTCTTGATGAAGGCGCTGTAGCGCCATTTTGTGAGCATCACGTCGTCCGAATGCGGAGCCAACTCGGCGATCACGTCGGTGTGAGCGGGATCTGCCTTCAGACCCGGTCCCCAGAAATCCGACAGCAACGCACGCTCCTCGGGATCCTGATCACCGGGTTGGGCGGTGTAGACGATCGGGATTCCGGCAGCTCGCGCCGACGAACGAAGCCGGTCGATGTTCGGAACCACGGTTTGGAGCGGGTCGACGCTTCGGTCGTACGCGTTCACGAAATATTCCTGCATGTCGTGCAGAAGCAACACCGCTCGGGAAGGATCGAGAGTCCAGTCGACCCGATTCTGCGGAAACTCGGTGGGCATCTCGTATCGCACTGCTGTGGGTAGCGCCATGATGAATCTCCTCGAAAATGGGGGTGGGAACCGATCAACTCGACAGAGTCTGTGCGGCAATCGATTCGCTGAGAACACGGCGCAAGGCCGCCTTGCTGGTCTTTCCGACGCCGGTGACGGGGAACTCGGTCACGAACTCCACTCGATCCGGAACCTTGTACGCCGCAACGCCTCGGCCTCGTATGTATCGCTTGATCTCGCCGACGGTCGGTGCATCTCCGGAAATCACCAGAACAGCACAGGTTCGTTCGCCCAGGTACTCGTCGGGAACGGCGACGACGGCCGCATCGTGGACAGCCGGATGCGAGAGCAGGTGGTTCTCGATCTCCTCGGCCGCAACCTTCTCACCGCCGCGGTTGATCTGGTCTTTTGCGCGCCCCTCGACTATCAGATGTCCTGAATCGGTGACGCTGACCAGATCGCCGGTGCGATAGAAACCTTCGGCGTCGAAGACCTCGGCATTGTGCGCATCCGCCCGGTAATAGCCGCGGATCGTGTACGGACCCCGAGTCAGTAAGTGCCCCGTGGTTCCGGGCGCGACGAGCGCGCCTTCGTCGTCGACCACACGAACCTCGTCGTCGGGTGAAATGGGCCGGCCCTGAGTGCTGACGATCAATTCTTGCGTGTCGTCGAGGCGGGTGTAGTTGACCAGCCCCTCGGCCATCCCGAACACCTGCTGGAGGGTGCAGCCCAACTCCGTGGGTACGCGTGCAGCGGCTTCGGCGCTGAACTTCGCTCCGCCGACGCCGAGAACCCGCAAGCTCGACAGATCGTGATCTGCCTTACTGGGGGCGGCCATCCAGGCCAACGCGATCGGTGGAACCAAGGAAGCGTGCGTGACTCGCTCTGATTCGATCAGACCGAAAGCTGTGGAGGGCATGGTGTCCGGCGCCAGAACCACGGAGCCGCCCGCGTGGAGAACACCCAGGATGCCCGGCGAACTCATCGGAAAATTATGCGCTGCAGGAAGAACCACCAACATGCGCGTCGCGTCGTCGACGCCACAGATCGGGTTGGACGCTCGCACCGAGTAGAGGTAGTCGGCGTGCGTTCGCGGAATCAGCTTCGGAACACCGGTCGTGCCACCGGAAAGCTGAAGAAAGGCGACCGACAACGGATCGACGTCGGCAAGAACGGGAACCTCGTATCCGCGCAGCGAATCGAAACCGACAAACTCTTCGGGGTCACCGGCCACGATCACAACAGGCGGAGTCTCGAGGCCTTCGTTCACCTCACGCGCCAGCGCGCGGTAGTCGAACCCGCCATGACGGTCGGCGACGATATAGGCAGCGACATCAGCGAACTGGCAGAAGTATCCGATTTCGGTTCGGCGATGCGCCGGCAACCCGAATACCGGCAGGGCGCCGAGCTTCAACACACCGAACAATGCTTCGACGTATTCCACGATGTTCGGCAGCTGCAGAAGCACCCGGTCACCGGCGCGAACACCCAAGCCGGACAGGCCTCCGGCCACGGCCGAGCTGCGACGATCGAGGTCGGAATACGTCAGCCGTGTCTGTGTGCCAAAGGCATCGCTGCCGACCACCGCTTCGTTGTCGGGATGCCGTGCGGCCGCGGCCGTGACGAATCCGGCCAGCGTCTCGTCAGTCCAATAGCCTCGTTCCCGATAATACGTCACCAAATCGGGTGGATACTGTGCGACGGGTGCCAAGGGCTCGCGAGCGATCCTCGAGGTCATGCAAGTGACTCCTGTTCGAAAGTACTGTCAGCAAATACGTCTCACGCTTTGAGCGTCGCTCCACCGTCGACGTACAGCGCCTGCATGGTGATGTGGGCCGCCCGGTCGGACAGCAGGAAGTGCACCGAGTCCGCGATATCGTCTGCGGTGGCCAGTTTTCCGAGCGGAATACCCAGGCGATAGCTCGCCAGATTGCCTTCGATGACCGCGTCGGCACCCGAATCGTCGGAAGGGTCCGACCACAGTGACCGCTGCATCGCTGTGTCGGTGGATCCCGGAGCGACCACGTTGACACGAATGCCGTCAGTAGCCAGCTCCAGTCCAGCGGTTCGAACCAACATGGTGGCAGCAGCTTTGGACGAACCGTAAGCACCCATCCCGATACGTGGGACACCGGCCGCGTTCGACGAGACGACCACGATCGCCCCGGCCCGACGGCGACGCATTTCCAGTCCCACGCTTTGCAGCACGTTCAGCAATCCGAAGACGTTGACGCCGAATATCTTCCGCCACTGGTCCGGATCGGAGTCCAGCACCGATCCGGTGTCGAGAATTCCGGCGACGTGCGCGAGCGCGTCGATCCGGCCGAACGTGTCCATCGTCGAGGCCACTGCAGCGTCGACTGCCTGCCGATCGGTCACGTCCACGACGTGACTCTCGATATCGGCGCCTTCGACGATTGTTTCTGCCAATTCCGCAGTTACCCGCTTCAATTCGACGTCGTCGCGATCGAGCAACGCCAGCGAATACCCGTCGCGCGCAAGCGTACGGGCCACTGCGGCGCCGATCCCCGCCGCAGCACCGGTGACCACGGCGATTCGGCGCTCGCTCACTGCGGGCACAGGACCTGAACCCAGGCATTGATCGTGGGCTCTTCTGCCAACTCCGCGAAGTCGGCATCCGCGCCCGCTCCCCGCCACCGTTCGACGAGCGTCATCAAGCGAACCGAGTCAAGGCCTTCGTCACCCAGGTCCGCGTCGTCGCCGAGTTGTTCTGCCCTCATCGACAGAACCTCGGCGACGTCGCGCACGATCTGGTCACGGTCCACGGTGTTGCTCATCGGTCTCCTCGAGTAGTGGTCGACGCGCTCAGATCGAGCCAACCCAACCTCGTGTCGACCCCGTCCGCACGCCTTGACTTTAGGCCAGCCTAACCATAACGGTACGGAAGTACACAACCCGGACGCTCGCAACACAAATTCACCCAAACTAAGGCTAGCCTCAACATAACAAGCAATCTGTCGAACTGGAAGGGTGTCCATGTCAGCACTCGCCGAAGTCTCCGAATTCCCGTTGCGCAACAACCGGACTGACGATGAAACGGACTCCGTTTTCCTGCTCTCACGTAGGCAAACGTCGATCCGCACTTCGGGAGTAGTCGAAGAATTCGACTCGGCCTTCGACGCTGCCGAAGCCCTCAAGACCGGGCGCATCGACTCGGTCGTCGGCGCCCTGCCGTTCTCCCCGGAGACGCCGTCCGCCCTCACCGCGCCACTGAGTTTCACACGAGTCCGCGGTGATCTATATCACTCGAACATCCCGTCATTACCCACTTCGCGGGTAGCCGGATTCGAACCCAGCCCGCAGATCCACACCGACAGGGTCCGCGGAGCCATCGAACGACTTCGAGCAGGCGAACTCGACAAAGTTGTCCTCGCACGCTCCCTGACCATCGAGGCCGAGTCCACGATCTTCCCCGCCGCTCTGGCCGAGAAACTGATTGCACTCGATCACGCGCACAACGGTTTCTGCGTCGACCTGTCCCCCGCCGGAGGAAAGTACCGCGGGCGTTCGCTGGTCGGTTCGACGCCCGAGGTTCTGATCGAAAGGCGAGGCGGCGTCGTCACCTGCCACCCGCTGGCGGGCTCGATTGCACGCCATCCGAATTCGGATCAGGACGAGGCGAATGCCGAGCAACTCCGCGCGTCGACCAAAGATCTGGCCGAACACGCGTTTGTCGTCGACTCCATCAGCGCGATACTCGGACCACTGTGCACGTCCTTCAATGCACCCAGCGCACCGGAAATCCTTCGGACACCGCAACTGTGGCATCTCGGGACCAAGATCGAAGGTGTCCTGATCGACCCGAGCCTGACCTCGCTCGAACTCGCTATGGCGCTGCATCCGACTCCCGCTGTCTGCGGCACACCGACGGTCGCCGCACGCGAGCACATCACCGCAACCGAAGCCGATCGTGGGTTCTATGCCGGTGCCGTGGGCTGGTGCGACCGGACTGGAGACGGCGAGTGGATGGTAGCTATTCGTTGCGCCGAGATCGCAGCAGACGGCCTCTCGGCGCGGGCCTACGCCGGCGGCGGCATCGTCGCTACTTCCGACCCGGAAATCGAATTGAGAGAGACCAGTACAAAATTCCGCACGCTACTCAGTGCGTTCGACCTCGCTGAACATCATCTCTGACAGGGCGTCACTTCTTCGAGGTGTTCAGGGCAATCGCGGCGTGAACGAGTGCCTTGAACGCCTTTTCGTCGACGGCTTGGCCCTCGTGGAAATCGATCGCCCGTCGCGTATTGCCCTCGAGGCTGGAGTTGAAGAGTCCTGAAGCGTCGTCGAGTGATGCGCCTTTGGCAAAGGTCACCTTCACTGCGCTCTTGTAAGTCTCACCGGTACAGATCATTCCGGCGTGGTACCACACGGGAACACCTCGCCACTTCCATTCCTCCACCACATCCGGATCCACTTCTTTGATCAGAGTTCGTATCCGGGCGAGCATCTCGCCCCGCCAGTCTCCGAGTTCCTCGATTCGCTTGTCGATCAACCGAGACGGGGAATCTGCGCCTTGCTTGTCGGACTCACTCTTCGCCATCGCTTCGTCACTTCCTGCTCGTCGCCGCCGATCTCCGGTGAGTCGAGTATCCCCTCCTGCACGCGGATTCACTCGGTGAATCACTGACGCATCACGGCGTCTCGGCAGATGCGATTTCTTGCAGTTTCGGTCAAAGTGAGACGGACGTCCAGTATTCTCTGGGTACTAAGTCCCGATTCTTCGGCCTGGAGGACTGCATCGTGATCTGGAATCGACCGCTCACCCACTCAGTCGCTTGGGCTGCCGGATCGGTTGTTCTCGCCGCCGCGATTGTCGGCGTTCACACCGTTCCTGCGGCGGCGCAACAGGCCCGCGTCTTCGACGTACTGTGCACACCCACCGATGCAGGCCTTTCCGAGCTGTCCGGACTCACCGTCACCGCGGCCGGGATGTACGCAATCGGCGACAGCGGCTCCGACGATCGGGTCGCCGAACTCGATTCGAACTGCCACGTGCAGCGCTGGATCAGCGTGGGCACCCCTCGTGTCGACGTCGAGGATCTGTCGTCGACTCCCGACGGCCATCTGTGGCTGGCAGACATCGGCGACAACAACGCGGTACGAACGTCGGTCGGGCTGATCGACCTCGATCCGGCTTCAGGTGCGGCGACCTCCTACCCCCTGGTCTATCCCGACGGCGGGCACGACGCCGAGACACTACTGATCCAGAGCGACGGGGTTCCCGTCATCGTCACCAAGGACTACCTGGGTGCAAGCGTGGTCTACACAACCGCTGAGCGACAGCAGGTTCAGGATCTGAGTACGGGCTCGCCGACCATGTTGGCCAAAGTAGGTCAGCTCAGATTTACTCCCACCCTCACACCCGGTGGGCCCGTCCCCCACGCCGGCACGATGGCTGTCACCGGCGGCGCCGTGAGCAAGGACGGCACGGTGGTAGCGCTCCGCACGTATACCGACGCTTACCTGTACGCAGCTCCCGACGGCGATGTCGTGAAAGCGTTGAACACCAACCCGATTCGCGTCCCCCTTCCCGACGAACCACAAGGTGAGGCGATCGCGTTCGACGCTGCCGGTGATCTGATCAGTGGCTCCGAGGCATACCGAGGGCCATTACCACCAATCCGAATTCTTCGCGGCGCCAACGACATCGCACTGTCGGGCGGAGCGAGCGGCTCTCTCGGGTCGTAGTCGATTCGCGTCCCCGGGAAAGCGGACAGGCGCCGCTATCATGGCCGAGTGAACAAACAACTTCGAGCGACAGTGGTGGTCTCGGCAGTTCTCGCACTGGCTTCGTGTGCGAATTCCCTCGAAGGATCACCGCGCCCGGATGCGTTTGTTCCGAGCATCGACAACCCGGATCCGTCCGAAGCCATCGACGGAGTTGTCACGGTCGACTACCCAGCAGCCCAACACGTACGCCCGAACGAACGCGTGGCGTACACATATTCACCGCCCTTCGGCGGCCGTCATGACTCGGTCTGGGCAAACTGCACCGGAGTTGTTTATCCACAAGCGATTCGGACCGAGAATGCGGTCCATTCTCTCGAGCACGGGGCCGTGTGGATCACGTACAACCCCGACCTCGTCTCGAGCGAGGATCAGGCTCGCTTGGCACAGCGAGTCGAGGGCATGAGCTACACGTTGATGTCGCCGTATCCGACCCTGGATTCGCCGATCTCGCTGCAGTCGTGGGGCCGTCAGCTCAAGCTCGACAACGCCGCGGACGCGCGCATCGATCAGTTCGTCTCGGCTCTGCGCGTCAACCCGAACACGTATCCCGAAGTGGGCGCGACCTGTTCGGTGCCGGTGACGAGCTTCGACCCGAACAACCCGCCGCCATTCGACCCCACCACTCCGGATCCGTCATCTCCCACAACCGTTCCGGAGCGGTAGCGTCTCAGCAGGCCCCGCTCCGCGGCGTAGACACCTACTTGCCTCGTGAACGGCGTTCCAGTTCGACTGCCCGTCGCATGGTTTCCCGAGCCCGGCTTCGGTCACCGGCATAGTCGTAGGCGCGAGCAAGTCGGAAGTTCTGCTTCCAGTTGTCCGGGTCTGCTTCCCAGTCGACCTTGATCTGGGCGAACAACTCGTCGGCAGCCGCTCGCTCGATCCGGCCCGAAGGCAATTTCGGAAGCGCAGACGCATCGACAGCGAGGCCCTCGTCGTGAATCTGCTGCGCGAGGCGCTGGTGCGTGAAGCCGGCACGGAGCGTGGCGATGACGAGCCACAGCCCCAGGAACGGCAGGATCAGCACGCCGATCCCGAGACCGATCGCGGCGCCGCCACCGTCCTGGATGAGCTGGATTCCGCGCTGGCCGAGCAGCACGAAGTACACCGCGAGCGCAATGCAAATCGCGACGATCAGTGCGACGGTGCGGGTGGTCTTGTTCATAGATCGAGAAAGGAATCGATACCGACCGTCAGACCCGGACGCGAGCCGATCTGGCGGACACCGAGCAGAACGCCCGGCGCGAACGAATTCCGGTCGATCGAGTCGTGGCGAATGGTCAGCGTCTCGCCCTGAGTTCCGAGAATCACTTCCTGATGCGCGACCAGTCCGGCCATCCGCACGGAGTGAACCCGGACGCCGTCGACGTCCGCTCCGCGCGCACCCTCGAGCTCGGTCGTGGTGGCGTCAGGACTGCGTCCCACGCCTGCTTCCGCGCGAGCCTCGGCGATCATCGCGGCCGTTCGGTATGCGGTGCCCGAGGGAGCATCTGCCTTGTTGGGGTGATGGAGTTCGATGACCTCGACGGAATCGAAGAAGCGCGCCGCGGCAGCCGAGAAGCGCATCAACAGCACAGCACCGATGGCGAAGTTCGGGGCGATCAGAACACCCGTTGCCGGCTGGGCGTCGAGCCAGGACTGCACAGTCGCAAGCCTGGACTCGTCGAAACCGGTGGTGCCGATCACTGCGTGAATTCCGTTGGCCACGAGGAATTCCAGATTTCCCATGACGACGTCGGGGTGCGTGAAATCGACCACTACCTGAGTGCGGGTGTCGACAAACGTCTCGATGCGATCACCGGTGTCGACCTGAGCGACGAGTTCCAGATCGGGAGCAGCTTCCACTGCCTCGCAGATCGCTCGACCGACCTTGCCCTTGGCTCCCAGAACCCCGACCCTGATGGGTGCTGCACTCACGTCTTCCACGCTCCGTCCGATGCATTGTTTGAGGTGAAGCCTACGCAATCACCCCGATGCGCTCACCATCAGTCGGGCGGGAGTTATGTCACCACTGGCACACTGGACGTAGTGAGCAACCGTCCGCAAGTCCGCGAAACCGGCAACCTTCGACCACTCGAGTTGGCAACGGGTGCCGTCATGGCCGGATTCACGGTCGCGTTGTCCGTCATTGCCACGGTCATCCCCATGGCCAGCGCCCTCAACCTCGTGGCCGCCGTTCCGATGGGAATTGTTGCCCAGCGCTTCCGAGTCCGCGCCGTGACGACGGCCGGTATCTCGGCTACGGCAGTCGCCTTCGTCGCGGCGGGTTCGGGATCTGCGGCGGCGGTCGCATTGAGCGCTCTCCTCGGCGGAATCATCGGTACGGTCAAGCGGCGCGGTCTCGGCTTCGTCTCCGCATTGCTGTCGTCATTGGTCATCGGGCCCGCGCTGGCGTTGTTCTCCATAGTCCTGTTGCTTGTTCTCGCTCCGCTGCGCACCTTGTTGTTGACCTCGCTCGAGAACACCGCGTTGGGCGTGGCCGAGATCTTGAAGCGTGCCCCCACACTCGTCGGCGCAGCCGAATGGATCGAGAACAGCATCGGCTCGATCATCGACTACTGGTGGTTGTGGATCGGCGTGTCCATCATCTCCGGAATCGTCCTCAGTACCGTCGTCTCCTATTTCGTCCTCGGCGCCGTCCTCGACCGATTGGCTGCACTCCCTTCGGCCGACCCGCTCCAGACAGCACCCGACGACCGTCCGATCGATCCGTTGCCGGTCACTTTCGATCACGTGGGCTTCACCTATCCGGGTGCAACGACACCGGCCCTCGTCGACGTCAACTTCACCGTGCGACGAGGAGAGTTCGTCACCGTCGTCGGCCACAACGGCTCGGGCAAGTCCACACTCACCCGGTTGCTCGCCGGTCGCGCGCCGACTGTCGGGACGCTGACGAGACCCGGGTCCGCCGGTCTCGGCCGACACGGCGGAACCGCCGTCGTCCTCCAACGACCCGAAAGCCAGATCCTCGGAACCCGCGTCGCGGACGACGTCGTCTGGGGGCTCCCCCCCGAGTCGCATCCCGACGTCGATGCACTGCTGGCCGAGGTGGGACTCGCGGGCATGGGTATGCGTGAGACCTCCGGGCTGTCCGGTGGCGAGATGCAACGTCTGGCTGTTGCAGCCGCGCTGGCGCGGCGCCCCGCTCTGCTGATCGCGGACGAAGCCACCGCGATGGTCGATCAGGCCGGCCGGGAGGAATTGGTCTCGCTCCTTGCCGAACTTCCGCGACGCCACCCGATGGCCGTGGTACTGGTCACCCATCACCACGCCGACACCCGCAACGCAGATCGGGTGATTCAACTACAACGCGGACGGCAGATCGATCACCAACCAGGTTGGATGACGTCGACGTTCGGGGGTCCTCCGTCTGCGCCGTGGCCGGTCAGCACTCGAGCTGTCCTCCAACTCACCGATGTCACCCACACGTACAACGACCGGACTCCGTGGTCGCGGCGCGCCTTGTCGGACGTCAATCTCACAATCGGCGACGGCGACGGGCTGCTGGTTCTGGGCGGCAACGGTTCCGGTAAATCGACTCTGGCCTGGATCATGGCGGGCTTGATCGCACCGAGCAAGGGAACCGCAGTCTTCGACGGCAAACCCGTCTCACGCCAACTCGGCACCGTCGGTCTCACGTTCCAGCATTCGCGACTGCAGCTGCAACGCCGAACCGTCGCCGAAGACATCGAGGCCGCCGGAGGTCCGGAGATCGGATCGGTGCAAGTCTCGTGGGCGCTCGACGCCGTCGGACTCGACCGTCACATCGCCGGCCGCAGCATCGACGAGTTGAGCGGCGGACAGATGCGACGCGTCGTCCTGGCCGGTCTCCTCGTGCGCCAACCGCGGGTACTCATCCTCGACGAACCGTTGGCCGGTCTCGATCCACCCGGTCGACACGAAATCCTGAACGTACTCAGGTGGATTCGTCGGAACGGAACCGCAGTAGTCGTCATCTCCCACGATGTCGACGGCATGGACGCCGTGTGCAGCAGAACAATTCGACTGTCGGAGGGTCGCATCCTCGACCCTGCCGCCAGCAGCGCCTTGGAAGGATCGACGACGTGACAACACTTCTGCGCGAAGTCCCGACTTCATCGCCGATCCACCGATTGTGGGCCGGAACGAAGATCGTTGCCGTCGTTCTCGTCAGCATCGTGGTCGTGACCGCTCCGTCCTGGCCGGCGATCGGCGTCGTACTCGGATTGTTGTTGCTGACCGCGGTGATCGGACGCATCCCCCCGACTGCAGTTCCGCGACCTCCGTGGTGGTTGTGGGCGCTGATCCTGCTCGGCGCGTTGATCAATCTTCCGATCGGCCTCGACGCAGTCTTCATCTACCTGCAAGCTGTGACGTTCGGTCTTGTATTGCTCTGCGTCTCACTGATGTTGGCATGGACCACGTCGATGAGCGATGTGGCGCCGGCACTGGCAACGCTCGGTAGACCGCTGCGATTCCTCAAGATCCCGGTCGACGAGTGGGCGATCGCGACGGCCCTCTGCATTCGTTCACTTCCGCTCTTGATCGACGAGATGCTCACCCTGGTGGCGGCGCGACGACTACGCCCGAAAGCTGTGGTGAACAGCGCTGCCGACAATTCGATAGTCGATCTGATCACCACGACCATGTCGGTGGCAATTCGGCGCTCTGCCGAGATGGGTGAAGCGATCTCCGCTCGCGGGGGCACCGGTTTGATCGCGGCGTACCCCAAGCGCCCTCAGCTCGCCGACCTGTTCGCGCTGATCGTCGTCATCGCCGCGTGCGTCAGCGCGGTTGTTTTGACTCTGGTTCTGCGCTGATCGGATCACCGCTGACAGAATTTCCCTGGGCGATGATCGCAGAACCCATCCAGCGCCGTAGGTATCGCCGCAGTTCCTCGTCGCTCCGCTTCGGGTCGCCGGGCGCGAGGAAAAACGACTGCATCGTCCGCAGGACGTATTCGACCAGTTCCTGAAGTGATGCGTCGTCGTATCCGAAACGCACCCAGTCCACGTCGAAGCGGGTGATCATCGCCATTCCGAAGGCCTGCGCCTCCTGAGAGGTCAGACCTTCGGGATGAAGACTCGAATTCGTGCTGGTGAGCAGAATGCCGAGATGCGGCGTTCGGTGGACCTGGGTCAGGGTGTAGACGACACCCTCGGTCATCGCCTCGACGGGATCTTCGATGCCGCTCACGTGTGTGGTGAGCCGATCGAGGTAGCCGTCGACCGACGCGATTGCAGCTGCCCGCATCAGAGCGTCAGCGCTGGGGAAGTATCGATACACGGTCTGCCGGATCACGCCCAGTGACTCGGCGACGTCGCCGATGCTGATTTCCGAACTCGTCCGTCCGATCAACTCGACCGCGGCCTCGACAATGCGACGAGACGCATCTTCGTCACTGTCCGGTGGATTGCCGCCCCACCCACGCCTTCGTGCCACTGCCCACTTCCTCGCTCGAACGAGGCTCGAACCATGTCTTTGCGCTCGAAGTCCAAGAGCCACAGGCTAACACAGGCAGGTTTTGCATCTGCGCCCCTCGAATTCACTCCCCTCGCCGAAAGTGAACATACAACTGCACACCAATATGTATGATTACCGCCACACGTGGCTTCGAGTGCCAGAGCGGCCACCTGACCAGCCCCTCCGAAAGACGAGGTTCGACAAGTGACCAACCTTCAACCCCGAAAAATGGACTTCGGATTCGAGGATCAGGACGTTCCCTTCCTGTGGAACCCGGAGAATCCGGCCTGGTCGAGCATGTCCAACGCGGTCTCGTTCCTGGCCATCGGTTTCGAGAAGATGATCGTGAAGATGATCATGCAGACCAAGTCGCGGATCAGCGATCCTGAAGTGGCCGAGGAAGCCGTGGCGTTCATGCGTCAGGAAGGCCATCACTCGACCGCGCACCGCCAGCATGTGAAGGCTCTGATCAGGCGCTACCCCGGACTACAGAACACGCTCGACGCTGTGATCGGTGAATTCGATCTACTGACCGAGGCGACCTCGCTGAACTACCGGCTTGCATACACCGCGGACCTGGAGGCGACCTTCACTCCGGTGTTCAAGCTGATGCTCGACAACGAGGCGACCTTGTTCCGCCCGGGAGACGACCGCGTCGCGTCGCTGTTCATCTGGCACTTCGTCGAGGAGGTCGAGCATCGCAGCTCGGCTCTGATCATCTTCAATTCCGTTGTCGGAAGCGAGCTTTACCGGATGCGGATGGCACCGTCGATCTTCGCGCACGTGATGAAGGTGATTCGTATCGCCTGCGCAGGCTTCAACCAGCACGTTCCGCTCTCCGAGCGGCAAGTCGACTCACTGTCGATGTTCGCCACCCACCGCACCAAGCAGAAGATTCTGACGTCGTTCGCTCCGTATCTGACCAAGGGCACGATGCCTCGCGCCTTCGATCACCTTCAACTCGGAGAACAACTCGTTGCACTCGGCGGTGTCTTCCGCAGCCAGATGCCCAATCACAACCCGGACCACGAGAAACTCCCCGCACTCGCCGACCAGTGGTTCAAGCGTTACGACGACGGCTACGACTGCACACGCTGGTACACCGCCGAATCTCAGGCACAAGCCGAGTCGATCACGTCAGGGGCCAACTGATGGCAGAACACTGCTCCCCCACGTTTTCCCAGCTCGCAACAGAACTCGGTTTCTCCTGTCAGGAAGCAGGTGGACTCGTCGAGTTCCGTAACCCGGCGGCGCTGGAGAACTGGACCCTGCCCGTCCTCGAATGGACCATCATCGTCGGCTCGGTGCTCGCACTGGTCCTGGCGATCGTGCGGTTGCGCCGCAACGGCGACCCCACCAATCTGGTTCTCTGGTTCGGCGCCACCGCCTACCTGTTCATCATCGAGCCTCCGCTGTACTTCCCGGCGGCGTTCGGCATCGAAGAACAAGTGGACACGATGTTCGCGCACAACGTGTTCACCGTCGACTTCATGTGGGGTCGACTGCCGCTGTACATCGTTGCCATCTATCCACTGATGGCGACGTTGGCCTTCGAAATAGTCAGAATGCTCGGCGTTTTCCGCAGATACGGTCCACTACTGGGCGCTGTCTGCGTCGGCTTCGTCCACCATGCGTTCTACGAAATCTTCGACCACCTGGGGCCCCAGTTGCGGTGGTGGGAGTGGTCGACGTCGAACCCGATCAACCAACCCATGTTCAACGCGGTTCCACTTCCCAGCGTGGTCGTCTTCGCCGCGCTGTGGCCGATGTCGTTGGCATTCTGCGTCCAGTACTTCGTCGGACGGCACGTCGATGCCGGCAAGCACTTCTCCGGACTTCAATTGGTATGGCGCACCATCGTGATCGGCCTGCTGGCCTCGCTGGGTACGTTCATTCTCCCGCTCCCGGCGACGGTCTTCGGTATGGGAAGCGACACTGTCCGCGGGTTCCTCTACGCCGCTGAACTTGCAGTCCTCACAGTGGTCGCGATCGTGGTTCTCGTCCGCCAATGGACGCACCTGCGCTCGGCAGAATCGAACACTCCTGCACACACCAACAGGTTCGTGCAGATCTACAGCGTGGTGTACCTGGTTGTCATGGCCGTCCTGTGGGCGAGTGCGCTTCCCGACTTCTTCGACGCGGTCGACGGTTCCACCAGCGCTGGAGATCCCATCGGGAACCTCTGGTACACAGTGGCGTGCTTCGTCATCGCAATCCTGTGCGTGAGCGCAACTTTCACCATTCCGAAGCGGAACTCCGGGACGGCCGACGCCGAGCTCCTCGGGGCAAACTCAGCGACTCCGGCTACCTAGGCGACCGGGACGAGACCGCTCGGGTCTCGTCCCGGTTTCTCGGTTTCACGGGACGCGGTGAGTCCACTCTTCGGTTCTGAACTTCGTGTCCACCAGCTTGCGCGCCTGCTCCAACTCCGAGTCCGTGTAATCGCTGTCGTGGGTGTCGTATTGACCTCGAAAGTGCTGCGCAAACGACTCCAGGATTGCTGCACGCGTCATTCCGGTCTGCGAACGCAGCGGATCGACGCGCTTGGCCGCACTCTTGGTTCCCTTGTCCGACATCTTCTCTCGTCCGATTCGCAACACCTGCGTCATCTTCTCAGCGTCGATGTCGTAGGCCATGGTCACGTGATGGAGCACAGTGCCGGACGCGAATCGCTTCTGAGCGGCGCCGGCGATCTTGCCCTTGTCCGAGGCGATATCGTTGAGCGGCACATACCGAGCGTTGATACCGACCTCGGCAAGCGCTCCCATGACCCACTGATCGAGAAACGCGTAGGACTGCTCGAAACTCAAACCCTCGACCAATGACGCCGGTACTGCCAACGAGTACGTGATGCAGTTGCCCGGTTCCATGAACATCGCGCCGCCACCGGAGATTCGGCGCACCACCCCGATGCCGTACCGCGCAGCCGCCTCGGAGTCGACCTCGTTACGCACGGACTGGAACGATCCGATCACGACCAAGGGCGAGTCCCAGTCCCAGAAACGCAATGTCGGCGGACGCTCACCCGATGCGACCTCACGCGCGATGACCTCGTCCAGCGCGACGTGCATCGCGGGATCGAGAACCACCGGCGGGATGAGGTCGAAGGTGTGATCCGCCCAGCTCGTGGCGTGGCCGAGTGCGCGCCGGATCGCGATGCCGACCGACTGCGGCGTGAAGCCGATCATCGAGACGGACTCGTCGAGCGCAGTGGAGATGGCATGCGCCAACTGTTCTGCATCCGAGTCGGCGGGCATTCCGCGCAACGCCGCGTTGATGTCGTCGAGCGCGCTGTCGGGCTCGAGGAAGAAGTCCCCCGAGACTGCGACTTCGGACAGCCGACCGTCCGCCACCTCGACGTCGACCGCGACCAGTTTTCCACCAGGAACCTTGTACTCTCCACGCATCCGTCCAGCCTATCCCTGCGGGATTCTCTGCGGTGAGCGCCGTCGAAGATCACACCCCGCGCGCAGTGCGCATCTGTTCGGAAGGCAGGGCGATCAAGTAACCACACCTGTAAGTCGCTGCGGGGCTGCACAATCGCGCGGACGGGACCGCACGTGTCGACCCCTGGCAATTTGGCCGAGCAACGGCCCTGCTTGTGCCGACAGGCGAGATGATCTCTGTGGTGGGAGGATTGCCGCAACGAGCCAACTCCCTGGCGAGCCACAACGGAGGTAGACATGAAGGTCCCGGCGTTCCACTCGACGGTTCCTTCGGATCTCGACGTCTATCACGACAACGAAAGCTGCATTTTGGCCGCGCGCATCGCAGTGTCCCATCGTGCCCACGGAGTCGACGGCCGACCGTGGTGCACTGCGTGTGCGTCTTTGGACTGACGAGCGACCACCAGCTCACTCACACCCACGTCGCCGATTCGGGGGCAACCCCGTTGGCCCGAGCATTCGCATCGATGACAGCGCGGAGCCACACTGTCAGACCGGTCTCGACCTGCTCGTAGAACGCGGTGAATCCCGGATCGGCCACGTACATCCGTCCCAGACACACCTGCATCGAATGTGTGCAGTCGAAGTAAACCCCGATCGACGCTCGGTGCCGTTCTGCCAGCAAATTCGCCTCGCCGCTTCCCGGTTCGACACCGGATCGGCAGGCCAGCGCCAGATCTTCGTTGAGCGTCTCGACGCAGTCGGCGATCTTCTGCCAATCCTCAGCGGTCCTACCCACCGACCGTTCCGCGTGCTGCGCCCACTGCGCACTGTCACCCCAACGCTCGTGCGCCTCAGGTCCCCATGACGGCTGCCAGTGTCGGCCGAAGATCGAGACCTGCTCGTGTGCCGGCAACAGCACACCCGACTTCCTGGCATCGATGATGCGATCCAAGGACTCGCCCAGTTCCTCCAAGTCGGCTATCCGTTGCCGCAACTCGGCGCGCTGCCCACGCAGCGTCTCGTCCACGTGGGCTGCGGGCGCATCGAGCAATATCCCGATCTCGTCGAGCGACAAACCCACGTCACGGTAGACAAGCACCCGGCCGATGCGACCGAGGTCCGCGTCGGTGTACAGCCGGTAGCCCCCGTCACTGCGCCCGGACGGACGCACCAAACCGATTGCGTCCCAATGATGGAGGGTACGTACGGTTATGCCTAGTCGTGATGCGGCAGCACCGACAGTGAGAGCACTGTCTGCCTCGTCTCCGAAGAGTTGGTCCGTCACGTGATCCAGTCTGACAGACGCGGTTCGGGAGGCCACAGCGTCAGACCTCGGTTCAGTCGTCGGGTCCGTCAATTCCCATGCCTCGCAGATGCTCGGCCTCGGCACTGTTCGGGTCGTACGGACGAGCGGCCGTCATGATCACGCGCGCGTTCTCCGGTGTCACAATCTCCAACTCCAGTGAATTCCACGGCTTCAGATGTGGACCGCTGGTGCATCCGGGCCGCAATTCCTCACACGCCTGTGCTATCTGGTCCATCTGACTCAGCACACACGCAAAGCTCACACTGACGGACGGTGGTGAATCTGCACATTCGCCGGGCACGAGCAGAACGTCTTGAAATGCCCAGCGTCGCAGGTGCGTCAGTCGATCCGGTACCGAAAAGAGGTCGAAGAAACCGAGCCCACGGATCCAGAAGTCGGCAGATTCGGCCAGATCCGATGTCGGAACCGACACGAACATGGGCATTCCGTAGAGACCTCGGAACTGTTCCGGAGGCACGGCGTCTGTAGCGGGGACAGGGACGGGGCTGATGTCGAATGCCGGGTAAGTATCGGTCATGAAGCCATCGTGAGCCCTCACGCTACGTCAGGGTCAAATCGTGTGAAATCCGATCGAACCAGATTGCGCGATCACACCGTGCGTGCGAATGCGCCGTCGTCTGCGAATACCCGTTGGGCAAAGCGTTCGCCGATGAGACGGTGCGTCGCAGCGTCCGGATGGAGCTGATCGGGAAGCGGCAACTCTTCGTTCTCGGCCGCACCATAGAGATCGCACCCGTCGACGTAATGCAGATTGGGATCATCCGCCGATCGCTGGGTTACGATGCGCGCCAACTCTTCCCGAATAGAGCGCAGCGTCAGCTTTCCGGCTGCGCGCTCGGCGGGATCGCCGGTAGCAACGAATCGCATTTCGCCTCTGGCAAGCGCGTCGAAATCGAATGCACCAGGTCCAGGCGTGTCTTCGTGAATCGGGCAATAGACAGGCGAGACGACCAGCAGTGGAGCCACTGGATGACCGTCGCGGACCGTGTCGAGGAAGCCGTGCATTGCCGACGTGAAGGCCCGCAGGCGCATCACGTCGGAGTTGACCAGATTGATGCCCATCTTGATGCTGATGAGGTCGGCAGGAGTGTCTCGCATAGCGCGGGCGACGTACTGGTCCAGCAGAGCGCTGCCGCTGAACCCGAGGTTGATCAGATCCACGCCGCCGAGGGAGGCTGCGAGAGCAGGCCAAGTGCGGGAGGGACTTTCAGCGCCGGAGCCTTGACTGATCGAGCTTCCGTGATGGAGCCACACATCACGCTTCGTGCCGACTGCGAGTTCGAGCGGGGCGTCGGTTCGCAATGCGACAAGTTCGGTGGTTTCGTTGTGCGGCAACCAGATCTCGACGGTCTTGGATCGCGCGGGCAAGTCCGCGAAGCGGATGGTGCTGACGGGTCCGGATTGTCTCTGAGCGGTACCGGTCGCCATGTCGATCGTCACCGTGTTGCCACCCTCAGCGATTGCGTGCCCGGTTGGTTCGCCGTCGACGATCAGGTCGTACACCCCTTGCGGCCTCGGCGGAGCACCGATGTAGATCATTTTCGTGGGCAGAGTGTCGAGTTCGATGGCCGTAGCGCTGGTTCGGAACACCAGCCGCACTCCGGACGGTTGTGATTGCGCCATTGCCATCTGCCCGTCAGCGAATTGCGTGCGAGCTCTGGCAGGCAGACGGTGTGTCAGCACACCGCGTTCGGTCCGCTCGAGCTCGAGGGCTCCGCGCACGATGTCCTCGGAAATTACGGTAGTAATCCAGCTGCTCTGGCTGTTCATCTCATTCACCTGTAGATAAGTTGCGAAGGTTTTAACTACAGCACACAGTAATTTGCCTATACTATTTAGGCAAGCGGTTTCACTTCTCGACGAACAGGACCAACGGACATGCCTCGCGCAGGACTGACACCCGAACGCCTCGCCGTGGCGGGCGCCGAATTGGCCGACGAGGTGGGCTTCGAGCAGGTGACCGTATCGGCGGTCGCCAGAGCGTTCGACGTCAAGGTCGCAAGCCTGTACTCGCACGTGAAAAGTTCGAACGACCTCAAAACCAGAATCGCGCTGCTTGCCTTGGAAGAGATGGCCGACCAGGCTGCCGACGCCGTGGCCGGTCGGTCCGGCCGCGACGCCTTGACCGCCTTCGCGAACGTGTACCGCAACTACGCGAGGTCACACCCTGGTCGGTACGCCGCGTCACAGATGCGCCTCACCCCGGAGGCCGCGGCCGCGAGCGCGGGTTTCAGACACTCGCAGATGATGCGATCGATTCTGCGCGGGTACAACCTCACCGATCTCGATCAGACCCACGCAGTTCGGTTGCTCGGCAGCGTTTTTCATGGGTACGCCAGCCTCGAGCTGGGTGGATCGTTCAGCCACAGTGCACCGGACAGCGCCGAAAGCTGGGCAAGAATCCTCGAGGCTCTCGATTCGATGCTGACCAATTGGCCAGCGTCGAGTCCATGACCAGTCGTGATTCTTGCGCGCCAAGTTCTTGCGCCACTTGGTGATCGCACACGGCCAAGAAACCTCGGGCCCACCCCAGGAGCGGCGCCACACAATCGCGCGCTCCCGCAACCACAGGTCGCACTGGGACAGAAGAAGGTCCGAGTAGGCAAGAAGCCGGGCGTGGAGCTCCGCTTAGAGGAGAAGCTTGGCGCGCAGAGAGTCGACAGTGCCCTGGTCGACGCCGAGGCCCTCCCGTACGTAAGTATCCATACCGCCGTAGAGCCGGTCCACCTGTGCATACGCCGCATCGAGCCACGACAGGTCCACCGCGTCGTCCCGGCCCAGGTACGTGTTCGACGCCATGAAATCGGCACTGATGAACTCACGCGGGACACCCAGAATGGTCAGCAGGATCGCGGTACCCCAACCGGTGCGGTCCTTCCCTGCACTGCAGTGGTAGACGGTTGCGCCGTCGGAGTTGTTCGCGATCGCAGTCAGCAGGTCACGGAAGGCGACATCGGAACCACGGTAGTTGACCATGAACGGGTAGCCGATGCTCTGGCCGATGTTCGAGGTTCCCTTGACTGCGCCGTCGATCAACGCGCGACCGAGGGTCAGGGGAACGAACTCGTGGAACGCGATGCCGTGTTCGATACTGACGACGTCGGCGACCTGGTAGGTGACCCCGGCGGGGATCCGATCGGGATCCTCCGCACGTTCGGAGGCGTTGCGCAGGTCGACGTCGAGGGTCAGGTTCGCGGCGGTGAGTTTTGCCAGATCAGTCTCATTGAGCGAGCTGAGCTTGTTGGAACGGAACACCAGGCCTGTCCGGACGGTCCTGCCGTCGGTAGTCCGATACCCGCCGATATCGCGGAAGTTCCGCGCCTCGTCGAGCCTGATCTCGGCCGCGGACGGCGGTGGGATCTCCGGCAGCGGCGGTTGCTCCCCGGACGATCCGAACTGACTCGAACCCAATTGCAGGTCGCCGCTCGAAGCGGAGGCGAGTGTGGGGCCTGTCAGGGCCGCACCCATAGCGACCAGCGCAGCGAGGGCGATTCCGAAAGGGCGCGCCCCTCGGCGGCGCGTGTAGACAGTTGTCACCTTCATCCTCTCATTCGCTGTGCGGGATACCCCGCGCCCCGCAAACTCCCGTGCGAGATTACAAGGGTGGCACGCTCCTCGTCCCGACTTTGCTCCAGAAACCGGACATGTGTTCAGGTGCCCGGCCAGCCGCCATCCTGCAGGAAGAAACTCTTGCCCGTCACTGCGTCGCCATCGACCACGCCGGGCCCGATCGAACGACAGACCGCGGCCGCGGCGGCAGCCGTAACTGCACAGCGCCGAACAACTTCACTGTCGAGCAACTGCACGAATCTCCACCTCGAGCTGGTATCCGTTGGGACGAAATCAATCTCATGCGCTACCGGCCGTCGACCATGACCAGTGCAGGCTGAGGAATGTCGGACGAAGCGTCTGCGAGAGCAGCAAGAGTGCCGTCGAGCGCGACAAGGTCCGCACGACGACCCGGCGCCAAGATCCCCACCCGTCCTTCGTCATGGACCAAGTACGCACTGTCCACAGTCATGGCCTGCACTGCACGCTGCACTCCGATCCGTTGGTGGGCGCCAAGCACGGCACCGCCCATGGTCAGCCGATTCACAGCAGTCCTAATCGTCTGGAGGGGATCCATCGGCGTTATCGGGCAATCCGAGTGCAGCCCGAATTTCAAGCCGATGTCATCGGCGCACGCCAGCGGGTCCAGGTTGCCGGCTCTCTCAGGACCGAGGAAACGGTCACGGTGACGATCGCCCCAATGAAAAACATGGTTGACGAAAAAGCTCACCCCGATCTCGGCATCACGTATCGCCTCGAGATCCGCAGGCCCACTCACCTGGCAGTGCTCGATACGGTGCCGCGCTCGACGTCCGTCACTGCGGTGCGCACTGCGCAGCGCCGCGATGGCGGCGGCTACAGCCGCATCGCCGTTGGCGTGCACCGCGACCTGACCTCCCTCGCGGTGCACCTGGAGAACCATGTCGTCGAGTTGCTCCTGCGGATAGAGCAGATCACCGTGATGGTTCGGGCTGCAGGTATACGGAGTTCGCAAGGCTGCAGACAATCCTTGAATGGACCCATCCGCCCAGAATTTGGCGCCGGCCAGGCGGAAGCGTGACCCTGGGGCCGGTGCAGCCGTGAAAGCGATGTTCCTTTCCTCCAGTTCTGCGATCGCGAGATCACCCCGAAGGAAGCCAACCGTGTGCACGGGCATCTCGCCCATGGTGTCCAGGGCACGATAGGCGGCCAACTCCTGCATGCCCGCCGACAGGCCGACCCCTAGATCGTGGACGGTCGTGATTCCTCGCGAACGCGCCAGTGTCAAGCTACGCAGCAACGCGGTCTGCACCTCTGCCTGTGTCAGGTCTGGTATCGCGCCACTCAACCGTGCCACGGCGTCGATTTCCCAGGCCATCCCTGTGAGCCTCCCGTCCGCCCCACGCGGAAACTGCGAGTCCCCGGGATCCACCGTCGATTCGTCGATGCCTGCAGTTGCAAGCGCAACAGTGTTTGCCACCGCAAAGTGCCCCGAGATATGCAGAACGATGATCGGGCGGTCGGTGCAGACTGCGTCGAGGTCATCGCGTGTGAGATGGCGACCTTCTCGAAGTTGTGTGTCGTCGTACCCCCATCCACGTATCCAGCCGTGAGTGGGAGTGGAGTTCCGCAGAGCCCCTTGGATATCCGTGATCGAGGCGCACGGTGGCGTCCGGCAATCGGCCCATCCGTCAGTCAAGCCGGAGTAGGTCGGGTGAATGTGCGACTCGATCAGCCCCGGGATCACAGTAGCGCCGGCGAGATCGAGCCGACGAGTTTCCGGTCCGGCGTACTCCCCCATGTCCTTTCGACTTCCGGTGGCGACAACCAGGCCTCCATCGAGGACGAGCGCCTCAACCTGGGGTGACGCTGCGTCTTGGGTGAGGATTGCATCTGCGGTGAGTAGTGTCCGAGTCATCGGATATCCGCCTTCGCGGTCGGGACTGCGGGGCAAGGCACTGGTGCCGATCGATTTTCTGCACGGAGGCCCGAAACCGCTTCGACAGGAGGCCACATCACCCGGGTGGCGGACACGAACAACACGTTCAGAACAAGGGCTGCGGCACCGATGTTCATGCCTTTGTCCGCCAACCACATCGATACCGTGCCGTGTGTGTCGAGGTACAGCCAGAGCACCAGCACGTCGCCGAGCACCACGCCCATCGCGAGCGCTGCCGGTCGCAGCTTCCATCCGAAGATCATCGTCGCGAACACCACCACGGCCTGGGTCACCCCGTAATACGCGGTATTCACCAGCGTCAGCAGCAATTGGGGTGCGGCGAGGGTGAGGATCAGCGAGAGGCCGAGGTAGGCGACTATGACCCCGCGCACCCACACTCTCTGACGTGATTCGGGTATTCCAGGAACGATGTTTCGCGAGACGATCGAGCCGATTCCCAGCGCCGAGCCACACAGAACAACGATCGCGCACAGTGCCGCACCACCCGCCACCACTCCGGTCAGCCAGTCCGGGAGCACGAGGCGGGACAGTTGCAGGAGGACCTCATTGGACTCTGCGCCCTCGAGCTTGTTGGGCAGCAATGAAATTGCGCCGAAGGCAGCAGCGACGAGGAAGGGATACATGAGCATGTACAGCGGGTTGAATCGGGCGACTCGCTTGAGGGTTGCCTCGGACTTCGCCGATAGCACCGCTTGCACGATGAAGGGGAAAACGAAAAAACCGAGTGACTGGAACACAATTGTGGTGAGAACGAAGGTCAGCGACGAACCGGTGACGGTGGATTGCGAGGCCTGCCCGGCCCCATGGGATGCCGCATCGGCAAAGAGCTTCGTGATACCGCCCGATTTGGCCGTGGCGGCCAGTCCGATCAGGATCGCTCCCAACAGCAGAGCTGCGTCCTTGACGTAAGACACGAACGCCGGTGCACGCACACCCGAAAGCAGGAGGAAGAGCAGAGCAAGCGCAGCGCCGACGAAAACCGCCACCGTCGGGTTGATGGTGATGCCAAGTCCGCTCAGTGCGACCTGGAGGCCGGCAAGCTGCAACTGCCCCCAGGGAATGAGGAAGACTACCGAGGCAATCGCGATTGTCAGTTCCAACCCGCGCGACCGAAAGTGCCGCCCTGCCACATCGGGCAGCGTCATCGCGTTATACCGCTTGCCTGCCCGCCAGAGATAGGGCGCAAAGAAGTATCCGATCGGGTAGGCAAGCAAGATGTATCCGATGAACCAGACGCCGTAGCTTGCCCCGTGGGCGTACACACCCCCGGGAAATCCAATGAGCGTGCCGATGCTGTAGGCCTCACCTGCTCCCAGGATGAAAACCAGCACGGGACCGAAAGACCGCCCGCCCACGAGGTAGTCGGAGATCTCTTTTTTGCTTCCACGGCGTGAAAGCACTCCGGCGCCGAGCGCGAGGAGTAGCACGAGCGTAAATGTTGCAGCGATCATGTCGGATCCCCGATCTCGGTCTTGGCCTGAGCCAGTTCGTTTCGTTCCGCTTCCTCGAAGTCCTTGCGGTCAAAGAACTTCCATGCCATGTGGAGACACAACGAGGTCAGCGGCATCCACAGGAAAAGCCACGCGAACAAAATGGGAAATCCGAGAACAGTCAGTTCGGATCCGGAGAGCGCAACTATCCCGCCCAGCACCCCGACGAACGGAACTCCGATTGCGAGCAAGGCACTCTTCGCCTCGTTGGACATGATTGTGGCTCCTTAGCCGTTGATCGATCCGGAGCAGATGAGGCGAGGGGCGTTTTGCCGTCGAATCGTCGTCCGGTCTAGCGTTGAGTGTGCCTCCCGTCACTATGGCGGGACCATGGGTGAACCCCGGAATCCACGACGCTCGTTCGTGAAATTCACGGGACGCAAGACCAAGCACGCACAAAGGAGTAACCCCGTGGACGTAACCGACGTCGAAGAAGACACGATCCGACGGTTGTGTCGCGAGGTTTCCGACGAGCTCGAAGCGCTCACCGAGCGCGCGGTACAACAGATTCGCAGCGAACTCCCGGCCTACTCCGCGGTACCAGTGGCCGAGCAAGGCAACTACATCCGCAAACAGTTGTCCGCAATGCTGTGTGCCGTCGCCGAGAACGAAACGATCACCACAGAAGACACCGACCGAAACCGCGAACTCGGGCGCCGTCGCGCGATGCAAGGGCTCCCCCTCTCCGATGTCATCGAGACCTATCACATTGCATCTCGTGAGCTCTGGGACACGATGGTCCAGCGGTCCACGAAACCAACACACGAGCTGCTGCAAGCAGGCGGCAAACTTTGGGACCTCGTTCACGCCGCGACGAGCGCAGTCGCAGTCGGACACTCCGAGGCAACGCGCAGCGAGCAGGCCATCCGCGCCGGCGTTCGATACCGATTCTTCGAAACACTGCACAGTGCAACGGATATGGAACTGAGCAACGCCCGAGAGCTGGCACAAACCCTCGGATTCGATACACAGAAATCGTTCCAAGCACTGTCGGCCGTCGAGGACGAATGGTCAGAAGCACAAGTGGAACACCTGCAACGAACCCTGGATTCCGTGCATGTTGTCGCGCATTGCAGTCGACATGGCTCCCGAGTAATCGTGATGTGTCAGGGCGAACCAACCGAAGTCATCCACGCAATCATGCGAGATCATCCACGAACGTCACTAGGTATCGGGATGCCCCGGGTCGGGCTCGTCGGCGCAGCTCAAAGCATCACCGACGCCGAGCGCACATTGCAGTTGGCGACAGCGCCGGGCACGACGGTCAGTTTTGCCGACGAATGGCTCATCGCCACTCTTGCCACCCACCAGGACGAGCTGCTGCCGCTTCTACAGGCCGGGGCATCTGTGGCCGAAGAGCACTCACATCTGATGGACGCCGTCCGCGCCTTCGCGCGAAGCGGGTTCTCTGTCAGCGCCGCCGCCCGTGACATCCACCTACATGCGAACTCTGTCACCTATCGACTCGACCGCTGGCAGCATCTGACTGGATGGGATGCGCGAACCCTCGACGGCCTGATGAAATCCATGGTGAGCCTCGAATTGTTTCATCGTAAAACGCTCGCCAAGATCTGACACCGAACACAGTCCGCTTTTCCTCGGCACACTGAACCGCGCCCGTGCTTGTCACGCGGGGTCGGAGTCGAGTCGATTCCGAAGCCAAGCACCCATATCTAGCGCAGCACGCCGGGCAACAGGCGTTGGATGGTTTGTAAATCCATGCGGGACATCAGGATAGAGACGCAAGTCGACGTCGTTTCCGGCCGCCGACAGTCGCGCCACCATGGCAAGGTTCTCTGCCAGGACCACGTCTTCTGATCCAACGACAACGAGGGTCGGCGGCAGGCCGCTGAGGTCGCCGAATGTCGGAGAAATATCCGGAAGAGTGCGATCATCGACATGGCCGACGTAGGCTTCGATGAAGTATTCGTCGCTGATGGTGCGGCCCGCGGGAGTCTGGGCACTGACGTCGTACGTGCCCGCTTCCAGCACCGCACCCGAAAATGCCTTGGCCAGACCTCGATCACGAAGGCGCAGCAACGTCGTCGTCACCAAGGTTGCTCCCGCCGACATGCCACCGATGGCGAGCCTGGTCGTCCCGAACCGTTCGGCAGCGACCTCAAGCAGCCACAAGGCGACTGCCTCACAATCGTCCGGCGCTGCCGGCCAAGGGAATTCCGGTGCAAGCCGGTAATCGACGGTAACCACTACCACCCCGACCTCGTCGGCAAGTCTCATGCTTCGGGCGTCAGCGCTGGCCGCTGAACTCATGTAGAAACCCCCACCCGGAAGATACAGATAGACCCCGTTGACATCGCCGTCTTTCGGAGTGACTACGCGCACCGAAACGGATCGGCCCTCGATGTCGAGTGTGTGTTCAACAGCCCGGCTCGCCGTGGGATCAACCACCCTGGATGCTCGCACCACAAGCAGTTCCTGCAGGGAACTCGGACCGACACCGGCAGGCCGCGACGCATAGAACGCTCGCGTACTCGCCAAATCGTCACGAGGCATTTGTTCGATCAGATCAGTCAATGCAAGCTTCACCGGGGCTCCCTCGGGTCGAGACTTGTCGACAATGATGACACCTCCAGCAGGAGCACGTGTCCGACGTGTTCTCGGCAACGCGGGGCCGTGACAGGTATGAGCAAACCGCGCCGGAAAGAGGTCTTCTCACGCTAGCCTCGACTCGGAATTGGACGTTTGTCTAGAAAGGTCGATGGATGCGTGCGCTGTTGCTTGCCACCCTCGCAATCCTGGTCCTCCAGATTGCAACTCCGGCGGCGAACGCTGCACCACCGGATCCGGGCTGGACTCTCCCCCAACTGACCGTCGCAGATCGAACGATCAAGGACGTCGACGGACGAACGGTGTTGCTCCGCGGCGTGAACGCCAACGGTCTCAATGACTACGCAACCAACGGCACCGGTCTACCCACCGTTACGCCGCTGGGAAGAACGGACTTCGCGCAGATGGCAGCGCTGGGCTTCAACGTCGTCCGACTCAACGTCGCGTGGTCCCTCCTGGAACCGATCCGCGGTGCATTCGACACTGCGTACGTCGACCGCGTTCGAGTAGCGGTCGAGGATGCAAAAGACCACGGCATCTACACCGTTCTCGACATGCATCAGGATGCATGGGGCCCGTACGTCGGCACCCCGAGCGACCAGTCGTGCCCGTCATTCATGCGGCCGGGAGTCGGCTGGGACGGCGCACCCGAGTGGGCAACCCTGACCGGCGGATGGACAACCTGCAACATCGGTGGACTCAGGGAAGCCGCACCCGCGATCGCCCATGCCTTCCAGGCGTTCTACGACGACGAGCAAGGAATCCAGAGTCGCCTCGTCGCGACGTGGGCGCGGTTGGCTGCCGAGTTCAAAGACGAACCAGCTGTAGCCGGATACGACCTGTTGAACGAACCGAACCCCGGCCTGCGCGATCCATTCACGGCAGCTGATCAGATCGGGCAGTTCTACAAGCGGGCCACCCACGCCATCAGGCAGGCCGAAGCAGGAGGATTTCCACACCTCGTGTTCTTCGAGCCCAGCGCGATCTGGTCGGCTTTCGGCCTCGACGCGCTGCCCCCTCGCCATTACCTGACCGATCCTCTGGTGGTCTTCTCGCCCCATCTCTACAGCGAATCGATAACGGTCAGTAGCGAATTTCCCGGAATCGAAGACGGGTTCAAGATCGCCGACCGCGCTGCCGCCTGGTACGACGCCCCGTTGTGGACGGGTGAATGGGGTTGGTTCGGGGATGCCGACGAGCAGAGAGCAGACGTCGACCGCTTCGTCGATGCCACCGACAGGTACCGGATGGGCGGCGCGTGGTGGTCGTGGACACAAGCGTGCGGTGACCCCCACCCGGTTCGCGACGGCAATACCCACCAGCCGCAGGGAAATCTGAATCGCATCGACTGCCCGTCCGGTGAATCACTCGGGCTCGTAGAGGGATTCGCCGCGCCACTCTCGCGAGCGTATCCGCGGGCAGCGCCCGGCTCGCTGACGGAGGTATCGCGTGACGGGTTTGACGGGAGCGGCACCGGACGGGTCGAGGCCTGGTACCCCGGCACCGACCGGCCACAGCTCGAGACCACGAATCTCTCCGACGTCCGACTGTCCCCGATCGAGGGCGGATGGCAACTGATCGGTCACGCCGACGGCGACTACGCGGTCAAGCGCGCCTGATCGAACGATCATCCGGGAATCGCGCGTTCACACCACGCGAAAGAGCGGGTATCAGAAGATTCCGCCAATTCCCTTGCCGATCAGAACAACTCCGACGACCAAGATCAACACACTCATCACCGTGGTGTTGTTGTCCTCGAGCCAGACTTTGAGATAGGCCAATGGCTTTCGCAGGCGATCAGCAGCCACCAGGTATCCGATGACCGGGATCGCGACAGTTGAACTGGCGATGACCGTGAATACGAGAATCGAGGTGATCGCTCCGCTGGTCGCCAACGACGCCGAGCCGATCGACACTCCGGCCGCGATGCACATGAGCAGGTTCTTCGGGTTGATCGCGGCGAGCGCGAATCCAAGGCCCAATCCCTTGACCGCGGTCATCTCGTCGACGGCTTGCATCCACTTCGGTGTTTCGTGCTCGCCGCTGCGCCCCCGCCACTGCTTGACCCCGACGGCCAACAGGAGGACACCGAGAGCTAGTTTGATCCACGAAACCGTGGCGGACGGTCCGTCGTCTGACGTGCTGACGGCACTGGACAAGATGACGAAAAGAACTGTAGCGATGAAGATTCCGAGTAACCAGCCCACCGCGAACCCGGCGCTGGTGCTACCCGCTCGCTTGGAGAGCAACATCAAGATAGTGGCGATGACGGCCACCGGCGACACGGCGACACCGACGGCCAATGGGAGAAGTTCTCCGACAACGGAACCCATGTCAAAACTCATTTCTGATTGCAGCAAGCAGGATAGGCGGTAGGCGAGAAAAGGCGCCCCTGTCCGCCACGGCGGACAACAGAGCACAGCTGATACCGCTGCGCGACAATGCTGACACTGCGAGCGCCTGCGTAGTTGATGCCTCATTCGAAAGGGATGAGTGCCTGAACCGCAGGCCTCGATTCCCCACCGAAGATCGCGAAAAGACTTGGCTAACGGTGTGTCGGCTGCGCTCGCAGCAGAGCGCAGCCGACATCATCGAGGAGGATCACCAGACACAATCTCGAGTAGTGACCTCACGCGTAAAGACGGGTTACTTCGCGCAGCCACTGCCCTCGAACGCGAGCTTGGACGTATATTGCCCGTCCGGCAAATACTCTCCCATCACGGCCTTCTCGTCGCCGGGCGTCTTGGTATCGTGTGCAGCGTGGCTGAAGTCCTTGGCCGGCAGCATGTTCCGCATGATCAAGAGGGAATCGTCGGGATGCCCTGCGCCGTCACCGGCCGGCGAGAGCGAAAGCCATGACACCCCACATTCCTTCGTAGCGTTTGCGGGTCGGTCTTCAGGGAGCGACGCGACAATCGTGTAGCGACCATCCGCATCAGTGGCCATCTGCTCGTCGAACAGACACGTCGCTACCTTCGTCGTTGCCAGCGATTCATTGCTGCACATCGACCAGAACCGCATGTCGACCGCGCTGTCGAGATTCTTTGCGCCGCCTGTAGTCTTCGGAGTCCTCGGCAACTCTCCCCGAAGTACTAGAACTTCGCCGAACCCACGGTTGACTTCGGCTGTGACGTAGCTGTTGTCGATGTTGGAGTACTGCCCGCCCACCCGCTGGGGTGTGCCATCGCATTTGCCGAGATAGGTACAGCCGAGCGTGAACTCGGCGCTGTAGTACGCCCGCCAGACTGGTGCCTGCTCGGAAGGGAATGTCGCAGGCTTGCCCGGTTGGTCACGCAATGCCTTGTACGTGTCTAACGGCAGCGAAGCCGGCTTCAAGATTCCGTTGTCCGCACCGACCGCTGAACACAGATCCTGCCCCCGCAGCACTTGACCACCGGGAAGGTGCAGCTCTGGCTCAGGCAGTCCAACGCCGCCGGTGAGATCACGCCCGTTGTCCGGCAGGTAGATGCGATAAAGCAGGCTTATCCGGTCCTGACCTGGCACACCGGCATACAAGGTGTTGGGTTTCGGCTCAACAGGCGAGGCCTCGTTGAGGACGGAAGCCGTGTACGACCTGGCACTTTCGTTCGATCGATCGGCACCGGGAAGATAGGTGTTGCGCGAACCTGCGTCGGGAGCTGTCGAAATGTCATTGAGGACGGCGGTCGGCATCGCGGTTGCCGCGTTGTACGAGTTCAACGACTGATAGCGCGCATGCGCATACTGCCCTCGGATAACCAACTCGGCGTTCTCGGGGATTGTGAACTGCGCAGCCCAGTAAATCGCCGCAGTGTCAGGAAAGGCGTAGTTGAGCTGTGGGTCCGCGCGCTCGGGATTGATCGGCACGGACCAGAAGCAGGTCGACACCGGATGCTCGACGTCCGGTCCGCCGGATCCGAAATCGACAGAACCAGATTCGGATCCGCTAGCCGAACCGGTTCCTGATCCGGATCCGCTCGACGAACCGAAATCGACAGATCCGACCGCCGGCGCGGCAACCGCGGACCCAGCCCCGGCAAATACAGTGATCGCGCTCAGCGCCACCGCAGCTACGAGTGTTCTTGATGAATGCATCGCGCTCCTTGTTAGATAGCTGACAAACAGTGATAGAACGATCTAGAGCGAGTACTCCCGGTCCAACGACGAGAGACCGTCACGAGGTCCGCACTCCGCACTACTACTTGGTGGGTTGAAAGTCGTTCGTCAGAGCGCCGCGAATCGCGTCGGTGTCCGACTGAGACCAGTTGTCGGGGTGCAGGATCCGCGCCCACATGTCCGCCGCCTCGGCACCGTAGTTGTGCCCGTGACCTGGCGGAACGTCCGCCGAGAAGACCATGTCGAGTGTCACCTGCCAGAATGTCACGAACGGTATCCACGTCATTCCCGGATCGACATCACGGCCGAGAGGCTCGGCAAGCCAGTCCGGCTTGTTCAGAAGCAGGTCGAAAGACCACCAGACAATTGGGTCGCTGGCGTGCTGCCAGTACATGACGCGTGAGTCGTTCCACGGCGCATCCAGTTCGAGATCCTCCGGATAGGCAGCGAAACGAATCGACTGCCCGTCGTCGATCACCGGCACGGCTTCCCGTGAGCCGGAGTCACGACTGCTGGTGATCTCCTGCCATTGAGCGGTGAAGTTCGGAGTCCCCGACCACAACGCCCCATCCACCCGCGTCGCCATGTCCTGTGCTCCCGCGAACGCGGCCTGCCCCCCGTACGATCCGAGGCTCTCGCCGAAAACGACAAGCTTGGGGCGCTTGTCGAGCGGCAGATCGATCCACTTCGCATAGACAGAGTTGAACAGCGCCCGGCCTGCGGCCATCGGGGTTTCGCGATCGGCGATGAATGCCAAAGGGCTGGGAAGGAACGAGTACTGCATCGCCGCGATGGCGGTGTCGCCGCCCTGGACGTATTCGAAAGCGGACGCCACGTCGTCGTTCACCCAGCCGCGGCCGGTGGTGGTCACTACTGCCAGGACGGCACGGTCGAAGCCGCCGGTGCGCTCGAGTTCGTTGACGACCCGCTGCGCGACACCGTCGACGGAATCCGACGACTCACGGCCGGCGTACACGCGGATGGGTTGCTTCGCGTCCCGGCCGGTCAGCGCGGAAATCTGCACCGCAGACGGCCCGCTACCCATGAAAGTGCGACCCTCCTTGCCCAGCGAATCCCATGCCTCGGCAGACATGGGTGAACCACTGCGTTCGGCGATCAGAGGCTGGTCGATACCATCGGGCGTGTCGTTGTCCGCGCCGGAGAAACTCCAGTTCGCAAAAGCGATGAGCCCGTTGTAGAGGGCACCGTTGACGACGAAGATCGCCAACGCGAAGACGACGACCAAGCTCGCGACTTTCGCTGCTTCCTTGGGAACAAACCGCAGAGCAACGGCAGCGAGCCCTCTGGTGAGATACCGCAGACCACGACCCACCTCCAACAAGGTCAACCACACCACCAGCGAAATCAGCAGCACCAGAAGATAGTTCGCCCGGTTCACGCGAGGCGCCTCGACCAGATCACGGACGATCTGCTGCCACCACGAACCCAAGATCAGAAACAGAGGCACCAATATCACTGCCAGTACGGCGAGTACGGCCCAACCGATCCGCTTGGTCCGGTCCGACCATCTCGGTTCGACTCCGCATTTGCGGATCATCCACGCCACGCTCACACCGATGCCGTACCCGGTGGCGACGGAAATACCGGTTGCCACGCCCTGCAGGTACCACGCGCGCGGTAAGAGGGACGGGCTCATCGAGAGGACGAAAAACACCAGACCGAACGACAACCCGACCGAGTGCAGCGTTTTGCCGTAGCGCCGCACACCTTCCCACACACGTTTCATGCCCGAATCGTAAGTGCGCCAGAAAGATGAAATGCGCCTCTCATCCCTTTCGAATGAGGCGCGAACTACGTCGGTGGAAAGTGCTCGCTATTCCGCGTCATGCACCGAAAAGCTTCGGCCCAACGGCAATCACGGGCGAACACCGGTGGTGCCTTGACAGATTTCGCACACGCGATTCCGCGTACACTGTGTGGGGTCAATCCACTCAGGACGTACAAATTCGGCGCGATTCTCATGGCGGCAAAACGAGGAAACCTACCGATCGAACTGAGCAGTTTCGTCGGTCGTCGGTCCGAGGCCAAAGAAGTCCGACGCCTGCTGTCGGACTACCGGCTTGTGACCCTTACGGGCCTGGGTGGGGTCGGCAAAACCCGCTTGGCGCTCCGTGCCGCCGATGATTCCTCCCGTGCGTTCCCCGGGGGCGTCTGGTTCGTCGACTTCAGCGAACTGCGGGAGCCGGCACTTCTCGATCAGACGATTCTTGCCGCACTCGGAGTACAAGACCGATCTACGCGGTCACCGCGATCGGTACTGATCGGCCGTCTCGTCGACGAACGTGTCCTGCTTGTTCTGGACAATTGCGAACACCTCATCGGCTGGGTTGCCGACACCGCCGCCGAACTTCTCCGGTGCTGTGCCCGATTGGCACTTCTGGCGACCAGCCGAGAACCGCTCGACATTCCCGGCGAGATGGTATTACGGGTGCCGCCTCTGCGATTTCCCACCGAGGCGCCGTCGCCAACCGACACCCGTGATGGTGATGCGATGATGCTGTTCGAGCAGCGGGCACGTTCCTCCGTGACGGACTTCCGCATCACCAGCGAGAACAGCGCGGCTGTGGAGAAGATCGTCCGCCGGTTGGAAGGACTACCACTGCCGATCGAGTTGGCGGCTGCCCGACTGAGGGCGATGTCGGTCGATCAGATCCTGCAAAAACTCGACGACCGCTTCCAACTGCTGACGCGGGGCAGCCGGAACGCTCCAGCGCGTCAACAAACGCTTGCACAGAGTATCGACTGGAGCTTCGCTCTGTGTACGCCGCCGGAGAAGTCGTTGTGGGCGAACTCGAGCGTATTTGCGGGTAGCTTCGATCTCGGGTCCGTCGAAGGAATTCTCGCCGACGAAGCACAGAACGACGACTTGGGCGATCTCGTGATGTCCCTTGTCGACAAGTCGATCCTCATCCGTGAACAAAACGGCTCTTACGTCCGCTACCGCCTACTCGAGACTCTTCGCGACTACGGGCGTGAACTGGTGTCAGTCGACGAGTGGGTCTCGCTGCAGCGCAGGCACAGTGAGTGGTTCAGGCAACTCGTCTTCCGCGCCGGAGTCGACTGGACGGGGCCGCACCAAATCGATTGGATGACGCGGATCGACCGCGACTTACCCAACGTGCGCACCGCGTTGGAATTCGGTCTGACCGAACCCGACTCGGTCGAAGCCACATTGCGTACCGCAAGTGCCTTGCATGATTACTGGCTTGCACGTGGTCGATTCAACGAAGGTCGCTACTGGTTGGGTCGCGCCCTGGCCGAGGTGCCCGAACTGACCGAGGGCACTCTCGATGAGGCGGTAGTCGAGGCCGCCGCGACAGGCGCACTGCTGGCAGCCCTCCAACGAGATATCGCTTCGGCGACAAGCATTGCCGAAGAGGCTCGGCGACAGGCCGAGATGCAGCGGAACGACGACGGACGCATACTGGCGCGGTACACGCTCGGATTCGTCGCGGTCGCCGACGGCGATCTCGTGCGCGGCGCCGAGTACCTGGAGCAGGCTGTCGCAGCATTCCGGGCAAACGACGACATCGCCCGTCTGGTACCCGCGCTCTACTGGTTCGCCTTCGTCGTCGACGCACTCGGCGAAACCGACCGGGCTGCAAGTATTTACGAGGAGGAGTTGGCCCTCACCGAATCGCGCGGCGAAATCTTGTGGCGGTCGATGACGATGTCGGACTACGGATCCGCCCTGTGGCGTCATGGCAACCACGCTCGCGGTATCGAGCTACTCGAAGATTCTCTCCGATTGCTGCGAGGGCTGGGTAACCAGTTCGGATGTGCATGGTGCCTCGAGGAAATCGCGTGGACGCTTGTCGACCGGGACACAAAGCTGGCAGCCACACTGATGGGAGCTGCCGACACGCTGTTCACCGCCACGGGCAGCCCGATGGACACCTTCAGGAGCATGGTCCCGTACCACGAAAACAGCGTGACCGAGGCTCGTAACCGGATCGGAGACAGGGTGTTTCAAACAGCATTCGCTCATGGACGAGCTCTGACTCTCGACGACGCAGCGGCCCGCGCGCTGAGAGAGCAACCGCCCGGTGGATCACCGAAATCGGCGGCCGACGAAGTGCTGACTCCGCGGGAGCAGCAGGTGGCCGAACTCGTCGCACAGGGCCTGACCAACCGAGCAATCGCGGACAAGCTGGTCATTTCTCAGCGCACTGTCGACGGCCACGTCGATCACATACTGAACAAACTGGGGTACGGCTCGCGCACCAGGATTGCGGCCTGGGTGCTCCAGCGCACAAACGACTTCCGCAACCCTTCGACCTCGTGACGGTCCGTGTCTCCGATCGATCGCGGCGCGGCGGGTAACCCGGCCGAATCCTGTCGCAAGAATCCGACTGTCGAAAGTTTTCTCAGCCTTCGTGATCAGCGAGAGTCCAGTGTCCCGCACCGCGCAGTTCGAGTTGTCGATTGTGAAAAACGTCGAGGGTGCTGCGATGCCCGACGCTGACAATGATGCTGTCGGGCAGTTCACGGCGAAGGATGTCGTAGAGCGTGTACTCGAGGCCTTCGTCGATTCCGGATGTCGCCTCGTCGAGAAATGCGGTTCGCGGTCGGATCAGGAGGACTCGGGCGAACGCCAACCGTTGTTGTTCGCCCGGCGACAGAATTCGAGTCCAATCAGCCGGCTCGTCGAGCCGACCGATCAAATGTGCGAGATGCACCTCGGCGAGCGCATCGTGGAGCCTGCGGTCGTCGAAGTTCGAGCGCCCGGTGTTCGGCTGACCTGAGGGCAACTGGTCCGGATATGCCAAACCCGCGCGCAGAGAACCCAATGGTAGGTATGGCCGTTGTGAGAGGAACAGGACGTCTCCGACCGGGGTGGTCACGGAACCGTTTGTGTACGGCCACAACTGCGCGATGCTGCGGAGCAGCGTGGTTTTGCCGCTACCCGACGGACCCTTCACCAGCAGTGCATCGCCGGGCCCCAGTGACATGTCGAGTTCGGAGATCAACGCCTCACCAACCGGCGTGCGCACGTCGAGTCCCCGAACAACCAAATGACTGCCAGCGGAGAACGCGTCGAGCACGGGAAGTGCGCGGGCACGTCGATTGGCATCGGCGAGCCCGGTCAAACGGATCAGTGTGGCCCGGAAACTTGCAAAATCGGCATAAGACTCTCGAAAGAACGACAACGAATTGTGCACCTGGCCGAATGCTTGAGCAGTTTGCATCACGTCGCCGAAAGTGATCTGCCCGCTGAACAATCGAGATCCCTGGACCAGAAACGGAAACACCACCGCTGTCTGATCCACTGCCAGATTGAAGCCACTGAACTTGAGCGTCCGGAAGACGATCGCCCACATATTGCGGATCACTGCAGCAAAACGTAGTCCGAGCGTGCGTCGTTCGACGTTCTCTCCGCGATAGAAGGCGATGCTTTCGCCGTACTCCCGTAGTCGAACCAACGCGTACCGGAAGCTGGCGCCGAGTTTCTCGTTCAAGAAGTTCAGCATGATCAAAGGCCGGCCGATCCAGAATGCGAGTGCCGTGGTCACCAACACGTAGATGTAGACGAAAAAGATCATCGCTCGCGGAATCTCGGCACCGAAAACAGTCAAGGGACCGGACAGATCCCACAGGATCTTGGTGAAGCTGACGATCGAGACCATTGCGGCGACGGCGCCCATGGACAACGTGCGGGACGACGTCGCGAATGCGGTGATGTCTGCCTGAATACGTTGGTCCGGATTGTCGACCGGGTTCTCCAGGAAGTTTCCGCGATAGTACGCGCGGCCGTCGAGCCAATCGTCGGTCAATGTGTCATTGAGCCAACTGCGCCAATTGATATCGAGTGTTTGGCCTACCAGGTAGACGACGAGTGAGCTAGCGACGTGGACTGCGGCCAATATCGCGAACACTCGCAGGTAGTGCCAGAAAGCGGTTTCGTCGAGGTTCTGAATGGCGTCGTAGAAATCCTTGTACCAGTACGAGAACAACACCGTCACGCGGACACCGAATATCGTGAGCAGCAGCAGTAACGCGAGAATCGACAGCGGAATGACGGTGCGCCGGGGATCGAAGTAGGGCCAAGCCATTCGCCGAAACTGGTTGCCCCAGACGGTATACCGAGCAAGCAGCAGCGCGGTGACGACGAGAACCGCTACCGTGATCGCATATGCCTCTGCCAACCACAGTGCGCTGTCCGGTACCGCGCTACCCCAATTCACCGTAGCCTCCGTCCTGGAGGGGAACTGACGATCACATATCGGTCGACAGCATTCGGTTCGCGATCCGCAATCCCGAGTCTTCCGCGGCATCCAATGCACGTGATTGCTCTGCCGTTATCCTGTCGCACACCCAATCCCAGTGCATCGTCACCACAGCGCCGGGGACGGGCATCGCCGCAAGCGCGTTGCCCTCGACCCTCCACCGCACTCTCTGCGTTGCCGGTCGGCCGCGTGCGAGTTGCTCACCGTCGAACTCGAGCGGGGACGAAACCACCAATGCATGCTCCTCGCCGACGTCCTCGACCACTCCCCATCTGATCCGGCAGTTCTGGAGGACGGACAGTGGGACCGCACCGCGCTTCCGAAGAAGCTTGACCCACGGATACACCAGAAATACGTGAAAACTGTGGTGCGCGAGCGCGCGGTCCCGACCCCCGAGGACGGGGAGGAACCCGGTGTTCTCGCGTTCACCGAATGCCCCCCTCAAGTGCTGTAACAACTTCCCCGAATCGAGAGAGTCGAGGAGATCACCTCCCACCCAATAGGCTTCGATCACTCGCGAATCCAGGGGGTCGTCGATGCCCGCTCCTACAGCCAATGCCTCGAGGTACGGCCACGCACCGTCGAATTGACGAGCGTGATCACGGTCGCCGCTGCCCGAGTTGCCGCTGGCCAGACGAAGCAGCACTGAAGGATCGTCGGGTCCGCAGTAACCCAACTCGTTCGGCGGATACGCGTAGCGGGCAAACAACGCCGGCCCGTTCATACCGACGGCAGTCATCAGCAGATCCGAGGAAGTTGTTCACCTGCCGGCAAATCCACTACCCGATTGCCTCCCAATGCCGTACGCGCCACCACCATTGTGCGATGTTCGGCCACGCACTCCCCGATCACGGCGGCTCCCACACTCAGTGGATTGCCGTGCATCGCTTCCAGAACCAGGGCGGCATCTTCGCGTGGAACGAAAGCGATCAACTTGCCCTCGTTTGCGACGTACAACGGATCCAAGCCGAGTAGCCCACAGGCGTCGCGCACGTCAGCGGGAATCGGCAGATCTCGCTCCACCAGCGCAACCCCGATGTTCGACGCCTGAGCGATCTCGTTGAGGGTCGCGGCGACTCCGCCCCGCGTAGGGTCGCGCAGGACGTGGATGTCGACACCGGTGGCAATCATGTCGGCCACCACGCCGTTCAGGGCCGCACAATCACTGCGCACTTCGGTCCCGAATTCGAGACCTTCGCGACAACTCATCACGGCCACGCCGTGAACGCCGATGTCGCCGCTGACGATCACGACGTCACCCACTTGTGCGCGAGTGGGGCTGATGTCCACCCCGTCTGCGACAATCCCGATTCCTGCGGTGTTGATGAAGACTCCGTCGCCGTGACCGGCATCGACGACCTTGGTATCACCTGTCACCAGCCGAACGCCGGCAACGTGCGCGGCCTCACCGAGCGCCTTCGCGATTCCCGCGATGTCGGTCAGTGCCGTCCCTTCTTCCAGGATGAATGCCGTCGACATCACCAATGGCTGCGCTCCAGTCATCGCCAGGTCGTTCACCGTTCCGTTGACAGCGAGATCGCCGATAGTTCCGCCGGGAAACACCATGGGTTTGACGACATACGAGTCGGTCGAGAACGCGAGCCGCACCCCGCCGACGTCGAATACGGCCGAGTCACCGAGTTCTGCATCGGCAGCGCTTCCGAACGAGGGCAGGAACAGGTGCTCGATGAGCTCGGCGGACATCGCTCCTCCACCACCGTGCCCCATGACGATGTTCGGCGAATCACGCAGCGGCAGTGGGCAGACCCACGCCGACAAGTCCACGACAGCGGTCTCCTCAGCCGGCATGACCCGCCTCCTGAAGTTCCAGGCGCCGGTACAGGTAGTACGCGGCGCACGCCCCCTCGGACGACACCATCGTGGCACCGAGCGGATTCCGCGGAGTGCATTCCTTCCCGAAGGCACTGCACTCGTGTGGCTTGATCAAACCTTGCAACACTTCTCCGGAACGGCAGACGCTCGACTCGTCAGTGTGGATATCGGTCACCGAAAAACGCTCTTCGGCATCAAAATACGCATACTTCGGTGCCAGCTGCCAACCGCTGTCCGGGATCGATCCGATGCCGCGCCACGTCCGGTCCGACACGGCGAACACATCCTCGAGCATCGCTTTCGCTGCGGTGTTGCCCTGCGCGGTGACGGCACGGGCGTAGGCATTTTCGACCTCGTATCGACCCGATTCCAACTGCAGCACCGTCTTTCGGATGCCCTCCAGCAGATCCAGCGGCTCGAATCCGGTGACGACGATCGGGACCTTGTACTTCTCGGCCAGCGCCGGGTACTCCGACGTTCCCATCACACTGCACACATGCCCGGCCGCCAGAAATGCCTGCACGCGGCACTCTGGCGAATCCATGATCGCGGCCATCGCCGGCGGGACCAGAACGTGCGAAACGAGTAGCGAGAAGTTCTCGATACCCAGGCGATTGGCCTGATAGACGGTCATGGCGTTGGCCGGCGCGGTGGTCTCGAATCCGATCCCGAAGAACACCACTTGCCGGCCCGGATTCTCCTTGGCAATAGTCAGTGCATCCAACGGTGAGTACACCACCCGCACGTCACCGCCGGCGCTCTTGATGCGGAACAGATCCGACGAACTCCCCGGAACTCGCAACATGTCCCCGAAGGAGCAGAAAATGACATCGGGTCTTGCCGCGATTTCGAGAGCTTTGTCGATGATCTCGAGCGGGGTGACACAGACCGGGCATCCGGGTCCGTGGATCATCTCGATCTGTTGGGGAAGTAATTGATCGATGCCGTGTCTGATGATCGAATGTGTCTGACCACCACACACTTCCATGATCGCCCATCGCCGTGTGGCCAGCGCACGGATCTGATCCAGCAGTTTGCCGGCCAGTTCCGGATCGGAGAACTCGTCCAGATATTTCATGATTCCGTCTCCTTCGGTTCGATCCCCGCGGCCCGGGCAGCCCTTTCGAACCCGTCACCGAATTCCTCTTCCAGTACGCCGAGGTGCTCGAATTCCGCCAGCGTGCTGCGAGCGGATTCCTCGTCGAGTCGCTGGATGGCAAATCCGACGTGCACCACGACGTACTCGCCGACTTGGGCGCCCGGAATGTACTCGAGACACACTTCTTTTCGGACGCCACCGAAGTTCACCACCGACATCGTCGTTCCGTCGCGTTCCTCCAGGGACTCGATACGTCCCGGTACGGCTAGGCACATGACACAACTCCTGACCTCATGACGAACTCCCCACCAGCACTTGGCCGTAGGCGAGACCGCCGTCGTTCGGCGGCAACTCCAGTCCTGTCAACGGCGTGAATCCAGCGTCTGAGAGCAGAGCACACGCCCGAACGAGCAGTAGAGGGTTCTGAAAGACACCTCCGGTGAGTACTACCTCGTCCACTCCCGCCAGTTCCCGGCCACGAATTGCCCACTCGAGCACCAGGTGCGCTACGGATTCGTGGAAACGGGCGCCGATCACTTCAGCGGGCAACTTCTCCCGGAGATCGCGGACAACAGCCCGAATGACCGACCGCGGATCTGCTGTCCACGAATCGTCGTCCGACTGCGTCCAATCGAAGGTGTACCGCGAACCGGCGCTGTCGACTCCCCTCGACACCCCCTCCAACTCGATGGCAGCCTGCGCTTCGTAGTCGACCCTCTGACGGACCCCGGTCAGCGAGGAGACTGCGTCGAACAACCGCCCCATGCTCGAGGTGTCCACGCACCCGAAACCGGTTTCCATCTGGTGAAGTAGGACCGACTGCTCTCGGGGCGGACAGGCTGCCACGGGCGCGAGGTCGGATTCCCAGTCCAACCCGGCATGCCACAGGTGGGCGAGCGCCATTCGGTACGGCCGTTCCACTCCGGCATCGCCACCGGGCAGCAGTACGTATCCCAGATGCGCGAGACGGCGATAACCCTTGTACGTCGCCAGCAGTAGTTCCCCTCCCCACACTGCGCCGTCCGCCCCGTAGCCGGTGCCGTCGAACGCTATTCCGAGAACTGGTTCGCTCCCGTCCCGGCCGTTCTCCCCCATCACGGAAGCCACATGTGCGTGGTGATGCCCGACGATGCGCACCGGTCGGTCACCACTACGACTGCGAGCCCACGAGGACGAGCGATACCGAGGATGCTCGTCACAGGCGATCTGGTGCGGCACCACCCCCGTGATCGATTCGAAGTGACTCTCCGACGCAGCAAAACTGTCGATGACAGCGAGGTCGCCCATGTCTCCGATGTGCTGACTCGGCCACACATATCCGTCCTCGGCAAGACAGAAGGTGTTCTTCAGGTCGGCCCCGACCGCCAAGGTAGGCGGTACGTCGAACGGCGCGGTGACGGGCAGCGGAGCATATCCGCGCGAGCGACGAAGCAACTGTCTTCCACTGCCGACTATTCGCATCACCGAGTCGTCACACGGCATCAAGATCGGACGGTTGTGGGTCAATACCCCGTCGGCCAGGTCACCCAATCGTTCGAGATCGTTGTCGGAGTACAGAATCGGCTCACCGCCGATGTTCGCCGATGTCATGACCAACACCGCTGGGCCCGCCTCTTCTCCGGCCAAACCCAGAAGAAGATGCTGAATCGGGTTGTAGGCCAGCATGATTCCGATATCCGGAATGCCGGGGGCAATCAAGGGGGAAAGCGCGTATCCAGACGCTTTGGCAACCAGCACAATCGGGCGCTCGCGCGAGGACATGGCATCAGCCTCGGCATCACCGACCACACCCAACTCTCTGGCTTCTGGCACATCGCGCACCATCACCGCCAACGGCTTGCTTGCTCGATGCTTGCGTTCACGCAACTCGTGAACCGCGCGGTCGTCGCGGGCATCACAAGCCAGGTGAAATCCTCCGATTCCCTTGACAGCAAGAATCTTCCCGTCTCGCAGTAGGGATCGGGCTCGTAGCAGTGCACCCTCACCGGTCACGGCGGGCGCGTCCCCTTCCACGAACGATAGCGTTGGACCGCACTGCGGGCAGGCAATCGGTTGCGCATGAAACCGGCGGTCGGCGGGATCCACGTACTCCGCCGCACAGTTCGCGCACAACGGGAATCGCTTCATCGTCGTAGCGGCCCGGTCGTAGGGCAGCGATTCGATGATCGTGAATCGCGGACCGCAGTTGGTGCAGGTGATGAATGGATGACGATATCGCCGATCGCTCGGATCAGTCAGTTCCCGGAGGCAGTCGTCGCAGATCCCGACATCCGCCGGCGCCAAGGTTCGCCCGACCGACCCCGCATCCGTCTCGACTATGCGAAACCCCTCACGACCAACCGGCCGCGAGTCCTCGCGCTCCACCGACTCCACCCGTGCCAGCGGTGGGGGGCGGTTTCGCACCCGAGCGACAAATGCATCGATTGTCTCTCCGTCGCCTTCGACGTCGATCACGACACCGAGAGCAGAATTTCCCACCGAACCCGACAGTCCCAGTTCGGTGGCGGTCGCATGGACGAACGGCCGGAAGCCCACCCCCTGGACTACGCCACGAACGATGACACGGCAGGCGATCTTCATGTCCCGACCTCGCCGTTACCAGTATCGGAGTCGACTACCTCACCGTCGTGGCCACCACGGCCCATCAGTTCGAGGCCGGCCCGAGCATGGCGAGCTCCCTGCTCGTCGACCTTCTCGACTGCAAAGCCCATGTGGATCACCACCCAGTCACCTGCCGTGACGGTGCCTTCGTCGAGCATTCCGATGTTGACCTTGCGTGGTGCCCCCTCCACGTCGACGAGAGCGAGTTGACCTCCGTATCCGTCCAGTAGTTCGCGTACCCGTCCCGGAATCCCCAGACACATGACTCACACCTCCGGCCCCAGTGTGGTGGCATCACAGTCCACGTCGATGGACCGGACGAGTGCCAGCACCGCAGAAGCGGCTTGCCTTACCGAATCACGCATCTCCGCACTCAATCCGATTCCGTCGCCGATCGATTTCGCATGTGCCCCCACCACGAACGTCCGCGGGAGTGTTCCGCCGAGGGCCTGCAGGCTGGCAAACACCGAACTCGGATGCATCGAGTGCGCGTCGAAACCTCCTTGCGGGCCTTCACTTTCGGGGTCCACTTCGATGATCGCGAGCTTGCCCGGGACTCCGGTCGCCGGTAAGGCATCGATCAGGACCAGGGCGTCCCACGACTCCAACAAGTCGTACGCCAGATGCACGCCCCGAATCCCGTAGTCGACCAGGTGAGCTCCCGATGGGAGATTCTCATGCTGCAGCGCCCGAACAACTTCGGGGCCGAATCCGTCGTCTTCGAGAAATATGTTTCCGACACCTGCAATCAGCACGCGCACAGCGCTTTACATCTTTCGCATTCGCAGATAGCGCTGGATGTCCGGCATCGACACCACCAGGACGATCGCGGCTGCGATCGCGGTGGCGCCGAGAAGTGCCGTCGACAGCAATCCCATGCTCCTCATGGCGAGTTCTCCTCTCGATAGCTGTGAAGTTCGATAGCTGTGAGTACGTCACGCGCTGTCGCGCGGCATCGGCTCTATCTCGTCCGGCGCGAAGTACAGGTAGCGGCCGTACCAGTTGTGCAGATCGGCGGCCGGATCGTCCAACAGTGTCACCCCAACATGAATGTCGCCGTCCACGTCTTCATGAATGGTGGCGACGTGGGCGATCCGGCCGTCGAAGAACAGGTCCTGAGCATCAGCGCGGCGTGAGGGGTGGAGCCGAACTGTACTTCCACCAGAGACACGGACGCCGTTGATCAGAACTGCGTCGGTGCGTGGTTGGACACTGGTGTCGGCTTCCGGGGTCCACCAGTCCACACCGTCAGGCACCTCGGGTATCAGATCAGAACCGGCGTGCGGATTTCGCAGCACACCGTGCAGGCCGGCTAGATCGTCGTCCGTCAATCGCTCACATCGGTCGATGATGTCGGCAGCTCTGGAGTCGGTAGCTCGCGCCCGCGCCTTTTCCTCGTCGGTCATGGCAAGGATTCTCAGGGTGAGAATTTCGTCGATCTCGGTCGAGTCGAAGAGAGATCCCTCGCTCTGCGGCGCAATCTCGGGAAAGTCGTACAGGATGATCGGTGACACCAGAACGGTGGGAGATGTGCCAGGGTGAGTGGGGTCCTCGGTCCCCGCAAGCACCGGATAACAGCGATTTTGCCGCAACTGCTCCGAGTGATCTGCTTCTTCGAACAACGACAGGAACCTCGAGCCTGTGCAGTTCACAATGACGTGAGTCCCCAGCATCGATTGCGCGGTGGCCGTGCCCTTGTCCCGTGCGTCGACGCTCGTGGCGTTCATGATCGTCACGGAAATCACCGTGCGTCCGTCCCCGGCGGAGGCGCTCACTGCCAAGAGGCCATTCACCGGAAGCCGTGTCCGAACGATCCGTCCGACCACCCTGCCCCGAGAGCCCGACAAAGTCTCTCCTTCGACAACTCCGGCCGCACAGAAGGTTTCTTCGACGCCGGCCTCGAGTTCGTCCAGACCCCACGGACCCAACACGATCTCGGACTCGGTGGCTTCGTCCCACGAGATCGACTCCCGCTCGCCGACTACCAACCGATCGACCGGGATCCACGCCCCGCCGGCGCCGAGTCGTTCAACCGTCCGCGACTGGTGGTGCAGAAATCTCACAGTCGCAGAAACCTCGACGCCGTTCCGCTCGAATTCGCCGAGCAGACATTGCGCGGACATCGACGGTTCCTCGCCGACTCCGACCTCGGCGGCGCCGGGCGGTCCGAGAACCCCGAACTGCCAACGGGATTGATTCTTCGCCGAGCCGGCCCGGTAGGGATAGAGAAGATATCCCTCGTACAGGACGGCGTCGGCCACGGCCCGAACGTCGTGATCCATCCCCGTTCGAGTCATCGCGGCACCTGGCTCGCCGTCAGCAACTGCCGCACGGCTGAATCGAGGTCCGTGAGGCCGTGCGCTGCCTTGAACCGCACGAGATCGGCAATCGTCTCATGGTCGAGGCGTACCCAACCAGACGCCGGATAATGCGCAGCCATCAGCTGTTTCCACACGTCGACCGGCAATTCGTAGGCAGCAGATCTGTCCCACGGGATCTGCTGCACGGAGAAACCACGCGGTCCGTCGGTGAATACCGTGCCGCTCAGTAGAACCACGATCGGAATCGTTCCGTCTCCGAGTGCGTGCATGTACTTCGACGCCGTCACCGAGAAGTCGTACGTACACGCCATGGGCAAGGCCGCGACCGTTGTTCCGGTGAATCCTTGAACGACCGTGGAACATTCCATCCACAGGAAGGTGCGCAGCGTACTCGACCAACGCTCCCGCGGACCGAAGAGATCGCGCAGACCTTCGCCTTCGGCGTCGGAGTACGGTCGGCGGTGTGGTTCGATTCGTACCTGCGCGCGCAGAGCCACCGCACGGACGGTCGTGCCGGTGGATTCCGACATTCTCAATCTCACCGTCAGATTCGGCGTAACCGCGTACGGTTCCACCTCCATGTTGTCGATCGAGAAGTCGAGAACAGTCATGCCGACCTGCTTCGCGCCTCGACGCGCCCGAAGAACTCGTCCACTGCGCGTGCGGCATCCTGGCCACCGTCGAATCCGCGCCACACGGTGCGCAATCGTCCCACCAGTTCGTAACAGGCGTCGATGGGAACAACGAAGCATCTCGGCGATTGTCCTGACGTGGGCACCGACACGATCAACGCCTCGACGTCGGCCCGCATCTGCGCGAGCCCCGGATTCTCCTCGAGCACAGTCTCGAACGAGTCGATGGGCAACTCGGATTCGGTAGCTCCGGCCGGTCCCGGATAGAGGACTATGTACTTGTCGAGGAGTGAGTTGCGGAAGAAGAATGCCAGGCCGACGGGGATTTCCAGAGACTCCCACCGGCCAGGGCCGAGGTCGAAGTCCGGAAACTCGAGGTACCGATCGGGAACCGCTTTGTATCGAAGGTCCGCGTCGACCGGTGCAAAGAGTAGATAGCAGGGTCGGCACACGCACATCAGGCTCCGGACCTGTACGTCCACGACGTGCTGGTGTTCGTCGCCTATGCCCGCCGCACACATCTCACACCTCGGTCCGGTCGGAACGACACGCGACGAGGCGATTCGTGTGAGCACCTCTCCCACAGTGACTTTCATGACCGGGCTGCGTTCACGGCTAGGTCACCGGTATCACAGAATCGTCAGCAAGCGCGACCGAGAGCACTCCGTCGCGAATCAGCACCGGCACAGGCGCCAGGTGCTCGGAGCCGGTGCCCACCCGCGCTCCCGCCCCGTACACACTGAAGTGGGCAGAGCACGTCGGACAGGTGAGGACAGCGGCGTCTCGGGCAGGACGGCCCATCATGCGTTCGAGCACAGCCCCCGCCATCGAGTGCTCACACACCGGGCAACGGTCGCGATACGCGTACAGATCGTCACCGGAGCGGCAGACCAACAGATCGGTGCCCGACACGCGGAAGCCCGCGACCTCTCCCACCTCGACTTCGGCGAATTCGGGGACCTCCACCCAGTGCGTACCTCCCCCGTCGGCGTGAACGTGCGAGAACAGGGACTCGACCGAAATCACACCCGACTTCAGCTCATGCGAATCCGGTGTTTCGACGTCGATTCCGGTGGTCTCGGGTGCCGCCGCCTGCACCGCGTCCTGGACCGCGGTTTCGAGGGTCACCGAGGACGAAGGGCAACTGTTACAGCTTCCGAGAAGCCGTAGTCGCACTACGCCGTCCGCCACCTCGATCAGTTCGACGTCGCCTCCGTGCGAACCGAGGTACGGACGCACGCTGTCGAGCGCAGTGCGGACGCGGGTCTCCACGTCGTGCGGGTGAAGTCCGTGCACCAGTAGCAGGCTGGACACCAGATCGTCGCGAACCATCGCATCCATCGTGGCCGGATCTGCCAGAGCGACGGTGCGTTCGAGTGCTGCGCCGTACAACTGCACGACTTCACGCACCAGTTGCTCGGCGCGATCTCTCGCCACCGGGCCTGCGCCGGCATTGGCCTGCAACAACGTCTCGATGCGCTCACCTGCTCCGCGCCAGTAGTCGGCCGATTGCTCCATCGATCACTCCCCGGTCACGGACTGCGTCGGAGAGTGCAACTTCTCCAGAGTCTTGCCACCGCCGAGATACATGTGAACACCACACGGCAGGCAGGGATCGAAACTACGCACGGTCCGCATGATGTCGATGCCCTTGAAGTGGTCTCGATCGTTCTCCTCGAAGATCGGCTGACCCTGCACGGCATCCTCGTACGGACCGGGGGTTCCGTAGCTGTCGCGCGGGCTCGCATTCCACGGTGTCGGTGGGTACGGGTGATAGTTCGCGATTTTTCCGTCACGAATCACCATGTGATGTGAGAGAACTCCGCGGACGGCTTCGGTGAATCCGCAACCGATACCCTCGTCCGGGACCTCGAACGACTCCCACGTCTTGGTCCGGCCGGCCCGGATCTCGACAAGCGCCTTCTCAGCGAAATGAAGGGCAGCCGCGGCTGCGTATGCCTGGAAATACGTTCGCGCGCGGTTTCTTTCGAGGGTATTGCTGCCATGTTCGGGAATCTTCCACTCGAGCGAGACAGGAGCCTTCAGTGCTGTTTTCGGAAGATTGATCTTCACACTGTGTCCGGTCGACTCCAGGTATCCGATGTCGACCAGGCCGGCCAGAGCGGTGCTCCACAGGCGAGCCAATGCTCCCCCGCCCGTATCCAGAGCAAGGTTGTCTTTTCCGTCGAACCATCGCGGTGACATGACCCAGCTGTACTTGTCCTCGAGGTTCCGCTTCTGCGGGTGAGGGTTGGTGTGCTGATTCCACGGGTGCCTGCGATCGACCGGGTTACCCAGCGGATCGGTTTTGACGAACATCTCCTGATCACTCCAGTCCTCGTAATACGAGGAGCCCAGCATGATTCGGATACCGAGGTTGATGTCCACCAGATCCGTGGTGACCAACTTTCCGTCGACAACCACACCGGGAGTGACAAACATCTTCCGGCCCCAGTCGGTCATGTCCTTGTAGGAGAAATTGCAGTACTCGGGGTCTTGGAACGATCCCCAACAACCCAGCAGGGTCCGCCGCAGGCCAACCTTTTCGTAACCAGGCATCGCCTGGTAGAAGAAGTCGAACAGGTCGTCGTGCATCGGCACGACCTTCTTCATGAATTCGACGTACCGCATCAGCCGCGACATGTAGTCCGTCATCAGTTCGATCGTCGCGACGGTGCCGACGCCGCCGGGATAGAGCGTCGACGGGTGAACGTGCCTGCCCTCCATCAAGCAGAACATTTCGCGAGTCGAACGCGAGACTTGCAACGCTTCGCGATAGAACTCACCCGTGAACGGATTGAGAGTCCGCATGATGTCCGCGATCGTGCGATACCCGTGCTGCTCCTCGTGCGGGCAGCGCGTGTTCTCTGCCTGCGCCAGCACACCGGGATTCGTCTCGGAGACCATCTTCTCGCAGTAGTCGACGGCGACAAGATTCTCTTGAAAGATGTTGTGGTCGAACATGTACTCGGCGGCCTCGCCGAGATTGACGATCCACTCGCCCAGATGCGGCGGCTTGACGCCGTACGCCATGTTCTGTGCGTAGCACGAGCATGTGGCGTGATTGTCACCGCAGATGCCGCAGATACGACTGGTGATGAAATGCGCGTCGCGCGGGTCCTTCCCCTTCATGAACAGGGAATACCCGCGAAAGATCGACGACGTGCTGTGGCACTCCACCACTTCGCGATTGGCGAAGTCGATCTTGGTGTAGATGCCCAGACTGCCGACGATTCGGGTGATGGGGTCCCACGCCATCTCGACAAGACCGTCGCGGTCCGCAGTCGAGGTGGGTTCGGGAACGATGGCCGTCATTGCAGTGCCTCCCAGAGACGTTGCTCACGAACTGATTTGAATGTATCCGGTCGGTCACCACGTACGCGTCGCACCGGTGAGTAATTTCGACCCGCGCTCGCGCCAGTGCGGTTCCTTGTCCAACGTGTTTCCGGTGATCCGGCGGAGACTGTGGATCACGGACCCGTACATTCCCACCGCATTGGTGGAGAGTTTGCCGCCAGGTGGTTCATCCATGAACGGCATGAACTTGTCGGGGAATCCCGGCATCGTGCACCCGATGCAGATCCCGCCGACATTAGGACACCCGCCGACTCCGTTGATCCAACCACGTTTGGGGACATTGCATTTCACGACCGGTCCCCAACATCCGAGTTTGACGATGCACTTCGGTGACCCGTACTCCGTCGCGAACTCACCCTGCTCGTAGTACCCACCACGGTCACAGCCCTCGTGTACGGTGGCACCGAAAAGCCACTGCGGGCGCAGGGATTCGTCCAAGGGAATCATCGGCGCCTGATCAGTGGCCATGTACAGAAGGTAGGTCAGGGTCTCGGAGAGGTTGTCCGGCTGAATGGGACACCCGGGAACGCAGACGATCGGGATGCCCGCCTTCGATTTCCAGGTCCACCCGAGATAGTCCGGCACGCCCATCGCACCGGTCGGATTGCCGGCCATCGCATGTATGCCGCCGTAGGTCGCGCACGTACCGACCGCAACTACCGCAGTGGCTTTCGGTGCCAGCTTGTCGAGCCATTCGCTCGTGGTGACCGGTTGGCCGGTTTCGCGATTGTTCCCGAAGCCGCACCAATACCCCTCGTCGTGAAGTTTCTCGTTCGGTATCGATCCTTCGACGACAAGAACAAAGGGTTCCAGTTCTCCGCGGTCGGCTTTCCAAAACCACTCCAGGAAATCGTCAGCGCCACCCTGCGGTCCGCATTCGAAGTCGATGAGCGGCCAATGAACCGCTACCTGCGGCAGGCCGGGCAAGGCGCCGAGCGCGATCTCCTCGATACTGGGTTGCGTGGCTGCAGTGAGCGCCACCGAATCTCCGTCGCAACTGAGACCGGCATTGATCCACAGCACGTGGATCAGAGTTTCTTCCGCTTTGGCCGCTGCGCTTGCGGGGGTAGCTGCGCTTTCGGAGGCAGGTTCCGCCGTGGTGCCAGCAGTCGATTTTTGTGTGTCCATGTCAGCCGCTTTCACGGGTGCACTTGCGCCTTGACTCTCAGCGCCGCGACTGGCCTGACACGCTATGGCCTCAAGACTCTGTGGCCTCGAATTGCCGCGGCACCGAAACGCTGACGCCACCGGAGTCGAACCTCGGCCCACTTGCGTGGCACCCACTCATTTCATTAACTACCCGAGCAGATCAGTTGTCAACGGCCACCGGAGAAATCGCCGAACGACTACCGATCCACTCGTACCACTCGTCCATGCCCTCACCTGTCGTGGCAGACAGAACAACAACGCGCACAGCAGGATTGAGTATTCTCGCCTGCTCGACGCAGGCATCGACGTCGAACTCGACGTACGGGAGCAAGTCGATCTTGTTGATCACCACGAGGTCCGCGACAGCGAAGATGTGTGGGTACTTTTTCGGTTTGTCTGCCCCCTCCGGCGTAGAAATTAGGACAACCTTGCCTTCCTCGCCGAGGTCGAAGAGCGCGGGGCACACCAGGTTTCCGACGTTTTCGATCAGAAGCAGCGATTCTTCAGCGGGATCCAAGGCGCGCAGTGCGCGGTCGATCATCGCGGCATCGAGGTGACATCCGGCCCCGGTATTCACCTGCACCACCGACGCGCCGGTCTCTCGGATCCGCTCGGCGTCGAGCCGGGTTTCCTGGTCACCTTCGATCACGGCTATCGGTCGCTGACATCCGAGCTCCCGGATAGTTCGCGCCAGCAATGTCGTCTTCCCCGCGCCGGGGGAACTCATGATGTTGAGCGCCGTGATTCGGCGGTTCCGCATCCACTGACGATTGTGAACCGCAATGCCGTCGTTCTTGGCGAGCACCTGCTGCTCGAGAATCACGGTGTGGTCGGGGTGGCCGCGCTCATGGTCATGCTCGTGACCGTGCCCATGACCGTGCCCATGATCGTCGTGTTCCTGCTCGTGTTCTCCGTCTGCGACAACCGACACCCGAGGTCCTGTGGTGTCCCCGCACCCACACGTCGCGCACATGCTCAGCTCACTTCCATCGACAGGATCCGTAACTCTCGGCCGGCAAGCACCTCGACATCAGCACTGCCGCATTCACACAGCAAGAACATGTCGGGCGGCGAGAACATCACGCCGCAGCTTCTGCATCGCGCGCTGGTTGCAATCTCATCGATGTGCAAGCTGGCACCTTCGGCGTGAGTACCCGCGGTGACGACGTCGAAGCAGAACAGCAGAGAGTGTGGAACCACCGCGCAGAGTTGCCCTACTTCAAGCCGCACGCTCGATACTCGTCGCTCGCCGGCACGCTCACACACGGCTTCGACCACACTCTGCGCAATGGACAGCTCGTGCACGGTGAAACCCACGATTCGTGATCCGGAAACCTCCCTTCCACGATAAGCACCAACGGTCGTTGTGCGTAACCCGTACACGAAAACAGGCTGCGATCCGCAACTAATTGCGGATCGCAGCCTGTGACAGCGTTATTCGTGTGACGAACGCCGGCGAGAAGGATTACGGGTTCGGAACCGGCACCTTCGTCGTCGTGGTCGTCGACGTCACTGTCGTAGTCGGGGGCGCCGTCGTTGCATCCGTTCCCGCTACCGGTGTGGTCGGAACTGTCGACGTCGGCGTCACTGCCGCCGAACCCGTCGGAGTGGCAACCGCTCCCGATGTGACCGACGCCGATCCTGCCGCAGGCACCTGTGACGTGGTTGCGGGCGCTCCAGCAGATCCCGTGGAGCCAGTGGTCCCGGCCGGTGCCTGACCGGTTCCGGTGCCTTCAGCCACCGCGGCGTCGCCCTCAGCATTGCCGTCAGCCATGTAGGCATCGACAGCGGCACTGATCTGTTCCGGGGTCGGCTTCGCAGTTGTGTCGACGGGCTTTCCTTCCTTCGCCTGCTGGGCGAGGTAGGTGAGCCAGGCCGCTGCGTACTCAGCTGAAGTCAACGGCTTGCCGTTGGCCGCATCCGCATCTCGCCAGTAATCGAAGTGGTGTCCGACGTCTGGAGCGAGTGTCTGCTGGTAGGGGTCGCTCAAGATCACGGGAATCGTGTTCTGGTTGGTAGCAATCAGACCGACAATCTCCTTGAAAAGCTTCTGCGGCAGATATGCCAGCGGAGACACCTTGTCGGTGGACACCGTCTCGCCCTCGGCTACCGGCGCCGGCGCGGGTGTTTTTCCGGGCTTGTACTCCGGATCCGAGACCTTGAGCATCACCTGAAGGAATGTCTCGTCACTCTGCATCCAGTTGGGATTGGACGAAATGTCTGCGAACGCCTCGAAGACGATCTGGCCGAACACCACCGCGACGTCCTGACCGGTGGCCGGGTTCAGACCCTGCGCTTCGAGTTGGTCGATGTTCAACTGCCGACCGACATTTGCCGCCAAGATCAACAGAGAGATGTTGCTGGGAGCCGAGCAGGTGAAGTCACCGTCCGAGCAGAAGGACGCGACCTTGCCGTTCAGCTTGCCGAAACCTCCGGCAGTGCCGGGGAGTACACCTTCGCCAGGTGTCGCGGAGGTGCCGTTCTGGTACTTCGTATTGAAGTTATCCGGGTTCGTGAACGGATTCGTGGCACCGAGGAACGTGCCGTCGCCCGCTTCACGGCCTGCATCCGCCAGCATGACCACACCGACAACCTTGTCCGGGTCGACCCCGAACTCGTTGTTCTCCTGCGTACCGATGTCCATCGCGACGCGACGCACCACATCGGCGCCTTCGCTGTACCCGACGATCGAGAACTGAGTCTTCGGGCATTCCTTGGCGATGGCACTCATCACGGACTGCGTATTTGCAGCGCCGGCAGCGACGGCATCCTCGTAGGACGCCATGTTGGCCGGGTACGCGATATACACAGCCGCGTACGAGCCGGGCTTGTTCGCGTTGACGGAGCCTGCCGGGTTGATCACCTGGTCGACGCGTTCACTCTTGTAGTCACCGGACAGGGCGGCCGGCAGCGGCTTCCCGTCGGCTCCCAGCAACATCTTCACCGTCGAAGCGTCCGGTGTGTCGTGTCGACCGGCAACCGCGATGCTGACCATGTCGTGACACTCGGTGACCGACGACGTCAATTGTGTCTCGATCGTGCGTGACTCCGGAGAGTCCACAGCGACCGCAACCGCGACCAGTGCGGCCACGCCGAGCGCTGCGGGCGCTACTGCACCCGCCAGTATTCGATGTCGCGAAAAGAACCCACGAACCGGCATATCTTCTCCCCAATCAACTTTTGGAAAACGTACGACCGACCCCCGGGGCGTCACGCAACGTCATTCGAGTAGTCGTCCAGTACGAGAGGAGCGTTACAACGGGTAACGATTTTCCGTGGCGACTCGGGAGGGAATCGGGAGCGCAAACGCCTCATTTCCGCTGCATAACACCGACGTGCACCTACTCCGCGTCGAAGATAATGACCTGTCGGATTGCTTTTCCGTCGGCGAGTTCGTCCATACCCGAATTGATGTCGGCCAATTCGATTCGCGAGGAAATGAGCTTCTCGACCGGCAGCTTCCCGTCGCGCCACAACTGCGCGTAGATCGGGATGTCGCGGGACGGGACCGCAGATCCCAGGTAGCTGCCGATAATGGTCCGCGCTTCGGCGACCAGTCCGAGAGGTGAGATCGACGAGCGCGCGTCAGGCGCCGGCAACCCGACCGTGACGGTCGTGCCACCCGCTGCCGTCGCAGCCACCGCTGTCTCGAAGGCCCGAGCATTTCCCGCGGCCTCGACGACGATGTCTGCGCGAACGCCACTCTCGGACAGGCCGGACGGTGTGAAGACCTCGGTCGCGCCCAGTTCCAGCGCCTGAGCCAGCTTGGATTCCAGTGCGTCGACACCGATGACGTTCTCGACCCCGAGTGCCCTCGCCGTCAGGATTGCGGCCATCCCGACGCCACCCAAGCCGACCACCATCACGGTGTCTGCCGGGCGAGGCTTCGCCGCGTTGAGGAGCGCTCCCCCACCGGTCAACACCGCACAACCGAGTACGGCTGCAATTTCGGCCGGGATGTCGTCGTCGACGGGAACAACCGACTTGGCGTTGACCACAGCATGCGTCGCGAAACCCGAAACACCGAGATGATGTTTGACGTTCTCGCCGGAGCGCCGCAGTCGATGCGCGCCACCGAGCAAACTGCCGTCGTTGTTGGCAGCGCTACCCACCGTGCAAGGCATCCGGCCGTCAGTGGCGCATCCCGCACATTCACCGCACCGCGGAAGAAAAGTCATCACGACGCGGGTGCCCACCGACAACGAATCAACTCCGTCGCCGAGTTCGATGATTCGACCTGCCGCCTCATGGCCCAACAACATCGGCACGGTTCGTACCCGATTGCCGTCGACCACGGAGAGGTCGGAGTGACAAAGCCCGGCAGCTTCGATCTTGACCAGGATCTCACCCGGGCCCGGGGATTCGAGGTCGAGTTCCGAAATCGAAATCGGAGTCGACTCTGCGAAGGGACGCTTCCGGCCGATCTCTTCGAGCACTGCACCACGGATCTTCAACTGCACACCCCGATTTCGATAGTTCGAACTACTTGCCCACGATCCCGCGTACCGACGCGGGGAGGTCACGAACCCGCTTGTACGGACCCACGACGGCGGCTGCAAACGGCCTCGTCAAGAGCACCTGCGCCACCTCGAGCACCTCTTCGGAGGTGACTGCGTCGATGGTTGCGAGCGTCTGAGCAACACTGCGATGGTTGCCGTAGTTCAGTTCGCTGCGACCGATACGGTTCATGCGTGAGCCTGAATCTTCCAGTGCCAGAACCAATCCGCCGCGCAGCGATCCCTTGGCGCGGGCGATCTCGGCATCGGTGATTCCGTCCGTCGCCACGTTCGCGAGTACCTCGCGGATCACCGTAGCAACCTCCCCGAGGTTCTCCGGCTGGCAACCTGCATACACGGAGAACGCTCCGGTGTCCGCGAAGGTGTCGACGCCGGAATAGACGGAGTACGCCAGCCCGCGCTTCTCCCGAATCTCTTGGAACAGACGAGAACTCAGCCCACCGCCCACTGCGGCGTTGAGCACCGACAGCGCCCAGCGATGGCCCTCGTGCCGGCCGAACGCGCGTACCCCGAGCGCAAGGTGGACCTGCTCGCTGTCGCGGTGGGTCAAGCTCAGTTCAGGCATCGTTCGCAAACGCAGAGTGCCTTCGCGCCGCGGCGCCGGCTTGACCCCGCGCTCGAGATGTCCGGCAAATGCACGGCGAGCGAGCGTCACAACCTGCTTGTGGTCGACGTTTCCCGCTACGGCCAGCACCATCCGCTGCGGTGTGTAACGCCGAACATGGAAGGAATGCAACTGATTGCGCGACATCGACTCGATCGATTCGACGCTACCGATGATCGGACGGCCGACAGGATGATCGCCGAACAACGCGGTCAGGAACGCGTCGCCGAGCAAGTCTTCCGGATCGTCGTCACGCATCGCGATCTCTTCGAGCACTACTTGCCGCTCGACATCGACGTCCGCGGTTCTGCAACGCCCTCGCAGCACGACGTCGGCGACAAGGTCAACCGCCATCGGAAGGTCGTCGTCGATCACGTGCGCGTAGAAACAGGTGTGTTCCTTCGACGTGAATGCATTGAGTTCGCCGCCCACACCATCCATGACCTGCGCGATGTCCAACGCCGTCCGTGACGGCGTCGACTTGAACAGCAGGTGCTCGAGAAAATGCGCGGCACCGGCCACACTCGGCTGCTCGTCGCGCGAGCCGACTCCGACCCACACACCGACGGAGGCGGAACGCACACCGGGAATGAACTCGGTGACGACGCGCAGGCCGCCGGGAAGGACCGTGCGCTGTACTCCGGATTCGGGAGTCGCATCGATCGGAGATTTCAGCACAGCGCTGCGGCTGCGCGTGGTGTTGGGAGTGGTCTTTGCCATGAAAAGGTTCAGCAGTCCTCGGTGCAAGTGGTCAATCAGGTATCTACAGGCTCTGTGTCTACAGACAGTACAGATGCGGCCCCGCACGGAAATCCGCGCGGGGCCGCATCAGAGTACGAAGTGAGATCTACTCGGAAGCAGCCTCGTCGGCGGCCGGAGCGGCAGCCTCGTCGTTGCCCTCTTCGACCGGGATCAGCGAGATCTTGCCACGTGCGTCGATGTCAGCGATCTCGACGCGAATCTTGGATCCGACGTTGACCACGTCTTCGACCTTGGCAATGCGCTTACCGCTGCCCAGCTTCGAGATGTGCACCAGTCCGTCGCGTCCCGGCAGGAGCGAAACGAAGGCACCGAAGGCGGTGGTCTTGACGACCGTGCCCAGGAACCGCTCGCCGACCTTGGGGAGCTGCGGGTTGGCAATGGCGTTGATCATGTCGATCGCGGCCTGTGCAGACGGTCCATCGGTGGCGCCGACGAACACGGTGCCGTCGTCTTCGATGGAGATGTTGGCACCGGTCTGCTCGGTGATGGAGTTGATCATCTTGCCCTTGGGGCCGATGACCTCACCGATCTTGTCGACGGGGACCTTGATGGCCGTCACGCGGGGAGCGAACGGGCTCATCTCGTCCGGGGTGTCGATGGCTTCCGCCATGACCTCGAGGATCGTGGTCCGTGCGTCCTTCGCCTGCGAGAGTGCACCGGCGAGGACCTGCGACGGGATGCCGTCGAGCTTCGTGTCCAGCTGCAGGGCCGTGACGAAGTCCTTGGTACCTGCGACCTTGAAGTCCATGTCGCCGAAGGCGTCTTCGGCGCCGAGGATGTCGGTCAGCGCGACGTAGCGGGTTTCGCCGTCGACCTGGTCGGAGACCAGACCCATGGCGATACCGGCAACCGGAGCGCGAAGCGGCACACCGGCGTTGAGCAGTGCGAGCGTGGACGCGCACACCGAGCCCATCGAGGTGGAACCGTTGGAGCTCAGAGCCTCGGAGACCTGGCGAATCGCGTAAGGGAACTCTTCGACGCTGGGCAGAACCGGCATGAGAGCGCGCTCGGCGAGTGCACCGTGACCGATTTCGCGACGCTTCGGCGAACCGACGCGGCCCGTCTCACCGGTGGAGTACGGCGGGAAGTTGTAATGATGCATGTAGCGCTTGGTGGTCTCGGGACCGAGCGAGTCGACCTGCTGAGCCATCTTCACCATGTCGAGAGTGGTGACACCCAGGATCTGGGTCTCGCCACGCTCGAACAGTGCGGAGCCGTGTGCGCGCGGGATGATCGCGACCTCGGCGGACAGCGAACGGATGTCCGTGACGCCGCGGCCGTCGATGCGGAACTGATCGCGCAGGATGCGCTGGCGAACCAGCTTCTTGGTGAGCGAGCGGAACGCTGCTCCCAGTTCCTTCTCGCGGCCTTCGAAGTTGGGTGCAACCTGCTCGAGAACCTCGACCTTGACCTCGTCGGTCTTGTCGTCGCGTTCCTGCTTGCCGGCGATTGTCAGTGCGGCATTGAGCTTTTCGGACGCAGCAGCCTCGACGGCAGCAAAAACGTCGTCCTGGTACGCCGGGAAGACCGGATAGTCACCCGTGGGCTTTGCAGCCTTGGATGCAAGTGCTGCCTGTGCAGCGCACAGGCGTGCGATGAACGGCTTGGCGGCCTCGAGGCCCTCGGCGACAATGGCCTCGGTCGGTGCCTGAGCGCCGTCGGCGATCTTCGCGATGACGTTGTCGGTGGCCTCGGCCTCGACCATCATGATCGCGACGTCGGCGTTGTCACCGCTACCGGAAACGACGCGGCCGGCGACGACCATGTCGAAGACGGCGTTCTCGAGCTGATCGACCGTCGGGAATGCAACCCACTGGCCGGTCTTGTTCTCGTCCGAGACGATGAGTGCAACGCGCACGCCACCGACGGGTCCGGAGAACGGCAGGCCCGCGATCTGCGTCGACGCGGAAGCAGCGTTGATGGCCACGACGTCGTACAGATCCTGCGGGTTGAGGCTCATGACCGTGACGACGACCTGGATCTCGTTACGGAGACCGTCGACGAAGGACGGGCGCAGCGGCCGGTCGATGAGGCGGCAAGTCAGGATCGCGTCGGTGGAGGGGCGTCCCTCACGACGGAAGAACGAACCGGGGATGCGGCCCGCTGCGTACATACGCTCTTCGACGTCCACCGTCAGGGGGAAGAAGTCGAAGTGCTCCTTGGGGTGCTTGCTGGCGCTCGTGGCGGACAGCAGCATGGTCTCGTCGTCCAGGTAAGCAACGACGGCGCCGGCGGCCTGCTGAGCAAGGCGTCCGGTCTCGAAACGGATGGTGCGGGTACCGAAGGACCCGTTGTCGATCACGGCGGTGGATTCGAACACGCCTTCGTCGACCTCTACTACGGAATTCTCTGTCATTCTTTTCTCTTCACTTCCCTCTCGTCTTCGCCGTACCCGCGCGGGCGTTTCCACCCTCCTGGTGGAAACTGCGCACCGAGGGACGTCCCCCTCTTGAATTGCAGACGCTCCTTGCGATGCGAGCGATTTCTGCTTCGGGACGTCACGACGTTCGGGCGGCCGTCGATCGAAGTCCGCCGGAGCTTTCGGGCTCTTGCCCGGTCCGGAGAACCACTACCGACAACCGACACCACGTTCTCTGGTGCATACGGTGTGCTGGCTGCGTACTGCACAACTGCGCATAAACAACTGCGCATAAACAACTGCGCATAAACAACTGCGCATAAACAACTGCGCATAGCGCCGACAGCGGAAACTGCCTTGCGGCAGCTAACGCCGAAAGCCAGCGAAGCCCAGTATATGCGTGGCTTCGCCGGCTGACGGAGTGTTCGGCAAACCGAAGCATGCCGTGTTGCTTTCGATCAGCGTCGTGAGAAAAATCTAGCGACGCAGGCCGAGACGCTCGATGAGCGTGCGGTAGCGAGCGACGTCGGTCTTTGCCACGTACTTCAGCAGACGACGACGGCGACCGACCATCAAGAGCAGTCCACGACGCGAGTGGTGGTCATGCTTGTGGGTCTTGAGGTGCTCGGTGAGATCGGTGATGCGCTTGGTGAGCATTGCCACCTGAGCTTCAGGCGATCCCGTGTCGGTCTCGTGCAAGCCGTACTCGCCGAGAACGGCCTTCTTTTCTTCCGTGGTCAATGCCACTTGATTCACTCCTGTGATGACGTTTGCGTGAAAGGAACTAGATCGGGCGCGGCCACCGCAAACCGCAGCACGCACCGAGAGAAGATCCTACCAGCAGCAATGAGGCGCTCTCGCCCACCTGGAGCGAATGTGGCGGCCGCCACTGACACAGGAGGAACTCAACCGACGCTACGTTCTGCATCCTCACTCAGAATCCGGCGTGCGCGTTCGACATCTCGGTTCATCGCCGTGATGAGCGACTCGATCGAGTCGAACTTCTCCATACCGCGAATCCGCGAAACCAGGTCGACCGCGACGTGTTGTCCGTACAGGTCTGCTTCGGTGTCGAGAACGTATGCCTCGACGGTTCGGGTCCGGCCGGAGAAGGTCGGATTGGTACCCACAGATACCGCGGCTTGGTATCGGCGACCGGGAACGACGGTTCCGAGTTCCTCGCCGGCACCGAGCACCGTGAACCACGCCGCGTACACGCCGTCGGCCGGAATCGCCGAAAACATCGGCGGTGCAACGTTGGCCGTCGGGAACCCCAACTCGCGTCCACGCTTGTCACCGTGGACGACCACACCTTCGACACGATGTGGACGGCCCAGAGCTTCGGTAGCCGCTTCCATGTCGCCTGCGTCGACGCACGAGCGGATGTAGGTCGACGAGAACGTCACCGCATGCTCGGCGAGCAGCTGGACGCCGTCGACGGCAAAGCCGAAGCGAGCGCCCATTTCACGAAGAAGATCGACATTGCCGAGCGCCTTCTTGCCGAAGGTGAAGTTGTCCCCCACCACGACCTCGGCGACATGTAGACGTTCGACGAGAATCTCGTGGACGTAGCGCTCCGGCGTCAGCTTCATGAAATCAGCGGTGAACGGCATCACGCAGAACACGTCGATGCCCAGATCCTGAGCCAATTCCGCACGCCGTTGCAGCGTCGTCAACTGGGCTGGATGACTACCCGGCCGCACAACCTCCATGGGATGCGGGTCGAACGTCATCAACACGCTCGGAACACCACGTTTGCGGGCAGCGGTAACCGCTCTCGCTATCAATTGGGCATGCCCACGATGCACACCGTCGAACACACCGATAGTGAGCACACAACGACCCCAATCGGCCGGAACTTCGTCGAGACCACGCCATCTCAGCACGATTGGCAGCCTACGGGTCCACCGGCGGCGGGTCACGTTCGGACCCGCCCAGCGAATCACCGCTGTGCTGCCGCTCACGTACGGAAGTTCCGGATTTCGTAGCCTAAGCTAAGCGTTGTGGCAGCTCACAAGACCGGAACCTCGGAAGCATCATCGACGTCGGACGGCGACAGCACTTCGGCGCACGACGCGGCAATCGACACGCTCGCACTCTCGTCGGTGGCCCAGGACTACCTCAAGGTCATCTGGACTATCCAGGAATGGTCCCACGAGCGGGTTTCCACCAAGCTCCTGTCCGAGAAAATGAGCGTCTCGGCCTCGACGGTCTCCGAGGCGATCCGCAAACTCTCGGACCAAGGCCTGGTCGATCACGCCCGCTACGGATCCATCGCCCTGACCGACAGCGGCCGCGCCGCCGCCGTCTCCATGGTCCGGCGCCACCGGTTGATCGAGACCTATCTGGTTCAGGAACTCGGATACGGCTGGGACGAAGTCCACGACGAGGCCGAAGTCCTCGAACACGCCGTTTCCGATCTGATGATCTCTCGGATGGACGCCAAACTGGGCTTCCCCGAACGTGACCCGCACGGTGATCCCATTCCCGCCACCGACGGTTCGGTGCCGACTCCCCCGGCCCGCCAGCTCAGCGACTTCGCCAACGGTGAGCGGGGCCGCGTTGCCCGGATCTCCGATTCCGATCCCGAAATGCTCCGGTACTTCGATTCCGTCGGCGTCAGTCTCGATGTCGAGATCACCGTCGAGGAGCGCCGCGATTTCGCCGGGACAGTATCCGTTCGACTCGGCGACAGCCCCAACACCATCGACTTGGGAAGTCCAGTCGCTCAAGCAATTTGGCTCGTCTAGCCGAGGTAGTCAAAGCGGCAGTCGGTATCGGCGTTCCACGGGCCGGACGCCGTCGGTCCGGGTCCAGTCGGCGAGCCTCTCGTCGACGTACACCCACCCTCGACGCTCGTACAGTGCGATCGCCGGCAGAGCGTCGTCGACGACGTCGAGCACCAGTTCCAACCGACTCTCGGCTGCGAAATCCGTCACGGCATCGAGTAGCGCATCGCTGAGGCCGTTTCCACGTGAGCCAGGATGAACGAACAGTCGCGACACGGCTATCGATCCCGCGGTTGTGGGCGCACCTGCGACCTCGCTGTCGACGGCCACATGACCGACAACACGACCGTCGCTCTCACCGACCCACGCCTTCACCACCGTGGGCGAACTGAGCCAGCGGTGCGGGTTCTGCGGCCACGTGTTCGGATATCCGTCGCACTCGTGGACCTGTGCCAGCGCATCGACGCAACCGTCGAGGTCGCCGTCGACACGCTCGCGGACGATCACCCGCGAAGCGTCGCCGGTCGCACGACCATCACCGAACTGGCGCGTCGACCCTTCTCCTGCAGAAGCGCAATCGTGTGACCGGTGGGATCGATCGCCGCACAGATCCCCTTCATCCCGATCGGCTCGAGCCAGCGCCCCTGGCTGATCGCCTCGGCTTCTTCCGCCGTGATCTGCCGATGCGGAAAAGCCGTCTGCGCGGCCTGATCGATGTCGAGGCTCACACCCGGCTGATCCGCGAGATCTTCGAGCGTGCGCGCATGTTCGAGAGTGAACGGCCCGACGCGGGTGCGGCGCAGTGCCGTCAAATGACCGCCGACGCCCAATTCACGACCGAGGTCGCGGGCAAGCGAGCGGATGTACGTACCGGACGAGCACTCCACGTCGACGTCCAGATCGACGAAGCCACCCGGGACATCTCGCCGAGCCAGAACCTCGAAAGTCGACACCGTTACCGGACGCGGCGCCAGCTCGACGGTTTCTCCCGCACGCACCAGAGCATGTGCGCGCTGACCGTCGACCTTGATAGCGCTCACGCTTGCCGGGATCTGCTTGATGTCCCCGGTCAGCGTGGCCACGATCGCCGCGATCTCCGCGTCCGTCACCTGCGAAGCGTCTGCGGAGGTCAGGACCTCCCCCTCGGCATCGTCCGTGTCCGTCGCTGCCCCGAGGCGAATGGTCGCCGAGTACGCCTTGGTTGTCAGCGCCAGGAGTCCGAGCAACTTGGTCGCACGCTCGACGCCGAGAACGAGAACACCGGTCGCCATGGGATCCAGCGTCCCGGCGTGTCCCACCTTCCGGGTGTTCAACAACTTGCGGCACCGAGCGACCACGTCGTGGCTGGTGATACCCGCCTCTTTGTCGACAATCAGAATTCCGGCGCCGACAAGACCGGAGGAAGGCTTTTCACGAGCTGACACGTGTGCCGATTCTGCCAGTCGCGCTCACTGCACCGAAATTGCCGTCAGGATGAGTCCGTCCGACACCAACCACCTGCCGTCGAAAGAGGTGAGCGGCGGACCGGACGTCGCCTCACCGGGGACCAGCAGACGCGAGTTGAAAGTGCCGGACGTTTCCGACTCCGCCTCGAACGTGATGTGGGCGTCCTCGAAACCCAACCAGCGCCCGGTGAGCGGAAACCACGCCTTGTACGTGGCTTCCTTCGCGCAGAAGAGCACTCGATCCCAGTGCACCGGACCGCCGGTTTCCTGAGTGTCCAACCACGTTCGTTCCGCCTCGATGCTGACCGCGGGCAATACCCCGTCCGGCAGCGGGCCGTGCGGTTCGGCGTCGATACCGAGTGAGCGGACCTGCATGGAGTACGCCAGGACAGCGCCGCGGTAGCCGTCGCAATGGGCGAGGCTCCCGACCACTCCCTGCGGCCAGAGTGGAGCACCACGCTCACCGCGCATGACAGCGGCAGACGGAACACCGAGCTTGCCCATCGCCTGACGCGCAAGGTGCCGGGTGGTCACGAACTCACGACGACGCTTCTCGACCGCGCGGCCGATCAACGCTTCCTCACTGGGGTGCGGAACCAGACCGGGCGGATCGACGAAGGCCTCGGCCGTCGCAACTCCACCGGGAAGAATCTGTTCGATCACGTAGCGATACCTCTCAGCGTGCGGCGCGCATGCGCTCGACTTCGGCTTCCTGCTCCGGCGTGACCTTGAAGTGGCCACCCCACTTGTTGAGCGTTCCCGGCGGGTACTCCGGAACGGGAAGAATCTGACGCAACAACTTCTCCGGCAGTCCACGCCGACGCCACTCGCGCGGGTATCCGAGTGAGACTTCCTCGAAGCGGACGCCGTCGTAGTACGTGGTTCGAGGGATGTGCAGGTGCCCGTACACCGAGCACACCGCGTTGTACTTCACGTGCCAGTCGGCGGTAGCGGTGGTTCCGCACCACAGTGCGAACTCCGGATACATGAGCACGTCCGTCGGCTGCCGGACCATCGGGAAATGGTTCACGAGAACGGTTCTTGTGCCTTCGGGAAGCGCATCCAACCGCGCCTGGGTGTACTCGATCCTCGCCCGGCACCATGCGTCGCGCGTCGCATACGGCTGCGGTGACAGTAGGAACTCGTCGGTGGCGACGACGTTCTTGTCACGCGCGATCTCGAGCCCGTGTTCCTTGTCTCGCGCACCTTCCGGCAGGAAGGAGTAGTCGTAGAGAAGAAACATCGGGACGACCGTGACCGGTCCCTCGTCTCCCTCCCACACCGGGAACGGGTCCTCGGGTGTGATGACGTCGAGTTCGCGGCACATGTTGACCAGATACTCGTAGCGCGGCGCTCCGTGAATCTGAACCGGATCCTTGGCGGTCGTCCACAGTTCGTGGTTGCCCGGAATCCAGATGACCTTTGCGAATCGGCTGCGAAGGAGCTTCAACGCCCACCGAATGTCGTCAGTTTTCTCGGAAACATCTCCGGCGAGAATGAGCCAGTCGTCAGGCGAATCCGGAAACAGTTCCTCCGTCATCGGCTTGTTGCCGTTGTGACCGACATGAATGTCGCTCACCGCCATCAGCTTTGCTGCCACGATCCCTCTGCTTCCTCAGTTGAACTTCCGCGCTTCGCCGGCGCCGGACCTGTCACTGCCCACTTGCCGGAAAACGCTCGCCACGACACCGCGACCATCCGAAGTACTACGAACACGGTAAGCCCTGCCCAAATTCCGGCGAGCCCCCAGTCGTAGGCGAGAGAGAGCCAGATCGCGGGCAGAAACCCGAGAACTGCGCACAGCATGGTCGCGTTGCGCAGAAACACCACGTCCCCGGCGCCGAGTAGAACACCGTCGAGTGCGAAGACGATTCCCGCCACCGGCATGATCGCGACGAAGAACCACCATGCGATCGACATCTGACCGAGCACCTCGGCGTCGGACGTGAAGAGTCCGGGGATCACGGAGTGGCCGGCGGCGAAGAAGATCGCGAGCACCACGGCAAATACCGTCGACCATGCGGTGATCCGCCAGGTCATCCTTTTCGCCGCGGCTGCGAATCCACCGCCGAGCGCCGCTCCGATCAGCGTCTGAGCTGCGATCGCCAAGGAATCGAGAAGGAGCGAAACCAGGTTCCACAGTTGGAGGACGACTTGGTGTGCACCGACTACGGCCGCACCGAACCTCGACGCCACTGCAGCCGCGGAAACGAAACACGCTTGGAATGCGAGGCTGCGCAGAATCAGGTCACGGCCCATCAGCATCTGCGCCCGCATGATCGCAAAATGTGGTCGAGCCGAAACCGGTTCACGAAAGAGCGCCCAGGCGAACAGCACACCCGAAACACTCTGGCCCACCAGATTCGCAACAGCTGATCCTTCGAGTTCCAGACGCGGAGCACCGAGCAAGCCGTGCACCAGAATTGGACACAACACCGCCGAAATACCCAGGCCGACAAGGACGAACCGCAGCGGTCGCACCGTGTTCTGAACCCCGCGCATCCAGCCGTTGCCGGCCAGGGCCACCAGGATGAGTGGAACACCCAACACCGCTATCCGGAGCCAACTTTCCGCAGCCGCGGCGATGTCGGGAGTCCCGGCCACCGCCGAAGTCAGCGGGCCGGCGATCACCTGCACGATCACGACCAAGGCCAGGCCGATCGCGGCCGCCAGCCAGGTCGCCTGAACACCCTCGCCCACCGCATCACGCTCGCGCCCCGCTCCGTGCAGCCGTGCCGCGCGCGCCGTCGTCCCATACGACAAGAAGGTCAGCTGCGTACTCACCAACGACAGGATCAGACCACCGACCGCCAACCCGGCCAGCGGGAGTGCCCCGAGTCGGCCGACCACGGCGATGTCGAACAACAGATAGAGGGGCTCGGCTGCCAGCACCCCGAGTGCCGGAAACGCCAGGGAAAAGATTCGTCGCCCAGTGACGTCGAAATCAGCTGCCGAAGATCCCGCCGAGGTGGCGTCAGATTCGCTCAATGCCGCGGATTCAGCCGAGTGCCGCGACGAGCGCGGCAACAATCTCGTCGCTGGAACTGGTCGACGTGTATCCGGCCGACAGCCGGTGCCCGCCGCCACCAAGACTTTCAGCGACCGCCGACACGTCGATCGCCGACTTTGCACGCAACGAGATCGACCAGCTTCCGGAAACCGACTCTTTGAGTACTGCGGCAACTTCGGCTTCCGAAGTGGTTCGCACGATATCGACGACGCTCTCGATCTCCTCGGAGCGAAGATCGCCGATGTCACTGCGTCGGATGACCGCGTACACCAGCCCACGGCCGTCCGCGGCTTCCGGGACCAGCACCGCGGACCCGAGTACCGAAGCCAGCATCGGCAACCACCCGAACGGATGGGTGTCGAGCAGCTTTCGCGCAATCGCGTCGCCGTCGATGCCGGTCGCCAGCAAACGCGCCGCGAGCACGTGCGGAAGCGGACCTCCCCACCGGAAGGAGCCGGTGTCGGTGACCAGTCCGGCATAGAGACAGTGCGCGATATCGCGATCGATCGCGACTCCCCACGCATCGAAGAATCGTGCGATGAGCGCCGTCGTCGAAGCCGCGGCTTCGTCGACGACGTTGATACTTCCGAATTCGGAATTGGAGCGATGGTGATCAAGGACGATCGTGCGATTCGCGCCGGCGAGTCGACTCGACAACTCACCGAGACGGCCCTCGCTGCCGACATCCACCGTCACCAGTACATCGACACTTTCCCGAACATCAGTGGGCGCCACGAGCAAGTGGAGACCGGGGAAATCGCGCATCGACTCGGGCAGCGCCGACGGCCGACTGAACGCGACCTGCACCGAAACTCCCCGACGCTCGAGAACGAGACCGAGCGCAAGTCCGCTGCCGATCGTGTCCGCATCCGGCTGCACATGGCAGAGAATTGTCACCGTGTGTGCCGATTCGAGAACCTCGGCCACCTGAGCGAACTTCGCCTCGCAGGGGTCGACGTCCGAAAGTGCGGTGATCGTCATTCTCGGTGCGCGTCAGTCGGCTTCACGAACATCTGGCGACGCCTCGTCTTCGTCCGAAGCCACTCGCGGCTCCTTGTACGGATCTGCATCTCCGGCCGGCTGTGCATTCTCACGCGCCTTGGCGACCTCGTCGTCGGCGGCCTTGGCACGGGCCAGCAGTTCTTCCATATGACGCGCGGTGTCTGGAACGGTATCGGCGACAAACGTCAGAGTCGGTGTGAAGCGAACTCCGGTTCCGGCACCGACCTTCGAGCGGAGAACACCCTTGGCCTTCTCGAGACCTGCGGCGGCGGCTTCCACATCGGGTGCGGAATCGACCTTCTCGCCCATGACTGTGTAGTACACCGTCGCGTCGTGCAGATCGTTGGTGACCTTGGTGTCCGTGATGGTCACGAATGCGAGTCGCGGATCCTTGATCTCGTGATCGATCGCGGTCGCGACGATGGTTCCGATACGCTTTGCCAACTTGCGTGCCCGGGCTGGATCTACCATGACTGTCAGTCTCCTCTACCTGGCCACTCGAATCGAGGTGACTCGATCGATCAAAGTTCTGGTTAACAAGAATTATTACCGACAACAGTCTCGTCCATCGGCTACCCGGCAACCAAATCACCATCGGTAGAGGTCAGTTGTCGCATGCGTCGAGCGTGAGCACAAACACCGCCACAGTTGGTCCCGAAGCCACCGAATCCCTTGCCGACGAACTCGATTCGGTACGCCGTCTGGAAGCGTGGCTCATCGACACCGCCCGATGACGCTCAGTCTTCCGGGCCGAAGATTCGCCTTCGCACAGCCAGCAACTGAATCTCCGGACGCTCGGCGACCGCCCGCTCACAATGATCGAGAACGTCGTGCAGGTGATCGACAGACGAACTGACCACACCGACGCCCACGAGCGCACGACGCAGGCGTCCCTGCTCCCCCGCCTCCGCTGCACTCACACCGAATCGACGGAGTTCCGTCAGGATCGGCGACAGCATCGAACGCTTTTCCTTGAGTGAGTGGACATCGCCGAAAAGGATGTCGAACTCCAGTGCCCCTACAAACATTTTCCCCCTATACAGAGCCGAATGGACTCTCTCGGACTTGTATGTTCAAGTCCGAGAGAGTCCATGTCAGCTAGTACTCACGTGCGTCCGCCCCAACGCCCGTGTCGACATAATCAGTCGCGCGGCTTCTCGCGAAGCTCGTAGCACTCGAGAACGTCACCGATCTTGATATCGGAATAGGTGACGGTCAAACCACATTCGTAGCCTTCGCGAACCTCGGTAGCGTCTTCCTTCTCCCGCTTGAGCGAGGAGATGGTGACCGTCTCGGCAATGACCTTGCTGTCGCGGATGAGACGTGCCTTGGCGTTGCGACGGATGCTGCCCGACGTGACCAAGCAACCGGCAATGTTGCCGATCTTGGACGAACGGAACATGGCGCGGATCTCTGCCTTGCCCAGCTCGACCTCTTCGTACACCGGCTTGAGCAGACCCTTGAGTGCCTTCTCGACCTCGTCGATGGCCTGGTAGATCACCGAGTAGTAGCGAATGTCGACGCCCTCGCGGTTCGCCAGCTCCGTTGCCTTGCCTTCGGCGCGGACGTTGAAGCCGATGATGATCGCGTTGGACGCAGCAGCCAGGTTGACGTTGGTCTCCGTGATGCCACCGACACCGCGGTCGATGACGCGCAACTGCACCTCGTCGTCGATCGGAATTCCGAGGAGAGCCTCTTCGAGGGCCTCCACGGTTCCCGAGTTGTCACCCTTGAGGATCAAGTTCAGCTGTGAATGTTCCTTCAGAGCTGCATCGAGATCGTCGAGGCTGATGCGCTTACGACTCTTCGCTGCAAGCGCGTTGCGCTTACGTGCGTTGCGACGGTCCGCGATCTGACGAGCGATACGGTCCTCGTCGACCACGAGCAGGTTGTCGCCTGCACCGGGGACCGACGTGAAGCCGATGACCTGGACCGGACGTGAAGGCAGTGCCTCGTGGACGTCCTGACCGTGCTCGTCCACCATGCGGCGGACGCGGCCGTAAGCATCGCCGGCAACGATCGAGTCGCCGACCCGCAGCGTTCCGCGCTGAATGAGCACGGTAGCGACGGGGCCGCGGCCACGGTCGAGGTGCGCCTCGATGGCAACACCCTGAGCGTCCATGTCCGGGTTGGCGCGCAGATCCAGGGAAGCGTCGGCCGTCAACAGCACTGCTTCGAGCAGTGCGTCGATGTTGAGACCCTGCTTCGCCGAGATGTCGACGAACATGGTGTCTCCGCCGTACTCCTCGGCCACCAGTCCGTACTCGGTGAGCTGCTGCCTGATCTTGTCCGGGTTCGCGCCTTCCTTGTCGATCTTGTTCACCGCGACCACGATCGGCACGTCGGCCGCCTGGGCGTGGTTGATCGCTTCCACCGTCTGCGGCATGACGCCGTCGTCGGCTGCGACAACAAGGATCGCGAGGTCGGTGGCCTTGGCACCACGAGCACGCATGGCCGTGAAGGCCTCGTGACCCGGGGTGTCGATGAACGTCACGAGACGCTCGTTGCCCTCGAGCTCGGTCAGCACCTGGTAGGCACCGATGTGCTGCGTGATGCCGCCGGCTTCGCCCTCACGGACATTCGCCTTACGGATCACGTCGAGCAGACGGGTCTTACCGTGGTCGACGTGGCCCATGACGGTGACCACAGGCGGACGGGACTCGAGGTCCTCTTCTCCGCCGGCGTCCTCGCCGTAGGTGAGGTCGAAGCTGTCGAGCAGCTCGCGATCCTCGTCCTCCGGGCTGACGACCTGCACGACGTAGTTCATTTCGCCGCCGAGCAGCTCCAGCGTCTCGTCGTTGACCGACTGAGTTGCCGTGACCATCTCACCGAGGTTGAACAACGCCTGCACGAGTGCTGCGGGGTTCGCGTCGATCTTGTCCGCGAAGTCCGACAGAGATGCGCCGCGAGCGAGACGGATGGTCTCGCCGTTGCCGCGTGGCAGCCTGACGCCGCCGACTGCGGGAGCCTGCATGCTTTCGTACTCGGCGCGCTTCGCCCGCTTCGACTTACGTCCACGGCGAACTGCTCCGCCGGGACGACCGAATGCACCTGCCGCTGCGCCGCGCTGACCGGGACGGCCACCGCCGCCGGGACGACCGCGGAATCCACCGGCCGGAGCTGCTCCACCGGGAGCACCTGCACCAGCACCGGCGCCGGGAGCGCCGCCGCCGCGGTATCCACCGCCGCCGCCACCCGGACGACCACCGGGAGCGCCACCGGGACGACCCGGACGTCCGCCGCCACCGGGCGCGGGACGAGCGGAACGAGCAGGCATTGCACCCGGGTTCGGGCGAGGAGGCATGGAGCCGGGGCTGGGACGGGGTCCGCCCTGACCTGCAGGCGGACGGGGTCCACCCTGGCCGGGAGCCGGACGGGGACCGCCCTGACCCGGAGCCGGACGAGGTCCACCCTGACCGGGAGCCGGACGGGGACCGCCCTGACCCGGAGCCGGACGAGAACCGCCCTGACCTGCGCCCGGACGCGGTGCGCCGGGAGCCGGACGAGGTGCCGGACGCTCGGCGGGTGCCGAGGAGTACGGGTTGTTACCGACGCGAGGTGCCTTCGGTCCCGGACGCGGTCCGCCGGGCTTTGCGCCGGTGGACGGTGCGACCGGAGCCGCGGGGGCTGCCGGTGCCGACGCTGCGGGAGCAGCCGGAGCCGGACGTGCCGGCTGTGCTGGTTTCGGAGCGTTGAACGTCGGTGTGGGGACCGGCGCTGACGGTGCTGCTGGAGCAGCGGCTGCGGGAGCCGCGGGGGCTGCCGGGGCCGGAGCTGCGGGAGCAGCCGGTGCGGGTGCGGCCGGCTTGGGGCCGGGACGCGGTGCGCCAGGCTTTGCCGCCGACGGCGACGGTGCGCCGGGCTTTGCCGCGGGGCGAGCCGCCGGAGCGGCTGCGCCGGTCTCGGACTTGGTTTCTGCTCCGCCTGCCGACGGGAACGACTCCCGCAGACGACGGGCGACGGGCGCCTCCACTGTGGATGACGCAGACTTCACGAACTCGCCTTGCTCCTTGAGCGTTGCGAGTAGTTCCTTGCTGGTGACACCGAGTTCTTTAGCCAACTCGTGCACGCGGGCCTTGCCTGCCACTGCTCTCCTCACTGATGAGGTCGAGCAGGAGGCATCCCACAGATGTGGGTCCCGCACGACCTCGGGTTATCGCCGATGGACGTTCATCGTTGGTGCTTCACGGTGTGCTCATGAGTGCTTGTGCCTGTTCTTCTCGAGAGGTACTGCTTTTGTGTGAACTGCGTCGACCAGCTGGTCGACAGCGGACGTGTCCAGATTTCCGGACACTCGCAGTGCTCTGCTGAATGCTCGGCGCCGCTCTGCCAGGCTCAGACAACTCGGATCCAGGTGCAGCCATGCACCTCGACCGGGGAGTCTTCGCGATACGTCGGGGACGAGCGGGGAACCCTCCGGCCCCTGCTCACCAACCACGACCCTCAACAGATCGACAGCCGACCCTTGTTCCCTGCATCCCACACACGTTCTTACCGGCGAACCGGGTTTCACGCGCGCCGAATCCGAGGACTCACGTCGAACCATTGTCCACTCTACCGCCGAACCGTCTCGATCACTGCATTCCACCGTTATCCGTTGGACGTGGCGGGCCGGTCGGACGCGTCGCCAACGGGTGCCGCATCGCTACGAATGTCGATACGCCAACCCGTCAACCGCGCAGCCAGGCGGGCATTTTGACCCTCTTTTCCGATGGCCAACGAAAGCTGGAAATCGGGCACGATGACACGGGCCGCACGAGCCTCGGGATCGACGACAGTGACGGAGACCACTTTCGACGGGGAAAGTGCGTTGCCCACAAACGTCGCGGGATCTTCGTCGAAGTCGATGATGTCGATCTTCTCCCCCGCGAGTTCGCTCATGACGTTGCGGACGCGCTGACCCATCGGGCCGATGCATGCACCCTTTGCGTTGAGCCCTTGCACACGTGAGGCGACGGCGATCTTGGAACGATGCCCCGCTTCGCGCGCGACGTTGATGATCTCGACGCTGCCGTCCGCAATCTCTGGAACCTCGAGTGCGAACAACTTGCGAACCAGGTTCGGGTGGGTCCGCGAGAGGGTGATCTGTGGGCCGCGGGCTCCGCGAGCAACCCCGACGACGTAGCACTTGATGCGCTCACCGTGCTCGTAGTTCTCGCCGGGAACCTGTTCTGCAGGCGGCAACAATCCTTCGGCGCCATTGGATTCGCTGCCGATTCGGACGACGACCATTCCGCGGGAATTCGCACGCGTGTCACGCTGAATGACACCGCCGACGATTTCACCCTCATGGGTCGAGAACTCACCGAAACTGCGCTCGTGCTCGGCGTCGCGCAGACGCTGCAGGATGACCTGGCGTGCGGTGGTGGCCGCGATGCGTCCGAATCCCTCGGGAGTGTCGTCCCACTCCTCACCGATCATGTTGCCGTCGGCATCGGTGTCGTGCGCCATCACTCGCACCGAACCGGTCTTGATGTTGACATCGATCCGAGCGTTCTGCTTGTGCCCCTCGGTGTGGCGGTACGCCGTCAGCAGCGCGGTCTGGATCGTGGCGATCACAGTTTCGATCGAGACACCTTTTTCGGCTTCGATCGCTCGCAACGCTGCAATGTCGATATTCACTTGTCGAACCCTTCTTCGTTTTCTACGTCTTCTAATTCTGTTTCGTCGTCTTCGACACTGTCCACGCCCGAGTCCTCGGTGAGGTCAACCGCATCGGAGGGAACTGCGCGCCCCTCCGGGATGCCGCCCGCGAGTTCCAACTCCGCCTCACTGGGCTTCGAGAACTCCACCTGAACTACAGCCTTCTGAACGTCGCCCAGTGCAATCTCGCGCACGGTCAGTCCGCCACGGCCACCGATGACAACTGCCACGGAATCGTCGTTCAACGTTCCGATACGGCCCACCACGGTCTCGCCGGCCAGATCGATTCGCGCTTTACGTCCGCGAGCCCGACGCCAGTGACGATCGAGCGTCAGTGGGCGATCGATTCCCGGAGAGGTCACCTCGAGGGTGTACGGCGTTTCACCGATTTCCTCGAGGGTGTCGAAAAGTTCCGAAACGAGTCTGCTGATCTCCGCGGCGGCATCGAGCTCGATCCCGGCATCGCTGTCGACCATGATGCGCACCGCGCTGTGCTTGCCCGCACTGGTCACGACAACGTCTTCGACGTCATAACCCTGGGCGTGCACGAGTTCGGAGATCAGCTCGATCACCCTCTCCCTGGATGGCACCGGCATCTCGCGAACTCCTCATTTCAGTTGTCGTCGATTGTCCGACTTGTGTCGACTGTCGACGTGGGCGGCTGCGAGCATGAAAAGACACCAGGTGCCACATGCTGCAAGCATCCAAGAGTACCGCTCATTGCGCGTCTCCGTGACCAGAGTGCCCGACGCACGTCACACTTGAACACGTGCCGCGGATTCGAACGATCGGCCGACCACCTGGCACGATGGACTGGTGCTGACGCCCATGACTACTACCCCACTCTCCCGGCGGAGTGCGCTCAAGATGACGGGAACAGCAGCGTTGGGCGCTGCTGCCTTCTCGTTGTCCGCCTGCACCGACAACGGCACAGCGGAGGCGGCTGCAGAAGTCGACCAGCTGACGGCCCAGGCCGATCGAGCCCGCTCCGACGCGGCAGCCGCAACCGCCGCCATCGCACTCGCACCGGACAAGTCGGCATCACTGACCACGATCAGCGCCGAACGCACAGCGCATGCACTCGAACTCGACGCCGAGATTGCGCGAGCAGCGGGCAGCGGCGCCGCTACGACCACAGCGCCCCCGTCGACCTCGGTCGCAAACGCTCCTGCGGGCGTCGAAACCTTGAGTACCTCGCTGGCCGATTCGGCGCGCAGTGCCGCGGACCTCGCTCGGACGATGTCCGGCTATCGCGCGGGCCTGCTCGGTTCGATCAGCGCGTCGTGCTCGACTCAGGTTGCGGTGTTGCTTCCGTGATCACTTCGCACACCCGTCGATCCGAGAGTTCTGCCTTGCTGACCGCAATCGAATCAGAGAATGCCGCGATCTTCGCTTACGGAGTGGTTGCCGCGTTTTCGAATCCTGCCCGTGTCAACGAGGTTGCCACGCACACAGCAGCGCACCGCGCGCGACGTGATGCGCTGGTTGCCCTGTCGACCGACGCGGGCGTGACCCCGCCGACAGCCGCGGCAGCGTACGAGATCCCGTTTCCGGTGACGGACGCCGTTACCGCGGCACAGCTGGCAGCACAGATCGAATCCGACACCGCCGTGACCTACCGGGCATTCGTCGAACAGGTCGATACCGACCAACTCCGCACGTTCGGAATCGACGGCCTGACCGATGCGGCAATCCGCGGTGCCGGATGGCGGTCCGCGCTGGGAACCGCTCCGGCCACCTCAGCGTTCCCGGGGGACCCGACTTCGTAACTGCTGTGCGCCTTTATTAACCCCCGGCGGTTAATAAAGGCGCACAGCGGCTCAGGCCTTGCGATGCGAGGGCACGAACCACGCCGCGACCACGGCCACCAACACGAAGCAACCGCCGACGCGCAGTGCAGGTGTCAGCGCATCTCCGTAACCGAGTGGCGTGAGGGCACCGCCGGCGGCAAGGAAGACTGCAGTGAGAACCGCGATTCCCAGTGCAACACCGATCTCACGAAGCGTCGAGTTGGTCGAACTGGCCGTTCCGTGATCAGGCTCGTCCATGTCGACGAGTACCGCCGTCGAGCTCGGCGCGAAGGTCAGGCCCATGCCGATGCCCGCCATCAGTAGAGCCGGAACCAGCGACCCGTACGTCACGTCGGGACCGATCAACGCTGCCAACCAGAACAATGCTCCGGCCTGGAGCAACAGACCGGTCAGCAGAAGCGAACGGAGCCCGACCTTCGGCGCCAGAAAACCGGCGAGAGGCGCGAAGATCATCGGCGCTGCCGTCCACGGAAGCGTCCGCAGGCCTGCTTGGAACGGGCTGTAGCCCATCACGATCTGGAGGTACTGCGAGAGCAGGAACACCGCCCCGAAGATTCCGATCGAGAAGGTCAAGCCGATGACGTTCGCCATCGAGAGGCTGCGTGAGCGGAACAGACGTAGGGGCATGACCGGATGCGAGGTCTTCATCTCGCGAAAAACGAACAGTGCCAACGCGACTGCGGAACCGACCAACGACGCAACTACTCCAAGCGATCCCCAGCCCTCGTCGTTGCCGTGAACGATCCCCCACACCGCCAGGAACACACCGAGTCCGGCGAGTGCGACACCGGGAAGGTCGAGAGGCTGTGTGCGACCGGTCGATTCACGCAACGCATACAACGCGAGAGGAACAGCGACGATCGCAACCGGCACGTTGATCCAGAAGATCCCCTGCCACGAGAACCCGTCGACTACCGCTCCACCGACCACGGGACCCATCGCGATCCCCAGGCCGGAGACGCCACCCCACACGCCGATTGCCATGGCACGCTTGGCTTCCGGTACCGCTGCCACGAGGAGAGTGAGTGAGAGCGGCATGATCGCGGCAGCGCCGGCGCCCTGAAAGGCTCGGGCCGCGATGAGCAGGCTTGGTGTCGTCGACAACGCCGAAGCAATCGACGCCGCCGTGAACAGCCCGATCCCGAACACGAACATCTTGCGGCGCCCCCACCGATCGCCGAGCGTCGTCGCCGAAAGCATCAGCGTCGCAAAGCAGAGCGTGTACGCATTCATGAACCACTGAAGTTGCCCGACGGACGCATTCAGCTCCTTCTCGATCACCGGCAGCGCGCTCGTCATCACGAGGTTGTCGAGGGTGGCCATGAACATGGGCAGAGAGGCAGCAACCATCACTATCGCGATCGGAACCTTACGTCCTCCACTGCTTTCCGACCCGGATGCGGCGTCCGATCCGGACTTCGTCAAAACGGTCATCGTGATTCCTCGAGTGAAGGTGCCTTAAGGCATCGAATGATTACTTAGGTCGAAACTAAGCTATCCGGTGATAACGTGTCAACATGTCGATCGGTGCAGCTGAACCACGTACCCGCAGGATGAGCGCACCGGAACGTCGCGCGTTGGTCCTTGCCGCGGCAACGCGAGCATTCGCAAAGGGTGGATACTCGGGGACCAGTACGGACGCCGTCGCCAAGGAAGCCGGTGTCTCGCAGCCCTACGTCGTGCGTATGTTCGGAACCAAGGCAGATTTGTTCCACGCAGTGTTCACGCGCGCGCTCGACGAAATCGTCCGCACCTTCAACGACAAATTGGATACGGTCACGATCGATCCGAGCAATCCGCAGTTCTGGGCCGAACTCGGATCCGCCTACGGCGAGCTGGTTCTCGACCGAGATCTACTGCTTGTCATGTTGCACGGCTTCGCCACCAGCACCGATGATGTCGCCGCCGTCTCCCGGAACGCCATGTCCGGCATCTACACCTTGCTGCGCGAGCGCACCGGTTGCACACCCGAGCAAGCGCGTTTGTTCATCGCGAACGGGATGCTGATCAACAATCTGCTCGCAATGATGGCGCCCGAACACGCCGAAGAAGATCCAGCCCTCGGCGAGCTCTGGGGCAGCGTCTTCAGCGACTCGACTGCGATCACGCTCACCGGCGACGAATCCTCGAGCGAAACCGACACCGATTCCTGACCGGTCACTGGGAAAAACTACACACATGTGACTGAGGACACCCTACAGTCGATCCGACATGTCTCCGGGAAACCCAGACGAAAAGGACCGACGTTGGATCTCGCACAACGCCTCGACGCGCTCGAACAGATCGAGGAAATCAAGAAGCTCAAGCACGGCTACTGGCGAGCATGTGATGCCAAGGATCCAGTTGGGTTCCGCAACAGCTTCATCCGTTCCGGAGCGTCGATCGACTACGGCCGCCTCGGCGCCTTCGACGACGCGGGGCCGATGGCGGACATCTTCGAGAAGATCGCTCTTCGCAAGGTCGACGGCCGGTACGCGGTCCTCGACATGCATCACGGATTGCATCCCGACATCACACTGACCTCGGAGACGTCGGCGGTGGGGCGATGGGCTCTGCAGTTCCGCCAGATCGACACCGTCGGGCGCACCGAGAAGTTGATGACCGGCGAATACGACGACAAGTACGTGATCGAGGACGGTATGTGGAAAATGAGTCAATGCCATTTCACGGAGACGTGGTCGAACACCACTCCCCTTTCCCCGGACGCTGACATCGCCGAGGGTTCGTTGGGTGGGCCGCGATGACGACGAACGGAAAAGTTGCGCTCGTAACCGGTGCCAGCCGGAGCGTCGGCAAGGGCATTGCCCTCGCGCTGGGAAGCGACGGATGGACGGTGTACGTGACGGCCCGAGGAACCGTCGGCGACGACGGCCCACTCGATCGCACCGCAGCCGAGATCACCGAGCGCGGTGGTCACGGCATTGCCGTGCAGTGCGATCACGCCGACGATCAACAGATCGTCGACCTGTTTGCACGCATCGCCGAGGAACAGTCAGGCCGCCTCGATCTTCTGGTCAACAACGTCTGGGCAAACCCGGCGGGTTATGCAGGCTTCGCCGATCCGTTCTGGAAGAGGCCGATCGACGATTGGGATTCGCTGATCGGAATCGGACTGCGCGCCCACTACGTTGCTTCGGTGGAAGCGGCGAAGTTGATGGTTCCCCGGGGCAGTGGAGTGATCGGCAACATCTCGTCGTTCGGCACCCGCGGGTACCTGCACTCTGTCCTGTACGGGATGTCGAAGGCAGGTTTGGACAAGATGGCCGCGGACATGGCTGTCGAATTGAAGGGGACCGGCGTCACCGCACTTTCCTTCTGGCTCGGGTTGATCCGCAACGAGCGGATGGAGGCGAGTGGGATCGAGAGCTTCGAAGGCTTCTCACTGGCCGAGGCCGAAACCCCGGAATTCGTCGGCCAAGTCATCACTGCATTGGCCAACGATCCAGAAGTGAACGCGCGCAGCGGTCACACACTGATCACCGCCGAGACGGCCGTCGAGTACGGAATCACCGACGCCAACGGGAAACAACCGGCGTCACACCGCAGTGCCTTCGGTGGCGGCCCGCTTTTCTGATTCATCAGTAGCAGTGGTCGCGTCGCGTGCCGGCACAGCACGCGGCGCTGCCACTCGCGCCTTCAGGGCAAGCCAGGCACACCCGATGACGACGACACCGCCGGCCACGATCGAGGGTGACAACGTCTCACCGAGTATCAGCGCCGACCAGGCAATGCTGAGCACCGGTTGAACCAACTGTGTTTGGCTCACAGTGGAAATGGGACCGATCGCCAGACCCCGGTACCAAGGAAAGAACCCGAGAAACATACTCACGCATCCCAGGTAGGCAAACGAAAGCCACGAATTCACATCGGCAGAGACCGGAGCCTGGGCCATGGACGCCACCGTCAACGCAATCGTGACCGGCAGTCCGAGAATCAATGCCCAGGCAATCGTCTGCCACGACCCGATCTCGCGGGCCAGCAACGCACCTTCCGAATATGCCAGCGCTGCACACACCACCGCGGCGAACAGAAGAAGATCAGCGAGATGAAACGAGCCGAGTCCGCCGTTTGCAATCGCCACGAACCCTACGACCGATACCGCGCCGGCGGCGCTTGCCCACCAAAATCCCTTACTGGGACGCTCTTTTCCTCGGACGACCGCAAATACCGCGGTCGCAGCGGGAAGTAGCCCGATCACGACTGCCGCGTGACTCGCCGGCGATGTCTGCAACGCAAACGTGGTGAACAGTGAAAACCCCAGTACCGCACCAACAGTCACGAGTGCGATGCGAAACCACTGCCGAAGCGTCGGAAGCGTCGCGCGAGTAACCGACAGCATCACAATCGCAAGGGCCCCGGCAACGACAGCGCGGCCCGCACCGACGAACAGGGGGTCGAGATCCGCGACGGCGACCCTCGTGAGCGGAACGGTGAACGAGAACGCCAGCACACCGAGCAAGCCCCACCACAAACCGGATCGAGACGATGGCATCGGTAGCGGTTCCTGCGGCGCGACGATAGCGCTACTCTTCATACTCATGTTTTACGATAGCAGTAGCACGCCAACCAGCGAAACTGGTATTTCAGGTGCGCACCCGTGTGCAGGAGATCGAAATTGCTCCGAGCAGTCCGACGAGCGCGAAAGCGTAGAAGCCCCACGGCACGGCGTAACCCGCACCCAGGAGGACTCCGCCCAGGATCGGGCCACAGATCGCACCGACCCGGCCGACACCTGCCGACCATCCGAGCGCGGTCGCGCGAATCTGAGGTGGGTGATTGGCGCTCGTGAAGGCGTAGACCAGTACCTGCGCACTGAATACGAAGCATCCGGCGAGGAAGACCATCACGTAGATTCCGAACGACACCTTCACACTCAGAAGCGCCAGGAACAGTGCAGCTCCGGCGAACCACACGATGGCTGCAGTCCGCGGGCCGATCTTGTTCGCGACGCCCCCGGCGATCAAGAGTCCGACGACGGCGCCGGCATTGAGGATCAGAAGGAACGTCAACGACGCCCCGAGGTTGTAACCGTCCTCACGCATGATCGTCGGAAGCCACGTGTTCAATCCGTAGACGAGCAGCAAGCCCATGAAACTGGTGATCCAGATGGCGATGCTGTTGCGCAGGAACTTCGAAGAGAACAGTGCGCGAACGGGATTGGCGGCTTCGGCGCGCTCAACTTCGGACGTGGGCGCAATCTCGAGTTCGACTCCGTAACGGGCAGCGATTTCCTCGGCTTCGGCACGCTTTCCGTGAGCGAGAAGGTACGACGGGGATTCCGGCAGATACCGCAACATGAGTGGAATCAGGGCGACGGCAGGAAGTGCGCCGACAACGAACATCGCTCGCCAACCGAAAGGTTCGATCACGACGAGCGCCAGCGCTGCGGTGGCAACGGCGCCGACGTGGTAGCCGGTCATCAGCATGGTCGACGCAGATCCACCGCCTTGTTTCTTCGAGAATTCGTTGACCAGAGCCAATGCCGTCGGTAGGGCGCCACCCAGCCCCACACCGGCAAAGAAGCGCAGCAGCCCGAAGATGAACGGATTGGGCGCAATTGCGCACAACAGAGTCAGAATCGAGAATGCGGCAACGGCGTACAGCAGCGCGCGGCGTCGACCGATGACGTCGGTGAGAGTGCCGATGACGAGGGCGCCGATGGTCATGCCGATGAGCCCGAAGGTCGAGATCATCGTGATCGTGCCGGTACTCAAACCCCACGCGTCGTAGTCGAGAAGCGAAGGAATGACCGCGCCGAGTACGACCAGGTCGAATCCGTCCAGAAGCACAGCGATCCAACACAACGGTGCTACCCACATTGCGGCACGCGCCCCAGGCGAACCGGTGATTGAACTCGACTGCGTATGCGGTGCGGTCATCGGATCCTCGACATTCACTGCTTGTGGGCGTTCGCGACCGGTTGGGATCCAGTAGTTCGGATCGAAACGTGTTCGCATTGCGAACGCCTGTTCATAATGAGCACACCGATTGTGTACGGAGTCACAACGCCATGTCAAACGTCGCGGTAATCTCGAGGAATGGCACTCTCCGAAAATGAGCGTGAACAGTTCCTGGCCGAACCCCACATCGGGGCGCTGTCCGTGGCGGACGGCACCGAGCGCGGTCCGTTGACCGTCCCGATCTGGTACCTGTACTCACCCGGTGGCAAACCATGGATCCTCACGGGCAAGGATTCGCGAAAGGCACGACTCATCGAGTCGGCCGGGCATTTCTCGTTGATGGCCGAAAGGCTCGATCCGACAATCCGTTACGTCAGCGTCAGCGGATCCGTCGACAAGATCGTTCCGGGCACCGACGAGATGCTGGTCGAAGTCTCGCGGCGTTACCTGGCTCCGGACAAGGTCGACGGGTATCTCGAATTCGCGCGATCGCAGTTGGGCGAACAGGTAGCGATCTACATGAATCCGCAGCACTGGCTGTCTGCGGATCTCGGGGCGATCTGACAATTCTCAGAAAAGCGAAGGCTCGGCGCGCCGGAGTGGCGCGCCGAGCCTGACCTGCATGTGGAGGGCTCTATGTCAGCTCTCGGTGAAGAAACGCACCCGATTGAGTCGATGACCGCTCGCCTCGAAGCCGAATAATGCGATGGCCGGTTCCCCGCACACGATGACGCTCGCCGTCACGGTGCGACCGGCAACCAGCATCTTGCTCTTCGTCACGCCGGTGAGCAGAGCGTTGACATCAGCGTTGGACAACTGCGTCCCCGCCGGAAGCTCGACGGGTACCGGCGGCGTTCGGCCGACAGCGGCCGCATCGAGGAACCGCGACGCTGCCTTCTTGCCTTTGTCTCCGACGCCGAAGATGCCGCGCGAGAACCCGAGCGCCCCGCCGATCCCCTGGTTCGAGAGCAACTGCGGCGTCAACTTCGCGGCCGCCTTCACCCCCGCCACACCAGCAGTCGCGAGCTGGCTCAACATCGTCGCCAATTCCCAATGCGCGTAGAGGGTTCCGATCCGCAAGGAATCGGGCTCCCCCACCAAGTCGTAGCGCAAGTGCATCGGAACGTCGAGAACGACTCCGGTCGACATCTCGGTAGCGAGGCCCAGATCGCGCCACACCGTCCGGCCGCACACGATGTCGCGCTCGACATGGAAGGTGATCGAATTGGGGGCGATGAACGTGTCGTAGAAACTCTCGATCGCCGCCTGACCGTTGTGCGGACGTGAACCTACAGGGTCGTTGACCTGTCCGTCGCCGGCAAACAGGGCCACCCAGGTCGAGCGGTCATGCGCGCCGACGGCTTTCGGGGATCCCTCCACGACGGCCATCAACTGCTCGCGCGTCACCGGCGCGGTCATGCGCGCATCTCGTATGCACCGTCGTACGCCTTGACCTGCTGCCACACCCGGTCGAAGCGTTCACTGTCGACAACAGGCTTCCGCACCGCGGCCAGGGCCCACTTCTGTTGCTCGGGTGTCGACGACGGCTTTCCGTGCAGTGCGATCGCGTATCCCGAGAAGTCACGAATCTGGAAGTCGAAGATCTGATCGACAACGTCGGCGTCGAGCCCGCTGATCTCGGCCTGTTCGAGAATCAGATGACCGTAGACGACGAGAGAGAACAGGTGCCCGACGTTGAGCATGAAATCGAGATCCTTCTGCTGCTGCGCGTCCGGCGCTGCAGCAGTGAGCAATTCGGTGAGCGCGATCGCCTGCTCGTAAAAACGGGCGACGTTCGGAATCGAAGAGTGCTTCTCGTAGACGGGCTTCCACTCGTGGAACTGAATCTTCGCAGCGCCGCGGGTAGGCCCCTGGTTCCAGAAGAACTCGTCGTCGGCGGCGTCGTCGCGCGTGACGATCTCCGGGAACTGCGCCGAGTTGAACAGATAGTTCGGCAAGAACTTGAGAATCAGGCCGACGTTGACGTGGACGGTGCCCTCGAGCTTGGGCAGCGTGCCGATCATCTGCGCTGCCTCGCGGAAGTACGTGGACTTCTCGTATCCCTTGGCTGCGATCACATCGTGCAGCAACCCGACCACCTTCTCACCTTCGGAGGTGACCTTGGCCTTGGTCATGGGATTGAACAGCAGGTAGCGACGGTCCTCGAGGCTGGCGCTGCGGAAGTAGTCGACCGCCCGCGCACTGAACTGCTTCATCGCGATCAGACGTGAGTACGCGTCGACGAAGGCGGCGCGAACGTGGGCGAAATCCGTGACGGGATTGCCGTACAGAATTCGATTCTGCGCGTGAGTGATTGCCTCGAAGAACGCATGCTCGGTGATGCCGATGGAGCCGGTGCAGAGGTTGAACTTTCCGACGTTGACCGTGTTGAGCGCGGCCTCGAATGCGGCGACGCCGGTGTGCAGAATGTCTTCCTCGCGCACCGGGTAATCGTCGAGGCGGAAATTGCTGACATACATCTGCCCGCGCAGGACGTTGTCCACGAGCTGATAGTTCGGATGTGCACTGTCGGCGACAAAGAACACGTAGCCTTCGGGGCCCTCGACGTCGGTACGACGCCCGAACACAGACACCATTCCGGCTACGTTGCCGTTTCCGATGTAGTACTTCTCGCCGCTCGCGCGGAAGGCGACGTCGCCGTCGGTGGGAGTGAGGAGCATGTCGGTGGAGTACACGTCGGCGCCGTGGTCGCGCTCGGACAGCCCGAACGCCATGACACCACCGTCGGCAAGTTCCTGCGCTGCACGCTTCTTCGCAGCGTCGTTGTCACTCATCCAGATCGGTCCGAGTCCGAGGATCGTGACCTGCCACGCGTACCAGTACGCCAGCCCGTAGAAACCGAAGATCTCGCTCAGAGCTGCGTTGCGGGCACCGTCCCAACGACGGTTCTCGTCACCGTCGGCGAATGCCGCCGGAGTCTGGAACGTCGCGAACAACTTCTCCTTGCCGACAAATTCGAGAAAGTCGGAGACCCACACGGCGTCGAGGTCGTCCTGAAGAAGTTGCTTCTTGCCGCGGCTCTCGAACCATTCGATGGTGGCTCGCAGCAAACGGCGGGTCTCCGGATCGAACTGAGCTGGGTCGTAAGTATGGGGGTTGAAGAGCAATCCATCGGTGCCAGACACGTCATTACCTTTCGTCGATGACGCTAAACTACCAGCGGGTAACTTTCCGCGGTGCGATTCATGGAAGACCTGCGATTCTTCGCGAATGCCACAGGTCCATCGGATTCCACGTGCCGGCCCGAGCGCGCGTCATCGGGTAGCACGCCAACCCGAGCAACAACGCAGACATGTGGCCGATGGCGGTGAAATTGGTGGCGAAAATCAGAGGTACACCATAGAAGAGCAGCAACCCCGCGAGATAGATGTATCGCCACGGATCGACGATGCGGTACACCAGAATCCCCATGATGCCGGCCAGACCGTAGCTCACTCCCACGTCGAGAGTGTTGACCGCCGAATCCGCCACGTATCCGTGCCGAATACCTTCGTACAGAACACCTTCGCTGATGTACGTGGCTCCGACGTGGGCGATGACGACAACACACAGCCACCGCCACGTCCCGAGCCAACGCTCAGCCGTTGCATGAAAGATGGTGAAGAGAACCAGGTATCCCAACCAACCGCCACCTTCGAGCCAGAAGGCACTCGAGAACAGGACTCGCAGCGGGTCTTCGGCCAGGTGATGCAGATTGGTCGAGCGCTTGCCGAGAAAACGCTCCTCGACATTGTCGGGCAGATGCCGAAGGAAGAGCGTGGTGAACAGCAGGGCCAGCAACCAGACGTAGGTACCGGGAGCACTGCGCACCCATCGCCATGCCGCCTTTGCTGCCCCCAGCATCCTCACCGCTTCGAGTCTGCGCTCACTCGTTCACTACTGCAACGGCAAACCCGTCCCATCCCTTCGAACCCACGGTTTGAATGGCGGTGCCGTCGAGTTTCGGCTCGGCCGCGATCATCTCCAACACCGCTCGACTCGCTTTGACGCGCTCGTCGTCGATATCCGGGTTGGACACATGTCCCCCACGCACCACGTTGTCCACGATGATGACGGTTCCGGGATGCGAAAGGGCCAACGCCCACCGCACGTACTCGGTGTTGTTCTCCTTGTCGGCGTCGATGAAGACCAAGTCGAAAGGTCCCAACTCTTCCTTCGCGATCGACGGGAGGCTGTCGAGCGCGGCCCCGACGCGGACGTCGACACGGTCAGCCAAGCCGGCGCGCTCGATATTCGCCCGAGCGACATCCGCATGGGTGGGATCGAATTCCAGCGTGATGACCTGGCCCGAGGGGCCGACCGCGCGAGCGAGCCAGATCGTGCTGTATCCGCCGAGCGTTCCGATCTCGAGAACATTGCGCGCCAGGCACATTCGCGCCAGAAGATTGAGGAGCTTGCCCTGGTTCGGCGCCACGTCGATGGGCGGGAGACCTGCCTCGGAATTGGCGGCGAGTGCCGCGTCGAGAACCGGATCTTCACCTACCAACGTGGAGACAAGGTAACCGTCGACTTCTGCCCAATCCGGTTCGCGTTCCATAGCCACGATTGTGGCAGAAAAGAAGGGCCGCCGCAGACACCTCGGAAGGTGGCTGCGGCGGCCCAGACGACTATTCGAATCAGCCGCGAACTGCGCTGATGATCTCCTCGATCGCCGAGTCGGCGTCGATCTCACGGCTCTCGCCAGTGAAGCGGTCGCGAATTTCGACCTTGCCGTCGGCCCAACCGCGTCCGACGACAACGATCAGTGGAACGCCGATCAGCTCGGAGTCCTTGAACTTCACGCCCGGCGATGCCTTGCGGTCGTCGAGGATTACTTCGAGTCCGGCACGGTCGAGTTGCGCGGCGAGGCCTTCGGCGCCTTCGCGCGCGGTCTCGTCCTTGTTCGCGATGACGAGGTAGACGTCGGCCGGTGAAACCTCGGCAGGCCAGCGCAGGCCCTTTTCGTCGTGATGCTGCTCGGCAATGACGGCCACCAGACGCGAGACGCCGACGCCGTACGAACCCATGGTCGGGCGGACGGGCTTGCCGTTCTCGGCGAGGACGTCGACGGTGAAGACGTCGGTGTACTTGCGGCCGAGCTGGAAAACGTGCCCGATCTCGATACCGCGAGCCGAGACCAGCGTGCCGGCTCCATCGGGAGAGGCGTCGCCGTCACGAACCTCGGCGGCTTCGATGGTTCCGTCAGGGGTGAAGTCGCGACCGGCAACGAGGCCGACCACGTGCTTGCCGTCTTCGTCGGCGCCGGTAATCCAGCTGGTGCCGTCGACGACACGCGGATCGACAAGATAGCGAACGCCGTTGGCCTGCAGAGCCTTCGGGCCGATGTAACCCTTGGCCAGGAACGGGTTGTTCTTGAAGTCGGTCTCGGTGATCATCACGAACTCGGCCGGCTCGAGCGAAGCTTCGAGGCGCTTTTCGTCGACCTCACGGTCGCCGGGGATGCCGATACCGAGCAGTTCCCACTCGCCGCCGGGCAGGCGGGTCTTGACCATGATGTTCTTGAGTGTGTCGGCGGCGGTGACGGTACGGCCGAGATCAGCGCCGTTCGCCCAGTCCACCAGGGTGTCGATGGTGGGTGTGTTCGCGGTGTCGTACACCTTGGCTTCGGGCAGCCCGTCGAACGGAATCGAATCGGGAACAACAGTCTTGACGGCCTCGACGTTGGCGGCGTAGCCGGATTCGAGGCAGCGGACGTAGGTGTCTTCGCCGATCTCGCTCTCGGCAAGGAACTCCTCGGACGCGCTGCCGCCCATCGCACCGGAGGTGGCCGAGACGATGACGTACTTGACGCCCAGACGCGTGAAGATCTTCTCGTAGGCGCCGCGATGCGCCTGGTACGACTCCGTCAGGCCTTCGTCGGTCAGGTCGAAGGAGTAGGAATCCTTCATCAGGAACTCGCGGCCGCGCAGAATGCCGGCACGCGGACGCTCTTCGTCGCGGTACTTGGTCTGCACCTGGTACAGGGTGACCGGGAAGTCCTTGTAGGAGTTGTACTCACCCTTGACCGTCAGAGCAAAGAGCTCCTCGTGGGTCGGGCCGAGCATGTAGTCGTTGCCCTTGCGGTCCTTGAGGCGGAACAGGTTGGGGCCGTACTCGGTCCAGCGGTTCGACGCTTCGTAGGGATCGCGCGGGAGCAGCGCAGGCAGCAGGATTTCCTGTCCGCCAATTGCATTCATTTCTTCACGGACAACACGCTCAACCTCGCGCAGCACCCGCAATCCCAGCGGCAACCACGAGTAGACGCCTGGAGCGATACGACGCACGTAGCCGGCACGAACCAGCAGTTTGTGGCTGGCAACTTCGGCGTCCGAGGGATCGTCACGCAGGGTACGCAGGAACAGGTGGGACAGACGGGTAATCACGAGGTGTAAGGATAGTCGCCGCAGTCGGCCGAGCGGGCCTCGGTACGGTTACAGCGTGCTTGTACTGCTGCCTCCCTCAGAAACCAAGTCCGACGGCGGCAAGGATGCGCCCCTCGATCTGGCCGAACTGTCGATGCCACAGTTGACCGAAACGCGCGAATTGCTGGTTCAGACGCTGGTCGATCTGGCCGCTGACGTCGAGGCGTCGTGCGAAGCGCTCGGGCTCGGTCCGACGCAAGCAGACGAAGTGGAACGCAACGCCAAGCTGTGGGTGTCCGCGACGCGGCCCGCACTGCAGCGCTACACCGGCGTGCTCTTCGACGCCCTCGACGCAAAGTCGTTCACCCGCGCCCAGAAGGCGAAGGCGCTCGATCGGATCGCCATTGGTTCCGCTCTGTTCGGTGCTGTCCGCGCAGGAGATCTGATCCCCGCCTACCGCCTTTCCGGCGGGTCCAAGCTGCCCGGAATGGGCACGCTCCGCTCCCTGTGGAAGCCGGAACTGCCGAAGGCGTTGGCTGCCGAAGCCGACGGGCTGGTCGTCGATCTGCGATCGGGTACGTACCAAGACCTCGGTCCCGTTCCGGACGCCTTGATTGCAACGGTCCTCACCGAGAAGCCGGACGGCACCCGGACGGTGGTCAGTCACTTCAACAAGCACCACAAGGGTCTGCTCGCCCGTGCGCTGGTGGTCTCGCGCGCCGAACCGACCGATATCAAGGGTGTCGCGCGGGTGGCGTCGAAGGCCGGCCTGCGGGTGGAAATCGCGTCGGAGCGTGAACTGATCATCCTGACGGATTGATGGCTTCGTCTGTCAAGTGCCGCAGAAGGTTTGGAACGTCTCGCTGAAAGACCGCGGAGCCGCCTCGGTGTAGTCAGCCCACTCGTCGCGTCGGTCGAATGGATGCGTGACAACCTCCAGCAGCTTCTCGAATGGAGCGAGGTCGCCGTCGGTCGCGGCGCGCAGGGCAGCGTCGAGCCGATGATTACGCGGAATGTACAGCGGGTTGACGCGATCCATCGCGCTCGCGGTCTCCGCGGCCCCTTGTCCGTTTTCGGTCAGGGCTCCCTGCCACCGCTGCAACCAGGGCGCGATGTGCTCCCGTGGCACGAGTTGGTCGAGAGGCGCCGAATTTCCGCGCAATTCGTCTGCGAGTGCGCGGAAACTGCCTGTCCAATCTGCTCCGTGTTCCGCCAACAACGTCAGCAGATCGTCGACGAGCGCCCGATCGACAAACGGCTGGGCCAGACCGATCTTTGCCGCGAGACCGGCCGCATAGTGTCCCTCGTAGCGCTCGTCGAAGGTCTCGAGAACTGCCGACGCCGCGGAAATCGCATTGTCGGGTGCGGAATCGATCAGCGGCAACAGTGTTTCTGCCAAGCGCGCCAGATTCCACTTCAGTACAGCGGGCTGATTGCCGAACGCATAGCGGCCCCCGTGGTCGATCGAGCTGAACACTGCCGCCGGATCGAATGCGTCGAGGAAGGCGCACGGACCGTAATCGATGGTCTCTCCCGAAATTGTCGTGTTGTCGGTGTTCATGACCCCGTGCACGAAACCGATGAGCATCCACCTCGCCACCAGTGACGCCTGCGCCTCGACGACCGCCTCGAGGAACCTCAGATAGCGATTGTGTGTACCCGTTGACGGAAGTTCGGTCAGCTCCGGGTAGTGCCGGGCGATCGCGTAGTCGGTGAGCGGCTGCAAGACCTCGCCCTGCCGGGCCGCGAACTCGAAGGTCCCAACGCGTAGGTGACTCGACGCGATCCGTGCAAGCACGGCACCGGGTTCTGCGCCGTTGCGGCGAACGTCTCGGCCCGTCGCCACCACCGACAGCGCGCGCGTAGTGGGGACACCGAGGGCATTCATCGCCTCGCTGACGAGATATTCGCGCAGCATCGGCCCTACGACCGCATACCCGTCGCCGCCCCGAGAGAACGGTGTGCGCCCGGAGCCTTTCAGATGCAAGTCCACTCGCTGCCCGGCACTGCTGACGAGTTCGCCGAGTAACAACGCCCGACCGTCTCCGAGAATTGGTGCATACCCACCGAACTGATGACCCGCATACGCCATCGCCACCGGTGTGGCCCCGTCCGGCACCGTCGACCCGGACAGGACGCCGATCCCGTCCACACTTCGCAGCGCTGCTACGTCCAATCTCAACGACGCAGCCAGCTGCTCGTTCACCACGAGCAACTGCGGGTCAGGGGCGGCAGCACCTTGCCACGGCACCGTCAGAGCGCCGAGTTCGTCGGCGAACGTGCTCTCGAGGCCGGCCACGATGGTGACCGTGTCTGCTGTGGATTCCTGGAATGCGGCCATCACACGAGAGTAGTCACCGTGCGACAACCTATCGATCAGCCCTGATCGATGTACGACTCGAGCTGATCGCGTTCGCTCTTGAGCTCGTCGATGCGGCTCTTCACCACGTCACCGATACTGACGATGCCGAGGAGGTTGCCGTCCTCGATCACCGGCAGATGCCGGATTCGACGCTCGGTCATGATCGCGGCAATGCTGTCCACTGCGTCTGCCGGAACGCACGTGTACATCAGAGCGGTCATGACCTCGGAAACCTGGATCCCGAGAAGGTCCGGGCCACGCTCGTGCAGGCGTCGAACGACATCGCGTTCGGAGATGATGCCGACCACCGCGTCGTCGTCGACCACCACCATGGCTCCGATGTTGTGGCGGGCAAGATCGCACAGCAGCCCGTTGACCGTCGTGTGGGCGTCGATCGTGACGATGCTGTTGCCCTTGTTTCGCAATATGTCCGCGATCCGCATCACGGCACCCCGATCCGTCGAGACTCTCGGCACGTCCTGCAACGATCGTATCGGCTAGCGAAGCGGAAAAACAGGACTGATCAGGCGATTCCCTGAGCTGCCTTCTCCGCAGCCTGAGCCTGGGCTACCTGAGAAGGTGTGAACCTGATGCACAGCGCCGCGATACCGGCGAACACGGCGCAGACCGCGCAGCCCACAAGTGCGAAGGTGTACCCCTCTCCGAGTGCGATCAATTGCGCCGGATTCATGTCCGCTGCCTTGCCCGAAGTGCCGCCGAGCGAGAGCGTCTTGGACGTCGCCATTGCACCGATCACCGACAGCGCCAATGGTCCACCGAGCGTCTGGGCAACTTGGGAGATTGCGGTCAGCGGGCCGATCTCGGTCTCCGGGACACCGGCGATCGCGCACAGTGGCAAGGGCACCATCGCGAGGCCGATACCGAATCCGATCCCGATCACGGGCACGAACAAGTTGGCCAGGTAGGTGGAGTCGGAATCGAGAGTAGAGCCGTAGAGGAGTCCGACGATCATGATCACGACGCCGGTGAGGACCAGCCAGCGGGGTTGAACCTTCACGGCGAGCTTGGAAGCAACCGACGCGGCGGCGCCCAATCCGAACGCGAACGGAATGAACGCGATACCGGCACGCAACGGCGAATACTGCATGATGTCCTGCACGAACAGCGCGACGAAAGCCGTCATGCTGAACATCGCGCCACCGACGAAGAAGATGGCGAGGAACGTCGCGACACGGTTGCGATCGGCGAACAACGAGAAGGGCAAGAGCGGGTTGTCCGCAGTTCGCTCGACGAAGAGGAAGGCGGCGAGGGCGACCAATCCGGCCGCCAATGCCCCGATGACGGCGATACTCCCCCATCCCATTTCCGGGCCTTCGGTGAGAGCAAAAACAACACCGGTGCACCCGAGAGTCGCGAGGATCGCGCCGGGGACATCCAAAGCCAGACGCGTCTGATTCGTCTCGCGAAGGGCGCGGAACGCCATGCCGACGAGCGCGATGCCGATCGGGACGTTGATGAGGAAGATCAGACGCCACGACACCTCGGTCAATGCGCCGCCGATGATCAGACCGGCGATCGATCCGACGCCCGTCATGGCGGCAAAAATCGCGATGGCCTGATTACGAGCCGGACCCGCGGCGAAAGTCGTGGCAACAAGGGCGAAGGCAGTGGGCGACGCCACGGCTGCGCCGACACCTTGAAGCGCCCGCGCTGCGATCAACATGCCCTCGTTCAGGGCGAGTCCACAGAGCAACGACGCCACCGTGAACAGCGAGACTCCCGCGATGAACATCTTCTTGCGTCCGAACGCGTCGCCGAGCCGACCACCGAGGAGCATGAGCCCACCAAACGCAAGCGCGTAGGAGGTCAACACCCAGTTGCGGCCGCTGTCGCTCAGCCCGAGGTCGGCCTGCAATGGCGCCAGAGCGAGGTTCGCGACAGTACCGTCGAGCACCACCATCATCTGCAAACCACTCAGGACGATGATGGCAAGCCCGATGACTCGAGTCGCTACCGGGGCATTCGCCGAAGCGGTTTCAGATGTTGGGGAGTCAGACACAAGACTTCACGTTACCCAGCGTCGACGGAAAAGCCCGCGACCGGCCCGATCACGATGATCGCCGGAGGCTTGATCTCCTCGTCCTTGACGCGCTGAGCAACGGTCGCCAGATCGGCCCGAAGTTCACGCTGGGTGCGCAGAGTGCCCTCTTGGATCACGGTGACCGGCGTGGTTGACGGGCGTCCACCGTCGACGAGTGCCTTCGCGAACTGATCGATGCGCTCGACCGCCATGAGCAGCACGATCGTGCCGCGCAACTTGGCCAGCGCCGACCAGTCGACCAGCGAATCCGGATGATCCGGAGCCACGTGCCCACTGACGACGACGAACTCGTGGGTGACCCCGCGGTGGGTGACCGGGATGCCTGCGGCCGACGGGACCGAGATCGCGCTCGTGATTCCGGGCACTACGGTCACCGGAACGCCGGCAGCGGCACACGCTTCGAGTTCTTCGTATCCCCGTCCGAAGACGTACGGGTCCCCGCCCTTGAGGCGGACCACGAACTTGCCTGCCTTCGCGTTGTCGATCAGCGCGGCGTTGATGGCCTCCTGAGCCATGGCACGGCCGTACGGGATCTTCGCGGCGTCGATCACCTCTACGTCCGGACCCAGTTCGGCGAGCAACTCCGGCGGAGCCAATCGGTCGGCCACGACGACGTCGGCGCGGGCGAGCAAACGGCGTCCGCGCACGGTGATCAGATCGGGATCACCGGGGCCACCACCGACGAGAGCAACACCCGCAGCGGCAGGCTCGGCCGTATCGGCGAGCACGCCCGACTGAAGACCTTCGACGACGGCGGTGCGGACTGCTGCCGAACGGCGGTGATCGCCGCCCGCCAGAATTCCGATGCTCATACCGTCGTACTCGGCGCTCGCGGGAGTGACGGCGGTGCCGTGCTTCGCGTTGTCGGCGCGCACGCAGAAGATGTGGCGACGCTCCGCTTCGGCGACGATCGCCGCATTGGTTTCCGGCTCGTCGGTCGAGGCGATGGCGTACCACGCACCTTCGAGGTCGCCGTCGGCGTACGGGCGCTCTTCGACCGTGATCTGACCGGCAGTGGCCATACCTTCGACGGCTGGAGTGAACGCGCGACTGATGACGTGAACGCGGGCACCAGAGGCGACCAGCAGTCCGAGTCGGCGCTGAGCCACAGTGCCGCCGCCGAACACGACCACGCGTCGATCGGTCAGGTTGAGGCCGACCAGGTAGTTGGTCTCGTCTGCGGTGGACTCGCTCACTCGCACTCCGTTTCGTTGTCAGAATTGGTCAAGCTGGAGGGAACTTTACGGGCCGCGGCCACGGTCACTCCATCCCTGGCAGTCTTGGCCAGCACAAGTCGGCCGCCCCCGGACGCGAGGATCGCAGCCGCTTCCGCGACGCTTGCCGTTCCGACGGCGTTCTCGACGCGAGGCGATGGTGACGGAACTTGAACTCGCGCAAGTACGTCCGGGGCGAAACTCACAATCGGGACGTTCAGTTCATGGGCCGCTGTCAGAAGAGCCGAAGACTCAGCTTTTGCCGCCACAGTGGCGAGTACCACGATCTTCCCTTGCGCCGCCGGCACAGCCTTCACCGCAGCGACGATGTTCTTCGCGGTGACACTCGTCGTGAATCCCACGCCTATACAGAGGTCATCCCCGTGCGGCATCGACGAACTTCGCGATCGATTCGGGCTGCCCCACCGGATGAGTGTGGAGATACGACGCGTGGACGCCGCCGCGAACAAATCCTTCGCGGACACTGCCGCCGTCCCAGGGCCGCCACCCCCACGCACTTCCGCAACCGTCCGCGTCTGCCGAGACGAGAGACGTTCGGTGGAACTCGTGACCGGTGACGCGGGAGCCTGCTTCGAAGAGGCTGGAGTCGCTGATCGCCACTGCTTCGCGGTACCCGAGGGTCAGGCGTTTCCCGAATGTCGCATCCACCCCGACAACACCGGCCATGCTGTGACCGTCCAAGCTGCGAGCGAGGTAGAGCAGACCGGCACACTCGGCGTGGATCGGTGCGCCGCCGTCCGCCAGATCGCGAACCTGCTGCAGCAGTACGGTATTGGCCGCAAGGTCTACCGCGTGTTCTTCCGGGAAGCCACCGGGAAGGACCAGAGCGGCAGTTCCCGCAGGAAGCTCGTCCCGCAACGGGTCGAACACCTGCACGTCCGCGCCGGCAGCAGTCAACAGCTCCCGGTGCTCGGCGTAGCCGAAGGTGAAGGCCGGGCCACCCGCCATGGCAACCACAGGCCGAGACTCTGCGTGTGCGCCGACCTCGCCAACCGGATCCCATGCAGCTGCACTCACGTTCGAGGCGGCCAGTGCGCGAACAGCACCCAGATCGACGTGCGAGGCAATCAAATCGGACATAGCGTCCACTGCGGCCACAGCGGCGGCGCCGTGCTCGGCCGCCGGAATCAGGCCGAGGTGCCGGGAGGGAACTTCGAGTTCCGTCAACCGTGGCACAACCCCGAGCACTGCGACGCCGACCTTGTCGCACGCATGACGCAACACCTGCTCGTGACGAGCGCTCCCGACGCGATTGAGAATGACGCCGCCGATGCGCACACCTGCGTCGTAGGTCGCGAAGCCGTGGAGTACGGCGGCCAGACTCTGACTGTGCCCACGGGCGTCGATCACGAGCACTACCGGCGAACCGAGGATCGACGCGACCTGCGCCGTCGATCCCTCCGCCGACGGCTGCGAGTTTGCCTCGTCGATCTTCCCGTCGAACAGACCCATGACGCCTTCGACCACGGCGATGTCGCAACCAGCGGTTCCATGCCGGTAGAGCGGTCCGATGCGATCCGGGCCCACCAGAACAGTGTCGAGGTTGCGTCCGGGCCGCCCTGCCGCGAGTCCGTGATAACCCGGGTCGATGTAGTCCGGCCCCACCTTGAAGGGTGCAACGCTGCTACCGGACCGTCGCAGCGCGCCGATCAATCCCGTTGCCACCGTGGTCTTTCCGCTACCCGAGGCAGGAGCGGCAATCACCACGGCCGGAGTGGAAGGACTTACCATTCGATGCCCCGTTGGCCCTTTCGGCCGGCATCCATCGGGTGCTTGATCTTGGTCATCTCGGTCACGAGGTCGGCGGCGTCGATCAACGCCTGCGGGGCGTCGCGTCCCGTGATGACAACGTGCTGGTTGCCCGGACGATCGCGCAGTGTCTGCACGACCTCGTCGACGTCGACCCAGCCCCACTTGAGCGGATAGGTGAACTCGTCGAGGACATAGAATCGATGTTCCTCGCTCGCAAGCCTTCTCGCGATCTCCTGCCAACCCTCCGCAGCGGCAGCAGCATGATCTTCCTCGCTACCGGCCTTGCGTGTCCATGACCAACCTTCGCCCATCTTGTGCCACTGCACCGGCCCACCGACGCCGGTTTCGTCGTGCAGGTTTCCGAGCGCGCGGAACGCGGCTTCCTCTCCGACCTTCCACTTGGCACTCTTCACGAACTGGAACACGCCGATGTCGAGCCCCTGATTCCAGGCACGCAGCGCCATGCCGAAAGCGGCGGTGGACTTACCCTTTCCCGCGCCGGTGTGCACGGCAAGTACCGGCGCGTTACGACGCTGACGCGTGGTCAGACCGTCGTCGGGAACTGTCTCGGGAACACCCTTGGGCATCGTGAACTCCTGAGCTGGGATCTAGGCTGCGGCGCGGACGACACCCGCGACCTGCTGCGCTGACAATTCGGCGAGGCGGACGTATCCGCCACGTAGTTCTCGCGCCAACTCGGCCGCCAGCCCCAGACGCACGAGGCCGGTCTCGCAGTCGACGACGATGGACGCGACGGACGCGTCGGCGAGAAGATGCGCGGCGACGCGGGCGCGGTGCAGCGCGTCCTTGCCGCCGGTTGCCCGGCCGTCGGTGAGTGTGACGACGAGGGCGCGACGCTGCGGGTCACGAAGTCGTTCACGCAGAACCACTTCGCGAGCACGCAGGAATCCCTCTGCGAGTGGGGATTTGCCGCCGGTACGCATCGACTGCAAGCGACGGACAGCGATGTCCACCGAAGATGTCGGCGGCAGTACGAGCTCCGCTTCACGACCACGGACAGTGATGACGGCGACCTTGTCGCGGCGCTGATAGGCGTCGCGGAGCAACGAGACAACCGCACCGGTGACCGCGGAGAGGCGGTCGCGTGCTGCCATCGACCCCGACGCGTCGACAACGAAAACGATCAGATTGCCTTCTCGCCCTTCACGTATCGCGCCGCGGAGGTCAGCCGGTGCCAGCCGCAACCGTCCAGCAGTGCGACCACGGGCAACTTGAGACTCGGCTGCGGCAAAGACCGTGCTCGTCAGATGCAATCCGTGCCCACGCTCCCGCGTGGACCGCACAACTCGTCCACGGGACGACATGGACCGCGAGCGTCGTCCCGGTGCACCTTCACCGACTCCCGGAACTTCGAGGAGCTTGGCCTTGAATTCGCCGGCCGGTGGAGCCGAGGGACGATCGGTGGCGCGCACTCCCCCACCAGGTCCGTCAGGGTCGTCCGGGCCGTCGTCGTCAGGCCCGTCGTCGTCCGGCCCTTCGTCTCCGGGACCGCCGTCATCGGAGCCGCCATCTTCCGGGCCACGGTCTTCGGGATTCTCGGGAGGTTCGGGCTCTCCGTCGCGCGCGTCGTCCTCTACCTGCGACTGAGCATCCTGATCGGCCTGCTCGAGCGCATCGTCCAACTGCTGCTGATCCAAGCCGGGCTCGTCGAACGGATCGCGGCGGCGGCGATGCGGCAGCGTCAGTTCCGCCGCTACTCGTACGTCCTCCGCAGTGACTTCACTGTCGCCGCGCCAGGCAGCGTGGGCCGTCGCGGTGCGCGCCAGCACCAAGTCCGCGCGCATACCGTCGACGTCGAACGACGCACACAGCGAGGCGATACGACGCAGTTCGCGGTTGCTCAGCTCGACCGAGTCCAATTTCTCACGCGCCGTGAGGATTTCGGACGCCAACTCCTCATCGGCGGATACGTACCGAGCGACAAATGCCTCGGGGTCACGCTCGTAGTCGAGTCGGCGACGCACCACTTCCATGCGAATGTCGACGTCGCGGGAAGCGGCGACGTCGACAGCCAGACCGAAACGGTCCAGAAGTTGCGGACGCAGTTCTCCCTCTTCGGGATTCATCGTGCCGACGAGTACGAACTTGGCCGGATGCGAATGGGAGATGCCGTCACGCTCGATGTGAACCCGGCCCATCGCCGCGGCGTCGAGAAGCACGTCGACCAGGTGGTCGTGAAGCAGATTCACCTCGTCGACGTACAGAACACCCTGGTGAGCGGCGGCGAGCAGTCCAGGTTGGAATGCGCGCTCACCGTCACGCAGAACCTTCTCCAGGTCGATCGAACCGATCACCCGGTCTTCGGTGGCGCCCACGGGCAGTTCGACCAAGCGGGCCGGTCGTGTCGTTCCGGCGTCGTCGACCGCGGGCAGCAGCGCAGTCAGCGCGCGCACGACCGTCGACTTGGCAGTTCCCTTCTCACCGCGGACCAAGACCCCGCCGATCCCTGGATGCACCGCACACAGGATCAGCGCCAATCGCAATTGATCCTGGCCGACCACAGCACTGAACGGGAAGCCCGCCACTGGTCGATCTTCTTCACTTCGCACGTCGATATCCCTCCACCTCTCGGTTTCCTCGCCGAGAATTTGGCTGCACTCGAATGTCGCGGCGACCTGGCTGAGATCTCCCGGTTTATCGGTAGAGGAGAGATCTTTCACAGTGGCGGGACCGCGCCTGGATCGAACAGGACTTCCCCGCGAACATTCGGTATCGAAAAAACCCTAGTCGGCTCGCTTTCCCACGAGCCGACCAGGGTCAATTCTCCGACAAACTAGCTGACGGCCACGAAAGGCTCTCCCCCACCACGACGCATCGGGGTGTGCGGGATGCCGTCTTCGATGAACTCTTCGCCGTCAGCCTTGAATCCGTGCTTGGCGTACATCTCGACCAAGTAGGTCTGGGCGTTGATCCGACACGGCGCTTCGCCGACCTCGGCCAGTGCGGCCTGCAGGAGGCGGGTCGTGTGGCCCTGGCCGCGCGCCTGACGCGACGTGCACAGGCGTCCGATTCGGAAGCTCTTGTTTCCGTCGTCGTGCTCTTCGAGCAGCCGGAGCGTGCACACCACCTGGCCGTCCTGCTCGAGCCAGAAGTGGCGTGTTTCCGTCAGCAGGTCCCGCCCGTCCAACTCGGGATACGGGCAAGCCTGCTCGACGACAAAGACCTCCACTCGAAGCTTCAACAACTCGTAGAACGTCTTGTTGTCGAGATCGAGTGCCCATGAACGCTTCAAAGCTGCTGTTGCCGTCATGGGTTGGACTATCACACAGTCGCGGCGGTATCCGCGACCGGAGACGATTCGGAAGCACCGGCGGAATCGAGCTCGAGAACCTTCGAGGACCAATCCCAGACCTGGTTGAACAGGCCTTCGTTGTCGGTGAGCTTGACGCCGATGGACGGAACCATCTCGCGGAGCTTGCCCTTCCAACCCTGGAACTCGGTCGGGAAGCAGCGCTCGAGTACGTCCAGCATCGCCGGGACGGCCGTGGACGCACCGGGCGAAGCACCGAGCAGGCCGGCGATGGAACCGTCCTCAGCGGCGACCACAGCGGTACCGAATTCGAGGACACCACCCTTGCCCTTGGCACGGCGGATCACCTGGACGCGCTGGCCCGCGGTGATGAGTTCCCAGTCCTGGGCCTGCGCCTTGGGCGCGAACTCACGCAGATCCCAGATGCGACCGGCTTCGTTCTTGGCAAGCTCGCTGACCAGGTACTTGACCAGGCCGAGCTCGCTGACACCGACACCGAGCATCGAGAGGATGTTGTTCGGCTTGACCGAGCCGGGCAGGTCGGTGACGCGACCCTGCTTGAGGAACTTCGGCGACCAACCAGCGTAGGGACCGAACAGCAGACCCGGCTTGTTGCCGATGACACGGGTGTCCAGGTGAGGCACCGACATGGGCGGGGCGCCGACGGCAGCCTTGCCGTAGACCTTGGCGCTGTGCTGGTCGATGAGTTCGGGGTTGGTGCATCGCAGGAAGGCACCGCTGACCGGGAAGCCACCGAAGCCCTTGGCTTCCTTGATGCCCGACTTCTGCAGCAGGTGCAGGGCGCCGCCACCGGCACCGACGAACACGAAGCGCGAGCGAACGGTGCGCTTTTCACCGGTGCGACGGTTGGTGACCTTGACGGTCCAGGACTTGTCCGAGTTCTGGGTCAGGTTGGTGACCTCGTGGCCGAAGTACATCTTGCCGCCGGTCTTGCCGATGTAGCCGATGAGCTGCTTGGTGAGCGCTCCGAAATCGACGTCGGTGCCGTCCTGGCTCCAGTTCAGGGCGATGGGATCGGAGAAGTCGCGTCCCTTGGCCATGAGCGGCAAACGCTTGCTGAACTCGGCCGGATCGTCGATGTACTCCATACCGCGGAAGAGCGTGTGGCCGGCAAGTGCGTCGTAACGAGCACGGAGGTACTTGGCGTTGGCCTCACCGTGAACGAAGCTCACGTGCGCGATGGGGTTGATGAATTCCTTGGGCTGCGTCAGGACGCCCTGCTCTACCGCGTGTGCCCAGAACTGGCGTGACACCTGGAACTGTTCGTTGACGTTGACGGCCTTCTTGATGTCGACCGTGCCGTCCGAGTTCTCAGGTGTGTAATTGAGCTCACACAGGGCTGAGTGACCGGTTCCCGCGTTGTTCCAGGGGTCGCTGCTCTCGGCTGCGACGGCATCGAGCCGCTCGAAGGTCGAGATCGACCAATCGGGCTGCAGCTGGCGCAGCAATGCACCCAGCGTGGCGCTCATGATGCCTGCGCCCACGAGCACTACATCCGTCTTCGTCTCTACCGCGTTCTGATTCGACACTGGAGAATCGACTTCCTTGTCATTAGCCGTGCGCGCATCCGCCTGCTGTGTTACGCCGAATAGGTTACCCGTGCGTACACGCGCGGTTCACCACCCCCAATTGTGCTCTACAACGCGCACTCGAAACGACGATTAGATTGTGATTTGTGACTACTTGGGTTCCAGACGTCCTCGGTGACGGATATCAGCAGCTGACGATCCCGCTCGGAACGGATCCGGACGGCGAAGGCGAGGTGGACGCAACACTGGTCCGCTACCAACCGCAGAAGGAGGCGGTGAAGACACACCGTGCCGTTTTGTACGTGCACGGTTTCACCGATTACTTCTTCCAGAAGCACCTCGCCGAGCACTTTGCCGAGCAGGGTTACGCCTTCTTCGCACTCGACCTGCGTAAGTGCGGCCGCTCCCTCAAACCGGGGCACACAGCTCATTACGTCTCCGACCTTGCGCTCTACGACGCCGAACTGAACGAAGCGCTGCGCATCGTCCGCAGCGAGACCGAGGGCAGCGAGGTGCTGCTCATGGCGCACTCCACCGGCGGTCTGATCGTTCCGCTCTGGCTGAACCGTTTGCAGCGCAAGCCCGGTGGCAGCGACGGCGCCGGAATCTGCGGGCTGGTACTCAACAGCCCCTGGTTCGACCTTCAGGGTCCCTCAGTGGTGCGCAACGTCGGTACTACGGCGATCGATGCGCTCGGACGGGTATCGGCGAAGACGGTGATCCCGGGAACTGGGCTACCGACTTACGGTTCCAGTCTTCATGTTTCGGCCAACGGCGTCTGGGATTACAACCTCGACTGGAAGCCGCTGGCAGGCTGCCCCGTTACCTTCGGCTGGATGCGGGCCGTCCGAGCGGGTCACGCAAAACTTCACCGCGGCCTAGACATCGGAGTGCCCGCGCTGATTCTGCGCTCGAAGAAGTCGCAGTTCGCGAAGGCGTACAACCCGAGCGTCGACCTCGCCGATTCCGTGCTCGACGTCAAGCAGATCGCACGTTGGGCCGGTTGCCTCGGCGATCGCACCACCATCGTCCCGATCGACGGCGCCCGTCACGACGTGTTCCTTTCGACCGAGAAGCCTTTGGCCACAGCCTTTTCCGAACTCGACCTGTGGTTGGAGTGGCTCGACGGCCACCTCACCCCGGCCGCAGAAAGTTCGGCAAGCACAGCAAGCAACACACAGGAGATCGCGCAGTGACGCACTACGACCTTGCAATCATCGGCAGCGGATCCGGAAACTCGCTGCCCGACGAGCGGTTCGACGGCAAGAAGATCGCAATCCTCGAAGAGGGCACCTTCGGCGGAACGTGCCTCAATGTCGGGTGTATCCCGACCAAGATGTTCGTCTACGCCGCCGAGGTGGCACGAACCGTCACCACTGCCGAGAAGTACGGCGTCGACGCCACGCTCGACGGCGTTCGTTGGTCCGACATCGTCAAGCGCGTCTTCGGCCGCATCGATCCCATTTCTGCAGGTGGTGAGCGGTACCGCAGCGAAGACAGTCCCAACACCACCGTCTACCGCGGCCACGCCACGTTCACCGGCGACAAGACGATCGACACCGGAACCGGCGGGACGATCACCGCTGACCAGGTGGTCATCGCAGCCGGTTCGCGTCCGATCATCCCGGACGAGATCGCGTCGAGTGGTGTGAAGTACTACACCAACGAAGACATCATGCGACTGCCCGAACTTCCCGAGCACCTCGTGATCGTCGGCTCTGGATTCATCGCCACCGAGTTCGCACACGTGTTCTCCGCGTTGGGTTCTCGCGTGTCGATCATCGGTCGCAGCCAGCGACTGCTGCGGCACCTCGACGACGAGATCTCCGAGCGCTTCACCGAGTTGGCCGAACAGAAGTGGGACGTCCATCTGGGCTCCCCCCTCACGTCGGTAGGCGGCGACGGCGACAACATCGCCGTCGAACTGGCAAACGGCACAGTCGTTTCCGGTGACGTTCTCCTCGTCGCGGTCGGTCGTCAGCCGAACGGTGACCTACTCGGTCTCGACAAGGCCGGCGTCGAACTCGACGACAAGGGCTCGATTGTGGTCGACGAATACCAACGCACCACCGCCGAGGGCGTCTTCGCACTCGGTGACGTCTCCTCGCCGTACCAACTCAAGCACGTCGCCAACCATGAAGCGCGCGTTGTTCAACACAACCTGCTCCAGGACGCGTGGAAGGACACGTCCGGGCTTCGCAGCACCGATCACCGCTTCGTACCGGCAGCCGTGTTCACCGACCCGCAGATCGCCGACGTCGGAATGACGGAGAAGCAGGCTCGCGACGCCGGACTCGACATCACGGTCAAGGTGCAGGCTTACGGCGACGTCGCTTACGGCTGGGCGATGGAGGATCAGGAGGGCATCTGCAAGGTGATCGCCGAGCGCGGCACCGGACGCATTCTCGGTGCCCACGTCATGGGTACGCAGGCTCCGACGGTGATCCAGCCGCTCATTCAGGCGATGAGCTTCGGTTTGTCAGCTCAGGACATGGCGCGCGGCCAGTACTGGATCCACCCGGCCTTGGCCGAAGTGGTCGAGAACGCGCTGCTCGGCCTCGACATCTGAGCCCCGCAGCCCTTATGACGCCGAAAAGGCGGGCACTCCTCGCAATGGGAATGCCCGCCTTTTCGTAGGTCAGAGTTTCACCAGGGGCTGGTACGCAGCACGATCTCGGTTGCGAGTTCGGCCGGTGCCGACTTGACGACGTCGTCGACACCCGGAAGTTCCGTCACGCGGAAGTCGGAGTACACGAAACGACCGCTGGCGTCGGCGATGGCCCGACCTCCACTGCCCACGACTACGGTGGTCGGAACCTCGACCGGCGGAACGCCGGCAATATCGCTGGCCGACGGATGCCCACGGTCCACGGCGATCAAACTCGCGAAGCGGCCGAACTGACGTGCAGCCAACAGCCACGCGAGATCGGCGCCCTCCCGGTGACCGACCAGATTCACCCAGGCGATGTTCAACTCGTCCAGAAGTACCACTGCCGAGGTCTCGTCGAGATTCTCGATCGATTCCACCGCGACGGTCCGCAGGTCCGAATGATGCAGTCGCTCACACACATCGTCGTACAAGTCGACGGGGTCGCCCTTGCCGGGGAGCAGGAGTACCGCATGCTTGCTGACCGGCCCGTCGATCCGAACGGTGCACGAACCACTGCCCACCGCTACTCGAGTCAATTCCATGTCTGGAAACGGTACGCGATCCACACAGTGGAGGACCCTGGAGTCGACAGAAGTATGACCACTCATACACTCTCACCACCGGCGGCGAGTCCGATTTGTTCGCTCTGTACCGCCTCCACTCGGAGCGAAAGTGGCTTTCGGCGCATCTGAGGCGACGGACGTACCGTTCGCTCGAAAGTGGGGGTGGGCCGAACTCCAGTGGGGCGCGGCTCTAGGTACCGGACGGTTTGGGGAGCCTCGTCATTCCGTAGACGTGATCAGCGCGCACCGTGAGGATCTGTCGACGCTCTGCCACCATCGCTTCGCGGTACTCCTCCCAATCGGGATGCTCCTGGCCGCTGATGTCCCGGTACAGCTCGACCAGGGCGTCCGACACTTCGTCGTGAGGATCGGCCGCTGCGGGTGTCACCACAGCAAGTCCTTCGATCACGGCGTAGCTCCAGAAGTCGGGCGCGCTGACGTGAAGGGAAACCCGCGGATCGCGGATCGCATTTTTACTCTTGGCGCGATCGGCCGTGACGGACACGGAAGCCGTCTTCGACTCGTCATCCCAGCGGTAAATGATGTTGGACAACTGTGGGCGGCCGTCACGCTTGACGGTTGCCAGCACACCTTGTTTTCCCTCGGCCACGAGTGCGAACAACGCGTCGTCGGTGTCTGTGTCATTGCTCATGTCTGCACCAACGACGCCGTGCGGCCGGTTTGTTCCGGAGGCAGTCCAGTTCGAAGATCGCGGACCGCAATCGCGCGATCACTCTTCCCTCGATGGACGACAGCGGACAAAGATGGTCGACATGGCAACTTCTCGCGACATCCTCCGGCTGACTGCGTTCAGTTCGGATCCGGCCGGCGGTAATCCGGCCGGCGTAGTGCTCGACGCGCGTGGACTCGACGACTCCGAATTACAATCTGTTGCAGCCGAAGTCGGGTATGCCGAGACGGCGTTCCTCATCGAACCGGTGCTCGGAGGCAACCCGCGCCACAGCCGGATCCGGTACTTCTCCCCTATCGCCGAAGTACCGTTCTGCGGTCATGCCACTATTGCGACGGCCATCGCTCTCACCGAGCGAGACGGTGAGGGAACCTTCACATTCGAAACACCGATCGGACCGGTATCCATCGACACGGCGACCGACGAGGACGGAAGGTCCACCGCGACCTTCACCAGCGTCGAACCGTCGGTCTCGCCGATCGATCACGCCGTGCTGACAGCGCTGCTCGGGCTCATCGGCGTCGATTCGTCTGCGCTCGACGCGCGGTATCCCGCAATGCTTTCGTACGCCGGCAACACTCACCCGATCGTCGTACTTCGTGATCAGTCGACATTCGACGAGTTCACCTTCGATCCATCCGCAATGCGAATTCTGATGGACGCGCAGGGGTGGGCCGGCACGGTGACGATCCTGCATCCCCTCGACGACAACACCTTCGAAGCCCGAAATCTGTTTCCGGTGGGAAACATCGTCGAGGATCCCGCAACCGGGTCCGCAGCGGCATCGACCGGCGGTTACCTGCGCAAACTCGAACCCGCGGCCACTCCGCGGCGGATCACCATCCACCAGGGCCGACACGTCGGGCGTCCCAGTGTGCTCGAAGTCGACATCCCGGTCGACGGCGGTATCTCGGTCACCGGCACCGCAGTGCCCGTCGTCGACGGGCAATAGTCAACCTCAGCGATGAGTTTCTCCCCGCCGGCGGGTCTATTCACCAGAGCGACGTCACAAGAGCATCGCATCGAGCCGGGAGAACATCATGTCTACAATCGCTTCAACCGCACACAACCTCCACCTCACCAAGCCGCGTGCCGTACTCGGGGCCACGGTCATGGCCCTCGTCGCCAACCTGATCCTGTGGTTGATCGGCCTGGCATCGGGCGGATCGTTCGAGATGACAGATCAGGGAAAGGTGGCGAGCGTAGCTCCCGGCGGGGTCATCACACTTACGGTAGTGCCGTTGCTGGTCGGTTTGTCGCTCGCAATGTTGATCTCACTGAAGTGGGAGCCGATCATCCGCATCGCTCAGGTCGTGGGTGCAGTGTTTGCGCTCGGCACCATCGCCCTGACGATTGCCGCGGACTTCGACGCCGCCAGCACGGTCACGCTCGCGCTGATGCACGTGGTTGTCGCCGCGAGCGTGGTCGTCGCGCTCGAGGCCGTACGTCGGTCTCCGTCGAACTAGACCGCGGTAGGCGGCGCGGAATACGTCTCGACGATCTCGGCTGCCACGTCACGCAACTTGGTGTTCGTGGTCTGAGACTGCCTGCGCAGCATGTGAAATGCGGTGTCGGCGTCGATCCGATGGATGGCCATCAGCATGCCTTTGGCCTGTTCGATCGGCGCCCGAGTCTCGAGCGCGCGTTGCAGGGCGTCAGCTACGGCCTTGGCAGATTTGAAACGGGAGAAGTCTCCGATCGCGCGTGAGACTGTTGTCGTGAGAATCTCCATGACTTCCGCGTCGACGCTGTCGAAGGCCGCTGGGGCACGTCCGTACAAGTTGAACGAACCGAGTCGCTGATCCGGCGTGAAGAGCGGCGCCGCGAGAAAGGACTTGATCCCTTCGTCCTTCGCGGCCGCCGCGAACCGCGGCCAGCGATCTGCGCTGGTCTCGGCATCAACGACTACGGTTTCACCGGTTCGAGCCGCGTGCAGACATGGTCCGTCGCCGGCGTCGTATTGCTCGATGTCGACGCGCAGGGTCCGCGAATCGGTGTGAACGGCGGTGTAGGTCTGCCCGGCAAGATCGATGGTGACGCCGATGCTGTCGGCGCCGTCGATGGCGTCGTTCGCGATTTCGACGGCGCGTTGGAGGAGAACCACGAGTTCGTCCTCGTCGCCGATACTTCCCCGAGCGCTGCCAGCAACTCTCTGACCGCACGTGCCGTCAGCCGAGTTTCCGCAGCCTCGACGGCGACGTCAGCACCCGTTGCCGTCGCATCGTCCGGCAGTACCGACGGCACCGAATCCTCGGTTCTCGGGTCGAAGCCTCTGGGGTCGAAAGCGGTATCCACGACGAAGCATTCTTCCAGTTTCACGGGCACCAAGGAGAGTGAGTTCGGTGACAGACCCCGGCAAACCGCCGAGTCGTCATCGCCATCGATCGAGTGCGACACCGAGATTCCGCCTCGCCCGAGTGTGCTGGCCACGAACCGCGTCCGGACTCAGTTCCAGGACAACAGCGATCTGTGGATACGTCATGCCCTCCACTTCTCGCAAGACCCAGGCAGCACGCTGACGCAGTGGCAGGCGATCGAGTTCGGATTCCAGGGCGTCGAGAAATGCTGTGCCGCAGACTTCTTCGCTCGGATCACGCAAACGGGGATCAGCTTCTTCCCGGAGTTCGTCCATATCGGCGGCGCAGGAGCCGACTTTTCGATAGAAATCCGAGATCTTGCGAGAACAGATCGCGAACAACCAGGTCTTGGTGCTCGAGCGCCGCTGAAACCCCGGAAGTTGGCGCCACGCAGCGACGCAGGTTTCCTGGACGATGTCGTCGACGTCACTCTCGCTCGCGAGCAGTCGACGGGCAAATCGATACAAGTGCGGGCCGTATCGGCGGACGATGACGTCGAAGGCCGCGTGATCGCCGAGCATTGCCGAGTCGACCAGCACCTCGTCACTGAAGTCGGTCAGCAAGCCGTCGAATTGATCTGTCACCGCGCACACTCCTACTAGGGAGCCGTCGCGGGAGTGAGGCCTGGCTATTCTACCGCGTCCACGTCGACACCCGCGGGAGCGCTCTCAGGCTTCGAGTGCGGAAGCAATGACGGGGAGCCCGATAGGCGCCCCACCGTTGATCAGTTTCTCGAGTAGATCCTGATCGAGGTGCTGCTCGACGAGATCAGCGAGAAGGTCGAGTTGTTGTTCTCGCACCGCGGCAACCGCGGTGTCGGGTGCAGCAACAAAACCGGGAACCGCGAGCTCACGCAGCAGGCTGCGCCGAAAGTCGTCACTTTCCAGGAGACCGTGCCAGTGTGTCCCTCGAACAGGCCCTCGCACACTGCCTTCCGGCATACCGCTCGAGTCCGCCAGCAATGGGTGGTCCCCGTTGCGCACGACGCGTCCGTGATGAATCTCGTACCCGGACACCGAGATACCGTCTGCCGTACCGGTCATCTGCGCCAGCACCTTGTCCGGAGCGAACTCGACATCGAGGTCCAGCAGACCCAGTCCCGCGGTGGTCCCTGATCCTGATTCGACGTCGTCGACGATGGAATTACCCAGCATCTGGTAACCGCCGCAGATTCCCAGGACTGCTTGCCCGCGACCTGCTCGCGCGACGATCTCGTCGGCCAGGCCGGTACTTCGCAACCACTCGAGGTCACTCACGGTGGACTTACTACCGGGGATCACCACGAGGTCCGCGTCGCGAATCCGCGACGGATCGGTCACCCACGAAACTGCCACGCCCGGTTCACATGCCAGTGCCTCGACGTCCGTGGAGTTGGAGATGCGCGGGAGCCGAACCGCAGCAACGGTGAGCCAGGCCGAACCGACGGGTGGGCCAGGGCGCCCTACCGGGGCATTGCCGGTGACGCCAAGCGAATCCTCGGCGTCGAGCCAAAGATCGTCGGCAAACGGGATCACTCCGAGAGTGGGTCGACCGGTGAGGCTGCGCAGTTGTTCCAGTCCGGGTTCCAACAGTGCAACGTCACCGCGGAATTTGTTGATCACAAATCCCGCGATCAATGCCTGGTCGCTCGGCGAGAGCACAGCAACGGTCCCGAACAGATGGGCCAGGACGCCGCCGCGATCGATGTCACCGACGACGACGACCGGAATCCGCGCAGCCTCAGCCAATCCCATGTTGGCAAGATCCGTTGCGCGCAAGTTGATTTCGGCCGGTGAACCGGCGCCTTCACAGATCACGACGTCGAACTCGGATCGAAGCGATTCGAGATCTTCGGCCACGACGGCGCGAAGCCACTGCCGATGCTGCATGTAGTCGCGAGCACCCACTGTGGTCATCGCCTTGCCCCGAACGACCAGTTGCGAAGTGCGGTCACTTCCAGGCTTGAGCAGCACGGGATTGAATCGAACACTCGGCTCCAGACCGCATGCCCGCGCCTGAAGTGCCTGCGCACGGCCGATCTCTCCGCCGTCCAGCGTGACCACGGAGTTGTTCGACATGTTCTGCGCCTTGAACGGCGCCACTCGGACGCCTCGACGCGCCAACATGCGACACAATCCGGCCACCAGAACGCTCTTGCCTGCGTCGGAAGTCGTGCCGGCTACCAGCAGAGCGCCGCGCATCTCCGAACTCAAGGCAGGGTGAGAATCTCTGCACCGGTCTCGGTGACCACCAAGGTGTGCTCGAACTGCGCCGTCCACTTACGGTCCTTGGTGACGACGGTCCAACCGTCCTCCCAGATCTCGTAGTCGATACCACCGAGGTTGATCATCGGTTCGATCGTGAAGACCATGCCCGGTTCGATGATCGTCTCGACCGCGGGCTCGTCGTAGTGCAGGATCACGAGGCCGTTGTGGAAGGTCTCGCCGATTCCGTGTCCGGTGAAGTCCCGGACGACGCCGTACCCGAACCGATGGGCGTAGGACTCGATGACACGTCCGATCACGTTGAGCGCGCGGCCGGGCTTGACGGCTTTGATGGCCCGCATCGTTGCCTCGTGTGTGCGCTCGACGAGCAAGCGGTTCTCTTCGGACACGTCACCGGCGAGGAATGTCGCATTGGTGTCGCCGTGTACCCCGTTGATGTACGCGGTGACGTCGATATTGACGATGTCGCCGTCCTGGATCACAGTCGAGTCGGGGATTCCGTGGCAGATCACCTCGTTGAGAGACGTGCAGCACGACTTGGGAAAGCTCTTGTAGCCCAACGTCGACGGGTATGCACCGTGGTCGAGCATGAACTCGTGTGCGATGCGGTCGAGTTCGTCGGTCGTGACACCGGGAGCGACAGCCTTGCCGGCTTCCTGCAGCGCGCCTGCAGCGATCTTGCTGGCGATGCGCATCGCCTCGATCGTTTCCGGCGTCTGAACCCAGGGCTCGTTGCCCTCTTTGGCGGTCGGCTTCCACGCGTACTCGGGCCGCTCGATCTTCGAGGGCACAGCGAGGACGGGAGAGACGGTTCCAGGGACCAATGGGGTACGCACAGACATGCAGAACAGCCTAGACCTCGCGTCGCGCGTCAGCCGGATGCACTCCAGTTCCGGAAAACCGGGTCGACGAGAATTCTGACGGGGGTCGACATCGTCTGTCCGAATTCCTCGAAGAGCACGTCGCGAGATTCGAAGGTGCCCAGATCGCGGTCGACGAATTCGGAGATGTCCTGCCAGCGTCCGTCGACCAGAAATTCCGGCCACGCCAGCAGCACTGACTTCGGAATCACCGCATGTAGACGCCGAAATCTCGGGTACCAGAATTCCCCGCGTAGTACGAGACCGCATACTCGGGTGGCGATACCTCGGCGGCGAGCCAACGCTTCGACGATAGCCAGTCTCTGACTGCAGGATCCGCGCTCTCGACTCAATGTCACCGAGACGGGTTGCCGGTCGTCGAGGCCGTACACCGGCCGAATATTTGCAGCGACGCTGCGATGCGCCGACACCAGGAACTCCTGCGCCGACTGGATCGCACCTTCTGCAATGTCCTCGTAGAGGCGGGCCACGTCGTCGTGGCCCCAGTCGAGGATCGGAGTTGCGGCCACATCGCCAACCGACGCGTCGTGGCGGATGTCACCTTTGCGGATTCCACCGAGCAGTACGCACGTCATGTCTCGACCGTAGTGCGCGACCGGAATCGGTGGAGCCTGACAGAATCCCAACCGTGAAGAAATGGCTGTTGTTGATCACCGCGATCCTCACCGAGGTGTCTGCGACGCTGTCGTTGCGCGCCGCCCTCGATCACCCGGCTTGGTACATCGTGGTCGTCGGCGGATATCTCGCAGCATTCACCGCCTTGTCGTTCGTCCTGCGGGAGGGCATGGGACTCGGTGTTGCATACGGAATCTGGGGCGCAACCGGAGTTGTCCTGACCGCAGTATTCGCAACGGCCCTTTTCGGAGATCCTCTGACGGCCACCATGGGCGTCGGGATTGCACTGGTCATCGGCGGAGTGCTGTGCGTCGAACTCGGCTCTCAGGCTGCCGCCGACAGCGGGCCGGCGGACCCAGCATGACCTTCGTATTTCTGATCGCTGCAATTATTTCCGAGGTCACCGCGACGTTGTCACTACGGATGGCGTCGTAGGACGGCAGCGACAAACGATGGCTCGCGGTTGTCACCGTGGGGTATCTCGCCGCTTTCGCCTTCCTGACCCTCGCGCTCGACGCGGGCCTCACCATCGGCGTCGCATACGGAATCTGGACCGCATGTGGAGTGGCGTTGACGGCAATCGCATCCCGCATTCTCTTTCGCGAACCGCTGACCAGGCTCATGATGGTCGGGATCGGCCTCATCGCGGCAGGCGTGCTTCTCATCGAACTCGGTGCGAGTCACTGATCGCTGCACACATCAGTGTAAGGTTTACCTAACTTTGCTCTGGAGGTAGTCCACGGTGCTGATCCCTGCCCTTCGTGAAATCGCCGACGGTCCACAGCTGGACGACGATTCCCACTTACGGGAATCCGACCGCCACACTCCGATGGCGCGCGCCGTCCCGGCGCCGTTCCAACTCACGACTTACATCGTCGAGACCGACCACATCACCCGGTGGCCAGAGCACGCTCACGTCGAGCACGAACTGATCTGGTCCGACCGCGGTGTCGTCAACATGATCATCGACAATCAACTCTGGACCGTCACGCCTGGCGTCGGCCTGTGGATCCCCCGCGGGGTCCTCCACGAAGGTCAGGCAAATCCCCACGTCGCATTCCGCGCCACGCTCTTCACCCCCGAGCTGTGGACTCCCGCCTGGAACGAACCGTGCATCGTGACACTGAGTGAGGCAGCCCGGGCACTGCTGATACACCTCGCCCACACCGGAATGCCTGCAGAACAACGCCTTCGGGCACAGCAGGTTTGTGTCGATCTCCTCACCCCGGCATCGGCACCTCACTTCGACGTACCGATCCCCCGAGATCCGCGGCTACGGATGCTCGTCGACAAAGTGCTGTCGGATCCCGCCGACGATCGATCACTCGATCAGTGGGCTCACGTTCTCAATCTCAGCCGACGTACGGTCACCCGGATTTTTGCCGCGGAACTCGCCTTGAGCTTTGCGCAGTGGCGCACTCTGGTTCGTATGAGCACGGCCCTCGGCATGCTCGGGACCGGAATGAGTGTGAACGCCGTCAGCCGCCGTGTCGGTTACGGGACGTCGAGTTCCTTCATCGCCGCTTTTCGCAAGACGGTCGGCTACACCCCCGGCAATGCGCTCGCCGCTGCCAACTGACTCGAGCCTGACCTGTTGTCGACATCAGCTGGCCCCTTCGCTACACGCACGCGCCCTACATTCACTTAGGTAAGCCTGCTCTCATGCGCGTACTGCGCTGAGTCGTGCAAGCACTTCCCTGATCAATCCCGAGGAGTTTCGCGTGTTCAGATCTGCCCGTCAGAGAATTCGTCCCCAGCGGAGGCGACGAATCGTTGTTGCGCTCATGCTGGCGGCGGCACTGCCTCTGACCGCCTGCACACAGTCGTCATCGGACGCCCAGGAAAACAATTCATCGGCATCCGCCGTCGAGGACGGCGCCTATCCCGTGACGATCAAGCACGCTTTCGGCGGGACCACCATCGACAAGGAGCCGACACGGATCCTCACCCTCGATTCCGCAGCGGCAGACACGGTCATCGCCCTGGGTGTCACTCCGATCGCGATGCAGAAGGACTCTTGGGCCGGCGACGCCGACGGGTTCCTGCCGTGGACCCGCGCCGAACTCGAAAAGTCGGGCCAGACGCTGCCCACGCCTGCGCCGTACTACTCCGACAGCGGCGAGCTACTGTTCGAGCAGATTCTCAATGCCGCGCCTGATCTGATTCTTGCCCCGTACTCGGGCTTCTCCGAGCAGGATTACCAGCGCCTGAGCTCGATCGCCCCGACCCTCCCGTACGACACCAAGCCGTATCAGCCCAGCTCGTGGCAAAACCTCGCCACCGATGTCGGCAAGGCACTCGGGCGTCCCGCTCAAACCGCGGCGCTGATCAAGTCGGTTGAGGAATCGGTCCAGGAATCGAAGGCGAGTCATCCCGAATTCAACGGAGTCACTTTCGCCTTCGGTTCCTACATCCGTGAAGGAGAAACCGAAACCGCCATCTACGGTCCGGACGATCCGCGCGTCAAGTTTGTCGAAAACCTCGGGCTCACAGTCGCTCCCGACGTGGTGAACGGCGCCAAGAACTTTGCCGGCGACTCGTTCCTTTTCGGCATCAGTATGGAAAAGCTCGACACGATCGACACCGACGTGTATCTCGGTTGGGCAAGCGATCAGTCGGAAGTCGACAGCACATTGGCCAACACTCTGTTCTCGCGGTGGCCGGTCATCGCCAACGGCAAGGACCTGTGGATCACCGACAATCGCCTGACTGCAGCGACAATGTACGTCAGCCTTCTGAGTGTTCCGTGGGCGACCGACGAACTCGTGCCACAGTTGACCGAACTGGTCGCAAAATAGCAGCCCGCTCGGTCTGATCAAGCAACTGAAGGCCACTCACCGCGAAGTGTCGCGAAAACCACGGTGTCGGTCCACTCGTTCTTGATCCACGCGTTCTGCCGAAAATGTCCCTCTCGCCTCATACCGATCCGCTGCGCGAGTCGCGCCGAGGATTCGTTTCTCGAATCCATTCGCGCGACCACGCGGCGCAATCGGGGTGTCGCGAACGCGAGGTCGATCAGAGCGGTCACTGCTTCCGTCGCGAATCCTCGGCCGCCGAACTCGGGCGAAAATGCCCACCCGAGTTCGGCGGTGTGCTCGACTTCGGCTGTGCAATCAGATTCTTCGACTCGCCAAGCACTCACGCTTCCGACAACCCGGCCCCCGTACTCGACAACAAGTGCCACCGCGCCCGATGCCAGGTCGCGGCGAGACATTCTGGTCTGCACGGCCTCCCGAGCCTCCGCGAGACTCCAGGGTTCGTTGAGCAAATATCGGCATACGTCGCTGCGCCCGTAGAAGGTGAGAAGATCCCGGTGATCGCCTGGGCGGTAGGTACGGAGCACCAGCCGGTCCGTCCGGATCACACCCGGTGCAGGCCTCATCGCCACACCTACGTCCGCCATATCCATGCCGTCACGGTAGGTTCTTTCGAATTCGTAGGCGAATGAATATCGCAATGCTGTGCAGCGCTCAATGTTTGATTTGCCCTCCGACGGGCTACTTCACCACCGTAAAAGGTCGGGACAGGGAAATATGCCAGGCTATTTCGCGCTTGAAATCTAGGGGCGGTCATGTCCGAGGATTCACTGGTAAAGCAGGGTGTGGCAAAAGGAAGCGCGCTGGGCGGAGCCGTTCTCCTCATCACAGTCGGCGTGCTCGAAATCCTCCAAGGCATCTCGGCGATATCGGAGGACGACGTGACAGTCGTCGGCCCGGAATACACGTACCAATTCGACCTCACTTCGTGGGGATGGATCCACCTCGTACTCGGTGTGCTCGTCACCGCTGTCGGAATCATGCTCTTCACCGGCGCGACGTGGGCACGGGTAGGCGCGATAGTCATCTGTTCTCTGTCGATCCTCGCGAATTTCCTGTGGCTACCCCACTCGCCGTGGTGGTCGATCATCATCATCGCGCTCGACGTATTCGTCATCTGGGCCGTCGCGACCTGGAATCCCGAGGTCATCTGAGGTCACCCGCCGAATCATCTTCGCAGTTCAGCATTTCAACTGTGCGCCAGTAGTTTCCGTCCCGGGAGGACCATCATGGCAAACGGCACGAGCGACGGACCACTCCAGGAGGACGAACGTGCCGAACTAGCCCGGTTGCGCGAAGAGGTAGCAACACTTCGCGAGCAGACTCCCAGCGCCCGCGAAACGACCGTCGAGAAAGTCTCCCGACCACCTCGACATGGGCTGCGGTGGACCGCGGTGACAATCCTGCTGGTGCTGGTCGCACTGCTCGCAGTCTTGTCGGTAACCACCCGCTTCGTACGTAGTCAGATCCTCGACACGGACCGCTACGTCAGCACGGTAGCGCCACTGGGTGAGAATCCAGCCGTGCAAGCGGAGATCACGAATCAAGTCACGGACGAGATCTTCGATCGCGTCGACGTCGAAGGGCTCACCACCGAGGCACTCACGGCATTGACGGATGTGTCGAATCTCGAAGCCAACGCGCCTCGCGTGGACCAGGCGTTGGTGGGTTTGGCCCCGGTGATCGCCGGCCAGGCGAAGAGTTTCGTCCACGACACAGTGGCCTCGCTCGTTCGGACGCAGCAGTTCGAAGACCTTTGGATTCAGGCGAACCGAGCGGCGCACAACTCCCTCGTCGCCGTCATGACCGGAAACTACGGACCCGACTCGGTCGAGGTCGACCAGAGCGGAACGGTCAGCATTTCACTGAGCACGATCATCGACCGGGTGAAAACGGCGCTGACCGACCGCGGCTTCGCTTTCGCAGACAAAATCCCGTCCGTGGACAAGGAGTTTGTTCTCTTCCAGTCCCCCGAGCTGGTGAAGGCGCAGCGAGCCGTCTCGGCACTCGACAAGGTCTCGGCGGTGCTGCCGTGGTTGGGAATTGCTTGCGCAGCAGCCGCTGTCGCCGTTGCGCCAACCGGTCGCAGGCTTCGTACGCTGTCCCTGGTCGGACTGTCGATTGCGTTGGGAATGCTTGTTCTTGCGATCGGAATTCTGATCGGGCGCGCAATCTACCTCGACAGTGTCCCTACCGATATCCTCTCGCCAGACGCCGCCACCGCTGTCATCGACACAGTTCTGGTTCCGCTTCGGACGAGCCTTCGCGCGGTTGCGGTCCTCGGTGTGGTGGTGGGGCTCGGCGCCTACCTGATCGGTGGGTCGTCGTCGGCGATCGCCGTTCGTCGAGGCTACGGGCAGGCGTTGGACTTCGTCCGGCATTCTGCAAGCGGCCGAACGCCGAATCAGGTGGAGCGGTGGGCCAATCAGCTTCGTGTCCCACTGCGCTGTGCCATCATCGGCATCGCCGCCCTGTTGCTGCTCTTCTGGCGCTACCCCACCGGATGGGTCGTTGGTTGGATCGTCGTCATTGCGCTCGTTGCTCTCGTCGCACTGGAAGTGTTGGTTCGTCCCGCACGCGCCGCCGCGCAGGACGCCGGGCCTGACGACGGCGGAACCGACGACGCCAGGCCCGGGGCAGAAGATACGAAAACTACGCCAGCGCCTTTGCCTTGATGGCCTGGAATTCCTCTTCGTTGATCGCGCCTGAGTCGAGAAGCTCTCTGGCGTCGGCGATCTGCTGAGTCGGCGATTTCCCGGCGACCTTTCGAATGTAATCACTCTGCGCGTGTATGTGCTCTTGAGCGGCTTCCATCGACCGCCTCGTCATTCCGTCATTCTTGACGACCACGTAGATCATCGCGGACAGGAATGGAATGACGAAGAGGAATATCATCCACAACGCCTTGGCCCAGCCCGAAGTCTCGTGATCACGGAACAAGTCGGTGATGATCGAGAACAACACGCTCAAGTACGCCACAAAGGCAAAGCAGACGAAGATGAACCAGAAGAATTCCCAGAAGCCTTCCATGTCAACGCTCCCTGTACTCGGTTTTACACATCAGGAGTTCGGGAGGCTGACGTTCCGCGCCTGAGCTCCTGCATTCGGCCAGAACTCCCTGGTCCAAGGTCATTTCAGTATGCGCCGACGATCCCCGTTCCGGCTACAGCTCGAGAGAGTTCAGACTCGCCGACCGCTCATCCATTATCGGAATCACGATTCTCCGATCCGAGATCTCTTGTCTGGCCGCTTTTTCGACCAGAAGAGGCACGAAGTCGCGGATCCGACATCCCGCAAAACGCTGGTGAATTGTTCGCACTCTGTTTTCGATCTCCGGTGGAGGAACGGCGGGATAGCGGGAAATGAGGCGAGTGATCACCCGCTCGACGTGGAGCAACTCTTCGTCGCCAGTCATCCATTAATGGTCGTCCGTCCAGCCGAGCACGTCAAGACTCGGAAAGGGTTCGAAAACAACACGATTCGGGTCTCGATTGCGAAGAGAATAGGTTCACCGAATATGGGGCATACACATAAGGGCGGACGGTTCCCCGCGCGCTCGCGTTGCGCTCATGATGCCAGGGAGTGGAAGTGGGAAAGAACGCTCGGATTCTTCACGACGACACCCCGTCGACCCTTACCGACGACACGCCGCCCGTGGCAGAAAAGCCGATGAAGAACAAGGTGTACCGCCGCAAACTCAAGCCGTTGCACGGCGAACTCGTGGCTTTGCAGGAGTGGGTCAAATCGTCTGGAGCCAAGGTCTGCATCGTATTCGAAGGTCGAGATACCGCGGGGAAGGGCGGTGTCATCAAAGCCATCACCGAGCGAGTGAGTCCGCGAGTGTTCCGGGTCGTTGCGTTACCCGCCCCGACCGAGCGAGAGCATTCGCAGATGTATGTCCAGCGCTACGTCCCGCATCTTCCGGCTGGCGGTGAGATCGTCATCTTCGACCGAAGTTGGTACAACCGTGCCGGTGTAGAACGAGTAATGGGCTTTTGCACCGAAGAACAAGCACATCAATTTCTCCAGCTCATTCCGACCGTCGAACGCGCGATCGTCGAATCGGGAGTCATTCTGCTCAAGTACTGGCTCGAGGTCAGCGAAGAACAGCAGCTCTTACGTCTGCAGAGCCGGATCGACGACCCTCGAAAGATCTGGAAGCTGTCGAATCTCGATCTGAAGTCGTTCAGTCATTGGTACGACTACTCGCGTGCCCGCGACGAGATGTTTCGCTTCACCGACACCGGCTGGGCGCCATGGTATGTCGCAAACAACAATGACAAGAAACGCGGACGACTCAACATCATCAGCCACATTCTGAGTCAGATCCCCTACGAGCCCGTGCAATCCACGGACATCACCCTGCCGAAACGGCAGAAGGCTCACGGCTACCAGACGCCCAAACAACCGCTGCACTGGATTCCGACCCGGTATTGACGATCGCCAAGGAAAGGATGTGCGGTCATGAGCCCCACGCCGTGGCATGCGCAGAGTGGCGAATCAGTCGTGTCCGTACTGCAGTCGGACCCGGAGCGCGGACTGCAGTCGGATGAGGCCGACCAACGGCGACGACGCTACGGGTCGAACGAAATCACCTCGACGCCACCGCCGTCGACGTGGTCGATCGCGCTGTTGCAGCTGAAAGATCCGATGAACTTGATGCTCGTCGCCGTGGCCGCGGTCAGCATCGCCATCGGTGAAGTGCCGACAGCAATCGTGGTGGCGGTGCTCGTCGTGCTCAACATCGTCCTCGGAACTCGACAGGAGTTGAAGGCACGGGCCAGCGTCGACGCCCTCGCCAAGATGCAGACGCCCCAAGCACGGGTCATTCGTGACGGGAACCTGATACAACTCGACGCTACCGAACTGGTGCCGGGTGACATCGTCCAAGTCGAGGCAGGAGACATCATCGCTGCCGACGGACGGTTGCTCGCCACCACCACCCTGGAGACACAGGAAGCCGCATTGACCGGGGAAAGCGCGCCGATACCGAAGGACCCGAATACGCTGAACAACGAGGATATTCCGCTCGGAGACCGCAGCAATCTGGTCTTCCAGAACACCTCGGTCACCCGCGGCACGGCGACCATGGTGGTCACCGAGACCGGGATGCAGACGCAGATAGGCCGGATCGCGTCGATGTTGTCGGCGGTCGCCCCTGGCAAGTCGCCACTTCAACGTGAATTGGACTCTCTCACCAAACTTCTCGGAATCATCGCGTGGACGGCAGTGATCGTCATCGTCGTCATCGGGCTCATTCGTGGGCAGGATCTGACTACGCTTCTGCTCCTTGGTATCGCAATGGGAGTGTCCGCGATTCCGACCGGCCTGCCAACATTCGTCCAGGCGATGCTGGCCTACGGTGCCCGTCAACTGGCCGACGCCAAGGCCGTCGTGAAGAACCTGACCGACGTCGAAACACTCGGCGCGACCAGTGCAATCAACTCGGACAAGACCGGCACGCTGACCATGAACCAGATGACCGTCCGATCGCTGTACGTCCACGGCCGTTGGTACACGGTCGAGGGCGAAGGCTATGCCAAAGCGGGAAGGATAACGCAGGTTGCCGGCGAGGCGCCGCCCGACTTCACCCTTCTCGCATACGGACTGTGTCTCGACAGCGATGCCACGGTTTCCGATTCCGGGGAAGTTGTCGGCGACCCGACCGAGGCCGCGCTCGTGGTGCTCGCGGCAAAGATCGGTGCCGACGCCCCACTGACCAGACGGACCTACCCGCGGGTGGCAACGGTTCCGTTCGATTCCGCGTACAAGTTCATGGCCACGTACCACCACCTCGAAGTCGACGGCGAAAGCCAGTTCGTCGGATTGGTCAAAGGCGGACCCGATGTCGTCCTCGCTCGGTGTTCTTCGGCCTTCCTCCCCGGCCGCCGACCGGTACCGATCGAGGAAGTCCGAGAGGAACTCACGGCCGCCAATCAGTCGATGTCCGAAAAGGGCCTTCGGGTGCTTGCATTCGCTGTGAGGCGACTCGACGGACGGGAAGACGCTGTCGTGGCCGACCCCATGTCCTGCGTCGAGGACCTGACGTTTGTCGGCATGGCAGGCATCATCGACCCGCTACGCCCGGAGGCGGTCGATTCGGTGCGCACCGCACACCGGGCCGGCATCGAGGTCCGCATGATCACCGGCGACCATGCCATCACCGCCGCAGCGATCGGTGCCGAACTCGGACTCGGCCCGGGCTCGGTGGGCGGAGGCGAGTTGCAAGCGATGACCGATGAAGAACTGTCGACCGCGTTGCCGAACCTGCACGTGTTCGGCCGCGTCACTCCGCAGGACAAACTTCGCTTGGTCGATGTCATGCAGAGCGGTGGCGCCGTCGTCGCGATGACCGGAGACGCGGTCAACGACGCCGCCGCGTTGAAGAAGGCAGACATCGGCGTCGCCATGGGCTCGGGCAGTGAGGTGACCAAACAGGCGGGCAAGATGGTGCTCACCGACGACAACTTCGGCACCCTCATCACCGCGATCACTTTGGGCCGCAACATCTACGGAAAAATCGTCTCGTACATCCGCTACCAGATGTCGAAACTCTTCTCCTTGGTTCTCCTCTTCCTCGCTGCGAGCATCTTCAACATCAACGAGGGTGTGGCACTGACGCCACTGATGGTGCTGTTCCAGCACTTCTTCATCACACTGTTCCCCGTCGCCGTGATCATGCTCGACCCGCCGCCACCGGATCTGATGAACAAGCCTCCGCGCGATCCCAAGATGCCGATCGCACATCGAAGCGCAGTCGCTCAGTGGCTCGCGTACGGTGTCCTGCAATTTGCCGTGACACTCGCGGCGATGCTTCTCGCACCCGGTGAAATGAGTACTTCCGAGGCGAATGTTCCCATGACCACAGCATTCGTAGTGCTCTCTCTCGGTTCGATTCTCGCGGGGCTTACCATGCGGCGTGATCCCGAGTCCGGCGTGGTTCCACCGGTTCTCGGTGCCATCAAGATCTTGACGATCCCCACGGTCGTGACCGTATTCGCCGTCGAGGCGGGCGTCCTCCAGGACCTCCTCATGACAACCTCACTGACCGGCGCCCAGTGGCTCGCCTGCCTGGGTTGGTCGCTGATCATCCCGGTTGTCGTCGAGTTGGACAAGGCAATTCGACGCCGCCGCCTCGCACAGGCACCTGCGCCCCTCCCTGCGACCACCGCGGTTGCCCCCGAGCGCGCCCGTTCGCTCCACTGAGGGAGGACAATCAAACGATGATGTGGGCGGAGAGTCTAGGTCGGCTACCGGGCGTCGCGACTGCCCGTGGGTATCGCCGCGAGTGGTTGCGAACAGACGTCACTGCCGGACTCGTCTTGACTGCCCTGCTCATCCCGGCAGGCATGGGCTACGCCGAGGCCGCCGGGTTGCCTGCGTACGCCGGGCTGTACGCCACCATCGTGCCTTTGCTCGCCTACGCGGTAGTCGGGCCCTCGAAAATCCTTGTACTCGGACCTGATTCGTCACTGGCGCCGCTGATTGCCGCCGCGGTCATACCGCTGGCAGTGGTCGGCGATTCGGAGAATGCGCTTGCACTAGCCGGTGTTCTCGCCATTCTTGTCGGACTCATCCTCGTGATCGGCGGATTCCTTCGTCTCGGCTTCGTGACCGAACTCCTCTCGAAACCGATCCGCCTCGGCTACCTCAACGCCATTGCACTCGTCGTCGTAGTTGGTCAGATTCCCAAGCTGCTCGGATTCTCCGTCGACGCGTCCGGTCTACTCGGTGAAATCGGCGGAATCTCAAAGGCCCTGGTGGGTGGCGACGTCGACCCCCTCGCTGCCGCCATCGGTGTCGGTTCGCTAGTCGTCATAGTCGCCTTCCGGCTCTGGGTACCTGTTGTTCCCGGCGTTCTGGTGGCCGTTGTCGCGGCCATAGTCTTGTCCGCTGCCGCCGGTCTCACCGATGACATCGGCATGGTCGGCGCACTGCCGGAAGGACTCCCCCTCCCTTCCGTCGGTGGAGTCACCTGGCAGGACGTCGGCCATCTGATCGGGCCCGCCGCCGGTATCGCATTGATTGCCTTCGCCGACACCGGCGTTCTCTCGCGCACCTTCGCCGCCCGCCACGGCGAGGACGTGAACGGCAGTACCGAAATGAAGGCGATCGGTGTCGCGAACGTGGCCGGCGGGCTGTTCGGCGGGTTTCCGATCTCGGCGAGCGGGTCACGAACTCCGGTAGCCGAACAGAGTGGGGCGCACACACAATTGGCCGGCGTCGTCGGGGCGCTCGCGGTCCTGGTGTTCGTCCTCGTCGCTCCCGGACTCACGGCATATCTGCCCGATGCAACACTGGCCGCCGTCGTCATCGTCGCCGCGTGTGCACTGATCGACGTGGGCGGCATGGTCCGCATGTGGCGCATGAGCACCGTGGAATTCGGCCTCGCCGTCGCGGCGTTTCTGGGCGTCGCCCTGGTCGGTGTGCTACAAGGCATCCTTGTAGCGATCGGACTGTCCTTCGCAGCGGTCATCGCGCAGGTATGGCAGCCACATCGAACCGAACTCGTCGAGACGGGCGAACCCGCTGGATTCCACGACATCGAACGCCATCCAGATGGGCATCGCATCCCCGGCCTGGTGTTGGTGAGGTTTGACGCGCCACTGTTTTTCGCGAACGGCGAGATCTTCGACGAATACGTTCGCTCCGTCGTCGCCAAGGCGCCAGATCCGGTCGACTGGGTGGTTATAGCCGCCGAACCGATCACCGGACTCGACACAACGGCAGTCGACGAACTCGTCGATCTGGATACATTCCTCGAAGGCAAAGGAATTCGGTTGGCATTCGCAGAGATGAAAGGTCCGATCAAGGATCGACTCATCCGATTCGGAGTCGGGGATCGATTCGATTCGACGCACTTCTACCCGACCGTCGAAGCCGCCGTGAACGCATTCCGCACCCGAACCGGCGACTGACAAACGCCAAGCAGTCGGGAGCCGTGGCTGCATTGGGTACCGTTTGGTATGGGATTCACGACGGACAATGTTCCGGCACGCCGTATCGCTCAGGTCGCCGGCGTGGGCGGTATCGCCGTCGGCGTTGTCTCGCTGATCGCGTTGTACTCCACCAAGCCGATCAACCCGTTGATCGCCGTGGCCTCCTTCGTCCCGATACTGCTTGCGGTCACACTCGCAGCGTCCCTGATATGCCTGGTCTTTCGCCGCTGGATCCTGCTGGCGATCTCGGTGGTACTGATTGCGGTGGGCGCGTCGGTGATCAGTCCACTGTATGTGGCAAACAGTTCCGAAATCGACGGGCCGACTCTGCGCGTAATGCAAGCAAACCTTCTCTTCGGGCAGGCAGATCCCGCCAGTTTGACTGCGACGGTGCGCGAGAAGGCAGTCGACGTCCTGACGGTTCAGGAACTGACCACATCACTCGAAGGCTCTCTCAGAGATCAAGGACTCGAGCAACTGCTGCCGCATCACTACTTGGTACCGGACGAGGCCGGCGGGGGTGGCGCCGGTATTTACAGCCGTTATCCGCTGACGGAAACTCGGGAATTGAACGGATTCGGACCGACCAATCTTGTTGCCGAAGTCGGCTTCTCGACTCCGTTCACCCTTCTGGCGGTTCACCCCGGACCGGCGTACGTGACCCCGCCCGACGTGTGGACTGCCGAGCTGAGCACTTTGCGAAACGCGCTCGACGCTGCTGCCGCCGAGGAAACCGTCATCGTCAGTGGCGACTTCAACACCACATTCACGCACAAGCAATTCCGTGACCTCCTCGATGTCGGCTACTCCGATGCCGCAGACCAATTGGGAGTAGGCATCGTGCGCACCTATCCGGCGGACAAGAAATTTCCCGCGATCGTCGGCATCGACCATGTACTTCTGCGGGGCGGACAGGCGAAGTCACTCGAGCGGATCGAGATCGAAGGTTCCGATCACTTCGGCTTGATCGTCGACGTGGCGATCCCCAACTAGTCGGAGAGCACCCGACCCGAGCGAACGAGTTGCGGATCACCCGTGCTTCGGCATGCTTCGACCCGACACATCGATCGTCCGATGCAGGTGATGCGGCGTACGCAGGACGATCGACCGGTCCACCACGGATACGCCCGGAAACTGCTCGGCGAGATAACCTTCCAGACGCTGCACGTCGTCGATCGAGCGCAGCCACACCGCCAATGCGATGTCGTAGCTGCCGATCGTAGAAGCAACAAGCCTCGCCTCACGCAGGTGCGAAAGACGCTGAGCAATTGCCTCCTTTCGCCCGTCGAGACGTAAGAAGTACCAGGCGTAGACCGGCCAGCCGGAGTAGGGCCGAGCAATCTCCGTGCGGACGACCAGTCGCCCCGTCGACAGCTCGTGAGAAAGGAGCGCCCCAGCGCGAGCCGGCGTGACTCCGAGGGCCGCAGCGAGTGCCGAGACGGTGACACGTGGTTCGCGAGAAAGAATGTCGAACAGCTGCGACTGTTCCTCTTCGCCGGCGCGTACACCACGAATCTTTCCCGCCGGGGCCGACTCGAGCGCGGCAATTTCTTCCGCATCGAGAGCACGTAGACGCCAGTTCCTCGCGTCGGAGTTCGCCGAGGACACGATCTGAGTTCGCATCGCGGTGATCATCGGCAGGGATTGTGTTCGCTCCAACACGTACCTGGACAATTGATCGAGGTCAGTGCAGGTGAGCGTGACGAGCAGATCCCGATTGCCGGTTGTGAGATCGACTGTGAGAACTTCGGGATCGTGCGCGATCTGTTCGGCAACGCTCATGGTCTGTGCCGGTGCGCATTCGATCTCGAGAAGTGCGGTCGCCGACACGATGGGTCCACCACGGTACGCAGCGATCCACGCTATTCCTTGCGAGTGCAGACGCTCCCAACGCCTGGTCAGGGTGACCGGGTCGGAACCGATCGCGCGTGAAAGCTCGGACCACGACGCTCGCGGCCTGATCTGCAGTGCGTTCAACAGCCGAAGATCGTCGTCCTTGAGCATCTGATCCTGCACCGAGGACCTCACTTTCAAAAGAATGCTGCACCGAAACAGGATCGAAACGCGTCGATCCTAACTTCATCACATCAATAGTCCACCAAATCCTGAGCCTCGAGAACCCTTACTTCTTGCGTTCGTTCGCCCCCTCGAGAAAGACACCGACATGACCGAAGCATTCCCTGTCTCGCATGACGATTCCCCAGTCAGCGATCAAAACGCGACGCAAAAAGTCGTTTTCGCCATGCAGACGCCACGCCTGTGGATCGTGGTGACTTTGCTCCTCGGGCTTGCGGCAGGCGCGCAACTGATCGGCCCCGCAGTGATTCCCGTCGGCGCTGCCGCCATCACGATCCTGCCCATGGTGTGGGGACTGATTGCCGGCGGTGTCGTCTCGAGCCAGAAGTGGAAACCACTCGGCCTCGACCTTCAGGCTGCGGCCTCGGCAATCATGGGCCTGGCTGTTCTCTTGCTTTGTGCAAGGTTGTCTTTCACCATCGGCCCGAACATCCAATTGTTGTTCGAGGCGGGCCCCGCACTGCTACTGCAGGAATTGGGGCACTTGTTCGGCACTATCGCTCTCGCACTCCCGCTGGCGGTACTCCTTCGGATGGGGCCGGCCACCGTCGGAGCAACCTTCTCCATCGACCGCGAGGGTTCCTTCGCGATGGTCAGCGAACGCTACGGCCCCGATTCCGACCAGTACCGTGGAGTCCTGTCGATGTACGTCTTCGGCACTCTGTTCGGTGCCGTGCTGATCAGCCTGATTGCGTCACTGGCTACATCCTTCAACATCTTCGACCCCCTCGCGTTGGCGATGGGTGCCGGCGTCGGATCCGGCTCGATGATGGCTGCCGCTGCCGCCAGCGTCGTTTCGGCGCACCCCGAGATGGCCGACCAGGTACTCGCCGTGGCGGCCACATCCAACATCATCACCGGCCTCCTCGGCGTGTATGTCGGCATGTATGTCGCACTCCCCCTTGCTGATCGAATCTACGGCGCACTCACCAAGCGCTCGAAGACGACCAGCGAACGGAAAGCCGACACTGCCCCACGAGCGGTTGCGCCGAGCGCCACCGTGCCGCTGACCACGATCGTTCCGATTCTGTTCGTCGGTGGGGTCATCGTCTCCTCGATCGCAGCGGGTGGCGTATCTCGATCGATCATCGTCGGTTACTTGATCCTCACCGGATTGTTGCTCCTGGGCGTCGGCGTGGCCCGCCTGACCCGCGGCAAGATCGCGGCGATGATCGCAATCATCACCATCGGCGCCTTGGCGACAACACCGTGGTCCCCCATCGGTGATTTCGTCTCGAGCACCGTCGGGAGTGTCGACTTTCTCTCGATCTGCACCCTCACCTTGACTGTCGCAGGTCTCAGCCTCGGCAAGGACCTTCCCTTGCTCAAGACGATCGGCTGGAAGATCGTGCCCGTCGGAATCGTCGCGATCCTCGCCTCTTACCTACTTTCCGTGGTCGTCGCGGAGGTTCGCGCTGGGCCTCTGGCACTAGAACTGCACCCGAAGACGCTGAGAACCGAAGACACCGCGATCCGAAGACACAGAGAACCAAAGATGTTGAAAGGAAACAATACCCATGTCCATCGCAGACACCCGCACCCGCACAGACTCGGTTTCGAGCACGATCGAGAAGTGGGCATCACGCCTCATCGACGTCAGCCACACCATCCATGCTCACCCAGAATTGGCATTCGAAGAGCATCATGCGTCGGCCCTCTTGGCGGACGCCGCGCAGGAAGCCGGCTTCACGGTTACTCGCGCCGCCTACGGCCTCGAGACGGCATTCGAAGCGGTGCGGGGCTCCGGCCATTTCCGCGTCGTCGTCTGCGCCGAGTACGACGCCCTTCCCGACATCGGTCATGCGTGTGGACACAATGTCATCGCCGCTGCCGGACTGGGAGCAGCGATCGCGCTCGGAGAGGTCGCGGAGGAACACGGCCTGACCGTCGTCCTTCTCGGTACGCCGGCCGAAGAACATGGCGGCGGGAAAGTCTTGCTGCTCGAACGTGGCGCATGGGAGGGCGCGGCGATGTCGATCATGGTCCACGGCGCTGCAGGTGAAGACGTCAGCTGCACCGTCACCGGAACGCAGGCAGTCGACCGGTTCGACGTGACCTACACCGGAAGAGCCGCACACGCGGCCGCTGCGCCACACAAGGGCATCAACGCAGGTGACGCCGCCACGATCGCCTTGGTCGCCATCGGACTTCTCCGTCAACAACTTCCTTCCGACGTCAGGCTCAACGCCTATGTCGAGCACGGCGGCGAAGCAACAAACATCATTCCGGCCTCGACATTGGTGCGAGCGGAAGTTCGGGCCGCAGAACTCGACGTGCTGTTGGACGCCAAGCGTCGTATGCTCGCCTGCTTCGAGGGCGCAGCTGTGGCCAGCGACTGCTCCTGGTCGACTGAACGCGCCGAACCGCGCTACGAGGAGCTTGTTCAACATCGCGTGCTGGCGACGATCTGGGACGAGGAGATCGCGAGCCTGGGCCGCACCGCGGCCGCCCGAACTCCCCTGACCGGCGGCTCGACAGACATGGGCAACGTGTCGAAGGTGGTTCCCTCGATCCACCCGATGATCGCGTTACGCGGCGTTACCGGAGTTCCTCACACGATCGAGTTTGCCGCTGATGCCCGCTCCGCAGCGGGCGACGAAGCTGTTCTGCACGGAGCAATTGCAATGGCACGCACTGTGATCCGAGCCGCCACCGGGGACTCGCGCTCCAACCTACTGACGATTGCGGCCCAGCGCGAGTCAGGAGCGACTACCGTCACGAGCGCCGAATGAGCACCACCGGCGTCTATGTTTCCGCGCTCGAATTCTTCTCCATCGGCATCGGGCCCTCCAGTTCACACACGGTCGGTCCGATGCGAGCCGCCCGCACTTTTGTCGGCGAGCTCTCCGACGCCGGCTTGACCGCGTCGGTCGACCGAATTCGCTGCAATCTGCACGGCTCTCTCGCCGCCACCGGAATAGGGCACTGCACTCCCGACGCGGTGATCGCGGGACTTCGTGGGATGGATCCTGAAACGTGCGAGCCGAACGACGTTCACGGGCGTTGGGCCGAGCTCTCGGACGGCGGATCGGTGAAGCTCGTCGGCGGCTCACTCGGGCACGTTGTGTTCACTCACGAGGACATGGTGTTCGAGCCGCTAGTTCGCCGTCACGGGCACCCCAACTCGATGACACTGACCGCCTTCAGCGGTCGCGAAATCGTCTGTACGAGTACATATCTGTCGATCGGTGGCGGATTCGTACTGCGTGCCGGAACGGAGACGCAAGCAAGCGCGCATTCGATCAACTCACGCTATCGAACCGCGAAAGAGCTACTGGCGGAATGCGGCTCCGGAACTATCGCCGAACTGGCACTGTCGGACGAAATCGCGATACACGGCCAGGATCGGGCATTCACCGGCATCGACGCGATCTGGTCCGCGATGCGCGACTGCATCGAACGCGGCACCCAGACCGAAGGTGTATTGCCCGGGCGTCTCGGAGTTCGCCGAAGAGCACGGTCTGCGAACATTCAACTGGAACAACGTAACTGCGCACCCTCCTCACGCGAGTGGCTGACCGTCTACGCCATGGCGGTCAACGAAGAAAATGCAGCAGGTGGCCGCGTGGTAACGGCTCCGACGAACGGTGCCGCAGGCATCGTGCCGGCAGTGCTATACCACCACATACGTGCGGCGGGCGCCGGTGTTCACGACGTTCGAACCTTTCTCCTCACCGCTGCCGCAATCGGATCGATCATCAAGGCGAATGCCTCGATCTCGGGCGCGGAGGCGGGGTGCCAAGGCGAGGTCGGAGCTGCCTGCGCGATGGCGGCAGCCGGCTTGTGCGCTGTCATGGGCGGATCGCCACGACAAATCGAGAATGCCGCTGAGATTGCCATGGAACACCATCTGGGGCTGACCTGCGATCCGGTTGGTGGCCTGGTCCAAATCCCATGCATCGAACGAAATGCCGTAGCCGCCTCGACTGCAGTCACCGCAGCTCAGCTCGCATACCTCGGCGACGGGACGCATGTGGTGAGCCTCGATACCGTCATCGAAACCATGCGCCAAACCGGAAACGACATGTCCGTGCGTTACAAGGAAACCAGTGAAGGCGGGCTCGCCGTCAATGTCGTCGAGTGCTGAGGAGGATGTCGACGGCAGCGGCGAGGGCGGGCGGACGCCGTCGCCGGAAATATCATCCTCTCGAACGATGAAGTCCGGTGTACCGATTTCTACACTCGGTGACATGACTTTGTGGACGGTGACCAGATGATCGCTCATCACGCTGGAGGAATCCCACTGCACAATTCTTCACGGCACAACACTGCGGGGCCGTCGCGCTCGACGCAGTCCTCAGGTCGCAAGATCGCCGCGTTGATCGCGCTGGTCGCCGGTTTCTCCGCTGCCTTCGTTCTCGCCCCGGGCATGCTGACGAGTAGGCCGGGTGATGGGTACGCAGACCAGGGAGAACTCGTCGAGACGGTCCGCGCCGCGTTCGTCGAATACTGGAGTTCCGGTGTCCAAGCCTTCTCGCCGAGCTTGGAGTCCGCTGTCGACTACTGGCTGCGGTACCACGTGGCCAAGGCCGTGATCGCGGTAATCCTGCTGACGGTTCTGCTCGCACTCGGCCGGATGCTCAAGGCGTCGTTCGTGAACGCCGGCCCCCTGACGGCTGGAAAGAAGCTCGCATTCGTCTCGGCGGGAGGGCTGGTCACGCTCCTCGCGATGTTTTCCTCGGTACTCGTGATGGCAAATATCCAAGGTGTCGTTGCACCCTTCTCTTCGCTGATCTCGATGTTGCCCGTGGCCCAGGCGGATGGGGCACCTGGCGACACTGTCGGGCAGGTCCGCCAACAGCTCGCTCAGTCGACGGGCACCGGAAACCAGCAAAGCCCTGTCCTCGAACTGATAATCAGCGACTTCGCGCGGTATCACTTGGCCATGGCGGTGATCGCGCTGATCGCGGCAGCAATATCACTGGCCGTGACTGTGGTCGTGTGGGCACGCTTCGCGAGAACGGCGCGATCCGAGCGACGGACGAGATTCGTGTCGGGGTCGATCGGTCTTCTCGCTGCACTGTTCACGCTGGGATTGATCGTTGTCGGCGTAGCAAATATGGGCACCGCGGCAGACCCGGCACCCGCGCTGGCGGCGTTCTTCGACGGCGGACTCTGACCCAAGTCAAGGGTTCAGGCCAGGGTTCCGTAGTCCCCCGGTACCGGTTGAGGAGGTACCTGGGGACTGCGTCTGCCGTACCCGGGGTCGATGTGTGAGTGCCCTCGGGCAGGCAGAGTTCGACTCATGAAAACCGGAGCAAGACGCATCCTGCTTGTCGGCCTGTGCAGCGCCATGGTTGGAGCTGTAATCAGCTGCAGCACGGACAAATCCACAGACACATCCGACAAGATCATGGACTCGACCATCACCGACCAGCTCGATTCGATCGTCGACGCAGCGGTGAATTCGACCGGGATTCCCGGTGCGATGGTGGGCATTTGGGGGCCCGACGGCAACTACGTCAAGGTTGCAGGAGTCTCGGATACGGCAACCAAAGCGCCGATGGAAACCGACTTCTACCACCGGATCGGTAGCGTCACCAAAACATTTACCGTGACCGCCCTGCTGCAATTGGTCGACGAGGGAAAGATCGGTCTCGATGATCCGATCTCCAAGTACGTCGACGGCGTCATGGAAGGCGATGCGATCAGCCTGCGCCAGCTGGCGGGGATGCGCAGCGGCCTCGTGGCCTACACGACGTCCGAACAGTTTGTCATGGATGTTCTTTCCGACCCTCGCCGATCATTCACATCCGAAGAGCTCTTCGGATACGTCAAGGACCTCCCACTCCAAATTCGACCAGGAACCACTGTCGACTACTCGAATACCAACACCCTTCTGCTCGGCATGGTCATCGAGAAGGTCACCGGCTCAACACTGTCGGACGTCATCGACACCAAGATCACCACACCACTCGGAATGGAGCACACCAGCTTTCCCACCACCAACGCGTTCCCGAACCCCCACGCACAGGGATACACCAACCAAACACTCGACGAATCCGTGACCGCAGCAACGGACTGGAACCCGTCGTGGGGAGGCGCCGCGGGCGCAATGATCTCGTCGTTGGACGACCTGCGCATCTGGGTTCCGGCCTTGGCCAAGGGCGATCTCCTCGCCGACGACACTCAGAAGCAGCGCCTGCACACCGAGCCCCTGGGCGAAGGGGACGACAACTCCGGGTACGGACTCGGATTGTTCAACAGCGGCGGCTGGATCGGTCACAACGGAAGCCTGCCCGGCTACAAGACAGTCTCGGTCTACTTGCCCGAGAAGGACACAACCCTGGTCGTCTTCATCAACACCGACATCGACGGAGAGACCGACCTGACCAGTGCTTTGATGGTGCCGATCACCAAGTTGATCAGCCCGGGCAACGTCTACGGCTGATCACCTCGGGTCCGATCCACAATTCGGACGAAAGTGACATCTCGGGTTTCGATCTGTCGATAGGCTCGACCGTCGACAGATCGAAACCCGAAAGAGGCACTCATGGGATCGTTGAACGACTGGCTTCTCGACAGCGATAGCCCGCTCGTGGGCATAGTCGGCGGCATCCTGCTGACGATCGCAATGCTCTCCGGCGGTACAGGCATGTAACCCACCGCTCCCGATATGGCTCCGCACAGCGGTGGACGTTCAGTGCGTGATCCAACGAACATGTTCGTTACGAACATGTTCGTGTACGGTAAAAACATGCCCAACCAGCCAGCAAGTCCATCGAGCCGACGCAATCGTCCGGCCAAACCCGCTCTGACACGCGAGGGCATCGTCAGTACCGCGGTGGAAATCTTGCGATCGGAGGGGTTGCAGAAGTTGACCATGCGTCGACTCGCCCTCGAACTCGACACCGGGCCGGCATCGATGTACGTGTACGTGCGCAATACCGCCGAATTGCACGCCGCCGTTCTGGACACACTTCTCGGAGTGGTTGACCTCGCCGAAAATTCCTCCGGCACTTGGCAAGCTCGCCTTGAACGGGTGTTGACCTCGTACACGGCCGTGCTGTTCGATCATCCCGGTCTCGCCCAGTCGGCACTCGTTTCCCGACCCAGCGGAGTTCACTACGTACGCCTGCTCGAGCGCCTGCTGGCATTGCTCGACGAAGGCGAAGTCCCTCCAGGTCAAGCCGCGTGGGGCGTGGACTTGCTACTGCAGTACGCGACGTCCACTGCTGCCGAACACTCGGCGCCGAACAATTCCGCCGACGCGGATGCCCGATGGAGCGCGTTGACCGACGCAATCCAGAACGCAAACCCGCAGACGCACCCACTCGTCGCAAGACATGCAACAGCTCTACTTGCCGGTGAACCCTCGGCGCGCCTCTCCTGGGGATTCCGCACGCTCATCACCGGCATCGAGAACACCCCACTCACTTCTTAGGAACCCACCATGAACCACTACCCCATCGCAATCATCGGCGCCGGCCTCGGCGGCCTCACCCTCGCCCGAGTCCTCCATCTCCGCGGAATCGATTCGGCGGTATTCGATCTCGAATCCGGACCGACAGCCAGAACTCAAGGCGGGATGCTCGACATCCACGAAGACTCGGGTCAGATCGCGCTTCGTGCCGCCGGCCTCTATGAGGAGTTCCGCGCCCTCGTTCATCAAGGCGGGGAAGAGACACGCGTCCTCGATCGAAATGCCGTCGTGCACCTGAGCGAGCAGGACACCGGAGACGGCGACCGCCCGGAAATCGACCGCGGCCAGCTCCGTGACCTACTGCTCAGCTCAATTCCGAAGGAAACAATCCACTGGGGAGCCAAGGTCCGCAGTGCTCATCCGTTGCCGGATGGTCGACACGAAGTTCACCTCGCGGATGGAACCCACTTCACCACCGATCTCCTGGTCGGCGCCGACGGTGCGTGGTCGAAAATCCGTCCATTGGTTTCAAACGACACTCCTGCGTACACCGGAATATCATTCGTGGAGTTCGACCTTCACGACGCCGACAACCAGCACGTGGATGCCGCTGAAACCGTCGGCGGCGGAATGATGTTCGCACTCAGTGCCGACAAGGGCTTCCTTGCCCACCGTGAGACCGACAACAGTCTGCACATCTATGCCGCCCTGCGAGTTCCCGAGAGCTGGGCAGCGAGTGTCGACTTCTCCGACGATCACATCGCGAAGAAGGTTCTGCTGGAACACTTCTCGGACTGGGACGAGTCACTGCGTTCACTGATCGTCGAAGCCGACAGCTCGCTGACCCCTCGCCCCATCCATGCCCTTCCCATCGGCCACAGTTGGAGCCGTACTCCCGGGGTCACTCTGCTCGGGGACGCGGCACACGTCATGTCGCCGTTTGCCGGAGAGGGTGCGAACCTGGCAATGCTCGACGGCGCGGAACTCGGCCAGGCGATCGCGTCGCACAGCAGCACGGAGGAAGGGCTAGCTGTCTACGAAGAGCGCCTATTCCCACGCAGCGCCGCGGAGGCACAACAGTCCGCTGATGGACTGGACATGTGCTTCGGCGAGAACGCACCCCAGGGGCTCGTGGACATGTTCACCTCACACGCGTGACCGGAGCCGTTGCCTGATTGTCAGTTCGCCCGTGCAATGACATGCAACCAATCGGCAGTGGGACCGACCACGGCGTCGATTGACAAAGTTTCCCACCCGCTTCTGCCGAGCACCTGACGAAGTTGGTCCTCCTGCCAAAATGTGAAGTGGCGCGGCAACCCCAATTTCGCTTTGCTCCAACTGGTTCCGTCGCCCCTCTTGACCGTGAACGCGAAAATTCCCTCTGCCCCGACTACACCTCGCGACTTTCTCGCGACGAATTCGAACTCGTCGCGTCGCAAATGAAGCAGGACTGCATTTGCCACCACGGCATCGTACGTTCCGTTGAACTGCCCAGTTCGCATGTCGAGAACCTCAGCTGTAAAACCCTCTGCCCTCATCATTTCCACGAAGGCGAGTGCGCCGTCAGTGCGCGCCACCGATACTCCGAGAGATTCGAGGTACTCGGCATCACGGCCGGGACCACTGCCGAGTTCCAGAATCGTCCCTCCGTCCACCAGCTTGGCGATCCGGGCGAGGTACCGGACCATCGCCTCCCCCATGACATACGGTCTAGCTGCATACAGATTCGCACCGGCCTCATAACTCGCGAGTGTGATGTCGCCTGCGTCGTCCACGGCCATCACTCCCGCAACGTCGTCAAGAAGGCAATGCGGTCGCCGCGGTAGAGCGAGCGAACCCGCTCGATCGGCACACCGTCCGGATCGACGGAGGTCCGGTGCAATAGAAGCATCGGCATCGAGGTGGTGGACTCGACGAGGGTTGCCTCCCGCGGTGAAGCGAGCACCGTCTCGATCCGTTCGGTTGCGGAGGCAAAGACCACGCCGATGGAACGGATAGCCGCGTACAGCGACGTCGTCGCATCGAAAGCGTCGAGCATCTCACCGAACCTGCTGTCCGGCAGGAACGTTGATTCGAGTCCGATCTTCTCTCCGTCGGCGAAGAGAACACGCTCGAGGTGAACGACGCTGTCACCTGGTTCGATACCCAATTCCGTGGCGAGACCGTCGTCGGCCGACATTCGTTCGAAGGTCACAACCTTACGACTGGGTACTCGCCCAGCGCTCAGAGCACCTTCGGTATAGGAACGAATCGATAGCGGCTGAACCAACTTCGGACTCGCGACGACAGTGCCCCGCCCCCGCCGCTCGATTCGCCCTTCGACAAGAAGATCACGAAGCGCTTGACGGACCGTCTCGCGAGCGACTGTGAACCGCGCCGCCAATTCCCGCTCGGACGGGACTGCGTCGCCCTCCTCGAGCCCACTGAGAATGGTCTCGATCTCGGTGTGCACCCGGTAGTACTTCAACTCCGGTTCGATCACGACGCTCGAGGTCCCCGGCCCGGTGGACGTCTGCTGATTCATGGCGCAAGCGTACAAGAATTCGGTCTATACCAATTGTTAACCTGGAGTTCGTCTCGATTCCCCCTATTGGTCTAGACCAAACGTCACTATCTCTACATGCGAATTTTGATTGTGGGCGGAGGGATCCTCGGAACGGCGCACGCCGACGAGGCAATCCGTCGGGGACACGACGTCATCCATCTCGAACGTGAGCCCGAAGCCCGCGGTGCCACGGTACGGAACTTCGGCCTCGTCTGGGTATCCGGGCGAGCCCCGCACGAACTCGAAGCTGCGCTGCGCTCGCGCGAACTGTGGGCAGACCTTGCCGCCCGTGTCCCCGGCGTCGGATACCGCCCAGCCGGCTCCATCACCCTCATGCGCACCGAGGAGGAGGTCGCGGTCGCGCAGGAAGCGTTCTCTCGGCCGGACGCCGACAACCGAGGGTTCGCGCTTCTGGATCCCGACGCCGTTCGCGTCGTCAACCCCGCGCTCCGGGGCAAGTTTCTCGGCGGACTGCACTGCACGCTGGACGCCGCTGTCGAGTCACGGCAAGCGCTCCCCGCCATCCGTTCTTACCTCGAATCCACCGGCCGTTACACCTTCCACGCCGGAACGGAAGCCCGCGAGATCACGACGACCACCTCCGGCGCACACATCCGCGACGACCACGGTCGCAGCTTCGACGCCGATCTCGTGATCGTCTGCCCCGGAGCAACACTCGGCGGATTGGCTCGCGATCTCGCCGGCGATCTCCCGTTGCGCCGTGTGCGCCTGCAGATGATGCAGAGCGCCCCACTCGGCGAAAAGCTCACCACCGCAATCGCTGACGGTGACAGCTTCCGCTACTACCCGGGTTTCGCCGGATCTGCCCTCGATCACCTCCGTACAGTACAGCCGCAGGAACCGACTGCCGAGGAGCACCGCATGCAACTCCTGTGCGTGCAGCGCTTGCACGGCGGGCTGACCATCGGCGATACCCACGAATACGAAGAACCCTTCGACTTCGATGTCGACGAGGCGCCCTATCGCCATCTGTCCGGAGTCGTGGAAACACTTCTGGGACGCGATCTTCCGCCAATCGTCAAGCGTTGGGCGGGCGTCTACAGCCAGTGCATCGACCCCTCACAACTTGTTCACCGCGCACAAGCTGCCGACAACGTCTGGGTGGTTGCCGGCCCCGGTGGCCGCGGTATGACGCTCGGCCCGGCACTGGCGGAACAAACCGCCGACCAGCTCGGTCTCTGAATCTCTCCGACAAGAAAGACTTCTCATGTCTCCGATCACCCTTGCCGTTCTCGACATGGCCGGCACCACCGTCGCCGACGACGGACTGGTTCTTCGCGCCTTCGCTGCCGCCGCTGAAGCCGGCGGACTGCCCGCCGAAGGCCCGGAAGCCGACGCCGCTCGCCAGTACGTCCTCGACACGATGGGCCAGTCGAAGATCGTCGTGTTCCGGGCGATCTTCGGTGACGAAGACCGCGCCCAGGCCGCGAACGCCGCCTTCGAAACCACGTACGACTCCCTCATCGACCAGGGCCTGGCCGAGCCGATCCCCGGCGCCGAGCAAGCCATCACCACTTTGCGCGAGGCCGGCATCAAAGTTGCCTTGACCACCGGGTTCAGCCGATCGACGCAGGACAAACTCCTCGTCGCGCTCGGCTGGGAAACCCTCGCCGATCTCACCCTCTCCCCCGCCGAGGCCGGTCGCGGTCGACCGCACCCGGACCTGATTCTGGCTGCCCTGCTCAAACTTTCGATCGACGACGTCCACCAGATCGCCGTACTCGGCGACACGTCCAACGACGTGCTCAGCGGCATTCGTTCCGGCGCATCCATCGTCGCCGGAACTCTGACCGGCGCACACGACGAGCAACAGCTTCGCGACGCCGGAGCCACCCACATCGTCCCGTCCGTGACGGAGTTCGCCGAACTCCTCACCCACTCCTGATCTCACCTCCGAAAAAGGAATCGTCATGCGTCTACGCCCGAGCATCGCTGCGGCCGCTCTCGCCGTGTCCGTCCTTTCGTTCACCACTGCCTGCGGTGGCACCGGCACTGCTGCCGGATCAGACACCGAGACCGTCACCGTATACAGCGCCGACGGCCTGTCCGGTTGGTACAAGGGAAGATTCGACGCCTTCACCGCGCAGACCGGTATCGCCGTCAACCTCGTGGAAGCCGGATCCGGCGAGGTCGTCTCCCGCGTCGAAAAGGAGCAGTCCAACCCACAGGCAGACGTGATCATCACGCTGCCCCCGTTCATCCAGAAGGCCGACGCCCAAGGTCTGCTCGAGCCCAGCGGAATCGACACCTCCGCCGTTCCTGCCGACGAGAAGGACGACGCCGGCAAGTACGTACCCGTCGTCGAGAATTACCTCTCGTTCATCGCCAATCCGACTGCATCACCCGCCCCACAATCTTGGGACGATCTGCTCACTGACCAGTTCAAGGGCAAGTTGCAGTACTCCACGCCCGGCCAGGCCGGCGACGGTACCGCGGTGCTCTTGCTGCTCCAGCACCTGATGGGTAAGGAAGGAGCACTCGACTACCTCGGAAAGCTCCAGGCCAACAACGTCGGACCCTCGTCTTCCACCGGAAAGCTCCAGCCCAAGGTCAGTAACGGAGAGCTGCTGGTCGCCAACGGTGACGTCCAGATGAACCTCGCCTCCATCGCCGACGACGGATCGAAGTTCGACATCTTCTTCCCCGCTGGAGCCGACGGCACTCGCACCACCATTGCACTGCCCTACGTGATGGGCCTCGCCAAGAGCGCACCGAGCAGCGAACAAGCCAAGAAGTTGATGGAGTTCCTGCTCTCCGAAGAATCGCAGAAGACCGTCGCCACCGATGCACTCGGCGTATCAGTCCGCGAGGACGTCCGAAGCGCTGCCGGAGAATCCACCGACAAGAACACGCCTTCCGGAGTTCTGCAGGGCGTGAATGTGTGGACCCCGGACTGGAACGACGTCCTCAGCTCGCTCGACGCCGACATCGCCGCTTACCAGAAAGCCACCGGGAGCTGATCATGGCAAGAACCAGACTGGGGCGGACGCTCCCCGAGACCGTCGGTGTTCACGGAGCGATCGAACATTCTGCTCCGGCCATCACCTTCGATCGCGTCAACGTCGCCTACGGCCGCGGGAAGACCGCAACCCATGCACTCGTCGATTTCAATCTACGAGTGGCGCCGGGTGAAACTGTGGCACTGCTGGGGCCCAGTGGATCCGGCAAGTCGACCGCTCTGAAGGCCCTCGCGGGATTTGTCCGCCCCACGTCCGGTTCCGTCAAGCTCGGCACCCGAGACATCACCAATCTGCCTCCCGCACAACGCGGTATCGGCGTCGTCGTTCAGTCGTACGCTCTCTTCCCGCACATGCGAGTATCCGAAAACGTAGCCTTCGGACTCCGAGCCCATCGCGTGCCGCGGTCGGAGATCGGCCCTCGCGTGGCCGAAGCCCTCGACATGGTCGGGATGTCGGCGTACGGAAAGCGGCTTCCCCGTGAACTTTCCGGCGGTCAACAGCAGCGAATCGCCATTGCCCGAGCGTTGGCAATTCGCCCTGGAGTACTCCTCCTCGACGAACCACTGGCCGCCCTGGATGCTCAACTTCGCGAGAGCATGCTCGGCGAACTGGCGAGACTGCGCGCAGCACTACCTGACACAGCCATGCTCTATGTGACGCACGATCAGAGTGAAGCCCTGGCGCTGGCAGACCGAATCGCAGTGATGCGCAACGCCACACTCGCGGACATCGACACCGCTGAGGCCTTGTGGAAACGTCCGCCGTCCAGCTTCACCGCGGCGTTCCTCGGGGGTGCCAACCTGCTGCCCTGCACCGTCACACGCGTCATCGGCACCTCCGCGCTGGTCTCGATCGGTGGCACGCCGTTCACTGCTCACGCCCCGCAGCCCGAGATCGGGCACATCGAATGGGAGTCCGACATGGACGCCTACCTGTGTGTTCGTCCACACGCGGTAGCCGTAACCGGCCTCGGCGCACGAGGATCATTCCCGGCGCGCATCGTCTCGAGCGTCTGGCGCGGTTCCACGACGCGTCTGACGCTGGCTGTACGTGGCCTCGACGATGTCCGCGTCGACGCGGATGTTCCAGGGCACGACGAACGACCGGTCGACACCGAAGTGGGCGTCGTCCTGCCCACGGACGGCAGTGTCCTGGTTCCGGCGGATCGCCACCCATGACGACAACCCTGGAACGCCCCGAAACCGCTGCGCCCCAGCACAAAGACCCGATCGCGTGGCGCCGGATCGGCTGGACGCTGCCACCACTGCTTCTTGTCCTCGTGTTTGCTGTCTATCCCACTGCGCGTGTCCTCACGGAATCTCTGAGCACCGCAGATGGCACCGGGTTGTCCACGTGGTCTTCGGTGCTCGGTTCGGAACTGTTCAGAACCGCGCTCTGGCGGACCATCCAAATCGCCGTGGCGTCGACCCTGGGTTGCCTGATCCTGGGAACCTTCCTCGCCTTGGTGCTGGCCTTCGTTCCGTTCGCCGGATCCAAGGTGGTGGGGCGATTGATCGACACGGTGCTCGCCCTGCCGTCTTTCCTGATCACGCTGGCGTTCACGTTCCTGTACGGGACAGCCGGCGCCGTCAACGCCTTGATCGTCCGCATCACCGGCGATGCGAGCGGCCCACTGAATTTCCTCAACACTCCGTTCGGTGTGATCGCGGCCGAAATCACTTTCTTCACACCCTTTGTCGTGCGTCCGCTATTGGCAGCGTTCACCCAGATTCCGCGTGAACAACTCGACGTGGCAGCCAGTCTCGGCGCGTCACCCGTCCGAGTTCTGCGGCAGGTGGTGATGCCGGAAGCGTGGCCGGCCCTCCTGGCCGGTGGATCGCTCGTACTTCTGATGACACTGAATGAATTCGGCATCGTGCTCTTCACCGGGGCTAAAGACGTCGTAACTCTTCCGGTCCTCATCTACACCCGCGGGATTGTCACCTTCGACTTGCCCGGCGCGGCAGTGATCGCGACGGTCCAGGTCGCACTCTCACTCGGCCTGTACTGCCTCTACCGATTCACCTTCAACAGATTGATGGGAGGCAGCCGTGCTGCTGTGGACACGAAGCTCTAGGGCCCTCGTACTCGGATTCTTCACCCTGGTCGTCGCGGTGGTTTTCGTCGCGCCCATCGCCACCGTCGTCGCGGCTGCCTTGGCCGGATCGTGGACCGGTCCACTCCCGTCGAATCTCGGCGGCAAGAACTTCTCCACGGCGCTGTCCGATGAGCACTTCGCCAGCCTGATCGTCAGTTTGCAGACTGCATTCATCGCGGGGGCATTGGCATTGATCGTCGGAACGTGGGCCGCGCTGGCCTCGCGTGAGGCACCGATGTGGCTGCGGCGCATCACCGATGCCGTATTCCATTTACCGATTGCGGTTCCGTCGGTCTCGATCGGCTTGGGTCTGCTCATCACTTTCAACGAGCGCCCGCTACTGCTCGGCGGCACCAAGTGGATCGTGATTCTCGCTCACACGGTTTTGGTGCTTGCCTTTGCCTTCAGTTCCGTATCGGCCGCGCTCGAACGGCTCGATCCCGCCTACCGTCAAGCTGCCGAATCACTCGGCGCCGGCCCGGTGCGGGTGCTGACACGGGTAACGCTACCGCTGCTGCTCCCAGCGTTGGGTGCGGCCGCCGGGCTTTCCATCGCACTGTCGATGGGTGAGCTGGGCGCAACGGTCATGGTCTACCCGGCGACATGGAAGACCTTGCCGGTCAGCATCTTCGGACTCACCGACCGTGGCCAGGTATTTCTTGCCGCAGCAAATACGACACTGCTGCTCGCAGTCACCCTGGTCGCCCTCATGGTGGTCGGCAGAATTCGTCGGCGCTGACCTTGCTGTGCGCCTTTATTAACCGCCGGGGGTTAATAAAGGCGCACAGCAGGGTTTATCCCTTCCTCAAGATGTACCGCTGAACCTTGCCACTCGGGGTCTTGGGCAGGTTCGGAACAAAGTGCACTGTGCGCGGGTATGCGTGCGCTGCAAACTTCTTCTTCACCAGGGTTTGCAGTTCCTTCTCGAGTTCGTCGTCACCGTCGACACCTTCGCGAAGAACGACGAACGCCTCGAGAACCTCACCACGCAACTCGTCGGGCATGCCCACCACGGCGGCCTCGATGACGTGCTCGTGCATGACCAGCACGCTCTCGACGTCGAAGGGACCGATGCGGTAGCCCGCCATGATGATGACGTCGTCGTCGCGCGAGGAGAAGAAGAAGAATCCGTCCTCGTCCGTCATTCCCGCATCACCGGTGATGTACCAGCGGCCGTCTTCGCTGAATCGCTGCTTCGTCTTCTCCGGCGCATCGACGTACCCGGTGAACCACATCAACGGGCTGTTGTGAGTATCGATCGCCACGCGGCCCTGAGTGCGGGCCGGTGCAATGTCATCCGAATTGTCTTCCAGCACAGCGGCAGACCAACCCGGCAACGGACGACCCATGGATCCGGGACGGACATCGTCGCGAAGTCCGTCGGCCCAGGCGTTGACGATGAACATGCCGTGCTCGGTCTGGCCGTAGTGATCACGGACCTCGACGCCCAACGAGTTCTTCGACCACGCAACAACATCCGGAGTCAAGGGCTCACCGGCCGAGGAAGCGCGGCGCAGCGAGATGCCTTCCGGAACCGGCGCCTTGTCGGCACGCAGACTGCGGTAGACGGTCGGAGCGGCGGCAAAATTGGTGACACCGAACTTCTCGATGATCTGCCACGTCAGCGGCGCGGAGAATCCGGCGTGCAGCAGAAGGCTTCGCGTGCCGGCGGCAAGCGGGCCGAGCAACGCGTAGTACAGCCCGTACGCCCAGCCCGGGTCTGCGGCGTTCCAGAACACGTCGTCCTCTCGGACGTCGAGGCCGAACTCCTGGTAGGCGTGGAACGACGCGAGCGCACGCACCGGTACCGGCACGCCCTTGGGTGTTCCCGTGGTGCCACTGGTGAACAACTGCACCATCGGTGCATTTCCGCCGACGGCCTGAGCAGCGCCCTTCGCGTCTTCGGCATCCTGAGCTGCGACAAGTGCGTCGAAGTCCAACTCGTCACCGGCCGCGCCGCCCGCGACGATGACCTGCCACGCTGCGTCGGCGGGGATGTCCTCTCCCGGCGCGAGCTTCTCGAGCTGATTGGCGTCGGAAATGACGACCTTCGCACCGCTGGCCGTCAAGCGGAATGCGATGGCGGGCGAGGCGAATGCCGTGAACAACGGCACGTGGACCGCGCCGCGGCGCCAGATCCCGAGGAGCGCGACCACGAGATCCGCTGACTTGCCCATGAGAGTCGCTACGTTGTCACCCGGCTCGACTCCGAGGTCCGCCAGAGCTGCTGCGAAACGCGCCGACTGCTCACGTAGATGACCGTACGTGAGGTCCACCGAGCTAAGGTCTGCCTCGACGACGGTGAATGCAACGCCATCCGCGGGATGCCGATCGCAGAGCAATTCTGCGGCGCTGGCATGCGGGGTGTCGTACTGGTCCAGCAGCTCGCGCACCCGTGCGGTGGGATCGGTGCTCATCAACTTGCTCCTTATCGATCGTCGTATGGTTGGCCCGACCGGTTACGTTGGCGGCTCGTCATACGTACTGTTCACCCCCTATGATCTAGCTCACAAGAGAACTTCACTACCCCCAGAAAGGGGTACCTGCGTGAACCGACATGCTTCGTCACTTCTGCGCCCCCGCGACGGGGACGCAATGCGAGGTGAACTCCGCACAATCGCAGCTCAGGGCGTTGTTCCCGTGCTGTTCGGAGGCGAGGTCCAGGACGGAACCCTGCACCTGAGCGAATTCGTCGGCACCCGCACCAACAACCTCAAGGGCTTGGCCATCCCGCCGCGCTCGGGCATGGGCGGACGCGTCGTAGCCCAGGGTTCACCGATCACCGTCAACGATTACGGCAATTCGCAGTCCATCACTCATCACTTCGACCGTCCTGTTCTCAGCGAGGGCCTGCATTCGATCATCGCCGTTCCGGTCATGGTTTCGGGAAAATCGCGCGCTGTGCTCTACGCCGCGATCCGCGATTCCGCTCCGTTGGGTGACCGCACAGCAGACGTCATGGTCGGCGCATCCCGGCGTCTCGGGATGGAGTTCGCCATCCGCGACGAAGTCGATCGTCGCCTGCAACTACTGCAGGCCGCCGCCGCGACTACCGCCGACGGTATGTCTTCGGAAGAGATCCGCGGAGTCCACGCCGAACTACGCAGTGTCGCCCAGACCGTCACCGACACCGACTTGCAGACCAAACTCCGCGGACTCTCCCAGCGTTTGGCCAACCTGCTGCGTCCTACCGCCGACGCCGAATCCGAAGTCACGCTCACCCCGCGTGAAGTGGACGTTCTCTCTCAGGTCGCACTCGGCTGCACCAACATCGAAGCCGGCCAACGGCTTTCCCTTCGCCCGGAAACAGTCAAGAGCTATCTGCGAAGCGCGATGGGAAAGCTGGACGCGAGCTCACGCCACGAAGCCGTGGTGACCGCCCGGAGGTTGGGACTGCTCCCCTGACGGGTCAGTAGCCTTCAGGCAGGGCGGTGAGCATGTCGCGGGTGACTGCGACGGCGTTGTCCGAACTTCCGCCCCGCACAACCAGAGTCGCGAAGGCCAGGTTCCCGCGATAGCCGACGAACCACGCGTGCGATCCCCCTTCGACCTCGGCTTCACCGGTCTTGCCGTACACCTCACCCTGATCTTCGACGCGTTCTGCAGTACCGCTGGTGACCACGAGTCGCATCATGCCGCGCAGGCCGTCGACCATGGCGGGCGAGATCGCCGGGCGCTCACCGTCGATGGTGGTTTCGCGCCCTGAAATCAGTTGCGGCACCGGAGTCGAACCGTTCGCGACCGTCGCCGCTGCCATCGCCATTCCGAACGGACTGACCACGACCTTTCCCTGACCGAACCCGTCTTCGGTCCGCTGCACCAGGTCCGACGCCGGCGGCACCGAACCGGAATCGATCGGCAATCCCACCACGTTGTAGTCCTGGCCGATGCCGAACTGCGCTGCGGCAGTGGTCAACGTGTCTGGTTGCATCTCGCTGGCCAGCTTGGCGAAGGACGTGTTGCACGAACGCGCGAAGGCCGTTGCCATCGGCACCGTGCCGAGTGAGAACTCGTTGTAGTTGGGGACGCTGCGCTCACCGATCTCGATCCGGCCCGGGCAGGGCACCATCGTGTCGGGGGTCGCCTGACCGGTCGAAATTGCGGCGCCTGCCGTGATGATCTTGAACGTCGAACCGGGCGGGTACTGACCCATCGTCGCGACCGGTCCGTCGCGGTCTGCTGCCTTGTTCTGTGCGACAGCCAGGATCGCCCCACTCGACGGTTCGATGACTACCATCATCGCCTGATCCTTGTTCACGTTCACGGCACGCTGAGCAGCGATCTGAATGTTGCGATCCAAACTGATACTGAACGACGGAACAGGTTGCGGCGCAGTCTCGGTCAGCACATCGGTGTCGACGCCGTTCTGGTTGACCGTGACGACACTCCAGCCGGCTTTGCCGTCGACCTCGTCGATGATCGTCTTCTTGATCTGCCCGAGAAGGTCCGGCGCGAACTCCGGGTCCGTCGAGACGAGATCCGATTCGTCCGAGACAGATACTCCCGAGATGGCTCCCAGTTGCGCCGATACCTGGTCGTAGTCGTCACTGCGCAGGCGGGTCACCAGATAGTCGCCCTTGACGGCCGTCGAGGATTCGGCGATCGATTGACCCGTCAGCGAAGAATCGAACCGACCGAGAACACTTGCGAGATTGTTTGCGGAACCGATGATGTCGTTGCTCTTGGAGCGATCGAACTTCACTCGGTAGACAATTCCCGGCACCAGGACATCCGTGCCCGAATGCTCGTTGACCCGCGCTCGCGGCGCCGCGGTTGCCCGCAACGACATCGTCTGCTTGTCACCGAGGCGCGGGTGAACGTCCGTCGAACTCCACCGGACGGACCAGTCGCCGTCCTTGCGTCCCATCTGCAGCTCGCCGTCGTACGTCCACACGCGGTCTTTCGGAAGGTGCCACTCGTAGGTGTAGCCGACCGTCGCAGTGTCACCGTTCATCTTCACCGACGTGGTCTCGGCAGTCATCGACTCGGCCTGGAGCGCATCCCAGGTGTCACTCAATACAGGACCCGCGGAGTCAGGCCGGTCCGTCAGTTTTGCTGCCTCGTCGATATCCCTGTCACCGAACGCACTCAGGAACTGCTGCGCGACGGGCTCGGGGCCGGCGGGTTTCGGAGTACACGAACTGATCCCCACCGCCAAGAAAATCACGGTGCAGGAGGCCAACAGTTGGGCCGAGCGACTACGAGAGAAATGCCGAGTGTTCATCGAGCCCCATAGTAGGGCGACAAATGCTCCACCCAGCGTAGGCGCGACCATTGCACGCAGCTTGTACGGTCAGTCGAGCAGCACCGTCGAGAAGGTCGCGACCTGTCGGAACCCCACCCGCGAATAGGTCGACCGCGCAATCGTATTGAAGCTGTTGACGTACAGGCTCGCAATGCGACCGGTCGCCATGATCGACTCCGCTACAGCCGCTGTACCGGTCACGCCGAAGCCCTGCCCACGAAATTCCGGGTTGACCCACACACCCTGGATCTGGCCACAGCGAGCAGACATCGAACCGACCTCCGCCTTGAAAACGACCTGGCCGTCCTCGATGTGCGCCCACGCTCGACCAGCGGCGATCAGGCTAGCGACACGGTGCCGGTATCCGCGCCCACCGTCGTTGGCACGCGGGTCGACTCCGACCTCTTCGATGAACATCGCGATCGCGGCAGGCAGATAGATCTCGAGTTCGTCCGAGCGAACCTGCCGGACCAGTGGATCCGACGGGCACGCCAGCGGCTCGGAAACCGCGAGCAACGGCTGTTCGGGGCGAACCTCCCGCGCAGTTCCCCAGTCGAGCTCGAGCATCTCCCACAGCGGCAACGCCAATTCGGCGCGGCCGACCACCGACGAGCACATGCGCGGAATCCGACAGGCACGGTCGGCGAATGCCCGAATGTCATCCGGATCGCCTCGAAGCGGAACCAGGTTCGCCCCGGCAAAGCACAGTGAGGACAACGGCCCCCCTCGACTCCACAGCTCGCCGTGAATCATTCGTGGGTCGACGCCGCATTCTTCGACGCGCGCGGCAATCATGCAGGCCGCCACCGGATCGGCGTCGAGTACCCGTCGGACGTCTTCGAGATCTCGACTTCCGACCTGCTTGGCTCCGAGGAGTTTGAGCATCCGTCAACCCCCTCGACTCGACTGCGCGTCCACGAATATCACTACCCGATCATGATGCACTCAGATTGCCACGAACCTGACACCGACGGGGAAGATTCATCCGGCAATCACTCAACTCACGGTGACGACCGGCGCACCCTCCGAGGCGTCACCCTCCATGCTTTCGGCAATTTTCATCGCCTCTTCGATCAACGTCTCGACGATCTGTGCCTCGGGCACCGTCTTGATGACCTTGCCCTTGACGAAGATCTGGCCCTTGCCGTTGCCGGACGCCACACCGAGGTCGGCCTCACGCGCTTCGCCCGGTCCGTTCACAACGCAACCCATGACTGCCACGCGCAGCGGGATCTCCATGCCTTCGAGGCCGGCAGAGACCTCGTCGGCAAGGGTGTAGACATCGACCTGTGCACGGCCACACGAGGGGCAAGAGACGATCTCGAGCTTGCGGGGACGCAGGTTCAGAGACTGCAGAATCTGGTTACCGACCTTGATTTCCTCGGCCGGCGGGGCCGAGAGCGAAACCCGGATCGTGTCGCCGATACCCTCCGCGAGCAGCGCACCGAAGGCGACCGCGGACTTTATCGTGCCCTGAAACGCCGGCCCTGCCTCCGTGACGCCGAGGTGCAACGGGTAATCGCATTTGGCGGCGAGTTGGCGGTAAGCCTCGACCATGATCACCGGATCGTTGTGCTTGACGGAGATCTTGATGTCACCGAAGCCGTGCTCTTCGAACAACCCGGCCTCCCACAGCGCGGACTCGACCAACGCTTCGGGCGTCGCCTTGCCGTACTTCTCCATCAACCGAGGATCGAGCGATCCCGCGTTGACACCGATACGGATCGGAATGCCTGCGTCACCGGCAGCCTTGGCCACCTCTTTGACACGGCCGTCGAATTCCTTGATGTTGCCCGGATTGACGCGCACCGCAGCGCATCCCGCATCGATTGCCGCGAAGATGTAGCGCGGCTGGAAGTGGATGTCGGCGATAACCGGGATCTGGCTCTTCTTCGCAATGATCGACAAAGCGTCCGCGTCTTCCTGACGCGGGCAGGCGACACGAACGATGTCGCAACCGGACGCGGTCAGTTCCGCGATCTGCTGCAGCGTTGCATTGACGTCGTGCGTCTTCGTGGTGCACATGGACTGCACCGAGATGGGGAAATCGCTGCCCACACCTACCGTGCCGACCTGCAGCTGCCGTGTCTTGCGTCGAGGAGCAAGAATCGCTGCGGGTGCCGAGGGCATTCCCAGTCCGATAGGGATGGTCACGTCTGTGCCTTCTTTCATAGCTTCACTGCAAGTTTAGCCGGGCGATCGCCGCACTACCGCGCGGCAACCGTCACCCTTCTCACACGGTCAGAAGATCTTGATCGGATTGACGATGTCAGCCGTGAGTGTCAGCAACATGAACGCGCCACCGATCACGATGAATACGTAAGTAATCGGAAGGAGTCTGGTGTAGTCGACCGGGCCGCCGGGAATCAAGCCTCGGCGGGCGCGGAACCAATCACGGATCTTCTCGTAGAAGACCACCGCGATGTGACCGCCGTCGAGCGGCAACAGCGGCAGAATGTTGAAAACACCGAGGAAGAAGTTGATCGATGCGAGCAGTCCGACGAACGTCGCCCACTGTGCACGGTCCGCCGCTTCACCGCCGATCACGCTGGCACCAACCACGCTGATCGGTGTGTCCTGGGCGCGTTCGCCGCCCGTGATCGACTCCCACAGAGCCCCCACCTTCGACGGAATGTCAGCCAACGCCTTTACCGAGTCGACCATGATCTGGCCGGTGAAGTCGAAGGCCGCCGGAACAGCAGTGAGCGCGTTGTACTCGATCAGATTGCTGACACCCTCAATTCCGACAGCGCCTACCTTTGCCAGTTCCGGCGTTGTGCTGCCGTCTTTGGCTACGTAACGCTCAACCGGCGATACGTCGACCGGAACTTGAACAGTCTCGTCGCCGCGCTCGACTGTGAGCGTGACTGTCCCGGACTTGTCGCGGATCGCCGCGGAAACCTTGGCGAAAGTGTCCGTCGGTTGACCGTCCACCGCGACGATCCGATCGCCGGCAGCAATTCCGGCTGCCTCCGCCGGGCCGGTACCGGTGCAATCCGCGAGTTTCCACCCCTGATCCTGTCCGAGCTGCGTCGGAGCAACACACGTCACGCCCTTGACAACAGGCGGTGCCGGCTCCGTACTGGTTCGACCCCAACCGAGGAGCAATGCGTAGATCAGGAGGAACCCGAGAATGAAGTTCATCGCGATACCGCCGGACATGACGACGACGCGCTTCCACGCCGCCTTCTTGTACATCGCGTGCGGCTCTTCTTCAGGCGTCATCTCGTCGAGGGCCGTCATGCCCGCGATGTCGCAGAATCCGCCCAGCGGCAGCGCCTTGAGGCCGTACTCGGTCTCACCTCGACGGAACGAGAAGATTTTCGGTCCGAAGCCGATGTAGTAGCGGCGAACCTTCATTCCCAAAGCCTTGGCCGTCCACATGTGACCGGCTTCGTGCAGGGCGATGGACACGCCGATGCCGAGGGCAAACAGCACTACGCCCAGTGCAAAAACCATGAAAGCTCTAGCCCTCCTGCTTCACGAGCTGACGCGCTCGTGTGCGTGCCCAGCCGTCTGCGGCCAGAACGTCGTCCACGGTAACCGGTTCTGCGGACCATTGACCTGCATCGTCGAGAACAGCAGCCACCGTGCGGACGATCGCCGGGAAGGAAATGACACCGTCGAGGAATGCCTGAGCCGCCACTTCGTTGGCCGCGTTGTAGATCGCGGTGAAGCAACCTCCGGATTTGCCTGCGCTTCGCGCCAGATCGACGGCGGGGAACACCGACGAATCGAGCGGCTCGAATTCCCAGGTGGAGGCGGTGGTGAAGTCGCATGCCGACGCCGCACCTTCGATGCGGTCCGGCCAGCCGAGAGCGAGAGCGATCGGGAGCTTCATGTCCGGTGGACTCGCCTGTGCCAGCGTCGATCCGTCGAAGAAGGTCACCATGGAATGCACGATCGACTGCGGATGCACGGTGACGTCGATGCGGTCGTAGTCGATCCCGAACAGCAGGTTCGTCTCGATCAACTCGAGGCCCTTGTTGACCAGAGTTGCCGAGTTGAGGGTGTTCATGGGGCCCATCGACCAGGTGGGGTGCGCACCTGCCTGAGCCGGATTCACACTTTCGAGATCCTCGGCGCTCCAGCCACGGAACGGCCCACCCGAAGCGGTGAGAACCAACCGGGCCACTTCGTCGCCTGTTCCACCACGTAGGCACTGGGCAAGCGCCGAATGCTCCGAGTCGACCGGCACGATCTGACCGGGGGCGGCGGCTTTCGTCACCAGAGCTCCGCCGGCGACAAGCGATTCCTTGTTCGCCAGCGCCAGGCGCGCTCCCGAGTTCAAAGCCGCCAGTGTCGGTTCGAGTCCCAACGAACCGACGAGCGCATTGAGGACAACATCGGCACCGCTGTCCCGAACCAGTTCTGTCACGGCGCTCGGTCCCGAACGGGCGGTTACCGATTCCAGCGCCGATGCCGCTGCAGGATCGGCGACGGCGACGTCCGTGACGCCGGTTGCACGAATCTGTTCGGCCAACAACTCGACGTTGTTGCCGCCCGCTGCAAGACCGACTACTTCGAAACGGTCGGGGTTGGCAGCGATGACCTCCAGCGCTTGGGTACCGATCGAACCGGTACTGCCGAGGAGGAGGACGCGGGTACGTGTGGTTTCCTGCACTCGCCCATTGTTCCTGATAACACCTGAGAACAACCTTATCGACGCCCAACTACGTACGACAGGCAGTCGTATGTCACCATATTGGGCAGTAGTGCAACCGAATGAGCAGGAGGATCGACCGTGGCCGATACCCAGTTGGACGTCAAGTCCAGCGCCCCCGTCGTGGTCTCGCACGTCGATGAGGCCGAGGTTCCCTCTGCCGCATGGGGGTGGAGTGGTGAAGGACTCAAGTTTTTCCGTTTCCTCGGATGGTTCTTCGCAATATTCCTGCTTCTGATGATGATCGGAAACCATCACGGCAAGGTCGAGGATCTGTGGCTCATCGGCACCGCCGGATTGATGATCTTCATTCTGGTCCGCGACATCGTCATCCGTCGCCGCCCGCGCTAGAAACCTGACAAAGAGAAGGCCTCCACGAACGAAAGTTCGTGGAGGCCTTCTCTTTACGTGTTTCAGGCCTGGAACGCTTCAGTTCTCGGCTGCCAGCTGGCCACAGGCTGCGGCGATTTCCTGACCGCGCGTATCGCGCACCGTGCACGAGACGCCCTGGGCGATGACCCGACGCACGAACTCACGCTCGACGTCCTTGGGGCTCGCGTCCCACTCGCTGCCCGGAGTCGGGTTGAGCGGAATCAGGTTGACGTGCACCAACCCGCCAAGTGCTTTCTTCAGCTTCTTGCCCAGCATGTCCGCGCGCCACGGCTGATCGTTGACGTTCTTGATCATCGCGTACTCGATGGACACACGGCGACCGGTCTTGTCTGCGTAGTACCGGGCAGCCTGAAGTACCTCCGAAACTGACCAGCGATTGTTGACCGGGACAAGAGTGTCGCGCAGTTCGTCGTCCGGTGTGTGCAGCGATACCGCCAGCGTGACGCTCAGGCCTTCGTCAGCGAGCTTGCGGATAGCGGGAGCTAGGCCGACGGTCGAGACCGTGACGGACCGCTGAGACAGGCCGAGGCCGTCGGGTGCAGGCGAGGTGATCCGTCGTACCGCTGCCACCACGCGCTTGTAGTTCGCCAAAGGCTCGCCCATACCCATGAACACGACGTTCGAGAGGCGTCCGGGGCCGCCGGCAACTTCACCGTCGCGCATGGCAGCCGCTGCCTCGCGAACCTGATCGACGATCTCGGCGGTCGAGAGGTTGCGGTCGAGGCCGCCCTGACCCGTCGCACAGAACGGGCAGGCCATTCCGCAGCCTGCCTGACTCGAGATGCAAAGTGTTGCCCGGTCGGGATAGCGCATCAAGACGCTTTCGAGGAGCGTTCCGTCATGTGCCTTCCACAGGGTCTTGCGAGTGTCGCCCGAATCGCACGCGAGGTGCTTGATCGGGGTCAACAAGGTCGGGAACAGCGACTCCCCAACCTTCTCGCGCACCGATGCGGGGAGATCGGTCATCTTCTCCGGATCGGCTTCCAGCCGCGCGTAGTACTGACGCGCCAGCTGATCGGCCCGGAAAGCCGGAAGGCCGAGCTCTTTCACCGCTTCTTTGCGCTCGGCGGAATCGAGATCGGCGAGGTGCCGTGGAGGCATTCCGCGCTTGGGTGCAGTGAAAACGAGGGGAAGAGAGGCAGCCATAGTTACACCATTGTCCCATTGTTTTGGGGTGCTACCCCACTGCCACCCGATTGTGGCCGGATTACCCGTGCAACTTCGCGCAGGTTGAGTGATGATCATGTCATGTCAACCACACCAGAGGATCCGTCGAATTCCCCCGTGTACGGCCCAGCCGACGGTTTCGGCCCCGATCCGGAACTTCCGAAGGTGGACGAGAAAAAGGCAGTGGAAAAACACGATCCGGAACCGACACCGACGCCTGAACCGGTGCCGACCGGAACGTCGGTCACCGACCGAACCAGGGCTGCGACGACCTGGGTTGGCCTGGTTATAGGCGCAATTGTGCTGATCTTACTGCTGGTGTTCATCCTGCAGAACCTCGAGAGCGTCTCCGTCAAGATCCTCGCCTGGCAGATCGACTTTCCGCTCGGAATCACGATCCTGCTTTCCGCCATCGCGGGCGCGTTGATCATGGCGTTGGCAGGTGGCGTTCGCATCATTCAGATCCGGCGCGCAGCGAAGCGGCAGATGTGACTGAAATCTAGTTACGCAATTGGGTCGATCGATGGGCCAGCAGGCATCATTGATGTCGTGGAAATCACCGGAAAGGCCCTGATGTGACTACTCACATGGAGAGACCTGTGACCTCGCGAATTGCCCCGCAGCAGGCAAGATCCTGGCTCCTCGTCCCCGCGTCCAAACCGGACACCTTCGACGCCGCACTCGCGAGTGCGGCCGACGCCGTCATTCTCGACCTCGAGGATGCCGTCACCGCACCCAACAAACCAGCTGCCCGCCGCGATGTCGCCGCATTCCTGAGCGAACACAATCACGCCTGGGTTCGGATCAACGACGCCACGACACCGTTCTGGGAAGAGGATCTGGCCGTACTCGCGGGCCTCCCCGGACTCGAGGGTGTCATGCTCGCAAAGACCGAAAGCGGTCAGCAGGCCGACGCCACGGCCGAGCGACTTCCCGACGGCACCAAGATTCTTGCTCTCGTCGAATCCGCGGTGGGACTCGAGGCTGCGCCCGAGATCGCACGCACTGACGGCATCTTCCGTCTCGCATTCGGCAGCGGCGACTTCCGGCGCGACACTGGGATGGACGACTCCCCCACGTCGATGTCGTACCCGCGTTCGCGGCTCACCATCGCCAGCCGCGCGGCACGCATCGCTCCGCCGATCGACGGTCCCACGCTCGGCCCCGATCTGGATCTGCTCGCCCGAGACTGTGCGATCACCTTGTCACTCGGCATGGCCGGCAAACTCTGCATGACCACCGCACAGACTGCCCCCGTCAACGCGGGACTGAGTCCCTCCGTGGCCGACGCGATCTGGGCTCAGAATGTCATCGACGATCTCGGCGAAGACGGCTCACGCGTGCGCGACGGCAGCGACCTGCCCAAGCTTGCCAAGGCCAAGAAGATTCACAAGCTGGCCACCCTGTTCCACATCCCCACCGATCACTGATTTTTTTACTACTGAATCGGTGCAGAAAACGTCAGGCGCTCAAGTCGGAGCGCCTGACGTTCGTCTTTTGGGCCCGCCCTCACGCAAGTTCGAGCGATCGTGGTTTGGATCGAACATGGATCCGGTATCGCACCGAGAAGGCAAGCCCTGTTACTTGCGAGAACGCACGCTCGGCAGTCTTCTCGGTGAATTCGATTCCGAGCACCCGCCGCATATCGTCTCGATTCTCGAACTCCCACCGGGTGTCGACGCGCGTGAGCGAGAATCCTTGAGCCTCGAAGAACGCTTCGACCGCCGCGGGATCGTATTTGGGCAGATCCGCCCTCATCCACTCCCCGTACGGGCCGGCGCTCACATCGAGATCCACGATCAGCAGGGCTCCCCCGGGCCTCAGGATGCGCATTGCTTCACGAATTCCCGGGCCGCAGCCTTTTCCGAAGAAGTACGCCGTACGGGCATGGACGAGATCGACTGAAGCATCCACCAGACCCGTGGACTCTGCTGAACCCTGGACTACGTCGATCGACGCCGAATCGCGGGTTCGTTCCCGTGCGGACTTCACCAGCGGTGCATGCGGCTCCACTCCGACAACACGACGGGCAGTACGAGCGAACTCCGGTAGATGGAACCCTGCCCCACAGCCGACATCGACGACATCGCGTCCAGACCAGTCGACCTGGGCTCCCATCGCGGCCCAGATGGAACCGTCGACGTCCTGCGCGCGGTTCTCGACCTCGTAGACGTCCGGCCAATGCCAGATGTTCGGACTGGGAATGGGCTTGGATCGGCCGGAGAAAAAATCACGCACGAGAAATCAGACGAGTGCGTACAGAATCAGCCAGGTGACAAATGCCGACGGCAGGAGTGAATCCAGGCGGTCCATGATTCCGCCGTGGCCGGGAAGCAAGGTTCCCATGTCCTTGATGCCGAGTTCACGCTTGATCTGCGATTCGATCAGGTCGCCGACCGTCGCGACTACCACCAGGACGACACCGAGCAGGACGCCGATCATCGAATTCGCGTCGAGTATCAACGTCACCGAAAGCAGACTGCCGATGACGCAGAAAATGAGGGAGCCGACGAATCCTTCCCAGGACTTCTTCGGGCTCACAGCCGGCACCATCGGGTGCTTCCCGAACAGCACTCCAGCCGCGTAGCCGCCGATGTCGGAGCACACGACACCGATCATCAGGACGAAGACGCGACCGGGGCCGTCGTCTTCGAGCACCATCAACGCACCGAATGACGCCAACAGCGGGATCCACGCCAGAACGAACACCGTGATGGAGGTGTCTCTCAGGAAGTTCTTCGGGGTCGCCTTGAGGCCGTGGTCGAACAACCGCCACACCATGCATACCAGGACGGTCGCGGTGAATCCGCTGAGCACCCCGACCGGTCCCCACGGCCAGCCGAGCCAGATCGTGGCTTGCCCGCCGACGAGAAGCGGAATTCGCGGCACCTCGATGTCGGCTTCACGAAGCCGCGTGGTGACCTCCCACGTCGCGATGAACATCGCGATCGCAACGACGGCGATCCATCCGGGGGGCAGGAAGATCAAAGTGCCGATGACCAAGGCGCCGAGGCCAGCTCCGACGCCGATGGCGGCAGGTAGGTTCCTGCCCGCCTTCGACTTCGGCGGTTGCGCGCCCTCAGCGCCGCCCGTAGGCCCGTCCGTGACGGGACCACCGGCGGTTCCCTCTTGTGCGTGCACCCAAACTCCCTGATCTACTCCCGACGACAAACACTGCAAATGAGGAGGCTATACCTCCATCAACTCTGCTTCCTTGTGCTTGACGAGTTCCTCGACCGTGTGCACGTACTTCGCCGTGGTCTTGTCGAGTTCTTTCTCTGCGCGACCGACCTCGTCCTCGCCGGCTTCACCGTCCTTCTGGATCCGGCCGAGTTCGTCCATCGCCTTGCGGCGGATGTTGCGCAGCGTGACCTTCGAATCCTCGCCCTTGGACTTGGCCTGCTTCACCAGTTCACGTCGACGCTCTTCCGTGAGCTGCGGAACCGAAATGCGAATGATGCTGCCGTCGTTGGACGGGTTCACCCCGAGATCCGAGTTGCGGATCGCCGTCTCGATCGCGTTGAGCTGCGAAGCCTCGTACGGCTTGACGATGACCATGCGGGCCTCGGGGACGTTGATGCTCGCGAGCTGCGTGATCGGCGTGATCGAACCGTAGTAGTCGATCACGATGCGCGAGAACATACCGGGGTTCGCGCGTCCGGTGCGAACCGAGCCGAGATCGTCCTTGGCTACCGTGACAGCCTTTTCCATCTTCTCTTCTGCCTCGAAGAGCGCTTCATCGATCACGGCTGTTCCTCCATGTTGTTCTGCATCATTTTTTGGGTGTCACTCACGACTTGATCAGGGTGCCGATCTTCTCACCGGACACCGCGCGAGCGATGTTTCCTTCGGTGAGGAGGTTGAAGACCATCATCGGCATCGAGTTGTCCATGCACAGGCTGAATGCCGTCGCGTCCGCGACCTTGAGCTCACGTTCGATGACCTCACGGTGCGTGATCTGTTCGTACATCGTCGCGTCCGGGTCGAGACGCGGGTCGGCCGAGTAGACGCCGTCGACAGCCTTGGCCATCAGCACTACCTCGGCACCGATCTCCAGCGCGCGCTGCGCAGCAGTGGTGTCAGTCGAGAAGTAGGGCATACCCATCCCGGCACCGAAGATGACTACGCGCCCCTTCTCGAGGTGCCTGCGTGCGCGAAGGGGGAGGTACGGCTCGGCGACCTGGCCCATGGTGATGGCCGTCTGCACGCGAGAATCGACGCCCGCCTTCTCCAGGAAATCCTGCAGAGCGAGGCAGTTCATGACGGTGCCTAGCATGCCCATGTAGTCGGAGCGCGCGCGATCGAGGCCACGCTGCTGCAGTTCCGCTCCGCGGAAGAAGTTTCCGCCGCCGATGACCACTGCAACCTGTACGCCCGATCGAACGACCTCTGCGATCTGCTCAGCCACCTTGGTGACCACGTCGGGATCGAGACCGACTTTGCCGCCTCCGAACATTTCGCCGCCGAGTTTGAGCAGGACCCGCTTGAATCCTGGACGTTCGTTGGCTGGTTCGGACATTGTTCTCCTCAGTTCGATACAAGACCGTGTAGGTCCTTCATTCTTCTTCTGCCGCCGAATCGGACACCGCGGCATAGGAAAGCCCCCGGGACTCGTCCCGAGGCACTCTCATCCTGCCTCATCGGAGGCCCCAGGTACACGTAGACCCCGCCGGTAGAGCAAATGCTCTTCAGGCGGGGTCCATGTGTGCGGGCTCCGAATTAAGCGGAGGCGCCGACCTCGAAACGCACGAAGCGCTTGATGGTCACGCCTGCCTCGTCGAGGATCGCCTTGACGGTCTTCTTGGAGTCCGTGACCGAAGACTGCTCGGTCAGAACGACGTCCTTGAAGTAACCGTTGACGCGGCCTTCGATGATCTTCGGCAGTGCCTGCTCGGGCTTGCCTTCTGCGCGGGCGGTCTCTTCGGCGATGTGACGCTCGGAAGCGACGATCTCCTCGGGAACCTCGTCACGCGTGACGTACTTCGCCTTGAGTGCTGCGACCTGCATTGCAGCGCCGCGAGCGGCCTCAGCAGCAGCATCGCCTTCACCGGTGTACTCGACGAGAACGCCGACAGCGGGCGGCAAGTCGGAGCTGCGCTTGTGCAGGTAAACGGCAACGGGGCCGTCGAAGGAAGCGACGCGGCTCAGTTCGAGCTTCTCACCGATCTTCGCGGACTGCTCCGCAATGACGGTGTCGATGGTCTTGCCGTCGAGCTCGAGCGCCTTGAGAGCGTCGAGGTCAGCAGGCTTACCAGCAGCAGCGACGGTCACGATCTCGTCGGCCAGCTTGATGAACTCGTCGTTCTTGGCGACGAAGTCGGTCTCGCAGTTGATCTCGATCATGACGCCGTCCTTGGCGACGACGAGACCCTCAGCGGTGGTGCGCTCTGCGCGCTTTCCGACATCCTTCGCGCCCTTGATGCGCAGCTGCTCGACGGCCTTGTCGAAATCGCCGTCTGCATCTGCGAGTGCGTTCTTACATGCCATCATTCCGGAGCCGGTGAGCTCACGGAGCCGCTTGACGTCAGCGGCGGTGTAGTTCGCCATGATTAGCGAGCCTCCTCATGTGTCTGTTTCGGACCTAGGACTAACGGTGAAGCACGGCCTAACGGTGAAGCACGGCCTGACGGTGGTGCTCGGGCCTAACGGTGAAACGGCCCTGACCAAAAGAACTCTTGGTCAGGGCCGGTTTCAACGAATCAGGCCTCGGTGGCCGGTGCCTCTGCGGCGGGGGCTGCCTCAGCCTCTGCAGCCGGAGCTGCCTCAGCCTCTGCGGCCGGAGCTGCCTGCGAGAGCAGTTCCTGCTCCCACTCGGCGAGGGGCTCGCCTGCGCCGGCTTCGGGCTTCGCGTCCTTGTCGGCGCTCAGTCCTGCACGTGCCTGCACACCTTCGGCAACCGCGGAAGCGACAACCTTGGTCAGCAGTGCTGCGGAACGGATGGCGTCGTCGTTGCCCGGGATCGGGTAGTCGACGAGGTCAGGGTCGCAGTTGGTGTCCAGGATCGCGATGACCGGGATGTTCAGCTTGCGAGCCTCGGCAACTGCCAGGTGCTCCTTGTTGGTGTCGACGATCCACACCGCGGAAGGAACCTTGGCCATGTCGCGGATACCACCGAGGGTGCGATCCAGCTTGGTCATCTCACGCGTGAGCATGAGGATTTCCTTCTTGGTGCGACCTTCGAATCCACCGGTCTGCTCCATTGCCTCGAGCTCCTTGAGGCGAAGCAGACGCTTGTGAACGGTGGTGAAGTTGGTGAGCATGCCGCCGAGCCAACGCTGGTTGACGTAGGGCATTCCGACGCGAGTCGCTTCGGAAGCGATGGACTCCTGCGCCTGCTTCTTGGTACCGACGAAGAGAACGGTGCCGCCGTGGGCAACGGTCTCCTTGACGAACTCGTACGCCTTGTCGATGTACGTCAGCGTCTGCTGGAGGTCGATGATGTAGATGCCGTTGCGGTCGGTCAAGATGAATCGCTTCATCTTCGGGTTCCAGCGACGGGTCTGATGTCCGAAGTGGGTTCCACTATCGAGCATCTGCTTCATGGTTACGACAGCCATGGCTGTGTACCTCAAACTTTCAATCCGGTTGATGCAGGCGATCGGGTGATCCCTGCCCTGGCACCCGCACGGCCGTCGGACCTGTTTCGTGAGAACCAGGACCAGCCGAGGCCGGAAAACGTGCGCGGGCGCGCGAAGTCGGACTGTGCGAGCACAGACCGCTCGACAAGTGTACGTCCTCGTCCCCCGATGCCATAACCACCCCGGAAGCAACAGACCGAACCGGCGGTTGTGGATCGGCGGCTACCTTGTGGATTACCCGTCTGATCTGCATTGAAGCGTGCGCTACTCCACGCAAGATCAAGGAATGACGATGTTGCGCGGAGCTCGACGAGGCGTGGCCTTCGCCGTGATCTCCTGCTGTGTCGCCGTAGGCACGGCGTCAGCAGACACGCGATTCGACTGGCCGCTCGCTCCTCGGCCGCACGTGGAACGCGCTTTCGACAAACCGGCCGAGAACTGGCTGCCGGGTCATCGCGGGGTCGATCTCGGCGGCAGCGCCGGCCAATCCGTCCTCGCGGCCGGCGACGGCATCGTGGTGTTCGCGGGAGTGGTCGCCGGAAAGCCGACGGTGTCGATCGATCATTCCGGCGGCCTACGCACGACCTACGAACCCGTCACCGCAGTCGTTCGCACAGGTGAACGCGTCGCAGCCAGGTCAGTGATCGGAACCCTCGAAACGGGGCACGAAGGGTGCGCTGTCGAAGCATGTTTGCACTGGGGCTTGCGCAGAGGACGCGAGTATCTCGATCCACTCGGACTGGTTCGGTCGCAACCGCTCAGGCTCAAGCCATTGAAAGGAGGCTGATCGGTCGCAGAAATCGGTCGCAGAATCAGTGCCACTCGGAAACGGCGTGCCGACCCACAGCGTCCGCGAAGTCGTCGGCCACCATCGCTGCCAGTTCCATGAACGCTCGTCTGGTGGCCGGTCGCATCAATTCGAGGTCCATCACCGACCCCTCCGCGAGATGCTCGTCGAAAGGAATGACCTCGACGGCGCGGCATCGACGCATGAAATAGTCCACCAACGCGTCCATGTCGATGACGCTCGACCCTGGTCTGGCGGCGCTGATGACGACGACGGTCCGCTCGACCAGATGGCCGTATCCGTGCAACTGAAGCCAGTCGAGCGTTGCCGCTGCACTGCGCGCTCCGTCGATTGCCGGCGAACTGACCAGAACCAACGAATTGGCAAGATCGAGAACGCCGTTCATCGCCGAGTGCATGATCCCGGTACCGCAATCAGTGAGGATGATGTTGTAGTAGACCTGCAAGATGTCGATGACCTGGCGATAGTCGGCCTCGCTGAATGCCTCCGAAATCGCCGGATCCTGCTCACTCGCCAGCACCTCGAGACGACTCGACGACTGGGATGTGTGCACTCGAACGTCCGAATAGCTCTTTATGTCCGGTCTAGCAGCAATCAGATCGCGCACTGTCGAATTGGTCTGCAGCGGAACACGTTGTGCCAAGGTCCCGAAATCGGGATTGGCGTCAACCGCCACGACGCAGTCACCACGCAGCGAAGCAAACGTCGCACCGAGTCCGACCGTGACCGTCGTCTTGCCCACTCCCCCTTTGAGCGAGAGCAGAGCGACTCGGTAGTCGTTGCGGATCGGCTGCTCGATTCGGGCGGCCAGTGCACGGTTGCGCTGTTCGTTGGTCGAATCCCCCAGATTGACCACACCTCCGGTCGCACGATGCAATCCCCTACGCCAGCCGCCACGCGGCGTCCGTTTCGGGCGTTTCAGTAAAGCTTCGGCAACCAGATCCTGGTTTGTCACCTGCTGTTGGCTCGACGGTGGCGGTGGCGTGGACCAGACCTCTTGCAGTCGCGCCACAGGCTCCGGCGTCGGCGCCGGCTCGGGAGCCGGTTGCGGCGATTCGGACAGCCAGGCTGGTTGGCCGCTGTTCGGCAGGTGCTTCACATCTTGGCGGTTCACGAATCCCCCGGATATCGCATGTAATCGAGTGTCTCGATACGACGATCGAACTTTGCCGATTGTTCACTCTTCTGAGCTGCGACGCTACCAAATACCAGCCGAGAACTCGCGTCGCTCCACAAATCAGGCGCGCGGATGGGCCTGATCGTGGACGGATCGAAGCCGTTCGACCGACACGTGCGTGTACAGCTGAGTGGTCGCCAAACTCGCATGACCGAGGAGTTCTTGGACCACACGAAGGTCCGCACCACCCTCCAGCAAATGTGTCGCAGCCGAGTGCCGAAGCCCGTGCGGACCCATGTCGGGAGCCCCTGGAATTGCAGCCATGGTTTCGTGGACCACCGAACGCGCCTGACGCTGATCGAGCCGGCCGCCTCGAACTCCGAGGAGCAACGCTCGCCCGGACCGATCCGAACACAGCGCGGGTCGTCCGTGCTCCAGCCAGCCGTTCAGTGCCGATTCTGCGGGCAGGCCGTATGGCACCGACCGCTCCTTGTTCCCCTTGCCGAGAACACGAAGCAATCGTCGATCGGCATCGACCGACTCGACGTCCAGTCCACACAACTCGCCGACGCGAATTCCGGTGGAGTACAACAATTCCACGATGAGTCGGTCTCGCAGAGCGAGCGGCTCTTGTTGCTGCGCACCGCTTTCCGCCGCATCCATTGCGTCGAGGGCCTGGCTCTGACGCAGCACCGTCGGCAGCGTCCGGCGAGCTGGTGGAGCCGCCAGACGTGTGCCCGGGTCGACGGAAATGCGTCCGGTCTGCGCGAGCCACGCAGTGAACCCACGCGCCGAAGAAGCCCGTCGAGCTACCGTCGTACGGGCTGTTCGAACGGCATTCTGGGCGGCCAACCACGAACGCATGACACTTAGGTCGAGGCGGTCGAGATCTGCATTCTCCGAACCCGCGGAGAAATGGGTCAGCAATGCCCGCGCGTCACCGACGTAGGCGCGGATCGTGTGTTCCGACCGGCCTCGGCTCAGTCGGAGGTGCTCGGCATACGCATCGAGGTGAACGCTCAAGCTCGCCGGCAATGCGTCAGTCATGAACACACGCTCGCTCGCCGCGATTGAAACTGCAAGCTCCCTCGCCGATAGGGTTGATCGGTGAATCGAGCAATTCCTCTGAAGATGTTGTGCGTACTGGCACTGATTTCCGCAATCGCTCCACTGTCCATCGACATGTACCTGCCCGGCCTACCGTTGATGGCGGATGCACTCGACACTACTGCGGCCAGCGTTCAGCTCACGCTGACCACCTTCATGGCAGGCCTCGGAATCGGCCAGCTGATCATCGGTCCGATCTCCGACGGACTTGGCAGGCGACGAATACTGCTGGCCGCGACAATCATCACGGCACTGAGCGGCGCGGCATGCGCGGTGGCGCCGAACATCGAGTTTCTCATCGGTGCACGACTCGTCCAGGGCTTGAGTGGAGGCGCTGCCATCGTTCTTGCCCGCGCTTGTATTGCCGACCGAGCGCGCGGCGACGACGCAGCGAAGCTCTTCAGCATCATGATGATCATCGGCGGTATCGCTCCCGTCGTCGCGCCACTGATCGGCGGCGCACTTCTCGGCCCCGTCGGATGGCGCGGAATCTTCTGGGTCCTGGCTGTCGCGGGCGCCGTGATGGTGGCTGGTGTCGTTTTGCTCGTTCCCGAGACACTTCCGCCCGAGCGACGCCACGGCGGCGGATTGAAGGCCCTGATCTCGAATCTGCGATACGTGGTCCGCAATCGGCACTACCTCGGATATGCGCTCGCATTCGTCTTCGGATTCGGCGCCTTGTTCGCGTACATCTCCGCGTCACCGTTCGTCGTTCAGAACGTTCTCGGACTGAGTCCGTCACAATTCTCGATCGTGTTCGCAGTGAACGCCACCGGAATGGTCACGGCAGCGATGATCACCACTCGCCTGCTCGGTCGCGTCGGAGCACGCACGCTGCTGCGTTTCGGCGTGTGCCTACTCCTCATGGGCGGCGCCGTATTGTTCTGCACCAGCGTGGTTTTCAGTTCCACGAATACCTGGTTGATCTTGGTCCCACTGTTGGTGGCAATTTCGAGCATCGGGTTCATCATGGGCAATGCGACCGCTCTCGCCCAAGGAGAGGTCACCAACGCGGCCGGGACCGGTTCAGCGCTGATGGGAGCGGGCCAGTTCGGCTTGGCGGCGCTGGTTTCGCCGTTGGTGGGAATTGCGGGAGAAGACACGGCAGTTCCGATGGCAATCGCAATTCCCACCTTCGGAGTTCTTGCGGCCGTTGCGCTCGTGTTGCTGACTCGCGGCACGGCCGCCGCAAGTTAGTTTTCGGCCGCAGCGAGTTCGGACTTCCAGACCCGGAAGCCCTCTTCGGTGCGACCACGACGCCAATAGCCGGAAATAGAAGCGGCCGACGCCGGGACATTTCGTTCCTTGCGAATGTACGGCCGGAGGTTGTGCATGACGGCTTGCGCTTCACCGTGAATGAACACGTGCGGTTCGCCCGGCAACCACTCGAGCGCCTTGACCGCGGCGACAACCGGAGCGTTGTCGCCCGCCAATTCTTCGCCGACCGCGTCGGACGATGCCCCGCGATGCAGCCAGGTCACGGCAATACCTTCTGGGGCATCGAGCGCGATTTCGTCTTCCGGTCCCCCGACCTCGACGACGGCGTAGCCGACCGCATTCGGCGCCAATCGCGCTATCGACGCGGAAATAGCGGGTATTGCGGTCTCGTCTCCGACGAAGAGATACCAATCAGCGGTTGGTGACGGCAAAAACGCGCCACCGGGTCCCCGCAGAGTAATCTCAGCGCCCGGCTGAACTGACGCGGCCCAAGGACCTGCGACACCCATGTCGCCGTGGACGACAAAATCGATTGCAATCTCTTTGGCATCAAGATCGTACGAACGAATCGTGTAGGTGCGCAGTGTCGGCTGATCAGGAGTGCCGAATTCGATCTTTACATAGGAATCGCTGTATTCGCTGGGAGTGAACGACTCGAAGCCTGGTCCCCCGAGAAACACTCGTACCATATGGGGGGTCAATTGTTCGGTCCGCAGAACCGTCAATGCAGTTGTCGGCTTGGCCACAGAAAGATCCTTCCGAAAGTTAGTGTTACCTAACTAATGTACACGACAATTGCAGCACGAGGGCGAAATACCTCGCCGGCGACTCCACATAGCGCTCTGTCGACCTTTGTGCAGAGCGAAAGAAACCGACCAATCTGCTGGGTAAATTCGGTGCTGTTTAGACGAATTATCTGATCAGCTTCACACGGACGACCTGTCGGACAAAGCTGTCCGAGAACTCGGCAAAGCAACAGTAAAATACACCTCTGGCTCCCGGCGAGTTCGCCGAGAGCCAGAGGTGTATTTAATTCGATCTAGTGTGCAGCGTCGAAAGCGTCGATGATTTCCGCTTTGATACGCCCACGCGGAGCAACTTCGTAACCGTTCTTACCTGCCCAGTCACGGATGGCCTGGAGCGTTTCCTTGGAGCGTCCGGAACCTGATGTGGCCTGCGGAGATGCAGCCTGAGCCTTCTTGCCGCGCTTCCCGCTCACCTTCGCAGCAGCCTCCACGAACGGCTTCACCGCAGCGTCGAACTTCTCTGCATTGGTGGCGCGCAGATCGATCACGTAATCCGTTCCCTGGTAAGAGAACTCAATTCGATCACCGAATCCATCGTCAATCGGCTTACCATCAAGGTCGTCGATGAGTTGCCGAATCAGCTTCTCAGCCATTGCACTCCTCTTTCAATGATCGATTCAATTCTCCTTCACAATACACAGATAGAGCGTTGATGAACAAAAGAAGTTCGAAAGCCTTCACCGTTTCCGAACAGACTCAATGGTCCGAATTAGCAGCGGGTTAGCGGCATTGCCTCGACCGAACACGACCCTGAAAATTCTGCCCATTCATCCCTCGGATGCCGGGTGTCAATCAATGCCCGCCGTCATCGTGATCCAGACTAATCGGACTTCCATGCACATTGACCTGAGGCTTTCCTGAGACCCGTCGAACTTGCAGGTCGGGTCGGCGAAACGCATCGAGAATTACATTGCACACAGTCGAGCAAATTCGTGAAAAATAGCCCTGACGTGCCATTTCCGATGCGCTGCGGGTATTGACGATTCACGGTCTTCGCAAACGATTAGTGAGCATCGCCACGCATGGTCTGACGGGCGCAGAAGTAGTTCACGTACTACCGCGTCCGAAACCAACCACTGGAATCAGAACTTGCAAATCCCTCCAGTTCGAGCAGAGGAAGAGTGGCACGAACCTGAGCTATGAGCAATCCCGATTCCTCGGACAACTCACGCGTACTGCGAGACCCCGTTCCCGGCAATGCTTCGTATACCAATCGAGAATTGCCTCGCAATGCGTCGATGTCACGCGTCGCGGCCGCATCCTCCGCGGAATCCCCGACACCAAATGGGCCTGACGCTTCGACTACATCCACGGCATTGGACACGAGTTGCGCTTCACCTTCTCGGATCATCCGGTGGCATCCGGTCGACGATGCCGAGGTAACCGGTCCGGGCACCGCCATCACGGGACGGCCTAACTTCCGAGCCCAATTGGCGGTATTGCGTGCACCACTGCGCCAACCCGCCTCGACCACCACTACTCCGTCCGACAACGCAGCTACCAGTCGATTCCTTGCCAGAAACCGGAACTTTGCAGGTGTTGTGCCCGGCGGATATTCACTTATCACTGCACCCGAACTCGCTATCTGTTTGAGTAGTCGCGCATGCCCTGACGGATACGCTCGATCCACGCCACAGGCCAAGACAGCCAGTGTGTTTCCACCTACGCCCAATGCAGCGCGGTGCGCGGCCCCGTCGATACCGAAGGCCGCCCCGGAAATCACGGTCCATCCGTCGACAGCGAGGTCACCGGCAATCTCTGCCGTCACGTGTTCGCCGTACGCAGTAGATGCCCGCGTGCCCACAATTCCAACCGATCTCTCGGTCAGATCAACCAAATCCCCGGACCCCAACACCCACAACACAAATGGCGCCGTCTCACCCCCGGAGGGATCGAGTCCGTCGAAGGAAAGCATTCGCCACGCCGGCCAATCGGCGCAGTTCGGTGTTACGAGCCTGCCACCCATCGCCTCCATCAGGTCGAGGTCTCGTTGGGCTGTGTCGATGTGAGCGCGGGCTCGTGTCTTCTCCTCGATCGCGGGTGGCAGATCGCCGTTGCGGACCGCCCTCGCAGTTTCTTCGACCCCGAGCTCGTCGATCAACATGGACATATACGCGCTTGGGCCCTGCACGACGCGGGACAGATATGCCCAAGCGAGTAGTCGTGGATCGTGTGTAGTCATTGGAATCCCCTGTCTCGGAAGTCGAGTGCGGTGACAACTTGGTCTGGTCCGGGCATCGCCTCACCTGCCAGATCGGCGACACTCCAGGCAACCCGCAACGCTCGGTCCGCCCCACGAGCAGTGATGACACCTTTACGCAGCGCCCGTTCCACCGGCGCCAGCGCTGCACGCGAGAGTCTGAACTTCTGTCTCAACGCCGGCCCTGGTACCTCCGCGTTGGTCCGCCACCCGTACTCACTCCACCGCTGGGCCGCAGTGTCTCGAGCCGCCGCCACGCGCGCACGAACATCGCTGGTGCTTTCTCCCACTTCGTCGATCAGCGCGCCGGTTGCAACGGCCTGCATCCGGACCCTGATGTCGACTCGGTCCAAGAGCGGGCCGGACAATTTCCCCAGGTAACGGCGACGCGCCGCGGGTGCGCAGACGCAGTCCGCGTCTCGCGGCGGCGCGCATGGGCAGGGATTGGCGGCCAGGATCAGCTGGAACCGCGCCGGGTACCGCGCAACTCCGTCCCGCCGGGCGATTCGCACTTCCCCGTCTTCGAGTGGCGTGCGTAACGCTTCGAGCACCTTCACCCCGATCTCGGCACATTCGTCGAGAAACAGCACGCCGCGATGGGCGCGGCTGACCGCACCAGGACGAGCCATCCCACTACCACCACCCACCAGCGAACTGACCGACGAACTGTGATGCGGCGCAATGAAAGGCGGCATATCGATCAACGGCCGATCCTCCGGCAACACCCCCGCCACCGAATGAATCGCCGTCACCTCCAACGACTCCCCCTCCGTCAACGGCGGAAGAATCCCCGGAAGCCTCTGCGCCAACATCGTTTTCCCGATCCCCGGCGGACCCGTCAACATCAAATGATGCGCACCCGCCGCAGCAACCTCGATCGCCCACCGAGCATCCGTCTGCCCGACAACCTCACTCAAATCCCGCACCGCCACCACACCAGCACGCTCGAAAACATCAGGAACAGCCAGCGCCAACTCCCCACGCAACCACCCGATCACCGCGGACAGATCGTCAGCGCCCAGCACCTCGATCCCCTTCACCAAGCCCGCCTCAGCCAACGCCCGAGCCGGAACCACCACAGTCCCCCACCCCGCCCGCTTCGCCGCAAGCACCGCAGGCAACACACCACGCACCGTCCGCAAACGACCGTCGAGCGCCAACTCCCCCAAAAACACAGTCTCCCGCAACAACTTCCGCGGCAACTTCTTCGCCGCATCGAGAACCGACAACGACAACGCCAAATCGTAAACACTGCCCACCTTCGGCAACGTCGCCGGCGACAACGCCAAAATCACCTTGCTGTCCGGCCACTCCTCACCAGAATTGGTCACCGCGGCCCGAATCCGATCACGCGACTCGTGCAACGCCGTATCAGGCAGCCCCACCAAATGCACCGCAGGCAACCCGCGCCCGATATCCGCCTCGATCTCCACGATCTGCCCGTCCACACCACTGACCGCAACAGAATGCGCCCGCCCCAACGCCATCAGAACGCATCCACAAAATGCTCGACCGAAGGCACACCGTCGCGACCGATCAACACAGCCACCACATCAAAACGCACCCTCGACCACGACCGACCCGAATCAGTGAGCCACTGCATCGCCAACACCCGAATCCGACGCTGCTTCGCGAACGTCACCGACTCCGCCGGACTCCCGTACCCGACACCAGAGCGAGTCTTCACCTCCACGAACACAATCCGATCACCGGACGTCGCAACAACATCCAACTCGCCGTACCGACAACGCCAATTGCGTTCGACAATCTCCAAACCCGCATCGATCAGGAACTCGACAGCCACATCCTCGCCCCGAGCCCCCAACGCCATATTCCTCGCCATCGCAGCCCCCACCACTCACACGACCGCGCGCCCGCCCCATACGAAGCGCGTCCCAACCACCACCCTCAACCCACCACCACAAAACCAAGCCATCCGAAAACAACCTGTTGACAACTCAGAACCTGTGGACAAACTCAACATGCACTGGCTATTTGTCCCGTGCGTGATTTTCCAGAGAATTGGGAGGCCACCCATGGATACCGCCAACACCACAGCTTTCGACAGGTCACGGGGACTCTCCCTCGACGATCTGCTCCCCGAGTCTCAGCGGGTACACACACCGGAACCCGAGTACGAGATCTACGAGCCGGAACACCTGCCGGCCACCCGCAGGCATCGCCCCCGCTGGCGTCGATGGACGATATACGTTGCGCTCGTAATGCTCACTCCCCTAGTGCTTTCGGAGATGATGACCCTCTTACACCGATGGTTCACGCCACCTCGGACATCGTTCATGGTGCAAGACGAAGGCCCGATCGTTTATCAGTACGTCGATCTCGACCACATCAGCCGATACATGATTGCAGCAGTAATCGCTCACGAAGATCAGCGACTTGGTATGCGAGCTGGTGGGTTTGAGATCAGCGACTTGACCTCTAAGGCAAGGGAATACATGGACGGCAATGCTGGAGTAGGTGGATCAACCATCCTCCAGCAGTTGGTGAAGAACATCTTCCTCTGGCCTGGACGTAGTGCTATCCGTAAGGGACTCGAAGCAATTATGGCGACCGAGTTCAGCTACTCGATGTCAGACCAGCGGATCTTGGAGCTGTACCTCAACTACACACAGTTCAGTTCTGACCTTTACGGGGTCTGTGCTGCGAGTTGGTACTACTTCAACACCCCGCCTTGGTTCATGAGTGAGTACAACGCCAACCAACTATCGGGAGACTCCCTCTACCCGCATACATCGAACGGGAAGCAGACGGCGGGATCTACCTCGGGCCCGATGCTGATCAGCTCGCGATTGAGAAGGTGGACATAGCCGCGAGGTTCAACCCTGGTTCGATAGCTGCGCTTGGTGGATGGGAAGGCACGGTTGCAACCGTGGGGATTCCCGACTCCGCACTCGACCACGCGGAAGATCGCGGCGAAGATTCTTGCTCGACCATGCCTGACAGCGTTGCTGAGCGATTGATCTCAGACGGATTCCGCTGAGGTTCACCCCGCGCTAGGGCACTCGGGAGGGAGAGGTCCAGTTCCGTCGAAGGGAACGAAGTTGTAGTCGCCTCCAGACGGCGGAATGTAGCCGAAAACGCTGAAACACGGCCGCAAAAGATCCTCAACTGGAATCTCTTCCGCTCCTGGGGGCAATACTTCGAAGTCAGCCTGGGTCGGGTACACCCGACAATCAACACCTGGAAAGTCGGGGAGATAGTGCTGGATACAAGCTTTTGCGAGATTTTGCATCACGACCGGATCGGTGGAGTCGGCAACGTAGCTGACGTGTGCACGCGCACGCGGGTAGACGCCTGATTCTCGATAGTCCCGCACATTCGCGTCAACGAATCCCTCGTCGCCGTCTTCTGGCACCGGAGCGCGCTCAATTCCGTTCGGCCAGGATCGGTTTACGCCAGAGTTTTCATCCTGATCGGATGAACAAGCCACCCCAGACGCAAGTGCCAATCCGATCAACGCAAATGACGCGGCGAACCTGTAGCCAGTTGACCTACGCAACACTGCACTCCCTACTAGATATGAAATCTTGGAACGCTCAGAAGAACGTGTATCCCTGGCGTGTCACCGAGAACCCTGTATCGGTCGAATCATTGCGGCAGCTAACCCCGGTATCAGCATCCATTGCGCACGTGAAACCCAGCACCTGAATCTGGCTGCCGTACGGGAAGATGTATGGCTGCAACTGATCACGGGTTTCCATCTTCGATACGCCAGCGGTGATCGCGTAGACCGAGGTCTTCCCTGTCTTGTCTACGGAGATTGACGTGGCTGGAATCTCTCTATCCGATCCACCATCTAGAGGGACAAGCAATCCAGTGACGAGCGGCTCGCCTTGTGGGGCTGAACAGTGCGCACTGTCCGGGGTGATATAGCACATGAAATTGCCACTAGGACTAGCGATTCGACAGACGCCGTTGGACTCGCACATCCCTGGCGACACTTGCTGCTTGTCAAAGAGACCCGCACCAGACACCGCCGTCGTTGATGGAGGCTCGGTTGTCTCCACCACTTCGGTTACTGAGCCAGGTGTTGCATTCGCCCCCGGTAAAACCTGGTTCGATGAAGAAGGCGCAGATACCGCCTGACTCGCATCCGTATTGCCGCGAGTAAGCGCCACCACGACAACGGCAAGCGCCACTATCACCACAAGACAGACACCCAACGCAATGAACAGCGGAGTGTTGTTACGTGATGGTTGTTGAAAAGGCTGCTGTCCGCCTGGCGGTGCGGGATATCCCACGTCGGTTTCTCCTTGCAGTAAGTCTGGTCGTCAAACAGTAGGGCATAACCGACAAACGTGATTACGAGACACTCTGAACTAGCTGAGGCGACGCCTCGCTGCGTTGGTCGACGTAGTCACGCCAGTACTCAGGACGTGGGCAGTAGTTGAAACGAAGGTTCGTCTCGGTGCCTGCTGTCTGGATTAGAATTGCCGTAACCACCAACGAACGCCAACAGCCCCCCTCGCTGCACGCTGAGGTCTTCGATCTCATTCCAATCGCAGTGTGTCTCGCTGCTGAAGAACAGACTCCCCCAGTTCTTGATCATCACGCCGCTCTCGTTGAGCGTCATGGAGTGCAGGTTGTAGACGATGGCCGTTACCGCTATGGAGATCAGGACGACTACTTCCATCAACTGGAGGATCGCAATCGGTGTCGTGTCCCGTGAATTCTGAGTGCGGAGGAAGCACGCCAGACCGTAGATGAATCAAGCAATCAGAAGGCCAACCAGAATCAGCCCAACTAGACCAAAGAGACTGCGCCGGATCATGATTGGTTGGTTACCCATATGTTCTTAACGTACGACAGCGAGACGATTTAGTCACTACCACACATATCGACTTTCAGGTTGAAGTTTTACGAATAACGCTCGGGTTCCCTATTTACTTCAACTCTGATCCCTGGAAAACGAACGCGCTTTACAATCCATTCCAAGTTCTATCGAATCACTGCACTGAGAGAAACGGCACTATGACTAATCAACCCTATCGCCCGCCTAATCGCGAGCCGGCATCAGCGGAAGCATGGCGGGCCCGTAACCAACAACCTCCTCCACAAATCCAGCAACCAACACCGGCGCCACACTTCGCGGGTGTCCCCCCAGTCGGGCAGGCAGCGGTGTTGTCTGCACTGCCTACCAATTACATGCCCAACATGATCGCGGGTCTACTGGCGTGCGTCGGGATAGTGGTCGGCAGTCTCGGACCATGGGCGACCTTCCTCAACTTCTCGAAGGCAGGGATCGACGGCGATGGCATGTTGACCATGATCCTCGGCGTCATCGCGGCAATCGCACTCTTCAGCATTCTTTCCAGGGGAGGCAAGGCCAAGTTCGGCGACCGGTGGGTTGCCCCTGCACTAGGCGCAATCACCCTTGTCATCGCAATTGTCGACGCGGCGAACCTCTCCAACCAAGAAACCACTGTCTTGCGATCGACCATCGGACCCTCGATCGGATGGGGCCTCTGGGTCGTCCTACTCTGTGGCGCTGCGCTCTGCGTCACCTCATTCACAGTGGCTCGGGCTATGGCAAAACGCTCGTAACGACCTGGCCGCCAAAAAGCCGTAGGAGCGTATTTAACGATCTCCTACGGCTTTACGGCTAACAACCTGGGTTCGTACACATTGCAGATTTGATCTAGTACACAAGAGGCTTCAGCGTGACCGCACTCCAACATGCTGCACAGTCACCGTCGTCGTCTTCCCTTGCAATGTGGCAGTCTTCTGGCAGATCCCTTGGTCTTTGAAGTCTCCAAGTACGTACTCTCGGTGAGATGGACTGTTCATCCAGGCAGCAACAAGACTCGCATCGTCGGGGTATGACTTCGCAAGGTTCTCCCCCGCAGTTGTGTAGCGGTAGCCGGCCTTCTCGATGAAGGTCCAGGAAGTCACGCCATCTGGTGAGGTATGCGCCCAATAGTCCTGTGCGAGCATGTGATCCGCTTTGGCGCACGCACTCGATCTGAGCGTTTCATTTGTTGTGAAGGGTTGTTTTCCTGCTTTGGTTCGCTCGGCGTTGACCAAGGATTCGAGGGGATTCGGGATAACTTCGTCGGTAGAGACGGCGGCGGGTTCAACTAGCGTTGGTCCGGTTCTGTGGACCGTGAACACCCCAGCGAGATTCAAGATCCCTACGAATCCGATTCCGCCGATCAGCATGATTAACGCAACGATGTCGAGTGGGCGGAGTGTGAATTTGAAGCTTCCAGACTTCATGACTTACCCTCAAGGCGCTGATCTCAGCGAGTGCTGCTACCTCAGCATCATCCATTGATTGACCACTACCTTTGACAGTAAGTGCGGCGTCTATCGCCGCAGCGCTACCGACGACCGAGACTTCGTCAGTGCGATACTCAATACTAACGGTGGCGTAGTACGCACGACCATAGACACCGTCGTAAGTGACGCCGCAGATACGGAATTGCAAAGGTCCGACTGTGAGGGTTTGTGGAAAAGTCCCCATCCTAGATCTCTTCCTCGACGATCACCGTCCACTCACCATTCCCCGAAACATCGAGGTAGTAGCCGCCAGATGCCTTGTACATCAGCGTATCTCCACATACTGGAGCCATGGCGACCTAAGGGATTCCGCCGTTCTTGTCGAGGGACTTACCCTCTGTCATCACATAGATGTTCACGAACGGGCTGTACTCACCGTTCACTGTGTAAGTGATCCGTTGCTTGGAGCTGTTCAGCTGAAAGATGTCATTGTGCTTGCTTGTCGAGCCGGACAGCTCGATGACCTTGCGCCAAGACTTCTGTTGCGCGGGTGCTGGTGTCGAGGTTTCAGTCGGAACTATGAGGCCAGTTGGTTGGTCGGTCTTTTGATTGAAGGCTGCGACGGCGACGGAGGCGACGGAGGCGACGATTAATGGTAGAAAGACTACGAGGCCGCGGCGGTTCTTATTAGGTTGATCGTATGAACTCATATTGAATTGATTCCTGCTTATTTACTATGCAAATAACTTTGAGCCAAACTAATCAAAAACGCAATAGCGAAGCTATCCTGGCCTGTGGAAAACTCGTGCGTTACCCTGCACAATAGACGAATGACCACAGGCCAGGAGTGACTGCACTCGTTCAGCAATAGCTCGCGTAGTCCGCCGCAGCTGAACTCTGACGCGAAGCACTTTCTGAATCGTCAAGCATGATGAACCTCAGCACAAGGCATTCATCTTCGCTGTATGTGACTCCCCTGGTGTATCCACCTCCAGGTGAATCGTCTGTTTCATCTTCCGAACAGGAACCGACCATCCAGAAGAGCAGAAGCATTCCTAGCACCACTACAACGACCTTGCCCATAGCCGATCCCCCTCTTTAAATGAACGATTCTCACCACGAAGTCGTAGAGCATCATGAAATCGTTACATCTCGGACAAAGCACGATGGATGAGCTACTTACCGCCAACTCCAGGGTTCGGCACCACTGGCAATTCCCGCGCCCGATCGCGTGCCGACTGTCGCGCAGCCTTCAGAGTTGGGAAGAAACTGTTGTGCGCGTTGGCATCCAAGTTAAAAGAACCGTCCAGGCTTGAGATGAGCTGGTGCTCCAATACCCAAGGCTCGGGGTTCAGAACCCACGAGACCAACGCGTTCTCAGCCATCCACTCGGACAGCACCTTCTCGCCTGCAACGAACGTCAGCCGTTTGCCTGAACCAACCAGACGCAGCTCGACCCCCAGTTGATCCGACATTAAGCACCCGAGAGCCAGCCGCAACGTCGAACCTGCGGCATTGCCCCTGTAGTGAGTCTTGATCCGAGTCCGAAGAGTCTGCTTGCTCGGAGCTTTCCCATTAACGAGAAGTGCTGATGGGCTGATCCCCGGATACAGCAAGGTCAGCCCGTCCTTCTTCGCACACCCTGACGTGTTGATCTCAGCGGGCAACTCTCGGAACCACCAGCCGTAGGAACCTGGAGTGGCCGGCACGGGGCACGGAGTTGTTAGAACCTGAGCGCGAGTGTGGGGGGACGCTGCCAGGTAAAGGGTGCTTTCCTCCATGGCAGCGCCAGTGGTGGGGTCAGGTTCATAGCGAGGATGTTCGCATAGTTGTCTGACAGTGAAGGACGATCGGTCGGATCTGCTTAAATCAGCGGGTGACCCTTGAGAACGTCGACAAAGACCCCGACTTGCGGAAGTCGAATGACCTCGAACCGATTGACATATCTCGGGTGCCGTGGGTCCGTGCAATACTCGGCGGGGTCATCGGAATCGTGCTCGCAGTGGCGGCCGGATTGCTTGGATTCACACTGTTCGGCTGGATTGCCGGAGAAAACGAGAGCGAGACCAAGGCTGCATCGGCTGGAGCATGGGCCAGTGCAGTTGGTGCCACGGCTCTTGCCCTCGCGTCGGTCTGGTTGGCTGTGCAGGCCAACGGCCAGGCACGGGAAGCCGAACAGCGGGCGAAGGACGAGGCTGCCCTCACAGCTCGGCGGCACCAGGAAGAAATCGATGCTGCTGAGAAACGATTGAAGGTCCAACTTGACGCCGCCGAAGCTCAAAACGAGCGCGACGCTGAAGCGGCTGGAGAACGGCACCGTGAACAGATGAACACCCAGAAGGCTCGCTACGAGGCAGACGTCACCCGGATCGCAAAAGAATCCAACGACCGGCAGCGTGAGGAGGTTCGCCAGCGCGAGTACAACTCCGCTCAGGCAATACTCGGCGCTCTCGGCAAGTTCATCGCCGGCGTTTACAACCAGTCCGTGTACTCGAAACCAGCGACGGCATCACTGAGGACCTAGGGAATTCGAAGACTATGTCCGATCCCGACAAGACTCGATACACAGTCCAGATGATCATCCGAAACGAGACCAGTCAGATGGCACTGCTGGGCACGGTGAACGACTGCATGATGACTGTCCGCACTGCGATGTTCCAGATCACCACTCCCGAACTCGTCAAGGCGGTGTCGAGCGTGTTTAAGAACATGCAAGAGCAGCGAAGTGCTTTACCACGGCTGACCAAGACAACGACTGGGAAGAAGCTCTACGCAAGACCAACGATGCGAACGAAGCAGGAATGAATCTACAAAAGAAGGCCGCCTACCGATTCTTCGCCGATGACATTGAGATACCGAGTGAGCTTCCTATCGAGTTCGTGATTCAGCCCGAGCGTCGCAAATCGACCGATCCCGCCGAGAAACCCGCAAAGCCATGATTCCGTTGGCACCTAAAAAGTCGCACACATCAGTTCGGTCGTCATAGAACACCGACACACCCAGCTCTTACAACAGCAAGCCGCCGCAGTCTGAGACACGTCGCAAACGCTGAATGACTGACGATGGTTACGAGACGCTGTGCGCATATATCGCTGAGCGTAAAATGACTGAGTTCGAGGCCCGAAAAAGAATTGAAGATCGCGGGTCCACAATTGTTGCATCGAGTGGGGCTCTAGTTTCCTTCATCTTTGGGCTAACCTTCCTAGTCAGCGGACTGACCAGGGCGCCAAAGTGACGAGTCCGGTCGCCGTCGTGGTGCTTCTGGTCGCCATGGCCCTCTTCGTCATCGCCTTACGGATCTTTGCTCAAAACTCCACGTGGCGGTCCAGTGCGGCGACAACCGAGACTCTTCGCAACTTCGTCAGCCGCAACGACGCATGGGGTATGTCGGAGTGCGGCGGATCTGCGCCGATACCGACATCGATGTCATCGAATCTCTCGGACGTGCAATAGGAGTTAAAGCCCGCATCGCCACGATAGCGCTGTGCCTACAGGGACTCGCGGGACTCCTCACGACGATCGCGGTCGTCACCACGATCAAGATGAAGACCACGATGCCGACAAGTCGCCAGTCGGTAGAAGGACTATACGTAGTCGGCACTGTGGTCACCGTCGCTAGGAACTGATTCGCCGGTTGGTTCACGCCTTCTACTGCGCCGAGCGGGTCGTAGGTCATCAGCAAGATGTTCACCTGGTTGGCGCACTTGATGGCCTGATCGCTGTAGCCGGAGGCACTGAAGATGGCGATCTATTCATGCGTTCTCCCTATCCTCGAACTCTTCAGGTGAACAGCATCGGTAGCTTCGAGCATATCGGCGAGGTACCTAAGATGATTAGATGTCTGTTTCGCGCCGTGACTATGGCGAAGTCCTCGACAATGGCGTCAAGTCTAGGATCTTCAAACGGTCCGGGCCTGCGCCAAGGCAGCGAGATCCTCGCTCCCGAGCTGTCGCTCAGCAGCGGCCTTGCCCTTGGCGAAGGCGATGCCCTCATGTTGTAGGACGTCGACGGGGTCACGATCATCGTCTGAATCGTTCCACCGGAATGCCGGTGCGATCCGGCCGTCAAAGGTTAAGACGCGCCAGCCGTTGACGCAATGGCGACAGTTGACGATGTGATTGCCGAGCGGCTGCGGGGCGGTACCGATCGCATCGGCAAGCTCACCGTAGGAGGTCCAGCGCCCCTCGGGGAGTTGCTCGAGGATCTGATGCAATGGTGACCAGTCGAATCCGGCTTGGTTGTCCGCCTGATCTCCCCTGAACTCGGCTCGCACGTCGAAGAGGCTACGACCGTCGTCGAGTTGCCAGTACCTCCAACCGTTCGTGTGCCTGCCTTCACGAACGTGACGCGCTGCAGCCGAGGGGCTCTCGAATATTTGACCACCGATTTCGATGTGCGCCTGATCGGTAATCCGAGCGACGACGTCGCTCGCACCTTTCGGTCGAATGACTGTGCCGGGCTCAAGAATTCCAGCAGCGACGAGATGTTTGATCTCCACCCAAGTCTGACTCTTGATATCTGGATCGTCGATCTTCCCCGTGTGCCCATCAGGTACGGGCCAGGTGATGAGCAGCGCGCCAATCATGGACTCGGTGCGAGCGTCGACAGCGTTCTCGTCCCATGACTGCGCGTCGAGGAAGCTGCGGTTGATCAGAAAGACGTCATGTTCGACGATTCGGGACCGCTTTCCCTTCTCGCCAGTCCAAGGACCGTTCGAAACGCTGCTATTGAGGCTCTTCGAGAGCAAGGTTAGATTGCCGAGCCGGTGGACGTGCTCACTACGGGCAACCTCCGCTTCGAGCCCGCTGACAGGCCAATGCGTCTGCCACTTCTGCGGGAGAACATGCTCGATCGGATTGTTCTGCCGAGGCATGGCCGGGTATCCGTGGCGGGCACGAAGGCTGTCCTCGATGGCCTCCAGATACATCCGCAGCCGGGGCCGTTGGAAGCGGCGATAGACCTGCTCGGTGCGCAGATGTCCCCGGAGTTCTTCGTCGCCCGGCCAGTACGTCGAAGCAACTGACAGACGTGCGAGGTGCGCACTGACGCGTTGCCCGAGCTCAGCGGGCGGAGCGGTTCGATGGGTATGGATGACGTCGGAGACGACCGCACCCAGCTGGGCTGTCGTTAATCGGAGCAACTGGCGTCGGATCACCCACGATTCGAAATAACCAATCACCTTGTCGGCTACGCCCTGCGGTATGTCGAGCGCAGGGTCGTGGACCCAAATTAGAACCGGCTTGAGGAGTTCCATCCCAGCACACTGCATCCGGTATACGGCGCGCTCGGGGACCGACAGGATCCGGCTGGTGTCCGCGGCCCCCAATGTCCACTGCTGATACATTCTGGCCTGGGTCTTAATGGTGGCGAGCAGATCGCTCATCTTCGTGTTCGCCTCGTAGTCGACATGGTGCTTGAAGCGGCTGAACGTCTGCTTCGGCGAGATCTCCTCGCCCAGCCGAGCCGCGAGCCACTGACCAAGGAACAGAGAGCCGCGACTCATCGTCACCCGGCCGACGCTGACATCTGCCTCCCAGAACGCCGTCTCAAAAGGCCAGTCCTCGGCGTATGCCTTCGCAGTGTCGACGCCCTCTGCTTCCAGCCGTTGGAACACGAAGTTCTTGATCAAGTCAGCAGCAGTCAACGGGGTGCCGCGAGCATTGAGCGTTTCGAATATCTCCTGGGAGTTCTCCTGCGCCTTCAAGTCGATAACCACGATCTGAAGCCCTTTGGAGAGAACGTGCACCAGCGCACCGGCACGCGCTTGGTCCACTTCGCCGTCTGAATCTGCAAGCCATCCGGCGACCGTCTGGCAGAAGTACCTGTGCGCGCCAACGATTAACGAACCCGAGTGCGTGAGGTCGGCGTAATCTACCGGGGGCTCAGCATTCATTACCTCCACGAACGCATCCCGATCGCGGTTGGTGTGCAGCAGTTTCAACGTCGGCTCGACAGCAGCGTCATAGGACCTGTTGTGGGTGAGGTCATCAAGCTGCCTCGCGAGGCTGTCGACCCCGAGCTCACTCAGGACCGCAGCAGTGGCATCGATGAGTAGCTGGAGGCTAGTAAGCCGCTGCTGCCCATCGATCACGTTCTTCGTCGGCGTCGATCCGTGGGCCACGTCGTTGGCCTGCAACACCACTGCCCCCAGGAAGTGTTGCGCACCGCTATAGGGATCGCGGTAGCGCAACTCTGCCAATCTTGCGATGTCCCGCCACAGCGGCTGCCACTGGTCCATCTCCTCCCACACGTACGGGCGCTGAAAGAGCGGCACCATCAGATGCTGAGGGAGGAAGAACACCTGCTGCGGGGTGAGTACGGTGGTCTCCATCAATATTCCTTCTCTACGCCGCTCGTCGCGTCGACGGACACTAGGCGCCACCAATCCTGGGTAGTGACGCGGCCAATATTCCTTGGGGCATCATGCCTGCCACCGCAGACAAGTTCGGGCAACTTGGCCGGTAATACCTCGACGCGAGGAGAGCAAGCCGGACCGGTTCACGCTCCCTGATCGGGCGACAGCCTCTCAGGTATCACTTTTAAACCGACTCGGCTTAGGACTGTGCAGCAAACCACCATCTGTTCCCGTGGCCATCGCTACCCCCGCTTGCCCTCAGCCGGACGACCTGTTGACAACCCAGAGCCTGCGGAATTCGGCAAGACCCCCACAATTTTCTGAAATCCTCACAATTTGGACGAAAGTCCAGTAGAACTAGTTACAGTTTTGCTCAAACCGTCACGCACCCCGCCGAATGGAGTTCTACATGGCCCGCCGCTCACTTCGCCACGCAGTAGCAACCACTACATCCCTCGTTCTCATCGCCGCCGGCGTCACTGTTGGACTTGGAGCCTCGGTGGCGCAAGCAGCACCGGCATGCGCACTCAACCAGTCGGTCACCGACAGTTGGGCCGGTTCCCTCGGGACGCCGTACACCGTCAGCAAGGAGGTTGTCGGCGACGGCAAGGTCGCCCCGGGACAGACGGTCACCTACCTGACAAAGGTTTCCGGTTCGGGAGCACTCGTCAATCAGATCCGCGATTTCCACCCGGCAGGATTCCAGCTGGTCAAGGCTCGCCTGAACGTCAAATGGCTTATCGGCGACCAGAAGTGGGACGACGTCACCAAGACCGTCGTCGTCGGCAACAACTCCGTGGTGGCAAAAGGCGGCGGATGGACCACTGCGGGCGGCGGCGTCATCGCATTGGAGACCACCTACAAGGTTCCCGATAACGCAGTTGTAGGCACGCAGCTCGACAGCGGCGCCGGCACCAACATTGTGCTGGCGGCGGGCGACTGGAACATCAATCCGATGGGCGTCTGCGTCACCATCCGGCAGCCGAACCCCGTCGAGGCGGGCGCCGGAAGCCTCGAGGACATGGGCTTCGGCTCACTCAACTCCGGATCGGGCCAGGTATTCGGCTCCCTCACCGACCCGCAGGGGTCGATGACCAATGTCATCAGCGGTGTCCTGGGCAATGTGCTCGGCAACATGAGCTGACTCAGTTCGAATTAGAAATGGGCCGAGCCACCAGCACATGCTGGTAGCTCGGCCCATTTCTACGTTGCCGAACAAAGCTCTGCCGTCAACCGAGTTCAAGAAATCATCAGCAAATCACCGCGTCAGCTTTCCGCCGTACCGGGCCGGCGTTGTACCGAAGGTTTCCCGAAATGCGGCGATGAACCCGCTACTGGTTCGGTAACCCACCTGCGGGGCAACGTCGTTGACACCCTCACCCCGCGCGAGCATCTCGAGCGACGCATACATTCGGGCGCGAGTCCGCCACTGCCCGAAGGTAATCCCGGTATCGGCGACAAAGGCGCGCATCAAGGTCTTGGAACTGACCCCGAGTTCGCCCGCCCACTCCCCCAGCGTCCGTGCGTCTGCCGGATCGGCAAGGATGCGGGCAGAAACCGAACTCGCCGCAGCATTGCGAGGAACCGCGAGGACGTCGTGCCGTTCGGGCGCGGCAGCAAGAATGTCGTAGAGCAACTCCTGACTCATCAACCGCCGAGCATCGTCGATGGTCCGATCTGCGAGATGGCGCAGCAATTGAGCGGACAAAGCATCGACTTCGAGAACCAGTGGCTGAGTCCACCTGGGCTCGCCAGGGCGTAGATCCGGACGCGCATAGGCCGCGATCATGCATCCCGCCGACAGAAGCGTCATGTCGTGGAGAACGGTGCCCGGCAACCAGACCAAGTGCTCGCTGTGCAGGTGCCACACGTTGCCCCCGGCAGCAATCTGCATCGTCCCTTCACTCATCCAGGCGATCTGATGCTCCGGGTGGCGGTGAGCCCCGTACGCGGTCACGCCCTCGACGACGTTGGTGTAGACCTGAAAATCTTTGAATGTCCGTCCGCGACTATCGGGCAGCGCTAGCAAGGACTTTGGGCGAGTCGAGTACTCGATAGTGGACATTTTGCGTCTTTCTGAGCGTATCCGAGTCCATCCTGAAGGATGGACCGACGATCCTGCAAAGGTTAGCCTCACTTTATTGCTGACGCGACCAGCTCAGCACTTCACGCGGACCTCAGATCACTTCGCCCACCACTTCGAAGGAGCATGCACGTGCCCTCACATAGCACCCGAATCCTCGCCGCCTTATTCACGACGGCCGCGATCATCGGGTTCTCGACCGCCTGTGGAACCTCGCAAGGCTTCGACACCGCATCAGCGACCCAGAGCAACGACGCATTCCCCGTGACGATCGAGCACGCACAGGGTTCGACGACAATCGATGCCGAACCGCAGCGGGTAGTGACACTCGGATACACCGATCACGAACCACTGCTCGCCTTGGGAGTCGAACCCGTAGGCATGGCCGAATGGTGGGGGTCCGGCATGGATGAAAGCTGGCCGTGGACGAAGAATTACTGGAAGGGGAAAACTCCGACCTACATCAACAGCGGCGGAGACTTCAACTTCGAGCAAATCGCCTCCCTCGCACCAGATCTGATCCTCGCGCTGTACGCCGACATCGACACGGAAACCTACAAGAAGCTGACCTCGATTGCGCCGACTGTCGCGCAGAGCAAGGACTACGACGCGTACACAACGCCGTGGACCGACATGACGCTCACCGCCGGGCGCGCCCTCGGCAAAGGACCACAAGCTCAGCAACTGATCACGGATACCGAAAACGCGTTTGCCGCCGCCCGCGCTGCACACCCGGAGTTTGCCGGGCAAACCGCAACGATCGTCAACCTCGACACTCCCGAGGGCTACGTGTTCTCGTCGCACGATCCACGCGGCATTTTCCTCTCGTCACTCGGGTTCACCCTCCCCGCGACCGTCGACGCATTCGTCGGCGACCAGTTCGGCGACTGGATGCCGAACGAGCGATACGACATCCTCGAACCCGTTGATCGTTTGATCGTGATGGCCGACCCGGAGGGAGAGAAGGCCCTCGCCGGCAACACGCTCTACCAGCGACTACCCGCCGTGAAGAGCGGAAATGCGATGGTCGTGCGGTACACCGCAGATCCACCCGTCGGCGCGGCGATGTCCGGCAATACCGTCCTGAGCATTCCGTATGCCATCGACCAACTGACAGCCACGTTGTCGAAGTAAACTACAGGGCAGGTATCGAAAATATGTTCGAAGAGTGTTAGCCTCGGGGTCAGGAAGCACTCACGGACATCGAGGATCACCATGGACGAGGTACCGGACACCGCGTTAGATCTGGCTCGACTGGTCGACGAGCTGACGGTTCTCGACCAGCGACGCGTCGACATCGGCGAGAGTTTGGTTCATCTCGAGTACCTCTACTCCCAGATGGGCGCACGGCAACAAGCAGATGCTGCCCGAAAAGCCTTCCAGGAGAAGTACGTCGGACGAATCTACGAACTCGCAGACGGCCTGCGAACCTGAAAAGGGGTTGCACACAACCACTGACCGAGCGCATGGTCATTCCTGCACGACACACCGGACCGATCGGTTCGGCTGTGAACTATGTGGGAGAAATCTGATGGAGAAGATCACCAAGAGGCTGTGGAACTGGGCATCGATACTCGACGAAAACACTCGCGAGCAAGCGCTGCGCACGTCCCAGATGCCTTTTGTCCGTCCACATCTGGCATTGATGCCGGATGCGCACCTCGGTGCGGGAGCGACGGTGGGTTCGGTCATTCCGACGGAAGGCGCAATCATGCCCGCCGCCGTCGGAGTCGATATCGGCTGCGGAATGATCGCGGTCAAAACCCAGTTCAACGCACGCGACCTTCAAGGCCGCGACCTGAGCGTACTTCGCCACAGCATCGAACGCTCCGTTCCGCTCTCGGCAGGTGTCTACAACAAGACGCTGAGCGACACGGCGAAAATCCGCATCGCAGAACTCGAGGCAATGGCGGGCGATCGCCTGGCCTTCTACGACAAGTTCAAGAACAACTGGAGGTTTCAGCTCGGAACGCTGGGCTCTGGTAACCACTTCATCGAGGTGACACTCGATGAAAGCGACGGCGTCTGGCTGTTCCTGCACTCGGGAAGCCGCGGTATCGGAAACAAGCTCGCGCAGCATCACATCAAGATCGCCAAGGACTTGTGCGAGCGGTGGTACATCAACCTTCCCGATCCGGATCTTGCCTACCTGGTCGAGAAGACACCCGAATTCGACTCGTACATCACCGATCTCAACTGGGCTCAGCACTTCGCTCTGCTCAACCGCGAAGAGATGATGGACCGCGTCGTGAAGGACTTCGCGCACTTCATGGGAGACGGCAAACCCGCGATCATCGACGAAGTCGAGCGGATCAACTGCCACCACAACTTCACCCAGAAGGAGTTCCACATGGGCAGGGGTGTGTGGCTGAGCCGTAAGGGTGCGATCAAGGCAGACGAGGGCACGCCCGGGCTCATCCCCGGTTCGATGGGGACGGCGAGTTACGTCGTCGTCGGGAAGGGAAACGTACCGTCGTTCAAGTCCAGCCCCCACGGCGCGGGTCGGGTGTACGGACGTAACCAGGCACGCAAGACCTTCACCATCGAAGATCTCGACAAGGCAATGGTCGGCATCGAATACAAGCGTTCCGCGGCGTTCCTCGACGAGATCCCGGGTGCGTACAAGGACATCGACGTCGTGATGGACGACGCGAAGGACTTGGTCGAGATTCGACACACGCTGCGTCAGATTGTGAACGTCAAGGGCAACTGACCCCGCACAACTCCACGAAATACGAAGTGCCCCGCCGATATCGGCGGGGCACTTCGTTGTCGAGATCAGTTTGGCAAGCGCAGATCAGTCAGGAAGGCGCAGATCCGGCTTGTCCAGCTCTTCGATGTTGACGTCCTTGAAGGTCACGACGCGTACGTATTTCACGAATCGCGCCGGGCGGTACATGTCCCACACCCAGGCGTCGGACATCCGCAGCTCGAAGTAGATCTCCCCGTCTGAATTGTGGGGCAGCAACTCGACCGTGTTGGCCAGGTAGAAACGTCGTTCGGTCTCCACGACGTAGGAGAACTGTCCGACGATGTCCCGGTATTCACGGTAGAGCGACAGCTCCATCTCGGTTTCGTACTTCTCGAGATCCTCGGCACTCATCGGTTTAGCCAGTCCTCCCAGTTCGTCTGAACGTCCATCATCCCGTACGGCCCGCGCGTTGTTCCAACCGGACTCCCGCAGCCACCACGTTGGCATAGGTCATGCGGTGCTCAGGGCACGGCCCCAGCTCGTCGAGTGCGTCCATGTGCAGTGGCGTGCTGTATCCCTTGTGAATCGCGAAGCCGTATCCCGGATGAGTGCCGTCCATCTCGGTCATCACACGATCTCGGGTCACCTTCGCGAGAACGCTCGCCGCGGCGATGCATGCAGCGGCGCCGTCACCGCCGATGACGGGTAGCGACGGAGCCGTCAGACCCGGAACCCGGAATCCGTCGGTGAGAACGTAGCCCGGTTCGAGGTCGAGGCCCGCAACTGCTCGCCGCATCCCCTCGATGTTGGCGACGTGGATGCCGATCTGATCGACTTCCGCAGCGGGAACAGAGATGACACTCCACGCCAAAGCCAAGCGCTTGATCGCCGGGAAAAGCTCCTCGCGCGCACGTTCGGTCAGCTTCTTCGAATCGTCGAGCCGCGCGAGGGCTGCTTGCGGTTTCGGCGCCAGGACACACGCTGCAATGACAAGTGGACCAGCGCACGCTCCGCGCCCGGCCTCGTCGACGCCGGCCACCGGACCGAGTCCGGTTCGCGCCAACGCAGACTCCATCGTCCGCAGACCTGCCGATCTGCGAATGACAACGCGAGGGGGCCAACTACTCACTGTCTCTGCCTACTCGGAACTACGCGAATCCATGTGTGCGGTCCGACAACTCAGTTGCCCTGAATATCAGGCGCATCGATGCCGCCCATTCGCGACGGGGGAAGGACGATGAATCGCGCTTGACCGATGATGTTGTCGATCGGGACGGTTCCCTGGAACTCGTCGTCGACGTGGTAGCGCGAGTCGGCAGAATTGCTGCGGTTGTCACCCATGACCCACACGTGGCCCTCGGGAACGGTGATCGGCCCGAAGCAGCGGCCCGACTTCAGTTCGGTGTCACACGTCTGTGTTCCCGGGGTGAACGGGAAATCCATCTTGATGTACGGCTCGTCGAGCGGCTTGCCGTCGACCAGGACTCGGCCCTGATCGTCACAGCATTCGACGGTCTGGCCGCCGGTAGCGATCACTCGCTTGACCAAGTCGTTCTCGTCCGGCGGAACGAGGCCGACCCACGAACCGACCTCTTGAATGCCGCGGACGACAACGTTGTCGGACCGATTGGACACATATTTCGTGTTCCACGAATCGGGTCCCTTGAAGACGACGACGTCGCCGGGTTCCGGATCGCCGAAGCGGTATCCGATCTTCTCCACCACGATGCGGTCACCGGTACATCCCGCACAGCCGTGCAGTGTCGGTTCCATCGACTCGGATGGGATGAGAAAAACTCTGAAGACAAATGCCTGAAGGACGATGCTCAGTACCAGCGCTACGCCGATCAGAACAGGGAGTTCTCGCAGAAACGATCGCTGTTTCTTCTGCGGCCGATGTGAGGTCGGTTCCGCGGAACCGCTTGATCCCTCGTGATTCTCGGGTCCGGACGACAATGCCTGCTCCTTCGAAGAATCTGCCACAGAAACCAGATTAGCCCGACACCGCGCGTACGCGGTGCCGGGCTCATCGGAAAGATCAGCGCTTTTCCTTGATCTTCGCCTTCTTGCCACGAAGCTCACGGAGGTAGTACAGCTTGGCGCGACGGACGTCACCGCGGGTCAGAACCTCGATGGAGGCCAGCGTGGGGCTGTGAACCGGGAAGGTGCGCTCGACGCCGACGCCGAAGGAGACCTTACGGACGGTGAAGGTCTCGCGAACGCCGCCGCCCTGGCGACGAATAACGACGCCCTTGAAGACCTGCACGCGCTCCTTGGAGCCTTCGATAACCTTGACGTTCACGTTGAGCGTGTCGCCGGGACGGAACTCGGGGATGTCGTCGCGGAGCGACTTTTTGTCCAGGAAGTCCAGGGTGTTCATATGTCATCCTTGTATTTCGCAGGAGCAGAGGAACCGAGCGGCACGCGTTTCGGTCTCCCGAAACGGCGCTCGTCTGGTTCGTGCCCAGATCAAGTGCTGCTGCCTGGTCCAGGCAACCCGTCCATTGTGCCAGACGCGGATACCAGCGGGGAAATCGGTGGCGGCGGAGCTGCGTGGATGGTGTGGTCCAGTTCCTGCTCGGCCGCCGTCATCGCATGCTCGACGCTCGGCGATCCGGCAATCAGATCCTGGACGTAGATCTTGGCCCTGATGACCGGTCGCCGCCACTTCCGCTCACGCTCGAGCGCGCGGTTCATCCGTTTAGGCTTGCGCGTGTACCGCCAGCGAGCCCACGGCGCACCCGGCCGGCTCAGGCGGACCGCTCCGATTACCAGCAACGGGAAAACGAACAGACCGACGAGCCCCGTCCAGATCTTCCCCTTGAGAATCACGATGGCTGCCAAGGCGAAGTTGATCAACGCGACGAAAACGAAGACCAACTTGATCCACGGATCGCGTTCTTCACGGAATCCGGCGACGTCGAGAAGTTCGAGCGGGCGGAAACCCAGCAGCACCAGGCCGGTCACGGCGATCGCGACGAAGACCGCATCCACCGAGGTCCGACCTTGTTCGGACCAGTACACGTCCTTCAGATAGAAGATCAGTGCGAACTCGTCGAGCACCAACGCCGCACCCATACCGAAGATCGCCGCCAGGACGGCACCGGTGGTCTGCGAACCATCGACGTAGACCGCGATCAACGCACCACCGGAGATCATCATGGCGATCACACCGAACACGACGTGATGCACATGCTGGCCTCCGGGCGCGATGTTGCCCGGCCACCATTTCACTTGCGCGCGAATCATCCGGACGCTGAGGCGGATGAAAAGGAAGGCGGACAGGAACCCGAGCAGGAAGAACAGCAACGGCAATCGGCCATGGGCGATGATCTCGCGCTCGAGCCACTCCCGCATCACTGTCCTCCCTTCACCGAATTCATGATCCGACCCTGATCGGATTCATACCGCCAACCGACTCGATTGTGACGATACGGACTTCGAAAACCCGGCGGACAAATTTACTTGCCGAAGCCCGCCTTGCGCAGAGCGTCGGCCATCGACCCGGCAGCAGGCGCGCGGTTGTCCGGTCGCTGCTCGCGTCCGCCCTGGCGTCCGCCATTTCCTCGTTGCTGACCCTGCCCCTGACGCTGGCCCTGCGGCTGGCCCTGACGCTGGGGTTGCCCACCTCGCTGGCCTTCGGACTTGCGGGGCGCTCCCACCTCGTCGTCGAGACGAAGCGTCAGCCCGATGCGTTGGCGTGCCTCGTCCACTTCGAGGACCTTCACCTTGACGACGTCACCTGACTTGACGACCTCGCGTGGGTCCTTGACGAAGTTGTGTGACATCGCCGAGACGTGAACCAGACCGTCCTGATGAACTCCGATGTCGACGAAGGCACCGAAGGCTGCGACGTTGGTGACCACGCCTTCGAGGGTCATGCCGGGCTTGAGATGCGCGACCTTCTCGATACCTGCGGCAAAGGTTGCGGTCTTGAATTCGGGTCGTGGATCTCGTCCCGGCTTCTCCAACTCGGAGATGATGTCGGTGACGGTCGGTAGACCGAATCGCTCGTCGACGTAGTCGGACGCCTTGACCGATCGAAGTGCCTGCGAGTTTCCGATCACGGTGCGCACGTCCCCGCCTGCACTCGCGACGATCTTGCGAACCACCGGATATGCCTCCGGGTGGACGCTCGACGCGTCGAGAGGGTCGTCGCCGTCGGTGATCCGCAGGAAGCCTGCGCACTGCTCGAATGCCTTGGGTCCCAGTCGGGAGACATCCTTGAGACCCTTGCGGGATTTGAACGGACCGTTCTGGTCCCGATGCGCGACGATGCTCTCTGCAAGGGATCCTGCAATTCCGGACACCCGAGCAAGCAGCGGCACGGACGCGGTGTTGACGTCGACGCCGACCGAGTTGACGGCATCCTCGACGACGGCGTCGAGGGAACGCGAGAGCAGCGATTCGGTGATGTCGTGCTGGTACTGACCGACGCCGATGGACTTGGGATCGATCTTGACCAACTCCGCCAACGGATCCTGCAAGCGACGCGCAATGGACACCGCACCGCGAATCGAGACGTCGAGGTCGGGAAGTTCCTGCGACGCGTAGGCCGAAGCCGAGTACACCGATGCGCCTGCCTCGGAGACGACGATCTTGGTCAGGTTGGGCGCGCCGGTCTTCTTGATCAGTTCGGTAGCGAGCGTGTCGGTCTCGCGAGATGCCGTGCCGTTGCCGATGGCGATCAGTTCGACGCCGTGTTCGGCGACCAGTCCGGCAAGCGTCGCGAGAGCCGCGTCCCACTTGTTCTGCGGCTGGTGCGGGTAAATCGTCTCGTAGGCAACAACTTTGCCGGTTCCGTCGACGACGGCAACCTTCGTTCCGGTGCGGAATCCGGGGTCGAGTCCCATGGTGGGTCGGGCGCCGGCGGGAGCTGCGAGGAGTAGATCCTTGAGGTTGGTGGCGAAGACGTCGACGGCGTCCTTTTCGGCCGACTGCCGCAGACGCATCCGAGTGTCGATACCGAGCGTGACGGCGAACTTCGTCTTCCACGCCCACTTGACGGTGTCGAGAAGCCACCCGTCGGCGGCCCGACCACGGTCGGCGATCTCGAACCGCGACGCGATGCGGCCTTCGTAGACCGTGCGCTCCCCCGGCGCGAGTTCTTCGGTGTCTGCCGCCATGTTGAGCGACAGCACTTCTTCCTTCTCGCCGCGCAGGACGGCGAGGATGCGGTGCGAGGGCAATTTGGAGAACGGTTCCGAGAACTCGAAGTAGTCAGCAAACTTCGAGCCATCGGTTTCCTTGCCCTTGCGGACCGAGGAGACGACCTGGCCGCGATTCCACATCAGCTCACGCAACTCACCGACCAGATCGGCGTCCTCGGCGAAGCGCTCGACGAGGATCGACCGGGCACCGTCGAGTTGCTCGTCCGAATACTGCGCGGGATCGGTGGTGGGATCTCCGATGAGAGCATCGGCGACGGGCTCGTGGCCGGCCTCGCGGGCGATCTGCGCCTTGGTGCGCCGCTTCGGCTTGAAGGGGAGGTAGATGTCCTCCAGCCGCGCTTTCGTCTCGGCCAGCATGATCTGACCGCGCAGTTGATCGTCGAGTTTGCCCTGAGAGTCGATCTCCGTGAGCACGGCGTCACGACGGTCGTCGAGCTCGCGGAGATACCGCAGCCGCTCGTCCAGGAGTCGCAGCTGGGCGTCGTCGAGCGTGCCGGTGACTTCCTTGCGGTACCGGGCGATGAAGGGCACCGTGGCTCCGCCGTCGAGAAGGTCGACTGCTGCTGCAACCTGGCCTTCGCGGACGTCGAGTTCCTCGGCAATGCGCTGGTTCACGGTCTTGAGAATCACGAGATCCGACCCTACCGCTATCCTGAGACAAGAAGATCGGCAACAGTGCCGTGTCAGGGCTACCGGGGGAAACAAATGAGTACGCGGTACGTCCGGATTGCCGCAATGGTGGCCGCAGTTACTTTTGCGGCTTCGTGCAGCGGTGGACAGAACCCGGATGATCCGATGCAGACCCCCGCCTTTCCCGACACCAATGTTCCGGTAGCCGAGACCCTCGACGGCCGTCTGGGACAGGCTCAGGTGGCTGCGCTCGGGCGTGGTGCGGACGTCTCCATCGCCATCCTCGACCGCTCCTCGGACAAGTACCTCGACGTCGCCGGTGACCAGCAGATCGAAACAGCCTCGGTGGCAAAACTTTTCATCGCCGAGGATCTACTTCATCAGGATGCGCGCGGTGAGCGACCCATCACGGACGACGATCGCACCCTCATGGCGGCGATGCTCGAATCCTCCGACGACACCGCAGCCAACCTCCTGTGGGACGAGGTCGGCGGCCAAGAGGTGATCACCCGCGTCGCCGAGCGTTACGCACTGACCGCGACGACGCCGCCCTGGGACGGAATGTGGTGGAACACCGAGACCACGACACGTGACCTGGTCACCTTCTACAGCGGTGTCCTCGACGACTCCGATCAACTCGGACCTGAACGGGTCGAGCAGTTCGTCGAGTACCTGCGGCAATCCACTCCCGAAGGAACCGACGGTTACGACCAGAGATTCGGCCTGCCCGAGGCCTTGTTCGGCGAGCCCGTCATAGGAGTCAAACAGGGCTGGATGTGCTGTGTCGAGGACAAGTGGATCCATCTGTCCACCGGCATCGTCGGTGACGACAACCGATACATCATCGCGATCGGTTCGCGAGAAGACGTCCAGTACACGGATGAGGACAGCTTCTATCCCGACACCTCGTTCACCGATGCCGTCGACGACGAAAGTGCATTGCACGCTCGCGACACGGTCACCGGCGTCACGCAGATTCTCTTCCCGAGCGGAAGCATCGACGACTGGGCAGCGGCATCCACGACCGCGGATTCGGCGATGCCCGAAGCTTCCGGGCCCTGATTCGATCCACGCGGTCGTGTTCGTCCTCAAGCCTGCTTGTACTCGAGCACCGAACCGATGACACGGTCCTGTTGTTCGAACGTGAGCATGGGCCACAGCGGCAGTCGAAGGATCGACGCGGAGAACTCGGCACTACGCACGCACGGCTGCGGTGTTCGTCCGTAGCGCACACCGGCCGCACTCGTATCGAGCGGAACGTAGTGGAACGGCGCCACGATTCCGTCACCGGCAAGGTGCCGAATCAAGCCGTCACGGCTCTCTTCGGTCGGCATCTTGAGATAGAACAGGTGCGCAGTGTGCTCGCGATCATCGGGCACCGCCATGGGCACGACACCGTTCGCGGCCGCCCACTCGCCCAGACTCACGCTGTAGGCATCCCAGACGCGATGCCTGGCCGCCTGAATCGCGTCGAACTCGGAGAGTTGTGCGTCGAGGACGGCGGCATTGAGTTCACTGGGCAGATAACTCGACCCGATGTCCTGCCACGAATACTTGTCGACCTGCCCGCGCAGGAAACGCGCACGGTCGGTCCCCTTCTCACGGATGATTTCGGCGCGAGTCATCAACTGATCGTCGGAGAGCAACAGCGCGCCGCCCTCACCGCAGTGAACGTTCTTGGTGTCGTGAAAACTCTGCGTTCCGATTGTTCCGATGGTGCCGAGCGAGCGCCCGCGCCACTTTCCGCCGAGTCCGTGAGCGTTGTCTTCGATCAACGCAACGCCGTGGAGTTCCGCGAGGTCGAGGAGAGGTTCCATGTCCGCGGCGACTCCGCCGTAATGCATGACCAGTACAGCTTTGGTGCGTTCGGTGATCGCCGCCGCGACGCACGCCGGGTCGATGTTGCCGGTACTCGGATCGATGTCGACGAAAACAACAGTGGCCCCGCGCAACGCGACGGCGGTCGCCGCCGAACTGAACGCGAAGCTCGGAACTATTACCTCGTCGCCCGGGCCCAATTCGAGCAGCAGCGCACCCAATTCGAGTGCATGCGTGCACGAGGTGGTCAGCAGAGCATGCGTGGATCCGGTGATCGCCTTGAGCGCTGCAGTCGCGGACTTGGTGAAACGTCCGTCACCGTGAATGTGGTCGGACTCCAGAACCGTTGCCAGATTCGACAATTCGTTCGATGCCCGATAGGGGCGGGAGAAGATGATGCGATCAGTGCTCACGACTACGCCGATCGATCGAGGTTCCGGGCCGCGGGGAGTCGACAGTCAGATACAGCGGCTTTCCGACAAGGACGTGCAGTGCCACACCGAGATATTCGGCAATGAGCCCGAGCGAGAACAGAATCGCACCCGAACAGACCAGCAGCGCCATGATGATCGACGCCCATCCTTCGGGATCATTGTTGTCGCCGGTCATGGCCCCGATGAAGATCACCGCGGCCATGATCACGCCGGCCGACGCCAGGGTGACTCCGAGCAGGCTGACCAGCCGCAGACCGCGTGTTCCGCTACACAACACCATCTTCCAGAACAACGAGAACAAACGGCGGTAGTTGTACCCGGATTCTTCGCGGCCTTCGGCTCGAAGTGTCACCGGCGCCGTGGCCGTGTTACCGACAACCCACGTCAGCGCAACGTCCAGATACACGCCGTTGGCCGCGACGCCGGCCAACTGTCGGCCGATGTCACCGCGGATCAGGCGATAACTTTCGAATCTCGTCGAATCAGGGAACGCGAATACCGTCGCCAAGACGATCTTTGCGCCGCGCGAGGTCAGGTTCCGCAAGAATCCGTGCGGGCGTGTGTTCGTGGGTTTGGAATACACGAGATCGGATCGCTCCGTCAGCGCGGTGTCGAGGAAAGCCCCGATGTGCACCGGGTCGTGCTGGCCGTCCTCGTCCATCGTCACGATCCACTGTCCAGTTGCAGCGGCCATGCCGGCGATGGTCGCCGCGTCCTGGCCGTAGTTGCGGCTGAGCCACACGACACGCACCTGCTCGAAACGGCGCTCCAATTCGAGTAACACGACGTCGGAGCGATCCGGGCCGTTGTCGTGAACCAGCACGATCTCGTCGACGGAGAACTGCGCACCACCGGGCGTCGCACTCGGTGTGCCCAGGCCGTCCAACTCCTCGACGAGCGCCGTGATCGTCTTTTCGCCCTGATAAACGGGCACTACGACGGAAATCGAGTGCACTCGCTTCCACTCCCTTCAGGGGGCTCGACTGGCGCCGAGAGACAGGCACGATCGGGCCCACACCGTCGCGAACTTTAACACGCAGAGATGTCTTGACTTCGGATGCCGGCGGCGCGTGACGCGCTCGCGTCTCCGCACGCCCCACCTGCCCTGTTAAGGTCTGGAACTCGTGGTGGAAACTCGCACTCTCGCCCGGGCAGACGTGTACAAGTGGGGCGCCGTCACGGCGATCGGTGTCATCGCCGGTTATCTGGCCGTGGTGCTCGCGAATGCTCGTCACTTCTACACCGACGACACCGAGTCCCAATACGCGCCGCTGTGGGTCATGCTCGGCCGCAGTCTGCGAGAAGGACACCTCCCGGTGCTCGTCCCCGAGAACTGGATGGCGGGCAACTACGCGATCGAGGAAGCAGGCCTTCTCAATCCACCGCAACTCCTGATCGACCTGATCGCACCGTCCTTCGACAACCTGGCGTTGTACGCGACGATCGTGAAGTTGATCTTCGCGATCATCCTTGCACTCGGCGTCTATCGGATCTGCCTCGAGTACGGCTCGAAGCCCACGTGGGCTGCCGTCGCCGGCGTCTCGATTCCGTTCACCGGTTTCCTGCTGTTCTTCGACTCGGCCAGTTGGATGACTGCCTTCACCGGCACTGCCTGGATGGTTCAGGCGTGGGCGTCGGCAATCCGCTACGCCCGAGGTAAGAGCGGTCCGATCCCGACCTTCGTGTTCTTGTATCTCGCGATGTCGGTCCAATATGTTTTCCCCGCAGTCGAATCCGGCTTGATGATCGGCGCGGTCGCAATCGGCGAAGTTGTCTATCAGCGGCGTTGGCTGCCGTCACTGCGGCTTCTGGCGGTGTCCGCGTGTGCCGCTCTGGCCGGTCTCGCGACGTATCTGCCGAGCCTGCTCACCGCGGACGTCACCTGGCGCGGTGCATCCGAAGTCAAGAACGATGCATTCCTCGCCGTCCCGTGGTCGGAATCGCTGAACGCGAGCCTGCCGAGCACGATGCCCGCGTTCACCTCGTGGTGGGGATACATCCAGACCATGCCCATGGTCTACATCGCCTGGTTCCTCATACCCGCCCTGGCATTCATCGACTGGGGCAAGGCACGCGCCGCGGCACGCGAATTGACCGCCGTCGGGATCTTCACGGTCGCCGTCCTCATGTGGACTGCCGGGCCGAGCACGATCGGCCCACTGCGGTGGCCCGCGCGCGTACTTCCGATGGTGGCCATCGGACTCCTGCTTCTGGTGTGCATCCTGCTCGGGCGTTACGCCACGACCGACAAGTTGCGCGGGCGCTGCGTTGCAGCGGGAATCCTCGTGGGCCTGCTTCTGATTCGGTCAGCCTCGGCAGCTCCCGGGCTCGCGAAATGGCATGTGATCTCGGCCCTGCTCGTTGCCGCACTCGGCGCCGCGATGGTCTGGCTCGGCCGTACCAAGGGCACTGCTTTCGCATGCCTCGTAGCGATCGTCGCGGTCTCCCCCATCGCCTACGCCCAGGTTCGGGCCGCGCAACCCACCCCGATGAGCTGGAACCTGCCCGAATCCCGCTCGGAGATGAAAGAGGCCTTCCCCGACTTCGAAGGCACGACACTGCAACTGGGCGACCGTGCACTCATCGCACCCGGGGACAAAACCCTCGACGGAGCGTACGGTTCCCTGGCTTTCGGCAACTACCCCAAAGACCTCGAACTGACCTACACCAGCGGCTACACCCCCAACGGGCACTTCTACTTCGGTGATCTGCTCTGCATGCGCTGGGACATGAGCGTCTGCCCCGACGCCTTTCGGCGCGCATTCACCGTCGAACCCACCACCGGCAGCACCATCGTCGACCTGATGAACGTGGACCGCGTCGTACTTCAGAACGCTCTCTACCCCGATGCACGCAAGAACCCGGCTCCCGACGGATGGAAATGGGTCGACTACCCCGGACACGAGAACTACATCTCGGTACTCGAACGCGTCGACGGCCCCGTCTCGACACGCAACGGACGCATCGCCGACGCCCACGGCGTCGAGGCTACGTCGATCGCGGAATCGAACATGTCGAGCACCCTTCGTGTCAGTTCGGAGACCGGCGGCAAGGTTGTGTTCGCACGGCTCGGCTGGCCCGGATATCGGGCGAGCATCGACGGTCAGCCTGTCCCGATCGACGTCGTCGCGAAGTCCTTTGTCACCGTAGACGTTCCAGCCGGTACGAAAGACGCGGAACTTGTCCTGACGTGGCGTCCCCCGGGATGGAAGGTCGGCGGCGCTTCGATGGTCGCCGGAGTCCTCGGACTCGGCGTGCTCGAGTGGATGTATCTGCGGAACCGACGCAAGGACGGGATCAACACCGTGAAAACCGAGTCTTCATGACCGAAGACATCGCATCACCCGAGAACCCCGGCCCACTGCTTCGGGTGGTCAAGCATCAGCCCATCGCATTTGCCATTGTCGGAGTGGCTAATACGGCGATCGGATACGTGCTCTTCGTGATGTGGTCGTTGATCCTCGACAACAAGGATCTGTATCAAGTGGCTGTGATCGGCGCGTACTCCATCAGCGTGCTCATCGCTTTCGTTCTGCATCGGACTCTGGTTTTCCGTGTCCGCGGACATGTGGCACGCGACCTGGGAGCGTTCATCGTCGTCAATTCCGGTGGCCTGGTGCTGAATCTGATACTCGGAACAATCGCGGTGTCGATTCTGCATGCCCCGCCGCTTCCCGCCCAGGCGGTTGTCATGTTGATCGTCGCCGGTGTGAGCTTCTTCGGTCATCGATACTTCTCGTTCCGCCGCAAACCTGCCGAACGGCACTGACCTTCTACGATTCGCGGGGTAGCGCTCGATCCACTGCCGCCTCGACGATCGTCCGAATATCTTCCTCTCCAAACAGGTTCGGCAATGTGAGTCGATCCAGTGCGAGCCAGTTCAGCGACAAATAGAGCAGGCGAACGGTCATCGCATCACCCGGCACGCCCGACGCCAGATGATTGGCTACGTTCAGATCGAAGTCTTCTCGGATGCGGACGGTCAGCACCGCTCGCAGGTCCGGTCGACGCGTCGCCTCCAGTCGCAACTCCATGAGCGCGAGGAAACCCGTTCCGAACGAGGTGACGCGCTCGACCACGTCGAGCATGAGCGTCACCAGGCGCTCACGATCGGTGCCGTTGACGGGATCGATCATCCCTTCGAGGTCCTCCGGAATCAGTCGCTCGTAGATCCGGCCACCCGCTTGAGTGAGCAGGTCGTCGCGATTGGAGAAGTAGTTCGACGCTGTCCCGTTCGGCACTGCTGCCTGGGCGTCGACGGCTCGAAACGTCAAGCCTCGAGCACCCTCTCGGGCCAACACCTCGATTGCCGCGTCGATCAGGGCAAGCCGGCGTTCCGGGTTCTTTCGCACTTGACATCACTCCTGACACGACCCTAAGTTAAACCACTACAAACATAGTACTACGAACGGAGCGTTATATGCGAAAGCTTGTGTACTACGTGGGAGCTTCCCTCGACGGATACATCGCGGGGCCTGGTGGCGAATTCGATTTCCTCCCGGTCTCCGAACAGATCACGGCCTGGATATGCGATCGATATCCTGAAACCGTGCCAACGCATGTGCGGCCCGCTCTCGGAATCGAGGACGCTCCCAACAAGACCTTCGACACGGTCGTCATGGGCCGCGGCTCCTACGAGCCCGGGCTGGCCGCCGGAGTGAAAAGCCCCTTCGCGCACCTGCGTCAGTTCGTCGTCTCCACAACCATCCCTGACGCCGAGGATCCCCCCGTCACCATCGTTCGCGCCGATCCGCTTGGGGTAGTCAGATCTCTCAAAGAGGAAGAAGGACAATATATCTGGCTGTGCGGCGGCGGAACTCTCGCCGGCGAACTACTACCAGAGATCGACGAGTTGATCATCAAGAGGTATCCGGTAGTCGCCGGCGCAGGCATACCGATGATCAGAGGTAACTTCGAGCCGACACTGTTCACACCGACTGCAACCGAATCGCTCGACGACGGCGCAAGCATCACCTGGTTGAAGCGAAATACCTAAGGAAGTAGATCCGGTCGACGCTCGGCCGTGCGCTGCAGCGACTGCTCATGGCGCCACGCTTTGATCTTCGCGTGATCACCGGAGAGAAGCACCGGCGGAACTTCGAGGTCGCGCCACACAGCCGGGCGAGTGTAGCTAGGCCCTTCGAGAAGGCCGTCGGAGAATGAATCCTCTTGGTGTGACAGCTGATTGCCGAGAACGCCGGGCATCAGTCGCACGACAGCCTCGACCATCACCAGCACGGCTGCTTCGCCGCCGATCAGGACGTAATCGCCGATGCTGACTTCTTCGACTCTGACCCGCTTGGCGGCGTCGTCGAAAACCCGTTGATCGATACCTTCGTATCGGCCGCAGGCAAACACAAGGTGCTTGGCGTTGGACCAGCGGTGCGCGGTCTCCTGGGTGAACGGAACGCCGGCGGGGGTGGGCACCACCAGAATGGTCTCGGCATCATCGGGGCCGGAAGAATCGGAGCGCCCGATCACGTCGTCCAGTGCCGGGCCCCAGACGGTGGGTTTCATGACCATGCCGGGTCCGCCGCCGTACGGGGAATCGTCGACGGCTTTGTGTACGTCATGGGTCCACGACCGCAGATCGTGGACGTCGACCGAGATCAAGCCGCGTTCGATTGCCTTGCCCAGCAAGGCAGCACGAAGCGGTTCGAGATACTCGGGAAAGATGGTGACTACATCGAGACGCATGACAAGCGATCAGTCGCTGTCGGCGTTCGAATTGTCGCTGTTCGACTTGTCACCGAAGTCCGGGTCGAGCAGTCCCTCGGGGGGCTCGATCACCACGACGCCGTCGGCGATCGACACCGAGGTGACGATGGCTGCGACAAACGGGATCAGCAATTCACCGGACGTCTCACCGGCGCGGCGAATCGATAGCAATTCACCTGCGGCGGAATGCAATACCTCGATGACCGAACCGATCTCGGTGCCGTCCGTGAGGACGACCTTCAGTCCTTCGAGTTCGTGATCGTAGAACTCGTCCGGATCATCCGAAGGCTCGAGTTCGGAACTGTCGATGACAAACAGTGTGCCGCGCAACGCATCTGCGTCGCCACGGTCACTGACGCCTTCCAGGCGCAGCAGAAGCCGCCCGGAATGATCCCGGGCGGCTTCCACTGTGTACGACTTCAGTGTGGACTCGCGCGGCTTGCGCCCACGCAGCACGGAACCTACGGCAAAACGATCCTCGGGCTCGTCTGTACGAACCTCGACTACCAATTCACCTTTGATGCCATGCGACTTCGCGACACGACCGACTACGAGTTCCACCTGTTTACTGCCGTCTACTGATCGGTGTCGACGACATCAACACGGATACCGCGGCCACCGATGCCGGAGACCAAGGTCCGCAGAGCGGTCGCCGTGCGACCACCCCGACCGATGACCTTGCCGAGATCGTCGGGGTGCACGTGCACCTCGACGGTCCGTCCCCGACGTCCGGTGATCAGCTCGACACGCACATCGTCGGGATTGGCGACGATGCCACGCACGAGATGCTCTACCGCATCAGCGACGACGGCACTCACTTGTCAGCAGCCTCGGCGTCTGCAGCGGGAGCCTCGGCGTCAGCCGCGGTGTCTTCTGCCTTGGCCTCGTCAGCCTTTGCAGCCTTCTTCTTCTTGGGGGTGATTGCTTCTGCAACCGGCTCGTTCTCGGCCTGCGCGAGCGCAGCCTGGAAGAGCTCGAGCTTGGTGGGCTTGGCTTCCTTGACGCGCAGGGTGCCTTCGGTGCCCGGCAGGCCCTTGAACTTCTGCCAGTCACCGGTGATCTTGAGGAGTGCCTCGACGGGCTCGGTGGGCTGTGCGCCCACGGACAGCCAGTACTGAGCGCGCTCGGAATCGATGTCGATCAGCGAGGGCTCTTCCTTGGGGTGGTACTTGCCGATGGTCTCGATCGCACGGCCGTCACGACGGGTGCGCGAGTCGGCGATGACAACGCGGTACTGAGCGTTGCGGATCTTGCCGAGGCGGGTGAGCTTGATTTTGACAGCCACAGCTGCAGTTCTCCTTCAGCGCGCACAACAGTGCTGCGCATGTCACGTGCAATTCAGCGACCCACACGATTTGTGAGCCCGGTTTTGCCTCTATCCTGTGACCGTCGCAGCGGTACGTAACCGGTTGCGACGAACAATGGTCCATTGTGCCAGATGTGTGGGCTCGTTCGGAAACCACCCTGTGCGCGCTTCGAGAGTGCGGGGACTCCCTAACCACTCACGGGGGTTCCGCGGAGGATCACACGCATCGGCTTCGCGAGCACATCGGGGTTTCCGCGCGGATCTTCGGAATAAACCACCAGGTCGGCGGGCGCTCCTTCTTCGATCCCCTGCGCACCCAGCCAACTCCGCGCGTCCCAGCAGGCTGCGCCCAGCGCCTGATGCGCCGTCAAACCGGCAACTTCGAGTTCGGCGATCTCGTCGGCGATCCGCCCGTGCCTGATCGATCCGCCGGCATCCGTTCCGGCATAGATCGGAATCCCGGCCTCGTGAGCGGCACCGATCGTCCGATGTCGACGAGCGTGCAGATCCCGCATGTGCGCCGCGTAGATCGGATACCGCGTGGCAGAGTCCGCGATCTCGGGGAAAGTTGCGATGTTGATCAGCGTCGGAACCAAGGCCGTGCCGTGAGCGACCATCAACTCGATGGTCGCGTCCGTCAATCCGGTGCCGTGCTCGATGCAGTCGATGCCGGCGTTGATCAGGCCGGGCAGAGCATCCTCGGCAAAGACGTGAGCGGTGACCCTTGCGCCTTCGGCATGGGCGGCAGCGATGGCCTCGACCAGAATCTCGTCGCTCCACAACGGGGCGAGGTCACCGATGGAACGATCGATCCAGTCCCCGACGAGCTTGACCCAACCGTCACCGGCGCGTGCCTGACGCACCACCTCGGCCGGCAACTGAGATTCGTCGTCCAGGTCGACCGGCAGGCCCGGGATGTACCGCTTCGGTGCTGCGATGTGCTGGCCTGCGCGAATGATCCGCGGCAGATCGAGGCGCTCGTCGATGAACCTGGTGTCGACCGGCGATCCGGCGTCGCGGAGCAACAGCACGCCCGCGTCACGTTCGGTCTTCGCCTGCCCCAGCAAGCCGTCGACGGTTTCGCCCCCGCCACCGCCGTAGCGGATACCGACGTGACAGTGCGCATCCACGAGACCCGGTGTGATCCAACCCGATTCGACGATCGTCTCCGCACCGGACACCGGCTCGAAGGAAATTAGCCCGTCGACGATCCACAATTCGATCGGCTCGGCATCGGGCAGACCGATACCCCGCAGATGAAGCGCAGCCACCGACTACTTCTTGGGCAGCTTGAGCTGGGAGAGATCGATGCCTTCCAGTCCGGGCGGCAACTGATCGAGACCCTTGGGCATGTTCGACAGGTCGGGCATGCCGGCCGGCATTCCGCCGGGCATACCCGGGAATCCGCCCATGCCGGGGAATCCTCCGCGCATCTTGGGCTGCGTCGGGCCCTTGCCGCCCTTCTTGCCCTTCTTGCCCTTCTTGCTGCGAACCTGCTTACGCGCGCCGGGCATACCCATACGGCCGGCCATGGCAGCCATCATCTTGCGGGCTTCGAAGAAACGGTCCACCAACTGGTTGACGTCGGAAACCTTGACGCCCGAACCGTTCGCGATGCGCAGTCGGCGTGAGGCGTTGATGATCTTCGGATCGTCGCGCTCGGCCGGCGTCATACCGCGGATGATGGCCTGAATGCGATCGAGTTGCTTCTCGTCGACGTTGGCCAGCGCGTCCTTCATGCCGCCGGCACCCGGCAACATACCGAGGAGGTTGCCGATCGGGCCCATCTTGCGGACGGCCATCATCTGATCGAGGAAGTCTTCGAGGGTGAGCTGACCGGAACCGATCTTCGCTGCGGTCGCTTCGGCCTGATCGGCGTCGAAAACCTGCTCGGCCTGCTCGATGAGGCTCAGGACATCGCCCATACCGAGGATCCGGCTGGCCATGCGATCGGGATGGAAGACGTCGAAGTCTTCGAGCTTCTCGCCGGTGGACGCGAAGAGGATCGGCTGGCCGGTGACCTCGCGGACGCTCAGCGCGGCACCACCGCGGGCGTCGCCGTCGAGCTTGGTGAGGACGACACCGGTGATGCCGACTCCCTCACGGAAAGCGTCGGCCGTGCTGACCGCGTCCTGACCGATCATGGCGTCGAGGACGAAGATGGTCTCGTCCGGGTTGACGGCGTCACGGATACCGGCGGCCTGCGCCATCAGCTCCGAGTCGATACCGAGGCGACCGGCGGTGTCGACGATCACGACGTCGTAATGCTTGTTGCGTGCTTCTTCGACGCCGGCGCGGGCGACCTCGACGGGGTCGGCTGCGGAAACGCCCAGTGCGTTCTCGCCGCCGCCGATGGAGGTGCCGGGGTGCGGCGCGAAGACTGCGGCGCCTGCACGCTCACCGACGATCTGAAGCTGAGTGACGGCGCCGGGACGCTGAAGGTCACAGGCGACGAGGAGGGGCGTGTGCCCCTGATCCTTGAGCCACTTGGCCAACTTTCCGGCCAGCGTGGTCTTACCGGAACCCTGCAGACCGGCCAACATGATGACCGTCGGCGGCGTCTTGGCGAACTGCAGTCGACGAGTTTCGCCGCCGAGAACCTCGACCAGTTCTTCGTTGACGATCTTGACGACCTGCTGAGCCGGGTTCAGTGCACCCGAGACCTCGGCGCCCTTGGCGCGTTCCTTGATCTTGGCGATGAAGCTGCGCACTACGGGAAGCGCGACGTCGGCCTCGAGCAGGGCAAGGCGGATCTCGCGGGCCGTAGCGTCGATGTCGGCGCCGGACAGACGACCCTTGCCACGCAGATCCTTGAGAGATCCGGTCAATCTGTCGGAAAGGGATTCGAACACCGAGTGCGCTCCTGAAGGTCGTGCGAGTTAGCCGTGGATATTCTCGGGCACCAGCCTAGCCGCTACGCCCGCACCGATCCCAGCCGATGCGGGCGTAACTGCCGAAACCGGTCCGTCAATCCTCTTTCTTCTTGGGTTGTGGCACCGGAACCACCGCCAGCACCGCCTCCTCGACGCGCTCTCGCGCCGCGCGGGTATCGGCCTCACCGAAGTCGAGGCAGAACGCGTCGACCACCGAGGAACCCAAGGTGGCGACCTTCGCCCACCGGATGTCGGCTCCACTGTGTTCGAGTGCTGCGGCCAGTCGGCAGAGCAGGCCGACGCGGTCCTCGGTACGCAATTCGAGGATCGCCTGACCGTCACCGGGCGCGTCGAACCAGATGACCCGCGGTGGCGCCTGCGCATAGAGCACTGGAACCGCGGAATCCTTGTTGGTCTGGATCGGGTCGTCCCACTGCTCTGCCCGTGCCTCCTCGTCCTTCGCGTCGAGAAGTTCGAGCAAATTCAGTTCACCGGCCGAAGCCCGGATCAATTCCTGCCGGAGCAGCACCGCCTGCGGGGGTGTGCCGAACCTCGGCGTCACGACAAACGAGTTGACCGCCGAACCTGCATGCGACCCCAGCGATGCGGAATGCACCCGCAAGGACTGCAGCGCCAGAACTCCGGCAGCCCGAGACAGCAGCCCGGGAGCGTCGGGCGCGATGACGGTCACGACGTAGGTGTGCGCATTCTCGGCCGGAACGAGCGAGACGTGAACCCCGCCCTCCTCGGCGATGGCCAATTGCTCGGGAGCGAGTGGATCGGGTTGCGGGAGCTCCTCCCCTGCCATCAGCAAACGACAACGACGCACCAGCTCGCCGATCAACGACGACTTCCAGTCGCCCCAGACACCAGGCCCGGTGGCCAGCGAATCCGCTTCCGCCAACGAATGCAGGAGATCGAGAAGGGTCCCGTCTCCCTCGAGTGCGTCGACCACTCGCTGCACCGTTGCCGGATCGTCGAGGTCGCGACGGGTGGCGGTTTCCGGCAACAGCAAGTGGTAGCGCACCATCGCCGTCAACGTCGCGACGTCGGAAGGCCAGAGTCCCAAGCGATTTCCGATCGCGGTGGCCAATTCGGCACCGACGACGCTGTGGTCTCCCCCTCGCCCCTTCCCGATGTCGTGGATCAACGCACCGAGCATGAGCAGATCCGGCCGAGCGACGCGAGTGGTGAATCCGCTTGCATACGCGGCGGTTTCGACCAGGTGCCGATCCACCGTCCACGTGTGGACGGCGTCGCGCGGCGGAAGATCGCGAATGGTCCCCCACTCCGGCAGGAGTCGACCCCAGAGCCCGGTCCGGTCCATCGCCTCGATCACCGGAACCGCACGCGATCCCGAACCCAGCACGACCAAGAGATCGTTGACTGCATTTTTCGGCCACGGCTCACGCAATTCGGGGGCATTGTCGGCCAGGCGATTGAGCGTCGACGCGGAGATCGGCATGCCGTTGGTGGCCGCCGCTGCCGCGACCCGCATCACCAGACCGGGATCCTTCTTCGGTCTCGCATCGCGCGCCAGAACTACTTCGCCGGCATGCTCGACGACGCCCTCGTCCAGTGGCCGTCGCACCGGCGCGCGACGCAGCCGCGACAAACCACGCCGGGGCAAGGAGTTTCCGGCGGTACGGATACCGACGTCGACCGAATAGCTGATGGTGCGCGCCGATTCGCTGAGAAGTCGCGCCAGATCGAAGCGATCACCGATCCGTAGCGCCGCACCGATCTCGTCGGCGTCCTGTGCTCGCAGTTGGTCGCGGGCGCGACCGGCAACGCGGTGAAGTTCGGTGCGCACGTCGAGCAACCGCCTGTGCGCAAGTGCCAGACCGCCGCCGGGCGAGTTGGGTCCCAGCCCCGGCATCCCGTCGGTCAATTGCGCGATGGACAGGGCGTTGAGCAGTTGGACGTCTCGCAGCCCGCCACGACCGCTCTTGAGATCCGGTTCGGCGCGATGGGCGATCTCGCCGCTGCGCTCCCACCTCGTACGGGTCTGGGTGATCAATTCGTCGAATCGGCTGCGGATGTCCATGCGCCACTGTCGTCGGACACCACTGATCAACAGGTTGCTCAGCTCCACGTCGCCGGCAATGTGGCGTGCTTCGAGCATTCCGAGTGCTGCCGTCATGTCGGTGGCCGCAACCTGAAGCGCCTGCGGAAGCGTCCGCACGCTGTGGTCGAGTTTGATGTGCGCGTCCCACAGCGGGTACCACAGGCTGTCCGCGACCTGGGCCACGACCGCCGGGTCCATGTCGTCGTGCAGCAGAATCAGATCGAGATCGGAATACGGCAGCAGTTCGCGTCGGCCGAGACCACCCACGGCGACGATGGCAAACCCACAATCCGGTTTGATGCCCAGTTCGGTCCCCTTGGTGGTCAACCAGAATTCGTGCAAATCGACCAGTGCATGTCGCAGCGCGGGGGCGTCGAGCCTCCTGTTCTTGACGCCTCCGGTGAGTAGGGCCTTGCGTGCGCGGGCCAGGTCCGCAGCTTCGTCGGATCCCCCTGACGAGACCGGCCCTGGCCCCGTCGCTTTCGCGACGGAACCAGGGCCGAAGTTCTCGGACCCTTTCGGGTCAGAGTGCATCGCCACCGCGTTCCCCGGTGCGAACCCGGATGACCGACTCGACTGGCGAGACCCACACCTTGCCGTCACCGATCTTGCCGGTTCGAGCGGCCTCGACGATCACCTCGACCACCTTGTCAACGGCCGCGTCGTCGACGACGACCTCGACCCGGACCTTGGGTACGAAGTCCACGGAGTACTCCGCGCCTCGGTACACCTCGGTGTGGCCCTTCTGTCGGCCGTAGCCCTGAACTTCGCTGACTGTCATACCCAGCACTCCGGCCTGCTCGAGTCCGGTCTTGACGTCCTCGAGCGTGAACGGCTTGACGATTGCTGTGATCAGCTTCATGTGCTCATCCCTTTCCAAACTCTGAAGTGCCTGAATTCACTTTAATCACGTGCTGATCACGCGAGGTCGTATGCGGTCTCTGCGTGTTCGGTCTCATCGATGCCGCGTGCCTCGTCCTCGGCCGAGATTCGCCAGCCCAGGGGCTTGAGTGCGAAGCCGATGATCGTCGTCAGAACGCCGGTGAAGACGAGTGCTGCGAGTGCGATCACGATCTGAACCACCAGTTGCTTGTAGTCGCCGCCGTAGAAGAGGCCGGTTGCGGTGCCGAAGAATCCGATACCGATCGTGCCCCACAGGCCGGAGACAAGGTGAACACCGACGACGTCGAGCGAGTCGTCGAAGCCGAAGCGGAACTTCAGGCCGACTGCGAGAGCGGACAGGATGCCGGCTACTGCGCCGAGGAAGATGGAACCGACCGGGTTGAGCGCACCGGCAGCAGGGGTGATGGCGACCAGACCGGCGACCGCACCGGAAGCTGCGCCGAGGCTGGTGGCGTGGCCGTCACGAATACGCTCGGTAGCGAGCCAGGCCAGGACTGCGGCACACGTCGCGGTGGTCGTGTTGACCCAGGCGAGACCGGCGTTACCGTCGGCGGCGAATGCCGAGCCGGCGTTGAAGCCGAACCAACCGAACCAGAGGAGTGCGGCGCCGAGCATCACGAAGGGCAGGTTGTGCGGACGGAAGGCGGTCTTGCCGAAGCCGAGACGCTTGCCGACGATGAGTGCGAGGACCAGACCGGCCATACCCGCGTTGATGTGAACGACTGTGCCACCGGCGAAGTCGATCGGAGCGACGTTGGCGACGGTGACTCCGTCGTCGTTGACCGTGGTGCCGAAGAGCTTTGCCGCGATGCCGTCCTCGGAGCCCGAGAGGAGTCCGCCGCCCCACACCATGTGTGCGAGCGGGAAGTAGACGACGGTGACCCAGATACCCGAGAACAGGAGCCAGGTGCCGAACTTGACCCGCTCGGCCAGGGCACCACTGATGAGGGCGGTGGTGATGATCGCGAACGTCACCTGGAACGCGATGTCGATGACGTTGGGGTAGCCCCAGGCGCCGGCGATGAAGTTGCCGTCAGCATCGGTGATGCTGTTCTTGAGGCCGAAGAACTCGAACGGGTTGGCAAAAATGCCCCCGATGTTCTCGGTGCCGTAGGACATCGACCATCCCCACAGAACGTAGATGACGCCGATGACGGCCATGGCCCCGAAGGACATCATCATCATGTTCAGGACGGACTTGGACCGAGACATCCCGCCGTAGAAGAAAGCGAGGCCGGGTGTCATCAGCAAGACCAGAGATGCAGCCATCAGCATCCATGCGGCGTTACCGGAGTTCGCCAACAAATCGTCGGTACTCACTTACTACCTCCTAGTCGCACGTGCCGGGCAGCACGTCGTTAAGGAGAAGAGTGCTGGGCTGGTGTTTCGTCCATGGCGCTGTCGCGTTTCGCAGACGTGAACCAATTGCCCAACTTTGTTGCAAACAGGTTTCGCCAGGGAGTTCTACCGACCCTGTGCGCCTTTTTGGTAGTTCGCGCTACCAAAAAGGCGCACGGGGGCGTCAGCCCAGGAGGGCGTCGACGAACGCACCCGGCTCGAAGGGCGCCAGGTCGTCGGCACCTTCACCGAGACCGACCAACTTCACCGGCACACCCAGTTCATGCTGAACCTGGAAGACGATTCCGCCCTTGGCGGTTCCGTCCAGCTTGGTCAGTACGACGCCGGTGATGTCCACGACCTCCGCGAACACTCGAGCCTGCGCCAGTCCGTTCTGGCCGACCGTCGCATCGAGAACCAGCAGAACGTCGTCGACCGAGGCCTTCTTCTCGATAACCCGCTTGACCTTGCCGAGCTCGTCCATCAGACCGGTCTTGGTGTGCAGACGGCCGGCGGTGTCGATCAGGACCACGTCGACGCCGTCCGCGATGCCCCGTGAGACGGCGTCGAAGGCAATCGCAGCGGGATCGCCACCCTCCTTGCCACGAACAACTTCAGCGCCGACACGCTCGGCCCACGTCTGGAGCTGATCGGCGGCGGCGGCGCGGAACGTGTCCGCGGCACCGAGCACTACGCGACGACCGTCGGCGACGAGCACGCGAGCCAGCTTGCCGGTGGTCGTTGTCTTGCCGGTCCCGTTGACGCCGACGACGAGCAGAACAGCCGGGTGATCATCGTGCGGCAATGCGCGGATGGAGCGGTCCAGTTCGGGACGCAGTTCGGCGATCAACACCTCGCGCAGAAGGGCGCGGGCGGCAGCCTCGGTCCGGACGCTGCGGGCCGCCATCTGCTCACGAAGCTTCGTGACGACTTTTTCCGTGGTCGCGGAGCCGAGGTCTGCGATGAGGAGGGTGTCCTCGACTTCTTCCCACGAATCCTCGTCCAGATCGCCGCCACCGAGCAGACCCAGCAAGCTCTTGCCGACTGCTGACTGCGAGCGGGAAAGGCGCCCGCGCAATCGGTCCAGCCGACCCTCGGTCGGGTCGATCTCGTCCAGCACGCGCGGTGCAGGCTCGACTGGCGCGGGAACGACGACGGGCTCGGGTACGACAACGGGCTCGGGAACGGCAACAGGTTCTTCGACGACCGGTTCTGCTACCGGCGCCTCTTCTACTACCTGCTCTTCGACAACCGGTTCCTCGACGACAGCGGGTTCTTCGACAACCGGCTCCTCGACGACGGCCGGCTTCTCTGCAACCGGTTCTTCGACGATCGGTTTTTCGACGACAGGTTCTTCGACGACGGGCGGCTTCTCGGCGACCGGAGGTGTCGGAACCACCGGAGGTGGCGCCGTTGCCGTCGAGCCTTGACTGAAGTTGAACCCGCCGCCGGCCCTGTAGCCGCCTGACTTGTCCTTCTCGGGGGCGCCGAGCTCCGGCTTCGTCTCGGGTGCCTTCAGCGATACCTGCCCCTTGCGGTAGCGCAGGAATCCGGCAACGAGAACGACGAGTAGTACGGCCGCTACAGCCGCGATGATGATCCAAGCCTGGGTAGTCACCGGCCCATTGTTTCAGGCTCCGACCCGGAAAGTGAGCAGGGCTTACGTCGAGGCCATGTCTTGACCGCGAAGTCGCTGCGAAATCACGGTGGTGATGCCGTCGCCGCGCATGCTGACGCCGTACAACGCATCGGCGATTTCCATCGTCGGTTTCTGGTGAGTGATCACGATCAACTGCGACTTCTCCCGCAATTGTTCGAAGAGTCCGATCAGCCGCCGCAGGTTGGTGTCGTCCAACGCCGCCTCGACTTCGTCCATCACGTAGAACGGGGACGGGCGTGCCCGGAAGATCGCGACCAGCATGGCCACCGCGGTCAACGACTTCTCGCCGCCCGACAGCAACGACAACCGTTTGACCTTCTTACCGGGCGGACGCGCCTCGACTTCGATGCCGGTGGTGAGCATGTCCGAGGGATCGGTGAGGACCAGCCGCCCTTCTCCCCCGGGAAACAATTTCTCGAACACTCCCACGAACTCACGCTCGACGTCGGCATAGGCCTCGGTGAACACCTGCAGAATTCGTGCGTCGACGTCTGCGACCACAGCAAGAAGGTCCTTGCGTGCGGTCTTGACGTCCTCGAGCTGAGTGGAGAGGAAGGTGTACCGCTCCTCGAGAGCTGCGAATTCCTCGAGCGCCAGCGGATTGACCTTGCCGAGGGTGGCGAGGTCCTTCTCGGCCCGCTTGGCGCGCCGTTCCTGAGTCGCGCGGTCGTACGGAAGCGGAGCGGGGGCGGTGACCTGCTCCCCACGCTCCTTGGCCTGCTCGTACTCCTCGATTTCGCGAGCGGTCGGCGGCAGTTCGACCTCGGGCCCGTACTCGGCGATCAGATCGTCGAGGCCGATACCGTACTGATCGAGGATCGACTCCTCGAGTTGTTCGATGCGCAGCGCTGCCTGTGCCTTCGCTACCTCGTCGCGGTGGACGGCGTCGGTGAGCGAAGCGAGTTGTCCAGTCAGTGCTCGGACTATCTCGCGGACCTGATCCAGCTTGGCCGTGCACTCGGTGCGGGCCCGAGCCAACTCGTCACGGTGAGCAAGAGCCGCGGCGACGACGGTCTCGAGTTCGGCCGCCACACGCTGTCCCGATTCGGCCACGGCAGCTGCGACCTCCGCAGCGTGCGCCCTGGCGCGCAGAGCCCGTTCGGCGCGGATCCGCGCTTCTCGTTCGGCGGCCGCGGCGCGGCGAAGCGAATCAGCCTTTCCGCGTACGGATTCCGCACGCTCTTCGGCGGTGCGCACGGCAAGGCGAGCATCCATTTCGACGATGCGCACTTCGGCGAGCGCTGCTGCGGCCATTTCGCGATCGGCAGCGGTCGATTCCGCACCGTGTCCCGGTGCACTGCCGTCGGTTTCGGCGACGCGCAGACGTTCCTCCAGATCCGCGAGCTTTGTCAGCGACTCACCGCGGCCCTCCTCGGCACGCACTCGCTGGGCGGTCAACCGCTCGGATTCCGCGTGGGCGACTCGTGCTGCCTGCCCCAATCTGCCCAACTGCTCGTAGATGGCGGACATGGCAGCGTCCGACTCGTTGAGCGCGGCCAAAGTTTGCTCCGCGGTCTCGCGTCGAGCGGCCTGTTCGGCCAGAGCGCCGGACAGCGCCGCGTCGAGTTCCTCGGATCGGCTCTCCGTTGCCGCCAGTTCCGCTGCTGACGCGTCGATCGCCGCCTGCACCTCGAGCGTGCTCGGTTGCCGATCCGAGCCACCGATCATCCACCCCGAACCGTGCAGATCGCCAGAACGCGTCACTGCGCGAATTCCCTTGTGGTCAGCAACAACTCGAATCGCGTCATCGAGAGTCTCGACCAGGACGACGCCATCGAGGATGGCGGTCAATCCGGCACGCAACTCGTCAGGGCAGTCGATGACGTCGACGGCCGGACGACTACCCGGCGCGATCTCGGCCTCGCGCTTGATCGCCGGTTCACCGCTCACGATCAGTGATGCACGTCCACCGTCCTGATCGGCCAGTGCTGTGACAGCGGAACGAGCAGAGTCCAGCGACTGCGCCACGACGGCGTCCGCCGCCGGCCCCATCGCGGCAGCGATCGCGGCCTCGTAGCCGGGTTCGACGTGAATCAATCCGACCAGCGAGGTGATGCCGTCGTCGCCGCGGTGTTCGAGCAGCCAGCCGCCACCGTCCTTGCGCTGCAAACCCATCGACAGTGCCTCGATGCGCGCCCGGAGCGAAGCGATGCGTTGCCCGCTCGTTTTTTCTTCCTCACGAAGCTCTTCGACGCGCGCGTCGATCATCTCGAGAGCCTCGATGGCGCGTTCGTGATTGGTATCGAGGCCGACTTCACCGGCGTCGAGGTCCCCGATGCTTTCTTGCACCGTGTCGAACTCGGCCTGTGCGGCATCGCCACGCAGACGAGCCTCGTCGATCGCCTCGGTCAGCCGAGACACTTCCGCGTCGACGGATTCGACGCGGGTACGCAGAGTGTCGACCTGACCGGAGAGTCGAGCAAGACCTTCACGGCGGTCGGCGACGGCACGAACTTCCGCCATGTGCGCCCGTTCCGCTTCTGCTGCAGCATCTTCGGTGGCTGCGAGCTGGTCCCGAGCAGCTTCCGAGGCCGCTCGCGCGATTTCGACGCCTTCGAGGAGTTCGGCCTCCTCGGCAGCAAGACGTTCGGCGCGCGCCTCCATCTCGTCCGGGTCCTGGCCGCGGTTGCCGACGGGTTCGGAGTCGAGATGACGCGCACGCTCGCGGGCGATGCGCACAGTGGCGTTCACGCGTTCGGCAAGCGCGGAAAGCTGGAACCAACTCTGCGCAGCGGCTTCCGATCCCGGAGTCAGACGAGCGAGAGCTTGCTCCTGGCGCCCGAGTTCGAGGTTGGCCTCGTCGAGCGCAGCCGCCACCTGGTTGTGCTGTTCACGGGCCGCTTTCTCGTCCTGTGCCTGGTCGTTCAACTGGTTTCGACGGGTCACCAGATCGTCAGCGGCCAGACGCATCTTTGCATCACGCAGGTCAGCCTGGACCGTCTGTGCTCGCCGAGCAACCTCGGCTTGGCGTCCCAGCGGTTTGAGTTGCCGACGCAGTTCCGCGGTGAGGTCACTGAGGCGAGCGAGATTGGCCTGCATGGAATCGAGTTTGCGCACCGCTTTTTCCTTGCGGCGGCGATGTTTGAGGACTCCCGCGGCTTCTTCGATGAAGGCGCGTCGATCTTCGGGACGGGATTCGAGGATCGCGGCGAGCCGTCCCTGCCCGACGATGACATGCATTTCGCGGCCGATGCCGGAGTCGCTGAGCAGTTCCTGGACGTCCATCAGACGGCAGGACGAGCCGTTGATCTCGTACTCCCCCGCGCCGTCGCGGAACATGCGGCGCGTGATCGACACCTCGGAGTACTCGATCGGGAGCGCCCCGTCGGCGTTGTCGATGGTCAAGGTCACCTCGGCGCGGCCCAGCGGCGCGCGGCCGGAGGTGCCGGCAAAGATGACATCTTCCATCTTGCCGCCGCGCAGGGCCTTGGCGCCCTGCTCGCCCATCACCCAGGTCAACGCATCGACGACGTTGGATTTACCCGAGCCGTTCGGGCCGACCACACAGGTAATTCCCGGCTCGAACCGAAGAGTCGTTGCCGACGCAAAGGATTTGAATCCCTTGAGTGTCAGACTCTTGAGGTGCATGGGGGGAAACTTTACCGCCAAACCGGTCAGCGTTCGACGAACCCTGTCAGGTCGCCCCTGGCGGTGTCCCAGCTGTCGACCACGAGATCCACCGTGCCCGGGGTAGTGCCGGAGCGCAGCAGCTCCACCAATCGCTCGAGCTGCGTGCGTTGGCCTTCCGCCACGACGAGCACTCGACCGTCACGCTGATTGGACGCATATCCGATCAATCCGAGTTCGAGAGCGCGGGCCCTGGTCCACCACCGGAACCCGACGCCTTGAACGTATCCGTGAACCCACGCCGTCAACCGCACAGGCGCTGCTTCAGCCATGACGCTCAGCCCGCCACACGTTCGAGACGGTGAACGTCACCCAGGAATCCGGTGGTGTAGAGCGCGTTGGGATCCCAGCCCGGTCCGGCGCCGAACTTGACCGCAGATGTGAACGGCAGACCCGAGGCGATCTCACACGAAGATCCCGAATCCGGATCGACGCGAACAACTTTGCCGCCTGCATTGAATGCGACGTACAACGCGCCGTCCGGTCCGACGGTCAGATCGTCCGCCATGTTTGCCGGACCGAACCCGGGGAGCGTGATCGTTCGCACCGGCCCGCCCAGATCGTTTGCGTCGAGGATGTGGACGGCGGTGACCATGTCGAAGGTCGTGCTCACGTAGATCGTCGAACCGGAGCGTGCGAGGCCGTCGACGGTGCCGAGGTCTTCACGAACGATCGAACTGCTTCCGTCACTGTTGACGACCGTGAGCCCCGGCCTGGTGAGTGTGCGGGCAGTGAGGAAACGGTTATCGTCCAGCTGCACAAGCCCGTTCGGCATCACCAGACCGTCGGCGATCGTTGTCACCGACCCGTCTGCGACGTCGACCTTGCGGAGGCTGCCGTCGGCGATTCCGAACAGTCCCGAGACAGTCGAGTTGCCCGTGGTGAAGTACACGGATCCCTCACGCGCGACCAGACCGCCGGGTCCGGTGACGTCACCGACCAAAGTTGTCCGTGTTCCGTCCGGCGCCACCTTCAGCAGTGCACCCGGCCCGATCAGAGCCGACTGCGACAACACCATCGATCCGTTGCCGTCGAATTCGAGGTTCTCGAGCATTCCGGCACCAGTCGTCACGACGCTCGACGTCCATGTGCCGCAACTACCGGCCGAGCCGTCGGCCGGGACCGAGGCCTGCGCTGGAGCACTCAGCGCCACAACGGAACCCAGTGCGATCGCAGCGACAACGCTGCCGGCGCGGAACATCAGGCTTCCGTGTCGAACGACAGAGTGACCTTGGTTCCGGCCTTGAGCGTGCGCCCGACCGTGCATACCTTGTCCACGGAACGCTCGACGAGAGTGATGAGGCGCTGCTGTGCCTCGGCATCCAACTCGCTGAGATCGAGCTCGAGGACCTCGTCGAGCTGCGGGTAGACCTCGTTTTCACGATCGGCGGCTCCGGACACTCGGACCGTCGCGTCGTAGTTGTCACCGAGCCGGCGCGAGATCGGGAAGTCGGAGCTCATCCCGGTGCATGCGGCCAGTGCAATTTTGAGGAGTTCGCCGGGCGTGAAGACTCCTGGCACCGATTCGGAGCCGATGAGAACCTCTGCGCCGCGCGAACTCTTGCCGGTGTAGAGGCGGGTTCCGGTTCGTTCGACCCAAAGCTCCGTGTGAGCCGGGGCGGTTGCAGTGGTGTCGGGAGTCTGTTCAGCCATGACGCAATCTTGCCACTCCGCCGAACCGAAGGGGCGGGAGACCTAGGCGATTCGCCGTACCCTCGGGGTCGGCTGGCACCGCGGGCAACTGAACGACGATCGATTCATGAACTTCTCACGCTTGATCGGCGCGCCGCATCGCGGGCACGGGAGGTTTTCCTGCCCGTACGCCGACAGCGACCGGTCGAAGTAGCCCGATTCCCCGTTGACGTTCACGTACAGCGCGTCGAAGGACGTACCGCCCTGATCGAGCGCTTCACCCATCACCGAGTGTGCCGCGGTCAACAGTTCTCGAAGTTTGGGCCTGGTAAGCGTTTCGGCGATTCGGTTGCCGTGAATCTTGGCGCGCCACAATGATTCGTCGGCGTAGATGTTTCCGATTCCGGAGACCACCGTCTGGTCGAGAATCGCGCGCTTGATCTCGGTGTGCTTGCCCCGCAGGACTTTCACGACGGATTCGAGATCGAACGCCGCATCCATGGGATCGCGGGCGATGTGCGCCACCGACTCGGGCAGCATCGTTCCGTCGACCTCGACGAGGGGTGAAATCGACCAGCCACCGAAGGTCCGCTGATCGACGAATCGAAGATCGGCCCCGGAATCGAGGGCCAACCGAATGCGTAGGTGCTTTTCCCAGTCGACTGTCGGGGGTTGGACCAGCATCTGTCCGCTCATCCCGAGATGAACCACCAGTCCGACACCGGCAGGCTCGAGAACCAGCCACAGGTACTTGCCGCGACGCTCTGCCGAAGCGATGGTCTGCCCGGTGAGTTGGCCGATCAAGTCCTCGGAACCGAGAATGTGGCGCCTGATCGCGCGGGGATGGAGTACCTCGACGGCCTCGATCGCCGCACCTACAGCATGAGACTGTAGGCCGCGGCGAACGACTTCGACTTCGGGAAGCTCAGGCAAGAGTGAACTCAGCCGGCAAGATCAGGCGTGTCGTCAGCAGCGACTGCGGTAGCAGCGGCATTCTCCGACATCGTCTTCCATGCCGAACTTGCTGCCTTCTGCTCGGCTTCCTTCTTGGAACGACCGACACCGACACCCAAGGGTTTGCCACTGATGAGAACGGTGGCCGTGAATTCCTTGTCGTGATCGGGTCCGGTGGCGGTGATCTCGTAAACGGGAACTCCGGCACCGTGTTCTGCGGTCAGTTCCTGCAGACTCGTCTTCCAATCCAGACCCGCGCCCAGAAGCGGTGCGCGAGTGAGTAGATCGTCGAACAGATCGAGGACGACGCGTCGCGCAGTCTCGATGCCGTGCTGCAGGTGGATGGCGCCGAGAATCGACTCCATACCGTCGGCGAGAATGGACGGCTTGTCACGGCCGCCCGTCATTTCCTCGCCCTTACCCAGCAGCAGGTGTGCTCCGAGTCCACCTTCACCCAGAGTCCTGGCAACCTCGGCGAGTGCATGCATGTTGACCACGCTGGCACGGATCTTCGCCAGATCACCTTCGGATTTGTCCGGGTGGGACAGGTAGAGATTTTCGGTCACCGTGACGCCGAGAACGGAATCCCCGAGGAACTCGAGGCGCTCGTTCGTGGGCAGTCCGCCGTTCTCGTACGCGTACGAGCGGTGCGTGAGAGCCAGGGTCAGAAGACCGGGCTCTATATCTACGCCGACAGCGGCGAGGAGCTTGTCGTGATTGCCCTCGCCGCCGGCGGCTGAAACTGTATTTTCGCTCGTCATAGTCTTTCTCCGGGGAGAACTAGACAGCAGCGGTTACCTGGCGGCCCTTGTAAGTACCGCATGACGGGCATGCGATGTGGGGAAGGGTCTGCTCGCCACAGCCACGGTTGGGGCAGGTAACGAGGGTGGGCACAGTGGTCTTCCACTGGCTACGACGCGACCGCGTGTTGGATCGCGACATTTTGCGCTTGGGGACAGCCACTTCTACTTCTCCTCGGCTTCGGTGATCACAAGATTTTCGCTGGTGTTTGATTCCACGCCAAATTTGGCCGCGAGACCAGCCCAGCGAGGATCAAGTATGTCATGCCCATGCCCAGATTCCGCAATCGCCAGGCGAATGCCACATTCTGAGCACAATCCCAGGCAATCGTCACTGCACAGAGGCTGGAGCGGAAGCGCCAGCCCGACTGCATCGACGATGACCGGTTCGAGGTCGATTTCGTCGTCTTCGACCGCGTAGACCTCTCCCTCTTCCGTCGTCTCCTCGGTGGTGCTGTCCGGGTAAGCGAACAACTCCGTGAGATAGATGTCCACGGTGTCGGTGAAAGGTTCAAGGCACCGCGAGCATTCACCCTTGGTGGGTGCGTGCACGTTTCCGGTGACGAGAACGCCTTCGGACACTGCTTCGAGACGAAGATCGAGATCTATGTCCGCGCCCGCTTCGATCGCGATCAGATCGAGACCGATACGGTTCGGGGACTGAATTGTTCTCTCGACGGTACGCATCGACCCTGGACGACGACCGAGCTTGACCGTGTCCAGCAAAAATCCCGCATCACTTGACTGATGCGACGAACTACGACGATGCGTTGACAAAGAGAACTCACCTAACTGTTGAAACTGGTATGGGCAACCACTCCACAATACGGCAGCTACAAGGCAAATCCCAATTCGATCCACGAAAAAGTGGGCCGCCCCATATCGGACGACCGACCCTCGACTGACTTGTCTGCTCTATCGGCGCCGCTCGGAACGACGATCGTCGTCCTGGTAGTCGGGAACCCCCGAACCCGTTCGAAGCTGTTGACGACCACGCCCGACCGATCGAACCGTTCCGGTGAGGAACTCTTCGAACTCGGCCAACTTGGTGTCCACGTACAGGTCACACTCCGAACGCATCCTGTCGGACTCGGCATGAGCGGCGTCGATCACTCGCGCGGATTCCGCGTGAGCTGACTGGACAACCTCGGTCTGGGACACCAGACGAGCCTGCTCTGCCGTTCCCTCCGCCACCGAATGTTCGTACGAGGCCTGGCCGGACTCGATCATCCGATCGGCCTCGGCACGCGCCCGCCCGGTGACGGCCTCGTACTCACGACGGCCGTCGGTGACGGTCCGTTCCGCTTCTGCTTCGGCGTCCTCGACCAACTGATCGGCGTGCGCACGCGCTTCGGCAACCATGCGATCGGCCTGAGCCTTGGCATCGGACAGAATCCGGTCGGCGTCGTCGCGTGCGTTCTCCACAGTCGAGGTTGCCTCGGCATTGGCGCTGCTGACAGTCTTCTCGGCGTTTGCTCGCGCATCACCGACCAATTTGTCGCGATGATCGAGGACGTCCTGAGCGTCGTCCAGCTCGCTCGGAATTGCGTCCCGGACGTCGTCGAGTAGCTCGAGTACGTCACCGCGAGGCACAACACACCCTGCGGTCATGGGAACACCGCGCGCCTCTTCGACAATTGCGACCAGTTCGTCCAGTGCCTCGAATACGCGGTACACAAGCAACCCCAATCTCTACCGGCCGAAATCGGCCCACATCGTCACCGGTCCACTCGGACCTGTGCCCGTTCCTGTCCAAGTTTGCCGGAAGAACGGCCAACGGGGTGTCGTCGCGGTCGGTGTGTCGGGGATCAGCTGTTTTCGGCTGCTCGCTCGGCGATACGTGCAAGTAGCCGAGAATGCACTTTGGCCGGCAACATGTCGGAGACGTCGCCGCCGAAAGTCGCGACTTCCTTCACCAGAGAACTCGACAGGTAGCTGTACGTCGGATTCGTGGCGACGAACAGTGTGTCGACGCCCGTGAGCTTCTGATTCATCTGAGCCATCTGCAGCTCGTAATCGAAGTCGTTCGCGCCGCGCAGACCCTTGACGATCGCGCTGAGGCCTTCTTGTTTCGCGTAGTCGACCAACAATCCGTGCCACGACGTGACGCGAACGTTGGGCAGGTGACTCGTCGCGTCTTCGAGCATCTCGATCCGCTCGTCGATCGTGAACATGCCACGCTTGCTCTTGTTGATCAGCACGGTGACCACGACCTCGTCGAATTGCGCAGCAACTCTTCCGATTACGTCGAGGTGACCGTTGGTCACAGGGTCGAAGGATCCGGGGCAGACGGCGCCAGTCATGAGTCCAGACCGTAGCAGGTGGCCAGCTCGATGCGGGCTTCACCGTAGTTCTTGGCCTTGATCGGCTCGTAGCCCTGAGGCCACACGGTCTCCGGCGAGCGCGACGATCGTTCGAGTACCACGATCGTGCCCTCCCCCACCCATTTGTTGGCCTGCAGATCAGCGAGCATGGACACGACGGCTTCGTCGGTCACCGCATACGGTGGGTCCGCGATCACGATGTCGTATTCACGCGCGCTCGGACCCGAGACCACGGCCGCAACCGGAGCGGCGCGAACCGTCGCCCCAGGCAACGCGACAGTGCCGATGTTCGCCTTGATGACGGCAGCAGCCTTGGCATCCGATTCCACGAGAACAACGTGCTCGGCTCCCCGCGAGAGCGCCTCGAGGCCGAGAGCACCCGAACCCGCAAAGAGGTCGAGAACCGCGCACCCTTCGAGATCGATGCGCGCTTCGAGAGCACTGAACAGCGCCTCACGAACCCGATCCGACGTCGGACGGGTGCCGCTCGGCGGGACTCGCAGGCGTCGACCGCCCGCGAGTCCCGAGATGATGCGTGTCACTCTGCGGCGCTCTCCCCCGTCGAGACGACTACCAGCAGGTCTCCGCCCTCGACCTGTTGGACGGCGCTGATCGCGATCCGAGAGACGACGCCGGCGCGCGGCGAGGTGATCGCCGCTTCCATCTTCATTGCTTCGATCGTGGCCACGGTGTCGCCGGCCTCGATCTTCTGGCCTTCCTTCACCGCGAGCGTCACGACGCCCGCGAACGGTGCAGCCACGTGGCCCGGGTTGTTCTTGTCGGCCTTCTCCGCCACCGGTACGTCACTGGCAATGGAGCGATCGCGGATCGAGACCGGGCGCAGCTGGCCGTTCAGGATGCACATGACAGTGCGGTAGCCGCGCTCGTCGGGCTCGGAGATCGCCTCGAGACCGATGATCAGTTCCACGCCGGGAGCCAACTCGACCCGGTGCTCGTCGCCGCGCCGCAAACCGTAGAAGAACTGGTTCGCCGAAAGCCGCGACGTGTCACCGTACTTCTCGCGGTGTTCGAGGAATTCCTTTGTCGGGCCGGGGAACAGCAGACGGTTCAGCGTCGCCTGACGGTCCTTCGACGAGCCCTCGAGCAGCACCTCGTCCTCAGCGGACAACGTCGCTTCGGGCTTGGCCTGGCCACGTCCTTCGAGTGCCTTGCTGCGGAACGGTTCCGGCCAACCACCGGGAGGCGTACCGAGTTCACCGCGCAGGAAGCCCACCACGGAGTCGGGAATGTCGAACTTCGCCGGATCTGCGGCAAACTCCTCCGAAGGCACGCCGGCGCCGACAAGGTGGAGGGCGAGGTCGCCGACGACCTTCGACGACGGCGTCACCTTCACGAGATGCCCGAGCATGCGGTCCGCGTCGGCGTACTTGGCTTCGACCTCTTCGAACCGGTCGCCGAGACCGAGAGCAACGGCCTGGGTCCGGAGATTGGAGAGCTGGCCGCCCGGAATCTCGTGCGTGTACACACGTCCCGTCGGCGCCGGCAGTCCGGATTCGAACGGCGCGTACACCTTTCGCAGCGCCTCCCAGTACGGTTCGAGGTCGCACACGTTCTGCAGGTTCAGTCCGGTGTCGAACTCGGAGTGCGCAGCGGCGGCAACGATGGCCGAGAGCGCAGGCTGACTGGTGGTTCCGGCCAGTGCCGCCGAAGCACCGTCGACTGCGTCGGCGCCCGCCTGCCACGCGGCGAAATACGTGGCCAACTGTCCACCGGGGGTGTCATGCGTGTGGACGTGAACCGGAAGATCGAAGTTGCTGCGTAGCGCCGTCACGAGCTTGGTGGCCGCCGGAGCGCGCAGCAGGCCCGCCATGTCCTTGATCGCGAGCACGTGAGCGCCCGCATCGACGATCTCTTCTGCCAACTTCAGGTAGTAGTCGAGCGTGTACAGCGTTTCGTTCGGATCCGACAGATCGCCGGTGTAGCTCAACGCCACCTCGGCGAGGGCCGTTCCGGTCTCACGCACCGCGTCGATGGCAGGGCGCATCTGGTCGACGTTGTTGAGCGCGTCGAAGATTCGGAAGATGTCGATGCCGGTGTCGGTGGCTTCCTGAACGAATGCGCGCGTGACCTTTTCGGGATACGGCGTGTAGCCCACCGTGTTTCGACCGCGAAGAAGCATCTGGAGGCAGATGTTGGGAATCGCCTCGCGCAATGCGGCAAGCCGGTACCACGGATCCTCGTGCAGGAAGCGAAGTCCCACATCGTAGGTCGCGCCGCCCCAGGCTTCGATCGAGAGCAGTTCCGGCGTCAACCGCGCAACGTGCCCGGCAACTCCGAGCAGTCCGCTGGTTCGAACTCGCGTGGCCAACAACGACTGGTGCGCGTCACGGAAGGTGGTGTCGGTGACGCCGACGGCCTTCTGCTCACGCAGTGCCTTCGCGAAACCTTCGGGTCCGAGTTCGAGCAGGCGCTGACGGCTACCGGCAGGAGGGGGTGTCGAAAGATCGATCTTGGGCAGCTTGTCCTGCGGGTACACCGCCGAGGGACGCTCCCCGTGCGGCTTGTTGACAGTCACATCCGCGAGGTAGGTCAGGATCTTCGTGCCGCGGTCTGCCGAAGAACGCAGAGTCAGCAACTGAGGACGTTCCTCGATGAAGGAGGTTGTCACGCGTCCGGCCCGGAAGTCCGGGTCGTCGAGAACCGCCTGCAGGAACGGAATGTTGGTCGAGACACCACGAATGCGGAACTCGGTGACCGCGCGGCGAGCTCGCGCCACAGCGGCTTCTAGGTCGCGACCGCGACAAGTGAGTTTGACCAGCATGGAATCGAAGTACGCTCCGACCTCGGCGCCGAGTGTGGCGCCACCGTCCAAGCGGATACCGGCTCCGCCCGGGGTGCGGTACGCGGTGATACGGCCGGTGTCCGGGCGGAATCCGTTTGCCGGATCCTCGGTCGTGATGCGGCACTGCAGCGCCGCGCCGCGAAGCTTGATCGTCTCCTGTGACAGACCAAGTTCTGCAAGCGTCGAACCGGACGCGATCTTGAGCTGCGACTGGACCAGGTCCACGTCCGTCACTTCTTCGGTGACGGTGTGCTCGACCTGAATTCGCGGGTTCATCTCGATGAAGACGTGGTTGCCGCGCTTGTCGAGAAGGAACTCGACGGTGCCCGCGCACGTGTATCCGATCTCCTTCGCGAAGGCGACGGCGTCGGCACAGATCTTGGCGCGCAACTCTTCCGAGAGATTGGGCGCCGGAGCGAGCTCGATCACCTTCTGGTGGCGACGTTGCAGCGAGCAGTCACGCTCGAAGAGGTGGATGACGTTGCCCTGCTCGTCGGCGAGGATCTGCACTTCGATGTGCCGGGGGTCGATGACGGCCTGCTCGAGGAAGACCGTCGAATCGCCGAAGGCCGATTCCGCTTCGCGTGCTGCGGCTTCGATCGATTCCTTGAGCTGTGAGCGCTCCGCAACGCGGCGCATTCCGCGCCCACCGCCGCCTGCGACAGCCTTGACGAAGAGCGGGAAGGTCATGTCCTCGGCGGCTGCGAGCAACTCGTCGATGTCCGCTGACGGCTCCGAAGACGCGAGCACCGGGAGACCGGCGGCCTTTGCCGCTGCGATGGCCCGAGCCTTGTTTCCGGTCAACTCGAGGATCTCGGCGGACGGGCCGACGAACTTGATGCCTGCCTCGGCACACGCCGCCGACAAGTCCGGGTTCTCGGAGAGGAAGCCGTAACCGGGGTAGATGGCGTCGGCTCCGGCGCTCTTGGCGGCGGCGACGATTTCCTCGACCGAGAGATACGCGCGAACGGGGTGACCCTTCTCCCCGATCTGGTAGCTCTCGTCTGCCTTGAGACGGTGGATCGAATTCCGATCCTCGTACGGGAACACCGCGACGGTTCCGGCACCTAGTTCGTAGGCGGCGCGGAAGGCACGGATCGCAATTTCGCCGCGGTTCGCGACGAGCACTTTGGAGAACATTCGAGAAAACTACCCCGATTTCATCTTGCGTCTACATGCGGAGTCTCATATTTCGGACTGAATCGAGAAACCAACCCGGCGGTCCTCGTGCTATTCGATTTCAGCTTGTCGTCATACCCTTCACGACTTCTCGAGGTACTCGATCCGGTCGGAGTCCAGGGCAGCGGTCACCATGGAAGCGAGGGCGGGATGACCGTCGAGCGACGGATCGGAGTCGACGATTCCCTGAGCGAACTCCCTGGCGGACTCGAGGATGTCTCCATGGGCCATGAGGGAAAGCAGCCGCAGATTCGAGGTTGTGCCCGACTGCGCCGCACCGAGGATGTCTCCTTCACGTCTGGTCGCGAGGTCGAGTTGAGCCAGTTCGAACCCGTCGTTGGTCGCTGCCACCGCCGAGAGCCGCTCGTACGCCGGCCCCCCGGGATTGCTTCCGGTGACGAGGATGCACAGTCCCTGGTGTTTCCCTCGACCGACGCGGCCACGCAACTGATGGAGCTGACTGACGCCGAACCGCTCGGCGTCGACGATCACCATCACCGTCGCATTCGGAACGTCGACACCGACTTCGACAACGGTCGTACAGACGAGGACGTCGATGTCACCGACGTTGAACGCGCTCATCACCACGTCCTTTTCGTCGGAAGGCAGTCGACCGTGCAGCAACCCGACTCGCAGATCGGCCAGCGGACCACTCGACAGCTCTTCGAAGACGTCGACCGCCGACTTGGTCTCGGGCTGCTTCTCCTCGGTGAACTGATCTTCGCCTGCACCCTGCTCGCCGTCACCGATCCGCGAGCACACGACATACGCCTGACGGCCGTCGGCGACGTCCTCACGGATTCGTTCCCATGCGCGATCGACCCACTGCGGCTTCTGCTTCGCGGGCACGACACTGCTCTTGATCGGGGTTCGCCCACGTGGAAGCTCTCGCAGGGTCGAGACCTCGAGGTCGCCGAGCACGGTCATGGCGATGGTTCGCGGAATCGGCGTTGCCGTCATCACCAGCAGATGCGGACTCAGTCCTTCACGGGCACGTGATCGCAACTGATCACGTTGCTCGACGCCGAAGCGGTGTTGCTCGTCGACGACAACCATGCCGAGGTTGAAGAACTCGACGTTGTCCTGAATGAGCGCATGGGTACCGATGACGATCCCGGCGTCGCCGGTCACGGCTTCGAGCAGCGCTGCGCGCTTCGCAGCGACAGGCAGCGAACCGGTAAGAAGGGCGATACGGGTGGAATGTTCGGCAGAACCGAGTTCACCACCTGCAGCCAGCGAGCCCATCATCTTGCGCAGTGATCGCGCGTGCTGATTTGCCAGGACCTCGGTGGGTGCGAGCAACGCGCACTGATAACCCGCATCGACGACCTGCAGCATCGCGCGCAGAGCCACGATCGTCTTGCCTGACCCGACCTCGCCCTGAAGAAGGCGGCTCATCGGGTGTGGGCGGGCAAGGTCGGTGGAGATCTCCTCCGCGACTGCTTGCTGTCCCTCCGTCAGAGTGAACGGGAGCATCTCCTCGAACTGGTCCGCGATCCCGCCGGCGACCGGAGCGCAGGCCGGAGCCACACGCTCGGAATTGTCGTGACGACGCATCGCGAGGACCAACTGCAGAGACAGCGCCTCGTCGAAACGCAGACGATCCTGTGCTCGTTCGATGTCTTCCTTGGTATCTGGCAGGTGAACGGTGCGCAGCGCCTCGTCCAAACCGATGAATCCGTGCTCGGCCCGAGTCTCGGCGGGCAACGGCTCCTCGATCGGATCGAGTTGGTCGAGCACTTGCCGCACGCATCGCATGATGGTCCAGCTCTCGACCTCGCGGGTCGCCGGGTACAGCGGGATCAACGCGCGGTCGAAGACGGACAGATCGAGTTCGGCGCCGGGATCCTGATTTGCGCGAGCCAGGCCCGCAAGGTCACCGGCTCCCTTGATGGATGCAAGCGGAACTACCGAATCCTCTTCGCCGACACGAGGTTCCGGGAGAATCAGGTAGCTCGGATGAGTGAGAGACCACTTGCCGCGGAAGTACTTCACCGTCCCGGAGAACATCGCCCGAACGCCGGGCTTGATGACGTGCCGCACCTTCTGCGGGTTGAAGAACGTGACGTCGACGGTCTGCGAATCAGTCGCCAGCGATACTCGCAACATCTGCCCCGGACGGTTCTTCATCTTCACGACGGCGGCCGACGCCACCCGCGCGATGATGGTGATGTGCTCACCCTCGGGCGGCTCCTTCTCGGCAAGTTCCTTGCCTGCCGACGCGTACCGGTGTGGGTAGTGACGCAGCAGGTCCTCGACGGTGCGGATCTCGAATGCCTCGTCGAGCGCGTCCGCGGTCTTCTTTCCCAGCAGCCGATCGAGTGGGTCGGCGAGCGTCGCCATCAGTTCCTCCAGCATAGTGTCGCGGTAAGCACACGTGTTCGTATATCAGCAGTCACCGACAGACCCGGTTCGATCACTCCACGCCCAACTGGAACAGGTCACCCGGCTGATCACCCTGATAGACGAGCACGTCGACGCCCGGGTGGTGCGCGACGACGTGCGCCTCGAGCTGCCCGGCCAGGTCGTCCGGCGCGTCGGCGCCCATGAGTAGGGTCACGAGTTCGCCACCGGATCCGAGCGCGAGGTCGACCAGTCGCGCACTCGACTCCGCGACGTCGGGACCGATGAGCACCACCTCGTGCCCCATCAGACCGATCGCGTCACCCGGATCACATGTCCCGACGTAGGTCAGCGAACGCTCGACCGCGATCCGCAACGATCCCCAGCGCGTGGCGGCCGCCGCCTCGGACATCGTGAAGCCGTCGTCGGCGACGTTGCGCTGAGGGTCGTGAACGGCAAGTGCTGCCAAGCCCTGGACCATCGACGATGTCGACAGCAGCAGAACCTGGTGAAGCGGATCGCGTGCAGCGGCACTGACTGCGACGAGTTCCTGCGCGGTCAAAGCTCCGTTCGGAAGCACCAGAACTTCGCTGCGTTCCATCTGACGAATGCGGCCGAGCAGTTGTGCGCGTGTCACCGGCGCATCGTCGCACCGAAGAACCGTCGCACCCTCACTCTCGAACAACGCCGCCGCGCTGTCACCGGCAACGACGGCCAGTACGCCGCGCGCGCCGGCCCCGGGGAATCGCCTCTCCGCCCGTGCCACCAACTGGTCGCGTTCGTCGACGAGAAAACTGCTGATGCGAATACCGTGCACCTTCCCGGCCTCGAGGCCGGCTTCCACGGCTGCACCGGCATCGCAGCAATGCACGTGCACCGACCAGCCGCCGAAACCGTCGCTGACGATGACCGTCGAATCTCCGAGGACGGACAGCCGCGTGCGCAGCGCCGTCATGCGATCGTCGTCGGAGTCGTCGACGAGGTACATGACCTCGAAATCCTGTTCCGAGTGATCACCACATTCGATCGGGCTCTTGTGAGCCCAATCGTGATCGAATGCGCTGACGTCGACAACTGCGCTCGACCTCGGGTCCGGCGTCCCCAGATCTTCGCGAACCTGCGGCTTCCCGGTCAGCACCTCGACAAAAGCGTCGAGGATCAGAACCAGACCGAATCCCCCGGCATCGACCACCCCGGCGGACGCGAGAACGTCCAGTTGCTCCGGCGTCTTGTTCAGTGCGACCGCAGCGGCGTCGGCAGCGGCGGCAACCACGGATGCAAGATCCTCGCCGCTCGGTGTCCTGGTGTCGACGCACTCCTGCGCTGCTTCTCCCGATGCGCGCAATACCGTGACGATGGTGCCTTCCACCAGATCGGAGACAGCCCGAGAGGCCAGCGTCGTCGCCGTGGTCAGCGAGTTCGCGAAGCTACGGCCGTCGATGTGCTCACCTTGAACGCTCTCGGCGATGCCCCGGATCACCTGGGAGAGGATCACTCCGGAATTACCGCGAGCACCGGACACGGCGCCCCGAGCCAGAGCGTTGGCGACGCGGCCCGCACTGCGGACGTCGTCCTCGATCGTCTCGGCGGAATCGAGTGCAGCCCGCATCGTGAACAGCAGATTGGTGCCGGTATCCGAATCAGGGATGGGAAAGACGTTGAGGCTGTTGATCTCACCGCGACGTTTCTGGAGGCTGTCGACCGCCCGGCGGGCCCAGCGCCGCAGCAGATGTCCGTCCGCGACGGATTCCGCTTCCTCGGCGACGCGTTGCACTTCCCCCACTGACGGTTCCCCTCGACGATGGAAAGACTGACGATGAAAAAGAGATCGGTGATCGGTGCAGTCGAGGGTAGTCCGACGCTTCTGCGCAACCGTCATTACCGGGCGGTTTGGCCATTCGGGCCGGAAGCGGTTACTCTTACACGGTTGCCTCGAACGGGCTACACGAAATAATGCTGCACTTTGTTTGTTGCTGATTGACTGTTTTCACGTTCGACTGCACAGTGAGCGGTCAAGGATCGGTTCGAAGTCGAGTATATTCGGATTGTAATTCTGGCTGCCCTACCGTGTAGGGTAACCACTTCAATATTCATTTCTAACAAGGAGTTCGCGACTATGGCTGCCGTCTGCGACGTATGCGCCAAGGGGCCCGGCTTCGGTAAGTCGGTCTCGCACTCGCACCGGCGTACCAATCGTCGCTGGAACCCGAACATTCAGTCTGTTCGTACCGAGGTTGCCCCGGGTAACACCCGTAAGGTCAACGTGTGCACCTCCTGCCTGAAGGCAGGCAAGGTCGCTCGGGGCTGATTGCCCGAGCACAAACTATTGCAGGCTCTGCCCCCGTCACTTCGGTGACGGGGGCAGAGCTGTATCCATGTGGCTGTATCTATGTGGCTGTATCTATGTGTCCCCGTGTTTCGCATGGCTGTCCGACACCCGTAATGTGCGTTGAGTGACTTCCATCGATGACCTGAGCAAAGTGACCCTCGACGAGGGCGTACTCCGCATCACCATTTCCACCGCCGCCAACGGCACCTCCCTCGACGACGAAGGACTGGTTCAGGGCGCGCAGGCGCTCGAGACAGTCGGAAACGACATCGGGAGCATCCTTCTGGTCGGCGAAGGCGCAAACTTCTGTGCCGGCGGCAACGTCCGTGCGTTCGCCGCAGCCCCTGACCGCGGCGAGTACGTCGCCGAGGTTGCCCGCGTCTTCCACGTGTTCGTTCGCGCGCTCGACGCTGCGACCGCTCCAGTGGTGGCCGGGGTCCACGGATGGGCTGCCGGCGCCGGAATGAGCCTGGTCTGCCTCGCCGACGTCGCAATCGGCGGCACCGGCACCAAGCTTCGCCCCGCGTACCCCTCCATCGGTTTCACCCCGGACGGCGGAATGTCGTGGACGCTTCCACGCATCGTCGGCGTGGCACGCGCTCGCGAGATTCTTCTCAACGATTCGGTGATCGGTGGCGACGAAGCCGTCCGCCTGGGGATCCTCACCCGACTCGTCGGCGACGACGAGGTCCAAGAAGAGGCAGCTCGCCTCGCCCGCGCTCTGGCCAACGGACCGAGTACGTCGTACTCGGGAATCAAAGCACTGCTGCGTTCGTCGCGGACGAACTCGCTCGCCGAGCAACTCGACGCCGAAGCCGCGTCCATCGCCATCGCAGCGAACAGCCCGATCGGACGCGAGGGCGTCGACGCGTTCGTCGACAAGCGTCGGCCCGATTTCACTTCCGCAAAGCAGGGCTAGTCGAACTGCCGTGCCGAACGTCGCGACTCGACGTTCGGCAGGCCGGTTCGTGCAGACACCGTTCGATCAGCCCAGATTCCAGTCGACCGGATCGGCTCCGAGTCCGGTCAAGAGTTCGTTCGCACGACTGAAGGGGCGCGAACCGAAGAAGCCACGCGAGGCCGAAAGCGGTGACGGGTGCGCGGATTCGATGATCGGTGTGTCGCCGAGCATCGGCGCGAGAGTGGCCGCGTCACGACCCCACAAGATCGCCACCATCGGCGACGACCGCGCGACCAGAGCGCGGATAGCCTGCTCGGTCACCGGCTCCCAGCCCTTCTTACGATGAGAAGCGGCTTGACCCGGCTGCACGGTGAGAACGCGATTGAGAAGCAGCACACCTTGTTTCGACCACGGCGTCAGATCGCCGTTCGGCGGTATCGGCAACCCGAGATCCTGGTGATACTCCTTGTAGATGTTGCCGAGACTTCGCGGAACCGGCCGCACGTCCGGTGCAACCGAAAAGCTCAACCCGACAGCGTGACCGGGCGTCGGATAAGGGTCCTGACCGACGATGAGCACTCGAACGTCCTCGAAAGGGTTCGTGAACGCACGCAAGACGTTCTCCCCCGCCGGTAGGTACTCCCGTCCCGCAGCGATCTCTTCGCGCAAGAACTTACCCATCGCGGTGATCTGCTCCGACACCGGTTCGAGTGCTCGCGCCCACCCTGGGTCGACGATCTCTGCAAGCGGCGCCATCAGTCGAGCCTGCGCAACGCGTCGCGGTAGTACGCCGCATTGGCTGCGTACATCTTGACGTTGCCGTCGAGGTGACCGAGCGGAACCTCGTATCCCGCACGGACCTTGGCGGGGACACCGAGTGCCATGCTGCGCGGCGGAACCTGCATCTTGTTGGCCACCACCGCACCAGCGGCGACGATCGACCCCGTCCCGATCACCGTTCCGTTGAGAACAACTGACCCCGACGCGATCAGGCAATGGTCCTCGATGGTCGATCCCTCGATGTGCGCGTTGTGGCCCACGACGCAACCGGAACCGATGACAGTCGCATCGACGGCGGTGCAATGGATGACGGTTCCGTCCTGGATGTTCGATCCGATTCCCACCGAAATGGTTCCGTAGTCACCACGCAATACCGCTTGCGGCCAGATCGAGGTACCCGATGCGAGAGTCACGGCGCCGATCACCACCGCGTCCGGGTGGACGTATGCGTCCGGATGAATGTCCGGAACTCTGTCTCCAAGTGCGTATACAGCCATGAAAGCAACCTATACCGCGGTGGTACCGGTGGTCGAAAAGCTGTGCCAGCCCCCGCCGCTCTCGCGAAGCGAACCGTCGACGCTCACGCCCGAACCGGCGGCAACCTCACCGATCACGATCCAACCCGACGGAATCTCGACCTCAGGCCCGAAAGTTGCTGCAAATCCGTGATCTTCACCACCGGAGAGGATCCAGTCCAGCGGATCGACGTCGAGCGCCTCGGCCGCCGATGCGACATCCGGTGAGGTCGGAACCGCAGCCGAGAAGATGTCGAACCGCACGTGCGAGGCCTCTGCGAGATGTCGAAGGTCCGCGATCAATCCGTCGGACACGTCCGTCATGGAATGTGCTGATTCTGCGGCGTCCCATGCCGATTGATACGGCGGATTCGGAACGCGATGGGAGGCAAGCAAATCTGGAAAGTTTGCGGGCTTGTCGAGCAGTACGGCTTCGTCGAGCAGTAGTGCCAACCCTGCTGCCGAGCAACCGAACAACCCGGCGACCGCGATCTTGTCACCGATCTTTGCTCCCGAACGCAGAACTGCCGCACGGCCACCGAGATCGCCGAGCACGGTCACCGACACCACGATCACCGGTGACTGGACCAGGTCACCGCCGACCACACCGGCACCCAGATCGGTTGCCGCGTCCCAGATTCCCGCGGAGATTGCGTCGACCACGTCGACGGGTGTCGAAGGCGGGCACCCCAGAGACACCGTGAAGGCCGTCGGCCGCGCTCCCATCGAGACCACATCAGCAGCGTTCTGTGCCACTGCCTTCCGGCCGATGTCGCGTGGTGAAGACCAATCCATTCGGAAATGTCGACCTTCGACCAACATGTCGGACGAGACAACCACACGGCCGTCTCCGGAAGTCACGATGGCGGCATCGTCACCCGGCCCCAATTCAGTGGTGACCGGTTGGATTCGGCCGAGAAGAGATCGCGCGATCACGTCGAACTCCCCCACCTGCTCGACAGTGGGCTCCGACCCGAACTCCGATGATGCAGTGAACTCCGATGATGCGATGAGTCTCTCCAATGCCGACGCAATTCGCTCGTAAGCGGCCTGCGGTACCTTCTAGCTGTGGTCGTGAATGCTTCTGCAAGCTCACGCGTGTGTCGGCAATCCTACCGATTCACCGACATGCTCTCAGAAGTGACAAGACCGCTGATCGACTGGACCAGGACCCGAGCGAAGAACTGAGCATGGCAGAAAACACCTCCACCGCAGACAACGCCGACATCGACCCCGACGGCGACGACGATCCGTCAGAGCGCCGCAGTCCGGCGCTGATCGCCACCGCCATCGCACTCCCGGTAGCCCTGATCGTCGGAGTAGTGATCGCGGCCGTCGTCGCGGGAAACAACCCTGAACTCTCGCCGGTTGCATTGGGACCCGTACCGGCACCGGCAGCGGAGTCGCCGGCCTGCGTTTCCCTTCTCGGCGCGCTCCCCGACAAGATCGACGACTTCACGAAAGCCGAATTGGTGGAACCTGCTCCGGCCGGTGCGGCAGCGTGGCAGCGCAGCGAAGGAGAGCCGATCGTCTTGCGCTGCGGACTCGACCGTCCGTCCGAGTTCGACCAGGCTGCAGCACTACAGGTCGTGAACGGTGTCCAGTGGTTCCAGGTCTCGGGAACCGACATCGGTTTGGCGGCGAGCACTTGGTTTGCCGTAGACCGCGGTGAATACATCGGTATCACGATCCCCGACGGGACCGGTCCGACGCCGATTCAGGAAATCTCCGACACCATCACGGCGACTCTCGAACAGAAGCCTCTCGACCCGGCGCCGGTCGCGGTTCCCTGATCAGCGAAGGCCGGTGCCGCGAGCGATGGCGGTGTCGACCAGAGTCGAAATCAAAGTGCGGTAATCGATTCCGGTGGCGTTCCACATCTTCGGGTACATCGAGATGGAAGTGAACCCGGGCATCGTGTTGATCTCGTTGATCACCGGGCCGTCAGCCGTGACGAAGAAATCGACCCGCGAGAGTCCCTGGCAATCGAGTGCCTTGAACGCGCGGACAGCAAGCTCTCGAATCTGGTCGCTCACCGACTCGTCGAGTTTCGCGGGGATGTCGAATTCACAGACGTCGTCGAGGTACTTGGTGTCGAAGTCGTAGAACGCGTCCGAATCGGCGTCGGAATCCGGCATCCGGATCTCGGCGACCACACTCGCCTTGACGTCGCCGTTCGGGAATTCGAGGACGCCGCATTCCACCTCGCGGCCGATGATCGCGCCTTCGACGATCACCTTGGGATCATGCAGGCGTGCATGAGCGATCGCCCCGTCCAGACCGTCCCAATTGCTCACCCGAGTGATGCCGATGGACGAGCCTCCACGAGCGGGCTTGACGAAAACCGGAAGGCGCAATTCCGCCTTCTGCTCTTCGGTCAGCGTTGCGGTTCCCGGTCGAAGCACGACCTGCACTCCGACGGGAAGTCCTTCAGCAGCAAGAAGCTTCTTCGTGAACTCTTTGTCCATGCCGGCGGCGCTGGCCAGAACTCCGGGTCCGACGTACGGAACCCCGGCAAGTTCGAGCAGACCCTGGATCGTGCCGTCTTCGCCGTAAGCCCCATGAAGAACGGGGAACACGACGTCGACCGACGCGAGCACAGCACCGGCGTCGGAGCCGTCGAAGGAGATGACCTCGCCCTCGCGGGTGGGGTCCGCGCTGAGGACCACCGACGTTCCGTCTTTGTCGACCGACGGCAGCGCGCGCCCGCTGATCGCGAGGGAACTGGGGTCGCTCGAACCGAGCACCCAGGAACCGTCGACAGTGATGCCGATCGGTATGACGTCGTACCGATCGGGGTCGAGGTTGCTCAGGACGCTTCCGGCGGAAACACAGGACACTGAATGCTCATTGCTCCGGCCACCGAAGATCACGGCCACGCGGGTACGACTGCTGTTCACGCGTCAAACCGTACCGCCGAATCGACTGCGGCACGCGATCGGGCCGGACCGATTTCGTCGACCCGGCCCGTTTACGCGTCGAGTGCGCGCTCGATGTCGGCCAGGAGATCGGCGGTGTCCTCGATGCCACAAGCGATTCGGACAAACCCCGCACTGACCGGATCGCCCCAGCGCGCACGGCGATCCGCCGTCGTGTGGATCCCGCCGAAGCTGGTAGCAGCCGTGACGAGAGCGCTCGCTTCGACGAACGAGTGGAATGCCTGAGCCGAATCCAACTCGACGCTCACCAATCCACCGAATCGATTCATCTGACCGGATGCCGTTGCATAGGACGGGTCACCGCGAAGGCCGGGGTAACGAACGGACCGGACTGCTTTGTGATTTACCAACATCTCGGCAAGCGCCAGCGCGTTGTCGCACTGACGCCCGAATCGCAGGCCTGCCGTGCCGAGGCTCCGGTGCGCAAGCCACGTCTCGAAGGGGCCGAGCACCGTTCCCGAGAGAAGTCGCTCACGCTCGATTCGCCGACTCACTGCCGCATCGGAGGTGGCGACGTAACCCATCAGGAGGTCACTGTGCCCGCTGAGAGCCTTGGTACCGCTGGCCACCACGACGTCGGCACCCAATTCGAGCGGGCGCTGACCCAGCGGTGTCGCGGTCGTGTTGTCGACGATCAGCAGCGCACCCGAACGGTGGCACACGTCGGCGAGCACGCGAAGGTCGACCACGTCCAGCACCGGGTTGGACGGCGTCTCGGCGACGACGACCACGCGGCCCGGTGACGCGTCGAGCAGATCTACGAAGCTCGCGTCGCCCATCTGCAGAGTCGAAACCTCGCGAACGGTGATTCCCAACGGCGCGAGGCGCTCGTTCGCGTACAACCGCACTTGGTAGTACCCGTCCGAGGGCACGACGACGGTATCCCCCGCGACGAGGACGCTGCGCAAGGTAGCGGTGATCGCGGACATCCCCGATCCCATGACGAGGGCGTGGTCCGCTCTCTCGAGCGCCGCGAGCGCGGATTCGAGTCCGCGCCAACCCGGGTTCGACGCACGTGCATAGGTATCGGACTCGGAACCTTCGTCCGCCGAAAGTTGGTACGGCGCAGCGAATATCGGGCCCAGTTGCATGGGCTGACCCGCGGCGTGTTCGCGCGCGACGGCGCTCACGCTGCGCGTCGAATCCCCGTAATCCTCGAAGCGACCCACACCGATTTCACTCATTCCGGCTTCGTCCGGCGTCCGAGCAACTGACCGATCGCATCGCTGACGGCCATGCCTTCGTGGCACACCCGGTGGACCGCGTCGGTCAACGGCATCTCCACGTCGTATCCGGCAGCGAGTGCGCGTACCGACGTGCACGACTTCACGCCCTCGGCGACCTGACCGTTGGTTGCCTTCTGTGCCGACTCCATCGACCCTCCTCGTCCGAGCCGCTCTCCGAACGTCCGGTTTCGCGACAACTCGGACGTGCATGTCGCTACCAGGTCACCGACACCCGCCAAGCCTGCAAGAGTCGACGCCTTGGCGCCGAGCGCAACGCCGAGACGAATCGTCTCGGCGAGCCCACGGGTGATGATGCTGGCAACCGTGTTGTCGCCGAATCCACTGCCGGCGGCCATGCCGCAGGCCAGCGCGATCACGTTCTTACACGCACCACCGATCTCGCATCCGATGACGTCGGAGTTGGTGTACGGCCTGAAATAGCCGGTAGCACAAGCATCCTGGAGAGCGAGGGCACGCGAGGAATCCGAACAGGCGATCACCGTCGCCGCGGGCTGCCCGCCGGCGATCTCGTGTGCAAGGTTCGGGCCCGAGAGCACCGCGACGCGCCCCGGTTCCACGCCGGTCACCGACACGATGACCTGGCTCATGCGCATGAGCGTCCCGGTCTCGATTCCCTTGGCCAGACTCAGCAGAGTCGCATCGGGTCCGATCGAGCCTTTCCACTGCTCCAGGTTTGCTCGTAGCGACTGCGAGGGAACCGCCAGCACGATGAAGTCAGCACCTGCCATCGCCTCCTCGTGGTGGTGGGTCGCGCGAATCGACGAAGGCAAAGCAATGCCTGGCAGATAGTCGCTGTTCTCGTGCGTGGTGTCGATGCGCTTCGCGACCTCTTCACGCCTGGCCCACATCGTCACGTCGGTTCCGGCCTCGGCCATCACCTTCGCCAACGCCGTTCCCCACGAACCTGCGCCCAATACAGCTGCCTTACTCACACGCTCACCCCGTCTACCCGGCGAAGCGGGTCGCCGCCAGAAAAATCGTCTGCACAGAGTATCGCCTGTGGTGCACTGCGGTGGGCAGCCGCGGACACCGAGCGTGATGACTGGCAAGATCGAGGGATGGACAGCGCGGAACCCCCGTACCCACACGCCGTGGAGACACCGCATGCGCGCACGGAGATCGAACGCCCCATGCATGCGATAGTGGCCGTCAAGTCCTTGAGATCGGCCAAGTCCCGCCTCGCGGGCGAACTCGACTCGGACGCGCGTGCAGACCTCGTGTTGGCCATGCTTCACGACACCCTCGCCACAGTTGCAGCCGTCTCGGCCATCGACAGCGTCACAGTGGTCACCCCAGACCCCACCGTTGCCGCCCTTGCATATTCCGTCGGCGTGACGGTCTACGCCGATCCAGCTCCCGACGGCGCCCGAACCAACGGCGCAACACCGCGCACGGAGGAAACCCTCAACGCGGCGTTGAGTGCAGCGGCCGCCGATATCCGAGCCAAGCGCGGAGTGGTCGACCTCGTTGTGCTGCAAGCCGACTTGCCCGCCATGCAACCGAGCGAACTGACGGAGGCCGTGGCCGCGGCCCGAAGCGGCGGACGTTCAGTCGTCGTCGATCACCACGGCACCGGCACTTCCGCATTGTTTGCGTGCGGCGAAAGCGCGCTCGACCCTCGGTTCGGGCCGGAATCCGCACTTGGACATGCCAATTCAGGTGCTCGTCCACTCAACGGCCAATGGCCGGGACTGCGCACCGACGTCGACACCCATGCCGATCTCGGCACTGTGCGAGCACTGGGAGTAGGCCCCGCGACATCGGCTTCGTTGACCAGACTCAAGGCCACGCCGTCGAACAGTCGATGAATTTTCTTTCATCGATTGTCGGACCGCGCGATTGTGGGGGATGATCGACGAGTGAGCAATGGCGAAGCACTCGAAAACCGTATTTCCGAAGACCAGTCGGACGGAGACCACAGCTCCGGCCGGCACGAGAACGGCGCGGCCACCTCGCCGCGATCTCAGGCCGTCGCGGTCGCCACCAACATCCCGGGCGCTCCCCCTGCAGCTACCAAGGCAGAGCTACCCGAATTGCTCGTCGGACTTCCCGAGGATCGTTACCTCAACCGCGAACTCAGCTGGCTCGATTTCAATGCCCGTGTTCTCGCATTGGCTGCCGACGAGTCACTGCCGTTGCTCGAACGCGCAAAGTTCCTCGCCATCTTCGCTTCCAATCTCGACGAATTTTTCATGGTCCGGGTCGCCGGACTCAAGCGCCGCGACGAGACGGGACTGTCGGTCAGGTCCGCCGACGGCCTCTCCCCACGCGAACAATTGGCGCTCATCGCGCGTCGCACCCAGGAACTCGCTGACAAGCACGCACACGTGTTTCTCGACTCGGTCCGCCCTGCCCTGGCGGCAGAAGGCATTTCAATTGTTCGATGGGCCGACCTCAGTGCCGACGATCACGGCCGGCTCTCGGCGCATTTCCACGAGCAGGTCTTCCCGGTACTGACGCCGTTGGCAGTCGATCACGCCCACCCGTTCCCCTACATCAGCGGACTGAGCCTCAACCTCGCCGTGACAGTGAAGGACTCCGTCACCCGCGGCGAACACTTCGCTCGCGTCAAGGTTCCCGACAACGTCGGCCGGTTCGTGCGAGTCAAGAGCACGACATCTTCGTCCACCATCGATTCTTTCCTCCCGATGGAAGAACTGATTTCGGCTCATCTGGACGTGCTGTTCCCCGGAATGGAAATCGTCGAACATCACGCTTTCCGAATCACACGCAACGCCGATTTCGAGGTCGAAGAAGATCGGGACGAGGATCTGCTGCAGGCACTCGAACGTGAATTGGCGCGTCGTCGTTTCGGTTCACCCGTTCGCCTCGAAGTTGCCGACGACATGACCGAGCACATGCTCGAACTGCTTCTGCGTGAACTCGACGTCGATCCGGCCGACGTGATCGAGGTTTCCGGTCTCCTCGACTTGTCCTGCCTCTGGCAGGTTTACGCCGTCGACCGCCCCGCTCTCAAAGACGCTCCGTTCGTCCCGGCGACGCATCCGGCGTTCGGTGAACGCGAGACTCCGAAGAGCGTGTTCTCGACCCTGCGCGAAGGCGACGTGCTCGTCCACCACCCATACGACTCGTTTTCCACAAGCGTTCAACGCTTCATCGAACAGGCCGCCGCCGACCCCCAGGTGCTCGCGATCAAGCAGACCCTGTACCGCACTTCCGGCGACTCCCCCATCGTCAATGCACTGATCGACGCCGCCGAAGCGGGCAAGCAGGTTGTCGCGCTGGTGGAGATCAAGGCCCGCTTCGACGAGCAGGCCAACATCAAGTGGGCACGCAAACTCGAGCAGGCCGGCGTTCACGTCGTCTACGGTCTCGTCGGTCTCAAGACTCACTGCAAGACGTGCCTCGTCGTCAGGCGAGAGGGCTCGACCATTCGTCGTTACTGCCACATCGGCACGGGCAACTACAATCCGAAGACCGCGCGCATGTACGAGGACGTCGGATTGCTCACTGCAGCACCGGAGATCGGTGCAGACCTCACCGACCTCTTCAACTCGCTGACCGGATACTCCCGAAAGACGAGCTACCGCAACCTTCTCGTAGCGCCGTATGGGGTTCGCCGCGGGATCATCGAGCGGATCGACAACGAGATCGCGCACAAGCTCGCAGGCCGCGATGCCGGTATCCGCTTGAAGGCCAACGCATTGGTCGACGAGCAGGTCATCGACGCGTTGTACCGCGCGTCCAAGGCCGGTATCCCCGTCGAGATCGTGGTTCGCGGAATCTGCGCGCTCAAGCCGGGCGTTCCCGGCCTCAGCGAAAACATCGAAGTACGTTCCATTCTCGGACGCTTCCTCGAACACTCGCGAATGTTCCATTTCCGCTCGGCCGACGAATTCTGGATCGGCAGCGCAGACATGATGCACCGCAACCTCGATCGCCGCGTCGAGGTCATGGTGCAGGTCAAGGACCCGAAACTGTCGAAGCAACTCGGTGACATCTTCGACTCCGCGCTCGATCCCCGAACTCGCTGCTGGGTACTGCATCCGGACGGGAGTTGGGTCGCTGCCCCCGAACGCGGTGAGGACGTACGTGAGCATCAACAGTCGTTGATGCGCAGCCGCACCGCCAGCGGGTCTTGACGGGCTCGGATCACACAATGAGCGACAAGCCGGTCAAAGCCAACATCTTTGCCGCAGGCGCGGTTCTGTGGCGGAAGGCTCCTCAGGATCCTTCCGCCATCGAGATCGCCGTCGTACATCGACCGAAGTACGACGACTGGTCATTCCCCAAAGGAAAGCTCGATCCCGGCGAGACCTTCTTGACCGCAGCAGTTCGCGAGGTCCGCGAAGAGACCTCGATCACCGGACGTTTCGGAAGGCACCTCGGTGGCGTGACGTACCCGATCCCGGGACATCGCAAACTCAAACGGGTCGAATACTGGTCGGCCGAAGCAGTGGACGGAGATTTCGGGCCGAATAGCGAAGTGGATGTTCTCTATTGGCTTCCGGTCACCGAGGTCGCCGATCATCTTTCCTACCCGATGGATCGAATGATTCTTCGCCGCTTCGTTTCCCTTCGGCCTGACACGAAAACGGTATTACTCGTCCGCCACGCAAAAGCTGGAAGCCGTAAGCGATACAAGGGCGACGACAACGTGCGTCCACTCGACGCCAAGGGCAAAGAGCAATCCGCCGCCTTGGTCGAACAGCTGAAAATCTTCGGAGCCGATTCGGTTTTCGCGGCTGACCGTACGCGCTGCATCGACACTGTGATGCCATTGGCGGAGGCATTGGGTGTAGAGATTTCGACGGAACCTCTTCTGACCGAAGAAGGTTACGAGGCCGATCCCGACGCCGCCAGGGCGCGTGCGCTGCAGATCGCCGCACTGGAGGGCACTCCCGTAATCTGCAGCCAAGGAGGCGTCATCCCCGATTTGATGCGCTGGTGGGCTGATACGGCCGGTGTAACACTGCCCTCGGCGCGCAACCGTAAGGCGAGCACTTGGGTGCTCTCGTTCCTCGACGGCCGTCTGGTAGCCGCGGATCACCTCGACAGCCCGCTCCCCAAAGTCGCCAACTCCTGAGGGATTTGGACCAACCGACACTCAGCTCGATTCGGTAGTTTTGCAAAGCACTGAAACACAGGAGAATTCACACTTCTCCCAGACAGCAAAAAAGAGGTGCAGCCGCGGATCTGATCCGCGGCTGCACCTCTTTGTCTTACGGCATCGGGTTTTTCACCCGAACGCGACTACTTTGCGCGCTTGGCCGGAGCCTTCTTGGCCGGAGCCTTCTTGGCTGCGGTCTTGGCGGGAGCCTTCTTGGCCGGAGCCTTCTTGGCCGGAGCCTTGGCTGCGGTCTTGGCCGGAGCCTTCTTGGCGGGAGCCTTGGTGGCAACCGTCTTCTTGGCTGCGGTCTTGGCCGGAGCCTTCTTGGCGGGAGCCTTGGTGGCAACCGTCTTCTTGGCTGCGGTCTTGGCCGGAGCCTTCTTGGCGGGAGCCTTCGCGGCAACCGTCTTCTTGGCTGCGGTCTTGGCCGGAGCCTTCTTGGCCGGAGCCTTCTTGGCTGCGGTCTTCTTGGCAGCAGCCTTCTTGGCTGCAGCCTTGGTGGCCGGTGCTGCTACGCCACGCTTGACTGCCGGGCCGGTGGCCGGAAGCTTCTGTCCACCAGCGATAACAGCCTTGAACTGCGCACCCGGACGGAAAGCCGGAACCGACGTCGGCTTGACCTTGACGGTCTCGCCCGTACGCGGGTTGCGTGCAACACGTGCTGCACGACGACGCTGCTCGAAGACTCCGAAGCCGGTGATGGTCACGCTCTCGCCACGGTGGACGGCGCGGACGATGGTGTCCACGACGTGCTCCACTGCGTCGGTCGCTGTGCGCCTGTCCGAACCCAGCTTTTCAGTCAGAACATCGATGAGCTCTGCCTTGTTCATTGAAATTCCTCCGCTAATTGTGGTCCACCGTCGGACCGACTGAGAACCACGGTAAACCTGATAACGGCAAGAGTCTATGTGCCACGCCAATTCTCATTCAACGTGACTGCGAAATGGTGACCTATTTCTCTTCCCGCGCGGAGTTGCGGATTTCGGTTCAGCCCTGCGAAATTCGGGCTGGAAGGGTAGTCGGTTTCCATGAAGGCCTTGACTTTTCGAACTCGGAAATCGCGTCTACCTGCCGCAATGTCAGTCCGATGTCGTCGAGACCCTCCAGCAGACGCCACCGTGTGTAGTCGTCAATATTGAACGGCACCACCGTAGTTCCGGCGCTGACGGTCCGATTCTCGAGATCTACTGTCAATTCCAGTCCGGGCTGCTCTTCGAGCAACTTCCAGAGCAATTCGACGTCGCTCTGCTCGACCTGTGCCGCTACGAGACCGGCTTTTCCGGCGTTTCCGCGGAAGATGTCGGCGAACCGGGAAGCAATGACGACCCGAAATCCGAAGTCGGAGAGAGCCCACACGGCATGCTCACGCGAAGAGCCCGTGCCGAAATCGGGACCGGCCACGAGGACGCTTCCCTTGTCGTACGGAGCCAGATTCAGAATGAAGTTGGGGTCGGTACGCCAGCCTGCAAACAGCCCGTCCTCGAATCCGGTGCGCGTCACCCGTTTCAGGTACACGGCAGGGATGATCTGGTCGGTATCGACATTCGAGCGTCGCAGCGGGACGCCGATACCCTTGTGCGTGGTAAAGGATTCCATCGAAATTCTCCTCGAGATGGTAAGTGGGTCAGACCAGATCGGCCGGTGCCGAGAGCGTTCCGCGGACCGCCGTGGCAGCCGCGACGAGCGGGGAAACCAGATGAGTCCGGCCGCCTTTACCCTGTCGGCCTTCGAAATTCCGGTTGGACGTCGATGCCGAACGCTCGCCGGGAGCAAGCTGGTCAGGGTTCATTCCCAAGCACATCGAGCAACCGGCCTGGCGCCATTCAGCCCCTGCCGCTGTGAAGATTTCACCGAGACCTTCGCTTTCGGCTTGAGCCCGCACCCGCATCGAGCCGGGAACGATGAGCATCCGAACGCCCTCTGCCACATGGCGACCCTCGAGCACCTCCGCCACTGCGCGCAGGTCTTCGATGCGTCCGTTGGTGCACGAACCGACGAACACGGTGTCGACAGAAACATCCCGAAGCGGCATACCGGCGTCGAGACCCATGTAGGTGAGCGCCTTCTCGGCTGCCTGACGCTCGCTCTCGTCGACGATCAGTTCGGGATCAGGCACACGGTCGCCGAGCGGCGCACCCTGTCCCGGATTGGTTCCCCACGTGACGAAAGGCGTCAATGCGCTTGCGTCGATGTGAACCTCGTTGTCGAATTCCGCGCCCTCGTCGGTCTTGAGCAACTCCCACGCGGCGACGGCTTCGTCCCACTCTGCGCCGGACGGTGCATGCGGACGGCCCTTGATGAACTCGTAAGTGGTCTCGTCCGGTGCGATCATGCCCGCGCGGGCTCCGGCCTCGATCGACATGTTGCAGATGGTCATACGAGCTTCCATCGACAGTTTGCGAATGGCCTCGCCGCGGTACTCCAGTACGTAGCCCTGGCCGCCGCCGGTGCCGATCTTGGCGATGACTGCGAGGATCAAGTCCTTGCTCGTGACGCCGGGAGGCAGCTCGCCGTCGACCGTGATCGCCATGGTCTTGAAGGGGCGCAACGACAATGTCTGCGTTGCCATCACATGCTCGACCTCGCTGGTGCCGATTCCCATTGCGAGCGCACCGAATGCGCCGTGCGTCGACGTATGACTGTCGCCGCACACCACGGTGGTTCCGGGCTGCGTCAGGCCGAGCTGCGGTCCGACCACATGCACGATGCCTTGGTCGAGATCGCCCATGCGGTGCAAGCGAACTCCGAACTCCTCGCAATTTCGGCGCAAGGTGTCGACCTGAGTCTTGGACACAGGATCTGCGATCGGCTTGTCGATGTCGATCGTCGGAACGTTGTGGTCCTCGGTGGCGATCGTCAGGTCGGGACGGCGCAACTGGCGTCCCGCCAGGCGAAGTCCGTCGAATGCCTGGGGGCTCGTCACTTCGTGAACGAGGTGGAGATCGATGTAGATGAGGTCGGGATCCTGCCCCTCCCCTTTCACGACAACGTGGTCGTCCCACACCTTCTCGGCGAGAGTGCGTGCTTTCTGTGCCATGTCTTCCACCTCTGTACGTAGCCTCGCGTCGGCGGACTACGGGCTGGCCCGCCGCGCGTGAAGTAGGTCCCCAGCCTTCACAGCAGATGCAGACTGTCCCGAGGAAATGCGCTATCCCTCCAGGAAATGCGGTAGCATCCCACTATGCGAGAAACTGGTATCGACCTATGAGACAGCATAGCGGCATCGGCGTCCTGGACAAAGCAATGGGCGTGCTTCATGCAGTAGCTGAGGAACCGTGCAGCCTCACCGAACTCTGTGCACGAACCGGTTTGCCGCGCGCGACCGCCCATAGACTCGCCGTCGGTCTCGAAGTCCATCGACTCCTCACTCGCGACTCGGACGGTCAGTGGTGCCCAGGGCCCGGACTCGCCGAACTCGCTGCCACCGCTAATGATCCACTCATTGCTGCGGCCGGACTCATCCTCCCCCGCCTTCGCGAAATCACCGGCGAAAGCGTCCAGCTGTACCGTCGCGAAGGCACACAACGCATCTGCGTCGCGTCGATGGAACCACCGACCGGCCTGCGTGACACGGTGCTCGTCGGAGCCCGACTGCCGATGAACGCCGGATCCGGCGCCAAGGTCCTTCTCGCATGGGCAGATCCACAAACCCAACGGACCGTCCTCGCCGATGCATCCTTCGGCGAACGAGTGCTGCTCGAGGTTCGCCGGCGCGGCTGGGCACAGAGCGCGGCCGAACGTGAGCCCGGTGTCGCCAGCGTCGCGGCTCCCGTCCGCGACTCGGCAGGCGCTGTCATTGCCGCGATTTCGGTCTCCGGCCCCATCGATCGGATGGGTAGACGACCGGGAGCTCGCTGGGCGGCGGACCTTCTCGCAGCTGCCGAAGCGCTCCACAAGCGTCTGTAATTCGTGACACAGTAAGGCCTTCAGATCCTCGAGCACGTAGGAGTGCGACGCGACCATGGCAGGAAAGCAGCGTAGTCAGATCACGATGACCGAGGCCGAAATCTCGAGCTTCGTCGAAAAGAGCCGTACGGCAACGATGGCGACGTTGAGCGCCGACGGAATGCCTCACCTGATCGCGATGTGGTTCGCGATAGTCGACGGCGAAATCTGGTTCGAGACCAAAGCCAAGTCGCAGAAGGCCGTCAATCTTCGCCGGGACGCCCGAATGTCCGTCCTGATCGAAGACGGTCAGACGTACGACACGCTCCGAGGAGTCTCGATGGAGGGTACCGGGGTCATCGTCGAAGATCCGGAAGCCCTCTTCGCTGTGGGAATCAGCGTCTGGGAGCGATACACGGGCCCGTACACCGACGATCTCCGCCCGGCCGTCGACGCGATGCTCCACAAGCGCGTCGCGGTACGGTTCGTTCCCGATCGAACTCGTTCGTGGGATCACCGCAAGCTCGGGATGCCTGCGATGCCTCTTTCCGGCTCTACCGCACCGCCGCCGCAGCCCTGAGATTCGTGAGCGGAAAAATCACGAGCAATCGAATTCGGGCCGGCGTAGTTTCACCAACAGGCCCAACAACAAGGAGTGAGCATATGAGCGATCTCGACAGCAACACCCCGTCCGAACCCGAATCCCAATCGGAGGAAACCAAACGAAAGTTCCGTGAGGCCCTCGAACGGAAGAATCATCAGAACGCCAAATCGACCGACCATCGCGACGGACAGTCCAAGGTCCACAACACGCATGGCCCGGCCGATCACAAGCGAGAGTTCCGCCGCAAGAGCGGATAACCGGTCGCGGACAACAGAGTGAGATGACGATCACCCCCAGTCGAATTCGACTGGGGGTGATCGTTTTTCGCATCGCCGGAAACATTTCCCGCACATACGAAAAGACCCCCCGACCAATGATCGGAGGGTCTTTCCTTTGTAGCCCCGACGGGATTCGAACCCGCGCTACCGCCTTGAGAGGGCGGCGTCCTAGGCCGCTAGACGACGGGGCCAGGACACGCTTTTAAACGTGGTATTTCAGTCTTGCTGTTGGATGCTCAGCAAGCTTAGCTTGTCTGAGTCCGGCCACAAAATCGACCGGATTTCCGCTGGGGTACCAGGACTCGAACCTAGAATGGCGGTACCAGAAACCGCTGTGTTGCCAATTACACCATACCCCAAGGTCTTGCTCACCAGCCTTGCTCGATCCGCTTCGCTGTTGTGCTCGGCGGCTCGTCTCCGGCCGAAAAGAAGATTACCAGTACCCCTGCCCCAAATACCAAATCGTATGGTCACAGGAGGTTTTTGCTTCATTTTCGGCCGGAAGACCGTCCGATCTAGGCGGTTACCGCTGCCCTACCGGCGCGCAACCGAGCGAGCGAGACCTCACGACCGAGCAATTCCATCGACTCGTACAGCGGAGGGCTGATGTGAGAGCCCGTGATCGCGACCCGAACCGGAGCGAAGGCCTTACGCGGTTTGAGCTCCAGATCCTCGATGAGGGCCTTCTTGAGTGCTTCCTCGATACTGGCCGCCGACCACTCTGAGATGGCATCGAGCGCCGCAAGAGACGCGTCCAGAACCGGACCGGCATCTTCCTTCAAGTTCTTTGCCGCCGCGGCCGGATCGAGAGCAAACGACGCCTCGTCGACGAACAGGAATTTCAGCAGATCCCACGCGTCGGACAGGACGACGATGCGCGTCTGCACGAGGTCCGCCGCAACAGTGAACGTCGCTTCGTCGACGTCGGCGCCGATGTGTCCGTGCTCCACCAGGAACGACTTCAGACGACCGGCGAAGTCGGCCGGCTCGAGCAGACGAATGTGCTCGGCATTGATCGCGTCGGCCTTCTTCTGGTCGAAGCGGGCAGGATTGGAGTTGACCTTGGAGACGTCGAAGGCCGCAACCATCTCGTCGAGCGAGAAGACATCGTGATCGTCGGCGATGCTCCACCCGAGCAGAGCCAGGTAGTTCAGCAATCCCTCGGGAATGAAGCCCCGATCGCGGTGGATGAAGAGGTTGGACTCGGGATCGCGCTTGGAAAGCTTCTTGTTGCCCTGACCCATCACGAAAGGCAAGTGCCCGAACGACGGTGTGAAATCGGCGACACCGATACGAATCAATGCCTCGTACAACGCGAGCTGACGCGGAGTCGAGGACAGCAGATCTTCGCCGCGCAGTACATGGGTGATCTTCATCAACGCGTCGTCGACCGGGTTGACCAAGGTGTACAGCGGAATGCCGTTGCCGCGAGTCAGCGCGAAGTCCGGAACGGTGCCTGCCTTGAACGTGGTCTCGCCCCGCACCAGGTCGTTCCAGGTCAGATCGTGATCGGGCATCCGGAGGCGGACGACGGGCTTGCGCCCCTCGGCGATGTAGGCAGCGCGCTGCTCGTCGCTGAGCTCGCGATCGAAGTTGTCGTATCCGAGCTTCGGATCGCGTCCGGCCGTCTTGTGTCGCGCTTCGACCTCCTCGTTGGTCGAGTAGGACTCGTAGGCCTCGCCCGCGGCCAGCAACTTGGCAACAACGTCGAGATGCAGGTCGCGACGCTCGGACTGGCGATACGGTGCGTGCGGCCCACCGACCTCCGGGCCTTCGTCCCAATTGAGCCCCAACCAGCGGAGGGCGTCGAGGATGGCCTGGTAGGACTCTTCACTGTCGCGCTGCGCATCGGTGTCTTCGATACGGAACACGAATGTGCCGCCGTGGTGTCGTGCGAATGCCCAGTTGAACAAGGCGGTGCGCACCAAACCCACGTGCGGGGTTCCGGTGGGTGACGGACAGAAACGGACGCGTACTTCGCTGTTGGTCATGGCTCACTTGGCTCGGCGATGATGGATGGTCGTACTACAGGTTAGTCCGGCAGCCCTTCCTCCATCCGGCCGATCACTTACCCGGCAGGACGTTGATGCGTGTCATGTCGCCGTCGTAGTAGGCCAGCAGTCGCTTGTCCATGACCTTTCGCCACAGCGGCGGCACCCACGCGCAGACGATCATGACTGCGTAACCCGCTGGAAGTTGCGGCGCTTCGGCCGCACTTCGCAGGCTCTGGTACCGCAGACGCGGATTCGCGTGATGGTCGCTGTGACGCTGAAGTTGATAGAGGAACAGATTGCTGACGACGTGGTCGCTGTTCCAGCTGTCCTCGGGCGAGCACCGGACGTACGAGCCGTCAGGCCGCTTCGCACGTAGCAAGCCGTAGTGCTCGAGATAGTTGGCGGTCTCGAGGAACGTGAAGCCTGCAATTGCCTGAACGGCGAGCCACGGCGCAATTTCCCAGCCGAACGCGGCGATCAGACTGCCGAACAGAACCACACTCATCGCCCACGCGTTCAGGATGTTGTTGCGGTAACTCCACGTCCGTCTCCCCTGACGCCTCAGACGAGCGCTTTCGATCCGCCATCCCGAGCGCAGGCCGCCGATGACGCTGCGAGGCAAGAAGAACCAGAAGTTTTCCTTGTACCGCGAGCTGGCCGGATCCTCCGGCGTCGCGACGCGGACGTGATGACCATGGTTGTGTTCGACGTAGAAATGGCCGTAGAAGGACTGCGCGAGCGCTACTTTCGCGAGCCACTTCTCGAGCTTCTCACTCTTGTGCCCCAATTCATGCGCCGCGTTGATCCCCACACCGGCAACCACGCCGGCAGTCATCGCGAGCGCGAACTTCTCCCCCGCCGCCATCGGAGCGTTCACCCAGCACCACGCGACGAACACCAGCCCGACGTATTGGAGGGGCAGGAACAAGTACGTGCACCAGCGGTAGAAACGATCCTCTTGCAATTCAGGGATCGCTTCGTCCGGTGGGCTGTTGCCGTCCTCGCCCGCCAGGAGATCGATCAGGGGAATGACGATGACGATCAGCCACGCCCCGATGGCCCAGAAGAGCCCGAGACTGAATTTGTCGACCAGGAACCACGCAGCGAACGGGCTGAGAGGAACCAGCAAACCCAGTGGCCACAGGTAGCGCTTCTTGTCTCGCCACACCGGCCGCTGCCCGTTCCGCGCTTGCCCTGCCGCTGTCCGGGAGGCTTCCGCGAAGGTCGTCATGTATCACCACGTTTCTGCGCAATCCACTCGATTGCCCCATCGGCTTCTATCCAGTTATCGGTCACCCTACTGCTCAGCGTTACATTTCAGGGAATTTGGTCTGTTACGGGCCGCGACAGCAAACCGTGGGGCGAACTCTCCCAACCTGGCCAAATCCGACATAACGCCAGGAGGATCAGAAGCGAAGCTTCGCCTGGGTCATGAAACCCGCAGGTCAGTCCCAGAGCCTGATTTCTTCGAGTCGGTAGGCAATCCCGATCACCCCACTGGCGATAGTTACCATCTTGCAACTTTTCTGCGACAGACACCTCTCGACCTCACACCACGACGGAGGCCCCATCCGGTTGGATGGGGCCTCCGTAGTCGCGTGACTGAACGAACCGGGTCAGGATCAGCTCTTGGCGGTCACCGGGTTCGTGAGAGTGCCGATCCCCGAGACCGTGACCGACACGGAATCGCCGTCGACGATCGGGCCTACTCCGGCGGGGGTGCCGGTGAGGATGACGTCGCCAGGCAAGAGAGTCATCACCGCCGAGATCCACTCGATGATCTTCGGAATGTCGTGGAGGAGAAAAGCCGTGCTGCTGTCCTGCTTGACCTGGCCGTTCACCTCGGTCTTGATATCGACGTCGGACGCATCCAGACTGGTTTCGATCCAGGGGCCGAGTGGGCAGAAAGTGTCGTGGCCCTTCGCGCGCGTCCACTGCCCGTCGTGACGCTGATGATCTCGCGCCGACACGTCGTTGGCGATCGTGTAACCGAGGACCACGCTCAACGCCTTCGCCGCCGGAACGTCCTTGCACGGTTGACCGATGACGACCGCGAGTTCACCCTCGAAGTGCACCTCGTTCGAGGTGGGAGGCAAGACGATCGGGGCACCCGGGCCAACTATGGACGTGTTCGGCTTGAGGAAGATCACGGGGTCCGCGGGAGCCTCTCCGCCCATCTCCGCGATGTGATCTGCATAATTCTTGCCGATGCAGATCACCTTGCTGGCGAGAATCGGAGCCAGCAGACGAACATCGGCGAGCGGCCAACTTCGGCCGGTAAATGTGGGGTTCCCGAACGGGTGCTCCGCAATTTCCTTGGCGACGAGGGCATCCTCTTCACCTTCGATACTGACGAACGCAACACCATCGGGACTGGCAATTCGACCAAGACGCATGCCGGCCAGTCTATCGGGGTGCCGGAAACGACTGACGCGCGCAAGCCGAAAGGCTTACGCGCGTCAGTCTCGTGAAAGAATTCCTTACAGCGCTGCAGTGATCCGGTCGCCGATCTCCGTTGTGGAGATGGGACCTTCGCCGCGGGTAGCCAGGTCGGCAGCGACCACAGCCTCGACCCGAGCGGCGTCGTCCTCGCGTCCGAGATGGCGAAGAAGCAGTGCGGCCGAGAGGATCGCGGCGGTGGGATCAGCGATTCCCTTGCCGGCGATGTCCGGAGCACTGCCGTGAACGGGCTCGAACATCGACGGGTTGGTACCCGAGGCATCGATGTTTCCGCTTGCGGCCAAACCGATGCCACCGGTTACGGCGCCGGCGAGGTCGGTGATGATGTCACCGAAGAGGTTGTCCGTGACGATCACGTCGAAGCGCGACGGGTCGGTGACCATGTAGATCGTGGCCGCGTCGATGTGGCAGTACGCGGTTTCGACGTCCGGGAACTCGGCACCGACGGTCTCGATTGCACGCGTCCAGATTGCGCCCGCGTTGGAGAGCACGTTGGTCTTGTGAATCAAGGTGAGGTGCTTGGACCGGGTCTGCGCCAAGGCAAATGCGTAACGCACCACGCGCTCGGCACCGAACCAGGTATTGATCGACACCTCGGTTGCGATCTCGTGATCGGTGCCGACGCGGATCGCTCCACCGTTTCCGGTGTACGGACCCTCGGTGCCTTCACGAACCACGACGAAGTCGATCTCCGGCTGGGCCGCCAACGGCGACAGCGCACCCGGATACAGCTGTGCGGGGCGAAGATTCACGTGATGATCGAGCTGGAAGCGCATGTTCAGCAGCAGACCACGCTCGAGGATGCCGGGTGCGACGATCCGCGGATCACCGATGGCGCCCAACAGAATTGCGTCGTGCTGACGAATCTGGTCCAGCTCGTCCGCCGGGAGCAACTCGCCGGTGGCGTTGTAGCGACGGGCACCGAGATCGTATTCGGTGGTTTCCAGATCCGGAACCAACTTGCCGAGCACCTTGAGCGCCTCGGCAGTGACCTCGACGCCGATTCCGTCACCCGGAATGACCGCAAGCTTCATGGAGTCCTCATCTCAGTAGAACTGTGCGCCTTTATCAACCGCGGGCGGTTGATAAAGGCGCACAGCAAAAACAATCAGGAAAGGTCGACCTGGGCGACGCGAGCGTCGAGCTGCGAGACGATTGCCTCGACCTCGGCGTCACCGACGACGCGATCGACGCGCAAGATGACAGTTGCGCCTTCGCCTTCGGCATCCTGGCTCAGTGCTGCTGCGAGGATGTCGACGCCCGCGTTTCCGAGGACGGTGCCGAGGACACCGAGAACGCCCGGGCGATCGCCGTAGTGAACGACGATGTTGTGGCCCTCGGCGCGCAGGTCGAAGCTGCGTCCGTTGATGTTGACGATCTTCTCGACCTGCTGCAGACCGGTGAGTGCGCCCGTGACCGACGTGACCGTGCCGTCGGCGGCAACTGCACGCACCTCGACCGCGCTGCGGTGAGCAAGAGCCTCGGAGTGCTTCTCGACCGACACGGTCACGCCGCGCTGCTCGGCCAGTGCCGGAGCGTTGACGAACGTGACAGCCTCATCGCTGCTGGCGGAGAACACGCCGCGCAGTGCAGCCAGGCCGAGGATGTCGACGGTTTCGGCAGACAGCTCGCCGGTGGCAACAACCTGCACGGTCTGCACAGCTTCGGGCGACAACGTCGCAGCGAGGAGACCGAGCTTGCGGACGAGCTCGAGCCACGGAGCAACTTCTTCGCCCACGGGGCCGCCGGAGACGTTGACAGCCTCGGGAACGAATTCGCCTGCCAGAGCGAGGAGAACACTCTTGGCCACGTCGATACCTGCGCGGTCCTGAGCCTCGGACGTCGATGCTCCGAGGTGCGGGGTGACAACGACGTTGTCGAGCTCGAAAAGCTTGGAATCGGTGCACGGCTCGGTGCTGAACACGTCGAGACCGGCGCCTCGGACCTTGCCGGAGACGAGTGCGTCGTAGAGCGCATCTTCGTCGATCAGACCACCGCGAGCGGCGTTGACGATGATGACGCCGTCCTTGGCCTTGGCGAGGCGCTCGGCGTTGATCAGGCCGGCCGTTTCCTTGGTCTTGGGCAGGTGCACGGAGATGAAGTCGGCGCGCTCGACGAGCTCGTCGATGGTGACCAGTTCGATGCCGAGCTGCGCTGCGCGCGCTGCGGGCAGGTAGGGGTCGTACGCGATGATCGTGGTCTCGAACGCAGCGAGACGCTGCGCGAAGAGCTGGCCGATGCGGCCGAGTCCGACAACGCCGACAGTCTTGCCGAGGATCTCGACACCGTTGAACTTGCTTCGCTTCCAGGTGTTCTCACGCAGAGTCTTGTCTGCTGCGGGAATCTGGCGAGCGGTCGACATGAGGAGCGCGACAGCGTGCTCGGCAGCGGAGTGAATGTTGGAGGTCGGTGCGTTGACGACCATCACGCCGCGCTCAGTGGCTGCGGGGATCTCGACGTTGTCCAGGCCGACACCGGCGCGGCCGATGATCTTCAGCTTGGTGCCGGCAGCCAGAACCTCGGCGTCGACGGTAGTGGCGGAACGGACGAGAATCGCGTCGGCCTCGGGTACCGCGGCGAGCAGCGCCGGGCGGTCGGGTCCGTCGACCCAACGCACCTCCACACCGTCACCGAGCGCCTCGACTGTGGACGGCGCGAGCTTGTCGGCGATCAGAACAACGGGACGGCCAGGCTGGCTCACGTGCAAACTCCCTGATTAGGTGGGTGTGAAGGTGGTTTAACCACCGATAGTTTAGTGCGCGCTCACTTGGAATCCACAACGCGGTAGGCAATACCACATAGTGGACACATTCGCGGGCAAATTCTCGACGGAATATGAATCCGGACTCAGACGACCCGGAAAACGACTCCGGCCCAATGCCGCGCTGGTTCAACGTAATTGAACCGGCGCGGCATCAGGCCAGTGGAGACGTGGAGCGTGAAACTGCGAATTACGCGGTTTCGGTGATCGGACGATCGACCCAGCTCATCAGGTCGCGCAGCTTCTTGCCGGTGACCTCGATGGGGTGCTCGGCGTTGGCCTTGCGCAGGCCCTCGAGCTCGGTGTTGCCGTTCTCGACGTTGGCAACCAGACGACGGGTGAACTCGCCGGACTGGATGTCGGCCAGGATCGCCTTCATGCGCTCCTTGGTGTCGGCGTCGATGACGCGCGGGCCGGAGAGGTATCCACCGAACTCAGCGGTGTCGGACACCGAGTAGTTCATGCGGGCGATGCCACCCTCGTACATGAGGTCGACGATGAGCTTGAGCTCGTGCAGAACCTCGAAGTACGCCATCTCGGGTGCGTAGCCGGCCTCGACCATGACCTCGAAACCGGTCTTGACCAGTTCCTCGGTGCCGCCGCAGAGCACGGCCTGCTCGCCGAAGAGGTCCGTCTCGGTCTCTTCCTTGAACGTGGTCTTGATGACGCCTGCGCGGGTTCCGCCGATGCCCTTGGCGTAGGACAGAGCAAGAGCCTGGCCTTCACCCTTGGGATCCTGGTCGATGGCGATGAGCGCGGGAACGCCCTTGCCGTCGACGAACTGACGACGCACCAGGTGGCCGGGGCCCTTGGGGGCGACCATGCCGACGGTGACGAACTCCGGAGCCTTGATCAGGTCGAAGTGAATGTTCAGGCCGTGACCGAAGAACAGCGCGTCGCCGTCCTTGAGGTTCGGCTCGATGTCATTGGTGAAAATGCTCGCCTGCGCGGTGTCAGGTGCGAGCACCATGATGACGTCGGCCCACTCGGAAACCTCTGCCGGCGTACCGACCGTCAGCCCCTGCTCTTCAGCCTTCTCACGCGACTTCGAGCCTTCCTTGAGGCCGATGCGCACATCGACGCCCGAGTCACGCAGGCTCAGCGAATGGGCGTGGCCCTGGCTTCCGTAGCCGATCACAGCAACCTTGCGGCCCTGAATGATCGACAGATCGGCATCGTCGTCGTAGAACATCTCGACTGCCACAGTTCTCAACCTCTCCTTGGATTTTTACGTGTCTAAAAGTACTAGCGGGTGGCCGTGATCGACTTCGGCCCTCGACCGACTGCCACGACCCCGGACTGAACGATCTCCCGGATACCGTACGGATCAAGCATCCGCAGCAGTGCATCCAGCTTGGACCGAGTACCGGTCGCCTCGATGGTGACGGACTCCGGAGAGACGTCGATCACCTTGGCGCGGAACAGGTTCACCGTTTCGATGACCTGCGTGCGCACGCTTGCATCAGCGCGCACCTTGATGAGCACGAGCTCGCGAGCGACGGATGCTTCACCGTCCTGCTCGACGATCTTGATGACGTTGATCAGCTTGTTGAGCTGCTTCGTCACCTGCTCGAGAGGGAACTCGTCGACCGTGACGACGATGGTCATACGTGAGATCTCGGGGATCTCGGTTCCGCCCACCGCAAGGGATTCGATGTTGAATCCGCGGCGGGAGAAAAGTGCGGAGACGCGAGCCAGCACGCCTGGCTTGTCCTCGACGAGAACACTGAGGGTGTGACTGGTGCTCACTTCTGATCCTCCCCTGTGCCCGCGGCGGGTCCGGCTTGCTCGCGTGACATGGCTTCGTGGATGACGGCGGGCTCGGCAACTGCCTCGTCGTCGTCGAACAGCGGCCGGATGCCCCGGGCCGCCATGATTTCGTCGTTGCTCGTTCCGGCAGCGACCATCGGCCACACCTGTGCGTCGGCGGTGACGATGAAGTCGATCACGACAGGCTTGTCGTTGATGGACTGCGCCTCACGGATCGCAGCTTCGACATCTTCTTCACGCTCGACACGAATTCCGTGGCAGCCCAATGCTTCTGCGAGCTTCACGAAGTCCGGGATGCGGATGGCGCCGTGCGTTCCGAGGTTGGTGTTGGAGTAGCGCTCTTCGTAGAAGAGTGTCTGCCACTGGCGCACCATGCCGAGGTTGCCGTTGTTGATGAGGGCAACCTTGATCGGAATACCTTCGAGTGCGCAGGTTGCGAGTTCCTGATTGGTCATCTGGAAGCAGCCGTCGCCGTCGATCGCCCACACCTCGGTGTCGGGCATACCCATCTTGGCGCCCATGGCTGCGGGAACCGCGTACCCCATGGTGCCGAGCCCGCCCGAGTTGAGCCACGTGCGCGGCTTCTCGTAGCCGACGAACTGCGCGGCCCACATCTGGTGCTGACCGACGCCGGCGCAGTAGATGGCATCCGGTCCGGCGAGCTTGCCGACGGTCTGGATCACGTACTCCGGGCTCAGCTGACCGTCGGTGGGACGGTCGTAGCTCAGCGGGTACGTACGACGGATGTCGTTCAGGTACGCCCACCACTCGGTGAGGTCGAACGTGGTGCCCGTGGCCATGTCGGCACGGATCGCCTCGATGAGTTCGGTGATGACCTCTTTGCAGTCGCCCACGATCGGGACGTCCGCGTAGCGGTTCTTGCCGATCTCGGCCGGGTCGATGTCGGCATGGATGACCTTGGCGTCGGGCGCGAAGGAATTCAGCTGACCGGTCACGCGGTCGTCGAAACGCGCACCGAGGGTGATCAGTAGATCGCTACGCTGCAGAGCGGCGACTGCGGCAACGGTGCCGTGCATTCCCGGCATACCGCAGTTGAGGTCGTGGCTGTCCGGGAACGCGCCGCGGGCCATCAGTGTGGTGACGACGGGGATACCGGTCAGCTCGGCCAATTCGAGCAGCTCCGGCGAGGAGTCGGACTTGATGACGCCGCCACCGACGTACAGAACCGGCGACTTGGCGTCGGCGATCAGACGTGCAGCTTCACGAACCTGCTTGCCGTGCGGCTTGGTGACCGGGCGGTAGCCCGGCAGACGCATCTCCGGCGGCCACGAGAACGTGGTCTGCGACTGCAGGATGTCCTTGGGGATATCGACCAGGACGGCGCCGGGGCGACCGCTGGCCGCGAGGTAGAAGGCCTCGGCCATGATGCGCGGGATGTCGATCGCGTCGGTGATCAGGAAGTTGTGCTTGGTGACCGGCATCGTGATGCCTGAGATGTCGGCTTCCTGGAAGCCGTCGGTACCGATCAGCGAGCGCGCCACCTGCCCGGTGATCGCGACGATCGGAACGGAGTCCATCTGCGCGTCGGCCAGCGGCGTGACCAGGTTGGTCGCACCGGGACCCGAGGTGGCCATGCAGACGCCGACCTTGCCGGTCGCCTGGGCGTAACCGGTGGCAGCGTGGCCTGCACCCTGCTCGTGGCGCACGAGCACGTGGCGGACCTTGACCGAATCGAAGAGTGGGTCGTAAACCGGGAGCACGGCACCGCCGGGAATGCCGAATACCGTGTCGACCTCGAGCTCTTCGAGGGCTCGAACCACAGACTGCGCGCCGGTTACCCGCTCAGGCGGGAGCTGGCGACGGTTGGCCGTCTGGGTTGCGGCAGCCGCGGTTGTCGGGCTCGGTGTCCCTGACTTGCGCGGCGTGGGTTGAGGCCGTGCTGTTGGTGCGCTCACTGGGAAATCCTCTGATTCTGGCTCCGGGCAACAAAAAACCCCCGTCAGCATCTGCTGAGCGAGGGTGGCGCGTCGTTATCTGGTGAGTTGAAAAATCGACTCAGGCGACGACGCGCCGGCCGATTACGAGCAACTCATTCTGTTTCACGCACTCGACAGTAGAGGCGCTAGTCGCGAACGGCAAACTTGGTGAGTCGACCGTCCCAGAATCTGAGATACATCGGCTGCAATGCGAAGATGTAGAGGTGTCAACTTCGCAGCAGCCCGTGCCACCGGCTCAATCATCCCACACGCCGAAACCACTTCGGCACGTCATCCGCATTTCGCAGCTCGCTTACATGGCGTGCGCGTTCCTTCTGTTCGCGGTCAGCTTCCCGATCTTCGGGTGGCCCGTCGCCTTCAGCTGGTTGCTGATCCTTCCGATCATCGCCGTCTATCTCGTCGCGCGACTGCGCACCACCGTCAGCCCTGACGGCCTCGAGGTCCGCTCGACGTTCTCCAAGCGCACCCTCGCCTGGGACGACGTCAAGGGTTTCCGCTTCCCGAAGCGGAGTTGGGCGCGCGCGGAACTCACCGACGGAACCGAGGTGACCCTGCCTGCGGTCAGCTTCGTCAGGCTTCCCGAGATCGCGATCGCCAGCGGCGGCCGCATCACCGATCCCTACGCATCCGCCGCAGAAGCCTTCGCCGCCAAGGAAGCCGAAGAGGAAGAAGCAGCTGCAGAAGCAGAAGCAGAATCCGAGCTCGTCGAGAACACACAGGACCAGCCCGAAGAGAAGCGCCCGTAGCACGCGAGTAGCGTTGAAAGGCCCTCGCTTCTATTTGAGTGGACCAGCAACGATCACATAAGGAACACGCCCATGCCCCCGTTGAGGTCACGCACCACCACCATCGGACGTAATGCTGCCGGAGCCCGATCCCTGTGGCGCGCCACAGGAATGACGGATTCCGACTTCGGAAAGCCGATCGTCGCCGTAGCGAACTCGTACACCCAGTTCGTACCCGGCCACGTGCATCTCAAGAACGTGGGCGAGATCGTTGCCGAGGCCATCAGTGCGGCCGGCGGCGTCGCTCGTGAGTTCCACACCATCGCAGTCGACGACGGCATCGCAATGGGCCACGGCGGAATGCTCTACTCGCTCCCGAGCCGCGAGATCATCGCCGACTCGGTCGAGTACATGGCAAACGCCCACACAGCCGACGCACTGGTGTGTATCTCCAACTGCGACAAGATCACTCCCGGCATGCTCAACGCTGCAATGCGTCTCAACATCCCGACCGTCTTCGTCTCCGGCGGTCCGATGGAGGCCGGTAAGGCAGTGGTCGTCGGCGGCGTGGCCCAAGCCCCCACCGACCTCATCACCGCGATCTCCGCCTCTGCCAACGATGCCGTGTCCGACGAAGGCCTCGACGAGGTCGAGCGCAGCGCGTGCCCGACATGCGGGTCCTGCTCCGGAATGTTCACCGCCAATTCCATGAACTGCCTGACCGAGGCCCTCGGCCTCGCATTGCCGGGCAACGGCTCCACGCTGGCAACTCACAAGGCTCGTCACGCACTCTTCTCTCGTGCGGGCACCACCGTGGTCGAGGCGGCCCTCAAGTACTACCGCGACGGCGACGAGTCGGTGCTGCCACGCAACATCGCGACCCCGGCAGCGTTCCGCAACGCGATGGCTCTCGACGTCGCCATGGGCGGTTCCACCAACACCGTCTTGCACACGCTGGCTGCGGCGCAGGAAGGCGAGGTCGACTTCGACCTCGACACCATCGACGCGATCAGCCGAAAGGTTCCGTGCCTGTCCAAGGTCTCTCCCAACTCGGACTACCACATGGAAGACGTCCACCGCGCCGGCGGAATCCCCGCCCTGCTCGGTGAGCTTCGCCGCGGCGGACTCCTCGAAACCGACGTGTCCACCGTGCACACCAAGAGCTTCGACCAGTGGCTCGACGACTGGGACATCCGCTCCGGCAAGGCAACCGACGAGGCAATCGAACTCTTCCACGCGGCTCCCGGCGGCGTGCGCACCATCGAACCGTTCTCCACGGACAACCGTTGGTCTGCCCTCGACACCGATGCGGCCGGCGGCTGTATCCGCGACGTCGAGAACGCCTACACCGTCGAAGGCGGCTTGGTTGTCCTGCGCGGCAACATCGCACTCGACGGCGCAATCCTCAAGACGGCCGGCATCGACGAGGAACTGTTTTCCTTCCAGGGCCCGGCGCTCGTCGTCGAATCCCAAGAAGAAGCCGTCTCGGTCATCTTGCAGAAGAAGATCAAGGCCGGCGACGTTCTCGTCGTGCGCTACGAAGGCCCCAAGGGTGGCCCCGGCATGCAGGAAATGCTGCACCCCACTGCCTTCCTCAAGGGCGCAGGCCTCGGTAAGGAATGCGCGCTGATCACCGACGGTCGTTTCTCGGGCGGAACCTCCGGGCTGTCCATCGGTCACATCTCCCCCGAGGCTGCCGCAGGCGGAATCATCGGTCTCGTCCAGAACGGCGATCAGGTTCGCATCGACGTCGCCTCGCGCACGCTCGAGATCCTGGTCGACGACGACGTCCTCGCCGAGCGACGCGTGAAGATGGAGGCCTCGGAGCGCCCGTGGCAGCCGGTCGATCGTCAGCGCACCGTGACGACAGCACTGCGCGCCTACGCCGCTCTGGCAACGTCCGCCGACAAGGGCGCGGTTCGCTACGTTCCGTAAGTTCTGCCACGAATCGAAAAAGATCCCCGGCCGCCTTTCGGCCGGGGATCTTTTCTGTAAGCGTGCGTGCGGCTCGAGACGCGCGTAGCCGATGTGACAGTCACACAAGGTTTTCGGGCAGTCGGACGTGCGGCAACCAACTCAGCTCCACGAGAATGCTCGCCAACGGGCCACGGCAGAGGGTCGACAGAGTCGGGTTCATGTCACTTTGGAGAAGAACGCGGGACCGACTGCGTCCGAACACGCCGTACTTCCTCCGGTGTTGTATGAGCTTGAACCACAACCCAATCCGATCATCCCGTCGCCGACACACTCTGCCACGACGCGTGATGGACGCTCGACCGGATCCAGGTACGCGGTGGTCCTCTCGCCTGTCGCCCCGATACGGGTGAAATGGGACGTGCTGGTACAGCGACAGTGCAACTCATCGACAGCAAGACCGACCGACAGGTACCGAATAGTCGGGCGACACGCGGAGCACCAACGGAACGATATGAGCTATCAGACATTTCAGACCGAATCGCGCGTCCGGCTCGTGAGCGAATTCACTTGGACGTAGGGTTTCAGACACCAGCTGATCAATTCAGATACATGAGGGGGGATGACTTTCAGTCAGGTGATCATTTCGGTCAGTTCGAGCGAGCCGACTTGCACACGGCGCTCACCAGTGGTTCCCTCATCAGGTCGCTGAGACGCACATCACAACGACGACAGTCAGCCACCGCCCGTCACCCACAAGGTCGACGGGAAACAACCAAGGAGCAATACATGCCCGGAGTCGGCATATGGCGCACCAAATCCGTCGAGCAATCGATCGCGGACACCGACGAGCCTGAGACAAAGCTCAAGAAGGAACTGACCGCGAAGGACCTCACGGTATTCGGAGTCGCCGTCGTCATCGGCGCAGGCATCTTCACGCTGACTGCTCGAACCGCAGGCAATGTCGCAGGACCCTCCATTTCACTGGCATTCGTTCTCGCTGCCATCGCCTGTGGCCTCGCCGCGCTGTGTTACGCGGAGTTCGCCTCCACCGTCCCCGTCGCAGGCAGCGCATACACGTTCTCCTACGCCACGTTCGGGGAGTTCGCCGCCTGGATCATCGGCTGGGACCTCATTCTCGAGTTCGCTCTCGCGTCCGCCGTCGTCGGCAAGGGCTGGTCGCTGTACCTCGGCAACGTCATCGGGGCCAGCGGAAGCACCACCGCCCACATCGGTTCGATCAGCTTCGACTGGGGCGCTCTGCTCATCATCGGCGCGATCACGCTGATCCTCGCGATCGGCACCAAGGTTTCCTCGCGAGTCTCCGCAATCATCACCGCGATCAAGATCGCAGTAGTCCTGCTCGTCATCGTCGTGGGCGCGTTCTACATCAAGAAGGAGAACTACTCCCCCTTCATCCCGCCGTCCGAAGGAACCGAGAGTTCTGCAAGCGGAATCCATCAGACCTTGTTCTCCTGGCTGACCGGCGCAGGCGGAAGCAGCTACGGCGCTTACGGATTGCTCGCAGCCGCCAGCCTCGTGTTCTTTGCCTTCATCGGTTTCGACGTCGTCGCCACCACCGCCGAGGAAACCAAGAACCCGCAGAAGTCGTTGCCGCGAGGAATCTTCGGCTCGCTCGCCATCGTCACGGTTCTCTACGTTGCCGTCACGCTCGTACTGACCGGCATGGTCAAGTACACCGAACTCAAGGACGGCAGTCCGCTGGTCGGCGATTCCAGCGCCACCCTCGCAACCGCATTCGAGGCCAACGGAATCGGTTGGGCACAAACCGCCATCAACTTCGGTGGCCTGGCCGGCCTCACGACAGTTGTCATGGTCATGATGCTCGGCCAGACCCGCGTCCTCTTCGCCATGTCCCGTGACGGCCTCATGCCGCGCAGCCTGGCCAAGACCAACGCCAAGGGCATCCCGATGCGCATCACGTTGATCGTCGGTGGCATCGTTGCCGTCCTGGCAGCGTTCTTCCCCATGGGCACGCTCGAAGAGATGGTCAACATCGGAACGCTGTTCGCCTTCGTCCTGGTTTGTGTCGGTGTCATCGTCCTTCGCCGCACCCGCCCCGACCTGCCGCGCGGATTCCGCGTCCCGCTGGTGCCGTTCGTTCCGATCGTCGCCGTGCTCGCCTGCGGTTGGCTGATGCTCAACCTCTCGGTCGAGACCTGGATCCGGTTCCTCGTCTGGATGGCCATCGGTGTGCTCGTGTACTTCGCCTACGGTCACCGCAAGTCGGTCCTCGGTCGCAAGCTCAAGGACGGAACGGCCATCCCGTCCGCGAACGCCGACCCGGTACTCGTCAAGGACTGATCCTTCACAAACGAACCGCCGCTCTCCGATTCGGAGAGCGGCGGTTCGTTGGTTCGACGGCGCGAGTTTCAGATGAGCGGATTGGCACCGTTCAGGAAGATCCAGGTGCAGACGCCGGCAGCGATACCGAGGATCAAAACCACGAGCGATCCGATAAACGGACGAGTTGCCCAGCCACGACGACCGTCGAGCGCAATACGACCTGGTCCCGTCAAAATGATGACGCCCGCACAGATTCCGAGCAGCATCTCGTACTCGGTCCCGGCCGGGGCGAAGTACTCCAGGCCGGGTGCGCTCGCCTGACGCAGCGCCCACGCATTGATCATCACCGCCAGAACCGACGCTGCCGCAACGGGAGTCAGCAACCCGAGGATCAGGAGGGCGCCACCTGCGACTTCACCGACGGCGCCGAGTATCGCCATCCACTTCGCCTGCTGGAACCCGGCGTCCGCCAGCATCGACTCGAACCCGTTCAGCCCCGGCCCGTTCCAGATACCGGTCAACTTCTGCAGACCGTGCACCAACGCAGTTCCACCGACGGCCAATCGCAGTGCAAGCAACCCGAGGTCGAGAGTGCCTCGGCCCCGCGGAGACTCAGTTGTACCTGCCACGGCTTCGGCGGTGGGAACGGCGGCGATCGGAGCGTCGTACGCCGTCTCACGCTCGAGAGCCACGGTCGGCTGATCCGCGCCAGGTGCTCGGTATGTCGGTATCTGTTCGGTCAGGGAGTTGGCGTTCGTGGAACCGAAATCGAGATCGTCGTCGGTCCGCGGCAACGGATTCTTGGCGCTCACCGTCGGAAATTGTTCGGTGGGCGAATCATACGGACTGGACACATTGCCCGTCGGCTTGTCCGCATCCGACAACTCGCTGGGATCTTTTCGCTCGTCAGTCACGTAGGTGAGCCTATGACCGATTCACGAACTCGACGGGGAACCTTGGTCCGGCGTGGCGGCATCTGCCGTGCATTACGTAACGTCTTGGGCATGACTACGGGTAGGCATGCAGCGCTGGGCGCACTGGCGCTGGTGCTCGGGACATCGTTGCTCGCAGGTTGCGCCGACTTCGACGAATCGACTGCCTCGCCGTTCACACCCGAACCGACCAACCAGGCCAGCGCGGAAGTGCAGCCGGAGAACCCGCCGCCGTCGACCACGCCGCCGGCGCCGCGGACCGGCCCCCTCGGACCGTGTCAGGATGCCGACACCGCCGTGATCGCAACCTGTCTCGACACCACGGGTGGGCTCGTCACACTCCCGGACGGGAACTCCGGTCTGGTTGCCGAACGGCGGACCGGCCGGATCATGCAGGTAGCTCCCAACACGACACCGGTCGAGGTAGCCAAGATCGACGTCGACGGCAGCGGTGACGGCGGCCTGCTCGACATCGCACTCTCCCCCACGTTTGTCGAAGACAACCTGATCTATGCCTACGTCACCACCGGAACGGACAACCGGGTGGTCCGCATCGCTCCGGGTGACACCGCCAAGGAAGTACTCGGTGGAATCCCGCGCGGCGCGAGCGGCAACGGCGGGTCACTGGAGTTCGCGGCCCCGGACCAGCTCATGGTTCTGACAGGCGATACCGGAAACCCCGCGGTTGCTCAGGATCCCGCCTCGTTGGCGGGGAAACTCTTGCGGGTCCGATCGCTGACACCCAACGCTGCGCCGCCTCGCCCGGAAGTTGTTCTGTCCGGAATCGGAAACGGCGGCGGCGTGTGCGTCGATCCGGGAATCGCGACGTGGGTCACGGACCGAACCACTCTCGAGGATCGCCTCCAACGCGTCGGCGCCGACGGCACGGTGACATCCCCCGCGTGGACGTGGCCCGACCGACCCGGAGTCGGCGGGTGCATCGCGGCGCAGGGAGTGGTAGCTGTCGCGCTGGGGGCCGGCAAAGCGATCTCGGCGCTGGCCGCAGATCCAGGAACAGGTGCCGTCACGACCGCGCCGTCGGCAGTGGCGAAAGACACGTACGGCCAGCTGGGCGGTTTGGCACTCGGATCCGACGGTTTGATGTGGGCGAGCACGATAAACAAAACCGCGGGCGAGCCGGGTCCGAACGACGACAAGGTGGTCAAGATCCCGATGCCGAGTGGCAGCGGCGGGATCGACTGAGCCGCCATGTCTGTTCGGTCACGGATCCCGTGACCGAACATGCACAGATGCGTACTCTTTTGTTAGCGGGGCTAAACACCACGCATTTGCCAGGACCGGTTGGCCCAACCACGACAAAGGAGTCGGTATGAAGGCAATCCAGTACACGAGAATCGGCGCAGAACCCGAACTCACGGAGATTCCCAAACCCGAGCCCGGTCCAGGTGAAGTGCTCCTGGAAGTCACCGCTGCCGGCGTCTGCCACTCGGACGACTTCATCATGAGCCTGCCCGAGGAGCAGTACACCTACGGCCTTCCTCTCACGCTCGGCCACGAGGGCGCCGGCCGGGTCGCCGCCGTCGGCGAGGGCGTCGAAGGGCTCGACATCGGAACCAATGTCGTCGTCTACGGACCCTGGGGCTGTGGCAGCTGTTGGCACTGCTCGCAAGGACTCGAAAACTACTGTTCTCGAGCAAAAGAACTCGGCATCAATCCTCCTGGTCTCGGTGCACCCGGCGCGTTGGCCGAATTCATGATCGTCGATTCACCTCGCCACCTCGTCCCGATCGGCGACCTCGATCCGGTCAAGACGGTGCCGCTGACCGACGCCGGTCTGACTCCGTATCACGCGATCAAGCGTTCACTGCCGAAACTTCGCGGTGGCTCGTACGCCGTCGTCATCGGTACCGGCGGTCTCGGCCATGTCGCCATCCAACTCCTCCGCCACCTCTCGGCAGCAACCGTCATCGCACTCGACGTGAGCGCGGACAAGCTCGAACTGGCAACCAAGGTAGGCGCTCACGAAGTGGTTCTGTCCGACAAGGACGCGGCCGAGAACGTCCGCAGGATCACCGGAAGTCAGGGCGCCGCACTGGTTCTCGACTTCGTCGGCTATCAGCCCACCATCGACACCGCGATGGCTGTCGCCGGCGTCGGATCGGACGTCACGATCGTCGGGATCGGCGACGGGCAGGCCCATGCCAAAGTCGGGTTCTTCCAAAGTCCTTACGAGGCTTCGGTGACAGTTCCGTACTGGGGTGCCCGCAACGAGCTGATCGAATTGATCGACCTGGCGCACGCCGGCATCTTCGACATCGCGGTGGAGACCTTCAGTCTCGACAACGGCGCCGAAGCGTATCGACGACTGGCCGCCGGAACGCTCAGCGGCCGCGCGGTTGTGGTCCCTGGTCTGTAGACCGACAGCGGCAAAACGACAGCGAAAAACACTGATGCCCGGCCGAATTCGATTCGGCCGGGCATCAGTGTCAGAAATTCAGTGTGCGCTAGCTGCACGCCTCGATGACAAGTTCCTTCACACGAGCCGCGTCTGCCTGTCCACGAGTGGCCTTCATGACGTCGCCGACGATCTTTCCGGCGGCCTGCACCTTGCCACTGCGAATCTTGTCCGCGATGTCGGGGTTCGCTGCGAGCGCTTCGTCGACGGCTGCCTTGAGCTTGGTTTCGTCACGTTCGACGACCAACTCCGGGTGGGCCGCGACAACCTGCTCCGGGTCACCCTCGCCGTCGAGGACGTGATCGACGACCTGGCGAGCCACTTTGTTGTTGAGCTTGCCGCTGTCGATGAGAGCTACGACCTGGGCAACCTGCGCCGGGGTGATCGGCAGAGCGCCGAGTTCGACGCCACGGGTGTTCGCCTGCTGTGACAGGTAGGACAGCCACCAGGAGCGCGCTGCCTCGGGCGAAGCACCGGCCTCGGTGGTCGCGATCACCAGATCGATGGCACCGGCGTTGACGAGGTCGCGCATGACCTCGTCGGAGATTCCCCAGTCCTTCTGGATCCGCGCACGGCGAATCCAGGGAAGCTCCGGCAAGGTACCGCGCAGTTCTTCGACCCACTCGGCGCTCGGAGCGACGGGCTCGAGATCCGGTTCCGGGAAGTAGCGGTAGTCCTCGGCCGTTTCCTTCCGGCGTCCCGCTGCGGTGGTGCCGTCGCCTTCCTGGAAATGGCGGGTCTCCTGGATGACCTCACCGCCGGCGTCGAGAACTGCTGCCTGACGGCGCATTTCGTAGCGAACTGCGACCTCGACGCTCTTGAGGGAGTTGACGTTCTTGGTCTCGGTGCGGGTCCCCAGTTCGGTGGAACCGATCGGCATGAGGGAGATGTTGGCGTCGCAGCGCATCGATCCCTGATCCATGCGGACGTCAGAGACGTCGAGGGACTTCAGCAGATCACGAAGCGCCGTGACGTACGCGCGAGCAACCTCGGGGGCGCGCTCACCGGCACCGTGGATGGTCTTGGTGACGATCTCCACCAAGGGAACGCCCGCACGGTTGTAGTCGAGCAGCGAATGGCTGGCACCGTGGATACGACCGGTAGCGCCACCCACGTGGAGGGACTTACCGGTGTCCTCCTCCATGTGGGCGCGCTCGATCTCGACGCGCCACGTCGTGCCGTCGTCGAGGATCACGTCGAGGTAACCCTCGGTTGCGATCGGCTCGTCGTACTGGGAGATCTGGTAGTTCTTCGGCTGATCCGGGTAGAAGTAGTTCTTGCGTGCGAATCGGCCCCACGGCGTGATGGAGCAGTTGAGCGCAAGGCCGATCCGGATCGCGGACTCGACAGCGGCTGCGTTCACCACCGGCAACGAACCGGGCATGCCCAGACAGACCGGGCACACCTGGGTATTGGGTTCGGCACCGAACTCGGTGGGGCACGGGCAGAACATCTTGGTCGCGGTGCCGAGTTCTACGTGCACCTCCATACCCATCACAGGCTCGTACTTGGTCAGTACTTCGTCGTAATCGAGGATGTCGGGCGCATCGACAGCAGTCATGGTGATCAGTTTATGCGTCTGCGGCTCAGCCGAAGAATGCGGCTGCCTCCTCGTAGCGCTCCTTGGGCACCGTCTTGAGTTTGCGGGTCGCCTCGGCGAGCGGAACGAGGTCGATGGACGTTCCGTGCAACGCGACCATCTGACCGAAATCTCCGCGGTGAGCTGCGTCGGTGGCATGAACGCCGAAGCGAGTGGCGAGGATGCGGTCGTGCGGCGTCGGGGTGCCACCGCGCTGAATGTGCCCGAGGACGGTGGTGCGAACTTCCTTGCCGATGCGGCGCTCGATCTCGTTTCCGAGCTGCTGCGCGACACCGGTGAAGATCTTGTGGCCGAACTCGTCTATGCCACCTTCGCGCAGGGTCATCGACGCGGGATCGGGCATCGCACCTTCAGCCACGACGCAGATGAAGTGGGAGTCGCCACGCTGGAAGCGCTTCTTGACCATCGCGCACACCTCGTCGACGTCGAACGGCTGTTCCGGAACCAGAGTCAGGTGTGCCCCCGACGCCAGTCCGGCCTGCAGCGCGATCCAGCCCGCATGCCGGCCCATGACCTCGACGAGCATGACGCGCTGGTGCGATTCGGCCGTGGTGTGGAGCCTGTCAATGGCGTCGGTGGCGACAGCCAAGGCGGTGTCGAAACCGAAAGTCACGTCCGTGCAGTCGATGTCGTTGTCGATCGTCTTGGGCACACCGATCACGGGTACGCCGCTCTCGGAAAGCCAACTGGCCGCGGTGAGAGTGCCTTCGCCGCCGATTGGGATCAGGACGTCGATCCCGTTGTCGTCGAGAGTCTGCTTGATCTGATCGAGGCCCGCACGGAGTTTGTCGGGGTTCACGCGAGCGGTGCCGAGGATCGTGCCGCCGCGGGTGAGGATGCGGTTGATGCGGTCATCGGAGTCGAGCGGGACCTTGCGGTCCTCGAGCAATCCTCGCCAGCCGTCCCGGAATCCGACCACGGTACTGCCGTAACGACCGGCCGACGTACGTACGACGGCGCGGATGACCGCGTTCAAGCCCGGGCAGTCGCCGCCGCCCGTGAGGATTCCGATTCGCATAGTGCAGCACCTCTCGTGACCGGATTGTGGATCTTGGTGTCCATCTTCCCCCAGTCACGGTATTGCCGCAGGATAGCGGCGTTGCCGAGCCGCAACGCCGCGCCGCACGGGACCCCTAACCCGGCGTGACGAGCCCGCTTTCGTACGCCAACACGACTGCCTGGGCGCGATCGCGCAGATCGAGCTTCGACAGCACCTTTCCGACATGGGTCTTGACGGTCTGCTCGGCGACGAACAGCCGCTCGGCGATCTCGACGTTGGACAATCCGCGGGCGATCAGTTCGAGGACCTCGCGCTCACGCGGGGTCAGGGCGTCCAGCGCTTCGGGCCGTGCGCGCGGGGCCGCCCGCCGGCTGGTCACATCGGCAATCAGACGCCGAGTCACCGTCGGCGCCAGCAAAGCCTGCCCTTCGGCAACGACGCGTACCGCCCGAATCAGCTCCTCAGCCGGTGCGTCCTTGAGCATGAAACCGCTCGCTCCGACGCTCAGGGCCTCGTAGACGTAGTCGTCGATGTCGAAAGTGGTGAGCATGAGGACTCGCACCGGCGGTTCCCATCCGGCGGACAGAATCTGGCGGGCAGCGTCGAGTCCGTTCATCTCGGGCATGCGAACATCCATCAAGACCACATCCGGACGCAATCGCGCGACCTCGGCGACGGCGATCTTGCCGTCCGGCGCATCGCCGATCACGCTGATGTCGGGCTGGGCGGAGAGTAGGGCTCCGAACCCTTGTCGAACCATCGCCTGGTCGTCTGCGATGAATACTGTGATGGGCACTCGGACAGCCTAGGCGGGCACCGACGGCAACTCGGCCCGGACCTCGAACCCTCCGTCCTCGCGCCGGTTTGCCAACAGCATGCCGCCCACCGCCGAAGCCCGCTCACGCATTCCGCGGATTCCGTTGCCACCAGTGGTTTCCGACGCCGAGTGCTGATTGCCACCCAATGGCGAAGGTCCGTTGTTCACGAGCGCGCTCACCGATTGCGGACCGAAGGCCACGGCGACCTCAATGGGTCCGCCTGGCGAATGCCTGGCCGCGTTGGTGATCGACTCCTGAATGATCCGGTAGAGCGCAAGGCCCGTGGATTCCGAGACCGACGCTCGATCGCCGTCGACTCGCCACGATACCGGCAAACCGGCACGGGTACTGCCGAGCAACAGTTCGTCCAACTGGTCGACGCCCGGTTGCGGAGCTGTCACCATGTGGTCCCCGTCGCTGCGCAGTACTCCGAGGAGACCACGAATCTCGTTGAGCGCTGCTCGCCCTGTCTCACTTATCGATTCGAATTCGGTTCGGATCTCCGGAGTGACTGCATCGAGTCTGTACGGCGCACTCTGAGCTTGCACGACCACCATCGACATGTGGTGGGCCACGATGTCGTGCAAGTCGCGCGCGATCCGCGCCTTCTCCTCGAGGATCGTGCGTCGAGTGCGTTCGAGTTCGCTGACTTCCTCCTGCTTGGCCAACTGGCGGCGCGAGAGGACCAACCAGCGGATCAACAGGCAGAAGACGACCAGGGCACTCAGCCCGACAGCCCAACCGGCGCCGTCGCTTCCCGGGGCGTTGCCGAGAAAGAGCAGCACCGTGGCGATCCAGGCGACACCGACAACCTGAATGGGCGCCCGCAGACTCACTGCGGCCAGCAACGACATCAGCACGATGATGTGGACGACCTGCCACGGGTAGTCGTAACCGGGAGTGTTGTCGAACACCAACGGGATGATCAACGCCGAGACCGCCGACACCGCCCACCCCAACGGAGCGTTGATCCGGATCAGGACGAACGGAAATGCAGCCAACGCGGCGACGAAGGGCATGATCGGCGGCGAAACATGATGCGTCAGTTGCAGTGTCGGCCAGGCAATCGAATAGAGGATCAGGGTGATCGCTACGATGACGATGTTCCAGAACTGACCGCGGGCCACGAAACTGGTTGCCCGACGCACTTTCTCCGAATGAACGACCGCCCCGTCGAGGCCGGACAGCATCGACCCGGCGGTGGCGTATGTCGGCGCGGGCACATCCGGTGCACCCTTGTTCTTCCTACGGACCTTGATCACTCGTCAAGCCTATGAAGGCGAACCCCGAAAGTCCTCATACTGCAGAGTGAGATCCCCCTACCTCCGAGGTATCACAGGGGAGGGAATTCTCACCCGAATGCGCGTCGGAGAACCCCTCCACAGAGCGATGACCGCCAGGATTGTCCGTTCATAGCGTGAACGGCATGCGGATCACACGGGTGAAAGACATCTCTCGAAGCGCCGGCACCTGGGCGGCCCTGGCGCTGGCTGCAACGGCAGCGATCACGGTCACCGCCGGAGCGAGCGGAGCCCAGTCGCCGCGCACCGAGAATTCGAACGCATCCAGGGCCATCGCCACCGTGACTACTGCGGATGCCGCTGACGCTGCGACCACCATCCCGGCGGACTTTGCGGCATTCGCCGGTTACACCCCCGCCGTCGTCGACGGATACCTCGCCAATCCCCACGGCGACTGCTCGTCGCCGGTCCCACTTCCCGACGAATTCGACTCGGCCTGCAAAGCGCACGATCTCGGCTACGACCTACTCCGCTACGCGCATTCGCACGGAACGGAACTGGGGCCGTGGGCACGTCAGGTCCTCGACGGTCAGCTCGACCAGCGAATGCATGCCGCGTGTGAAGACCGCACGTCCTTTCTCTCACGAGGGTATTGCTTCGCGATGGCCGATGTAGCCGTCACGGCTGTGAACGGAAACTCCTGGCGCCAAAGCTATCTGACGCCGGTCGCGGAATCGGGATTCGGTTACGGCACGGCCGGTGTTCTGGCAGTCTCCGCCTTCGGCTTCACCCTGATGCGATCGCGGCGCCTCGACCCGTCGAACGAGTTCTCCTACTCCCCGAAAGCGATTGCAGCATGAGCGTTCTGAATGCGTCACGGACCCCCGTCCTCGCCCGAGTCGGGGCGCTCGCACTCCCCCGCGTGTCCACGAGCGTCGCCGTGGCAGCGATGTCCGCCATCTCGCTGGCTCCCGGACTCCTGCCGCGATCAGCCGTACTACAAGGGGTGTTCAGCGGTCTGCTCGTCGCGGCCGGACTACTGGCGATGTGGGCGTTCTCCGCGGTAGCCCGTCGGCTCGTCCCCGACCGGGTCAAGGCCCGATTCGACGAACGTCATTGGCGCATCACCGCGTTCGGGTTGTCGACTGCCGGCACCGCAGTTGCGATGTTCGCCGCCGCCGGTTGGCAGAACTCGTTGCGAGCGGCGATGGGCGCACCGTCTGCCGGACTTCTCCACTGGGCGGAGGCGGGTTGCATTGCAGCACTGACCGCACTTGGTCTCTGGGGCCTCGGGATCGGAATTTCGAAGGCGCTGCGGTGGATGGGTTTCGCGCGGAGCGTCGGCGCACTGGTCATGGGTGTTCTCGGGGTGCAGTTGGTAGTCGGTCCCGTCGTGTGGAACGGCCTCGCCGATTCGTTCGACAAGTCCAACGCGTACATCGACACTGCTCTGACACAGCCACTTTCGGCCTCTGTGTCAGGCAGCCCCGAATCTCTCATCTCGTGGACGTCGATGGGGGCGGAGGGACGCAAATTCGTCGCAGCAGGCGAAGACTCGGTGCGTGTCTACGCCGGTTTGGATTCGGCACCCGACACTGCATCACGTGCCGCTCTCGCGGTGAGCGAACTCGATCGCGTCGGCGGCTTTGCCCGCAACAGCGTCGTAGTGGCCGTTCCGACCGGATCGGGGTGGATCGACACGCATGCAGTCGACGGTATCGAGCAACGGTTCGGCGGCGACGTCGCAATAGTCGGGCAGCAATACTCCGACGCACCCAGTTGGGCGACATTCCTGTTCAGCCGCGACGACGCCGAAGAATCGGCAACCGCTCTGTTCACCGCCGTCGGCAGCCACATTGCCGCCATGCCCGCCGAGGATCGACCGGACCTGTTCCTCTACGGACAGAGCCTCGGCGCCGTCGGCGGCAGCGCCGCACTGTCCGAGGGCAGTCCCATCGTCCCGTGCGACGTGTTGTGGGCAGGTCCCCCGGCCGGCGCGACACGGACGGACGGCGCAACCGTCCTAGCGAACACGTCCGACCCGGTGGTGTGGTGGTCCCCCGCCCTCGCGACGCAGAAGCCGGATCTGAGCCGTGCCGTGCAAGATGCACCGATCCCGCAGTGGATCCCGGGTGTCACGTTCTTGCAGACCACCGTCGACATGCTCGGTTCGCTCGGTGTCCCCGCCGGTCACGGCCATCGCTACGGAACCGATCAGGGGACGGCCCTGAGAACTTGCTCCTGAAACTGCTGTGCGCCTTTATTAACCGCGGGGGGTTGATAAAGGCGCACAGCAAACAGGTCAGACTGCAGTCGCGATCGGGCCGCGAGCTGCTTCGTAGGCCGCACCGACACGGTAGAGGCGCTCGTCAGCCATGGCGGGCGCCATGATCTGCAAGCCCACCGGCAGGTTGTCGTCCGCGGACAGGCCCGAGGGCACCGACATCGCGCAGTGTCCGGCCAGGTTGGTCGGCAACGTGCACAGGTCCGAGAGGTACATGGCCAACGGATCGCCGACCTTCTCCCCCAACTTCCACGGCGTGAACGGGCTGGTCGGCGAGACCAGTACGTCCACCTTCTCGTAGGCCTTGTCGAAATCGCGCGCGATGAGCGTACGAACCTTGAGCGCCGAACCGTAGTAGGCGTCGTAGTAGCCCGAGGACAGTGCGTAGGTGCCGATCATGATGCGGCGCTTGACCTCCGGACCGAAACCGGCAGCGCGGGTTGCCGCCATGACCTGGTCGGCACTCATGTTGCCGTCGTCGACACGCAGTCCGTAGCGCATGGCGTCGAAGCGAGCCAGGTTGGACGAGACCTCACTGGGCAGCACCAGGTAGTACGACGCGAGCGCATGCTCGAAGCTCGGGCACGAAACCTCGACAACTTCGGCGCCCAAAGCCTTGAGTTGCTCGACAGCAGCGTCGAAGGAAGCGATGACGCCGGGCTGGTAGCTGTCGGAGTGAAGTTCCTTGACCACACCGACTTTGACGCCGCGCAGGTCGCCGGCTGCACCTTCACGTGCCGCAGCGACCACCGGACGCACGGGGGCGTCGATGGACGTGGAGTCACGCGGATCGTGCCCGGCGATGACCTCGTGCAGCAGAGCGGTGTCGAGCACGGTGCGGCCACAGGGACCGCCCTGATCGAGCGAGGACGCGCACGCGACGAGTCCGAAGCGTGAGACAGTTCCGTACGTCGGCTTGGTTCCGACCGTCGCGGTGACCGCAGCGGGCTGACGGATCGAACCGCCGGTGTCAGTGCCGATGGCCAGCGGGGCCTGACGGGACGCGAGCGCCGCTGCGCTACCGCCGCCCGAGCCACCGGGGATGCGGGTGACGTCCCACGGGTTACGCGTCGGGCCGAAGGCCGAGTTCTCGGTCGAAGAGCCCATCGCGAACTCGTCGAGGTTCGTCTTGCCGAGGATCGGGATGCCGGCAGCGCGCAGCTTGGAGGTCAGAGTCGCGTCGTACGGCGCGACCCAGCCTTCGAGAATTTTCGACGCACAGGTGGTCGGCATGTCCGTCGTGGTGAAGATGTCCTTCAACGCGATCGGAACGCCGGCGAGTGCCGAAGCTGGTTCGTTTCCGCCTGCGAGCGAGTTGTCCACTGCTGCGGCGGCTTCGAGAGCCTGTTCGCCTGCAACGTGCAGGAAGGCGTGGTACTCGGTGTCGACGGCCGCGATGCGGTCGAGATGCGCCTGCGTGACCTCTACGGAGGACACCTCACGCGAGTGGATCTTGCCGGCAAGCTCAGCGGCGTCCAGCGTGGTCAGATCGGTCATTCGCCCTCTCCAAGGATCTGCGGAACCGCAAAGCGATCCTGTTCGACTGCGGGTGCTCCGGACAATGCCTGCTCGGGGGTCAACCCGGGCACGATCACGTCGGGGCGCGTCACGTTGGTGACGGCATTGGGATTCGCCATGGGCGGGACGTCGTCGGCCGCAACCTCGGTGACCACCTTGACGTGGTTGAGAATCGAATCCAACTGACCGGCGAACTCGTCGAGTTCGGCATCGGACAGGGCGAGTCTGGACAGCCGCGCGAGGTGCGCGACCTCGTCACGGGAGATGGCAGGCACCGCGGGGCCCCTTTCGGAAGAGGACGTGAACATTGCCGGTCCAGCCTAGTTGCTCGCCGCGACAGACCTGTAAGCACGCCCGCTGTATCGAACGACGAGCACGCTCACTGTGTCGATCGCCACGCCGAAAGCCCGCAGTGTGTTTCGCTCGTGTGACAAGCATGTGCATCTGGCGTGACGCCGCCGCGGCGCCCACCATCGCAGGTTGGGCAAGTGCAAAGATGAGTCAGGCCCGGGTCGACGTGATCCGGGCGAGAACCGATCAGCGAAAGGCACGCACGTGTCGTACCTGCTTCGCGTCCAACTGCCCGATCGACCAGGCAGCCTCGGCGCGCTCGCCGTAGCTCTCGGATCCGTGGGCGCAGACATCCTCTCCCTCGACGTCGTGGAACGAGGTGACGGTTTTGCCATCGACGACCTCGTGGTCGACGTCGAACCGGGCGCGCTGCCCGACACCTTGATCACCGCTGCCGAGCATCTACCGGACGTGCTGGTCGATTCGATCCGCCCCTACGCCGGGATTCTCGACACTCACCGTGAGCTCGAACTCATAGATTCCGTTGCGACGGCCCGAAACGATCGACTACAGGTCCTCGTCGACGGCGCGCCGCGTGTACTGCGAGTCGGCTGGTGCGTCGTCGCGGACATCGGCAAGCACGGTGCGTACCGCGTCGTCGGTAGCGCCGGCGCGCCGGAAACCCACGCCACCGACATTCCGTGGATGCCACTGGACAAGCCCACCGCCCTCGACGGCGAGGCCGACTGGGTTCCGGACGTATGGCGCGACATGAACACCAGCCTCGCTGCCGCACCTCTCGGCTCCGGCAATCGAGTCCTCATGCTCGGTCGTCCCGGTGGGCCCGAATTCCGCCCTTCGGAGATAGCCCGCCTCGGCTACCTCGCAGGAATCGTGGCGACGGTACTGGGTTGACCAGGCTGGCTGATCAGGCCAGGCCGCGAACCATGACGGTCAGTTCCATACCGCGAATCGGCTCCCACGCCCGCTCGGGATCGGGGACGAAACCGTTGCGGTCGTAGATACGACGGGCATCGACCATCTCGGGCTGCGTCGAGATGACCACCGAGTGATCGCCGCGGTCGTAGGCTTCGGCGATCACTGCGCGAACCAATGCGGTTCCGGCGCCCGATCCCCGAGCTTGCGGCGAGACTGCGAGCATGCGGAACTCGAGTTCGCCCTTCTGCGCAACATCCGCGAAGGGCGTGCCGGGTTCTGCGATCGTCAACGAGCCCACGACTTCGTCACCGAGAACCGCAACCAGCACCCGGCCCTGCTCCACCCGAGTTGCGGTGTCTCGCAGGCGCTCCGCGTACGGCGATCCGCCGGCGACAAATCCGCCACCCACGTACGACTGCACAGTCAGCTCCCCGACGGTCTCGAACTCAGCCGGTAGAACTTCACGAATCTCGATCATGGCGTCACTATCGCACCCAGCACACCAATCTCAGAAATCGGACAAAGTCACTCTGGTTCGTCCAAATCGGTGGGAGCGACCGCATCCGGGCCATCTTCGAGCAACCGCCGAAAGCCGTCTTCGTCGAGCACCGGCACACCCAATTCGACCGCCTTGTCGTGCTTGGAACCGGGTGCTTCACCGACGACGACAAACGCAGTCTTCTTCGAGACCGACCCTGCCGCCTTGCCGCCGCGCACCAGAATCGCTTCCTTCGCCTGATCACGTGAGTAGGTCTCGAGCGAACCGGTGACGACGATCGAGAGGCCCTCGAGATTGCGCGGAATCGAATTGTCGCGTTCGTCCTCCATGCGTACTCCGGCCGACGCCCACTTGTCGACGATCTGCTGATGCCAGTCGACGGAGAACCACTCCACGACGGCGGCGGCGATAGTCGATCCGACGCCGTCCACTGCAGCCAACTCGTCGACCGAGGCTTCCCGAATGCGTTGCAGCGAGCCGAATTCGCCGGCCAACGCCCTCGCGGCAGTGGGGCCGACGTGCCGAATCGACAGTGCCACAAGCACTCTCCACAGCGGCTTGTCCTTGGCCGAATCCAGGTTGGCCAGCAAGCGTTTTCCGTTGGCGGACAGGGATCCCGCATTGGTGCGGAAGATCGGAACTTCGATCAGTTTCTCGGCGTCGAGTGAGAAGAGATCGCCCTCGTCGCCGATGACCTTCGCCTCCAACAGCCCGGTCGCGGCCTCGTAACCGAGCACCTCGATGTCGAATGCACCGCGCCCCGAGACGTGGAACACGCGCTCGCGCAACTGCGCCGGGCAGTACTGCTGATTGGGGCATCGCACGTCGACGTCGCCCTCTTTCGCGGGTGCCAACGACGTGCCGCACTCGGGACAATGTGTCGGCATGACGAACTCGCGCTCGGTACCGTCACGAACGTCTGCCACGGGACCGAGAACCTCGGGGATGACGTCTCCGGCCTTGCGCAACACCACGGTGTCGCCGATCAGCACACCCTTGCGCTTGACCTCCGAGCCGTTGTGCAGCGTGGCCAAGGACACAGTGGAACCCGCCACCGTGACGGGTTCCATGTACGCGAACGGCGTCACACGACCCGTACGTCCGACACTGACCCGGATGTCGAGGAGCTTGGTCGTGACCTCTTCCGGCGGGTACTTGTACGCGATAGCCCACCGTGGTGCGCGCGACGTGGTGCCCAGACGTCGATGTAACGACATCTCGTCGACCTTGACCACCAACCCGTCGATCTCGTGCTCGACGTCGTGGCGGTGTTCTCCCCAGTACTTCATCTTCTCGACCACGGCGTCGGCGCCGACCACCCGTGAGGTGTGCGTGGACACCGGCAGACCCCAGGCGGCGAGGGCCACGTAGGCGTCGTACTGCGAGGCCGGCTCGAAACCTTCCATGCGCCCGAACCCGTGGCAGATCATTCCGAGGCGGCGACGCGCGGTGACGGCAGGATTCTTCTGACGCAGGGAGCCCGCCGCGGAGTTGCGCGGATTGGCGAACGGCGCCTTCCCCTCCTCCACCAGGGAGGCATTGAGTGCTGCGAAGTCCTCGAGGCGGAAGAACACCTCGCCACGCACCTCGAGCAGGCTCGGAATCGGGTACTCGTCCGTGGCGGTAAGGCGCTCCGGGATGTCGTTGATCGTCAGAGCGTTGAGCGTGACCAGCTCGCCCGTACGACCGTCACCGCGGGTTGCGGCACGAACGAGTTTGCCGTTCTCGTAGACGAGATTGAGGGCGACACCATCGATTTTCACTTCACAGAGATAGTGCAGTTCCGGCCCGGTTTCCTGCTCTACCTTGGCGATCCATGCTCGGAGCTCCGACTCGTCGAAGACGTTGTCGAGGCTGAGCATCCGCTCGAGGTGGTCGACGGACGTGAAGTCCGTCGCGAATCCGCCACCGACGAGTTGCGTCGGAGAGTCGGGAGTTCGCAGATCCGGGTACTGCTCTTCGAGAGCATTGAGCTGCCCGAGCAATGTGTCGAATGCACCGTCCGAAATGACGGGCGCATCACGAACGTAGTAGCGGAACTGATGCTGGCGTACCTCTTCGGCCAGCTCCGTCCACTGCTCGCGCGCCTCGTTGGGCGCTGGCTGCATTGCATCCGCGGTTTCAGTCACAGCTAGAAGATTATCGGTTCACACCGACACACCACACGACTCCACATCGGAACGCACACACTAGAACGCCGACGGATCGTCCACCAATGCCTTGCCGACGTCTGTACACAGCCGAAGGGCGGCACGAGCCCAGTCGAGGTTCGCACCCGAAAGACCGCAACGCGGAGTGACCGCGACCTGGGTCTGCAGGAGTTCACGAGAGAAGCCGAGACGATCTACCAGTGTGACGGCGGGCATCGCACACTCTTTCCACGTCACCGGCTTTTCCGGCTCCACGGACGGAACCAGACCGAGCGCCAATTCCTTGCCGGCGTCGAACAACTGGCCGATACCGTCGAGATCGCGTGAGCCGATGAGCGACATGTCGAAGCTCACGCCGAACGCCTGGCTTCGCCTCAGTAGATCCCACGGCATGTCTGTGCCGCAACTGTGGACGATTGTGGGCAGTCCGCAACCGCTGATCGTCGAGTCGAGTACGGCGAGTGCCTCGGGTTCCGGCAGTGCCGGAACGCTCTCCATCTTGGTGCGCCCAGGCAGCGAACCGGCCAGAACTGCCGCGATCTGCGGCTCGTCCAACTGAATCACCACTGCGGCGCCGGTGCGGCGAGTGACCTCGGCCGCATGACGCGCGAGACCCTCACCGAGTGATTCTGCGACGTCGCGGAGCGCACCGCGGTCGACGAGAACTCGCGAACCGTTTGCGACTTCGATCTCGGCGCCGAGTGTCAGCGGGCCGGCGACTTGGAGCTTGACGACGTGGTCTTCGCCGACCAAGCGCGCTGACTCCCAGGCTTCCTCGAGCGCGTCGAGATCCTGATTCAGAAAGTCCTCGGCTCGCTTCGCGACATTGCCCCTCCGAGGCACGACTCGATAGGCACGGGTCGAGGCGTCGAGGTTGATATCGACCAGAATTGCCCCCGCCCGGCCGACCATGTCAGCGCCGAGTCCGCGGCTCGGCAACTCCACCAGATGCGGGAAACCACCCAGCTCGCCGAGGATGGTTGCGGCACTTTCGCGGGCATCCGCGCCCGGCCAGGACCCGATTCCAGTGACGAGACCACCGATGGAAACCTGCTGCGTCACAGTGTGTTCGGCTCGGATTCGGTACCCGAGATGGTGCCACTGCCGAGGACCTGGTCACCCAGTTCGCGGTCGGGGCGATACAACACGACGGCCTGTCCCTTTGCGACGCCGGTCAGTGGTTCGCGCAACGAGATCGAGATACCGCCGCTTGAAGTACCGTCGTCGACGGCCTCCGCAACGGCCTGCGCCAGTCCACCGTGCGCACGAACCTGCACCATGCATTCGACGGGGCCCTCCGGCGCCTGGCCCGAGGTCCAGATCGCACGCTGCGCCGAGATGGCCCAGACGTCGAGATTCTTGGCCGAACCCACTCGGACCGTTCCGGTTTCGGGCTCGATCGCGGTCACGTACCGCGGACGGCCGTCACCCGCCGGACCTTCGACGCCGAGACCCTTGCGCTGTCCGATCGTGAAGCCGTGTACGCCGTCGTGCGCAGCGAGGACTTCACCCGAATCGGCGTCGACGACGCTTCCCGGACGAACGCCGATGCGCGCACCCAGGAATGCTCGGGTATCGCCGGTCGGGATGAAGCAGATGTCATGGCTGTCAGGCTTGTTCGCCACAGCCAGACCGCGCTCGGCGGCTTCCTCGCGGATCTGTTCTTTCGGTGTGTCACCGATCGGGAACATCGCTCGCGAAAGCTGCTCAGCCGTCAGCACACCGAGGACGTACGACTGGTCCTTGTCAGCGTCGACCGCCCGGCGCAGGACGCCGTCTTCGAGGCGCGCGTAGTGACCGGTCGCCACGGCGTCGAAGCCGAGAGCGACTGCACGGTCGGCGAGTGCGGTGAACTTGATCTTCTCGTTGCAGCGCAGGCACGGATTGGGGGTCTCACCCGCTGCGTACGACGCCACGAAGTCGTCGATCACGTCTTCCTTGAAGCGATCGGCGAAATCCCAGACGTAGAAGGGTATTCCGAGAACGTCGGCGGCGCGCCTGGCGTCGCCGGCATCTTCCTTCGAGCAGCATCCACGCGAACCCGTCCGCAATGCGCCCGGCGCCGTGGACAAAGCAAGATGAACGCCGACGACGTCGTGTCCGGCGGCGACAGCGCGGGCGGCGGCGACAGCGGAGTCGACACCTCCGCTCATGGCTGCGAGTACTCGCATCAGCGATCCCCTCCACGCGAACCGGCACCGGCAAGACCGGCGGCCCGAGCGCGCTCTACTACTTGTGGAAGCGCAGCGATGAGCGCGTCCACATCGGTGACACTCGACGTATGTCCGAGCGAAAATCTCAGTGAGCCACGCGCGACGGGCGATTCGACGCCCATCGCGATCAAGACATGGCTGGCTCTGGCCACACCGGCGGTGCAGGCCGAACCGGTGGAACATTCGATACCGGCGGCGTCGAGCAGCATCAGCAACGAATCGCCCTCGCAGCCAGGGAAGGTGAAGTGCGCGTTACCGGGAAGCCGATCGGATCCGGTCGGGCCGTTGAGCACCGACTCGGGAAGAATCTCCAGGACTCCGTCGATCAAACGGTCACGCAACTGCGCCAATTCCCTTGTGCTGGAATCGAAGTTCTCGACGTTTGCGCGCAGCGCCGCAGCCATCCCGACAACGCCCGCAGTATCCGGAGTGCCCGAACGCAGATCACGTTCGTGTCCGCCGCCGTGGAGGAGCGGCACACACGGAACCTGGCGTCCGAGCAGCAGTGCGCCGACGCCGTGCGGACCACCGAACTTGTGTGCCGCGATGCTCAGCGCGGACAACTTGCTCGCCGCGAAATCGACCGGCAATTGCGCAACGGCCTGAACCGCGTCGCTGTGCATCGGAATCTCGAACTCAGCCGAAATCTCCGCCAACTCCACGATCGGCATGATGGAGCCGACCTCGTTGTTGGCCCACATCACCGTCACGAGTGCTACCTCGTCGGCGTGGACGGAAAGCTCGTCGCGCAAGGTCTGCGGGTCGACGACACCGTTCTCGTCGACCGGCAACCACGTCACGCGCGCGCCCTCGTGCTGCTCGAGCCACTCGACGGCGTCGAGCACCGCATGATGCTCGACGGAGCTGGCCAGGATGCGAGTGCGTCGCGGGTCTGCGTCACGGCGAGCCCAGTAGATGCCCTTGACCGCGAGATTGTCGCTCTCGGTGCCTCCGGAGGTGAAGATGACCTCCGACGGCCGCGCACCCAGGCTGGCGGCGATCGATTCCCGCGATTCCTCGACGCGGCGCCGGGCCGCACGGCCGGAGCCGTGCAGCGAGGACGCGTTACCCACGGTTTTGAAGGTATCGGTCATCGCCTCGATAGCGGCTGCCGACATCGGAGTCGTGGCGGCATGATCGAGGTACACCGGAAATCCGGCGTGGGCACTGTGTGCAGGCAGAGTCATGGCTTGACAAGGATAGCCCAGCACGAGAGTTCGACCAGCCTCGCTCAGCAGGCTAAGCGCTCATCGCCGGGGAAGGATCGATTTGTCCCACGGCTTGTGTCACGAGTTCCGGTGCGGGGTCGAAGATGTCGTGAGCTGCCAGATCGATGATGTCGACGCCGCGTACGGCTCTCTCGCATCGCTGCGCGAGATCGGCTCGACACTCCCCTGCCTCCTCGAGCGGAGCCAGCCTGACCTTCACCTCGACGTTCTTCTGACGCAGGATCCGACGGATGGACTGACCGATCGTTTCGGTGCCGACAAAGCAGGGTCCGGTGCACAGGGAACCGTCGGCGTTCTCGTAGCGGATCGCCATCGGCTGAACCGGGCATTCGGCGTCGACGGCTGCTTGGAACATCGCCGGACGAAAACCGCCGTACGCCCGCCCGCACCAGGTCGTTCCCTCGGGGAACACCATCACCCGGACACCTCGCTGCAGGCGTTCGCGAACGACGTCGACGGTTCCGGGGAGTTCACGCAGGCGAGCGCGGTCGATGGGGACGACGCGCATCCGGCGCGCGAGACCGCCGAGCACTGCCCAGTCGAGCAGGTCGGCGCGGGCGACGAAGTTGGCCGGAGCAACGGCGCTCGCGACGAGGACATCGGTCCAGGACACGTGACCGGCGACAACCATGACCCCGTCAGGTTCCGCGCGCCCCAACCGCTGATCGTCGACCGTCAGCTTCATCCCCAGACAACGAAGCAACGCGCGCGAGTATCCGCGTTGCATCTCAGTACGCCAGGTGCGCGGGAGCAGCCAGCCGGCCGAAAGCACAGGCGCAGTCAACAGTGCGGCACCGACCATGACCCCGCGGGCCATCACGGTGATACTCGACACACCGGGTGCGTCCGCGGGTAGGCACCCGTCGCCGCAGGGGCTCGTCGGCACCCAGTACGGCACCGCCGCGGTCATCAGCCGATCCCCGACTCGTGTGCGGCGGCCGCCGATCGCAGCCGTTCCAGATAGCGCTTGTTGGCGGAGTGAAGGCCCTGCAGCGCAACAAAATCGGCCACACCGAACTCGGGATCGTGAGCAGGTTCCCCGCAGATCATCGCGCCCATCCGCAAGTAACCACGGAGCAACGGTGGCATCGTCACGCGTTCCGGTGCGGCGATCTCGTCGAGCGTCAGACCCCCGAGGACCACCGGGTTTCGTGGGATCACCCGCCGCGACCCCGGACTGGCGTGCTTGTTCATCACGAAGTCACGGACGCCGCGGACATCGGCGCCGGCGATTGAATCGGGGCTCGGCAAGACGGGCACGGAGACGCAGCCCATCACCCACTCGTATCCGGTCAATTCGAGATAGTGCAGGATGCCCGACCACATCAGGCTCAGGACGGATCCGGTGCGGTGCGCGGGATCGACGCACGCACGACCCATTTCGACGATCCTGTTCGACACCGGATCGAGCGCGGAGATGTCGAATTCGGTTGCGGTGTAATACCCACCCGCCGCCGCGGCGGAATCCGGCGGCAGCATTCGGTAGCAGCCGACGTACTCCTCGGTGATGTTGTCACGAACGAGTAGATGATCACAGAATTCGTCGAAGGCGTCGGCGTCGAGTTCGAACACCCCGGCCGAAGCGGGGAGGGAGAAGCCTGGCTCGGAGGCGAACACTCGGTATCGAAGGCGCTGCGCAGCGACACGATGCTCGCGGTCGGAGGAGACGATCAGGGAATATCTCGGCTGGGCGACCTCACGGCCGAGATTGTCACTCGCGGAGCGAAGGACTGACGTAATTGTCATGCGCAAGGTTTATCGAGCGCGAACGGCGTCTCGGTATCGACGAAGTGACATGCCGATGCAGGCCGGGTGAATAAAGCACTGTGCGCCTTTATCAACCGCGGGGGTTGATAAAGGCGCACAGCAGTTTGTGCTTTTCAGCCCTTGTGGGACTTCACAGCTTCGGTGAGCTGCGGTGCGACGTTGAACAGGTCGCCCACGATGCCGAAGTCGGCGATCTCGAAGATGGGTGCCTCTTCGTCCTTGTTGACCGCGACGATGGTCTTGGACGTCTGCATGCCGGCACGGTGCTGGATGGCACCGGAAATGCCGAGCGCGATGTACAGCTGCGGCGAGACCGTCTTACCGGTCTGACCGACCTGGAACTGTCCGGGGTAGTAACCCGAGTCCACAGCGGCACGCGAAGCACCGACTGCAGCGCCGAGGGAGTCGGCCAGCTCTTCGACGACGGAGAACTTGTCCGCGCTGCCGACACCACGTCCACCGGAGACGACAACCGACGCCTCGGTGAGCTCCGGGCGGTCGCCGCCGACAATGGGCTCACGCGAGGTGACCTTGACGGCACTCTCGTCCTGGGCCGGAACCTCGACGGTGATCTGCTCGCCTGCGCCGGCCTGCGGAGCAGCCTCGACTGCGCCCGGACGAACCGAGTAGACCGGAACGTCGCCGTTGGCCTTGGCCTCGACGGTGAACGCGCCACCGAAGATGGAGTGGACGCCGGTGCCGTCAGCCTTGATCTCGATGACGTCGGTCAGCAATCCGGAGCCCAGACGTGCGGCCAGACGACCGGCAACCTCTTTGCCCTCGGTGCCGGCTGCGGTGATGACTGCTGCCGGGCTGGTGGACTCGACCAGAGCGGCGAGAACGTCGACCTTGGGGGTGACCAGGTAGCCGTCGATGTCGTCGGACTCGGCGACGTAGATCTTCTCGGCGCCGGCTGCTGCCAGAGCGTCGGCGAGCTTTGCTGCGGTGCCCGCGGGGCCGGCGACAACTGCCGACGGCTCACCGAGTGCGCGTGCAGCGGTGATGAGTTCGGTGCTGACCTTCTTCAGCGCACCCTCTGCGTGCTCTACGAGCACAAGTACTTCTGCCATGACTTAACTCTCCCTGAGTTCTTCTGCTGGATGTCTAGAAGGGCGCGATCAGATGACCTTGTTGCTGACGAGGTACGCGGCAATCTTGGTGCCACCGTCTCCCTCGTCGACGATGCGCTCACCAGCGGTACGGGGGGGCTTGGGGGTGGAGGACGTCACGGTGGTGCCGGCGTTGGCAACTCCGACGGTCTCCGGGTCGACTCCGAGGTCGGCCAGCGTGTAGACGAGAACTTCCTTCTTCTTCGCGGCCATGATGCCCTTGAAGGACGGGAAGCGCGGCTCGTTGATCTTCTCGGTGACCGAGACGATCGCGGGCAGCGAAGCCTCGAGGCCGAAGACGCCCTCGTCGGTCTCGCGCTCACCGGTGATCTTGCCGTCGGCGACGACGACCTTGCGCAGCTGCGTGAGCTGCGGGATGCCCAGGTACTCGGCGATGATGGCCGGAACAGCGCCGACGCGGCCGTCGGTGGCCTCGTTGCCGGCGATGATCAGGTCGGCAGGCTCGTCGTTCTCGAAGGTGATCTGTCCGAGAGCAGCAGCGAGCGTCCATGCGGTCTGGATCGCGTCGGAGCCGTGCAGTGCCGGGTCGTTGATGTGGACGGCCTTGTCGGCGCCCATCGAGAGAGCCTTGCGGATAGCGTCGGTGGCGCGGTCGGGACCTGCGGACAGCACCGTAACCTCACCGCCCTGAGCTTCCTTGATGAGGAGTGCTTCTTCGACGGAGCGCTCGTTGATCTCGTCGAGGACTGCGTCGGCGGCTTCACGGTCAAGCGTGTAGTCGCCGTCGGTCAGCTTGCGCTCGGACCATGTGTCGGGGACCTGCTTGATCAAAACAACGATATTCGTCATGGGTCTTCGTCGACCTCCTGTGTGTAATTCACCTGATAAATCGTCTGTGGTGCTCGCGCAGTCCGAGCGTCCGAAAAGAGAGTCCGACAGGTCTCCCTACGGGCGAATTTCTCGGTTCACGTCGGCTGTGCGTTAGATTACCCCACGTTAAGTTACCGGTGGGTAACTTAACGTGGAACCTCGTCCACCATAACGGCACGAACAGGAATTGACAGCAGTGATCTGGACCACGGCGAACACGTTCTACTCGGATGGCACTAATCTCGCACGGGTGAGTGAAACGAGTGTCAGCAACCACGAGGACGCACCCCTGCCCTTGACGGGCGAACGAACCGTGCCAGGAATCCCCGAGGAGAACTACTGGTTCCGACGCCACGAAGTGGTGTACCGCGCACTTCTGGAGCGCTGCACGAACCGCCGAGTCCTCGAGGCCGGTTCCGGAGAAGGCTACGGCGCCAACATGATTGCTGACGTCGCAACAAAGGTTACCGGCCTCGACTACGACATCTCCGCGGTCGAGCACGTCCGTGCCCGCTACCCCCGCGTCGAGATGCTCCACGGCAACCTCGCCGAGCTTCCACTGGCCGACAACTCGGTTGACGTCGTCGTCAATTTCCAGGTGATCGAGCACCTGTGGGATCAGGGTCAGTTCCTACGCGAATGCTTCCGAGTTCTCGCTCCCGGCGGTGAACTTCTCATCAGCACCCCCAACCGGATCACCTTCTCCCCCGGCCGCGACACGCCGCTCAACCCTTTCCACACTCGTGAGCTCAACGCCTCCGAAATGACCGAATTGCTCGAAGACGCCGGATTCCGCGTTCAGTTGATGACCGGCGTCCACCACGGTTCACGTCTGAAGGAACTCGACGCCAAGCACGGCGGATCGTTCATCAATGCGCAGATCGACCGCGCGTTGGCCGGCGAGCCCTGGCCGGAAGATCTCACCCGCGACGTCGAGGGCATCACCGTCGACGACTTCAGCATCAGCGAACCCGACATCGACGACAGCCTCGACCTCGTCGCTATTGCCGTGAAGGAATCCGGCGAGTGAGTAACGCAACACCCGTCACCGAACCGGGGATGTTCGCCCTGGTTCTGCACTCCCATCTGCCGTGGCTCGCCAACCACGGCAGATGGCCCGTCGGCGAGGAATGGATCTACCAGTCCTGGGCTGCGTCGTACATTCCGCTCGCCGCCGCGCTACGTCGCCTGGCCGACGAGGGCCGATCGCACCTGCTGACGCTGGGAATCACGCCGGTGCTCGCGGCCCAGTTGGACGATCCCCACTGCCTCGCCGGGATGCATCACTGGCTCGGCAACTGGCAAATCCGCGCCCACGAGGCTGCCGGCATGCCGGACGCGGCGCACCGCGAACTCGGCGCGCGCGAGCACCGGGCCTCAGCTGCCGCTCTCGCAGATTTCGAGACTCACTGGCAGCACGGCGCCTCACCGGTGTTCCGCGACCTCATCGATCGCGAGGCCTTCGAGCTTCTCGGCGGGCCGCTGGCCCACCCGTTCCAACCGCTGCTCGATCCTCGCTTGCGGGCGTTCTCCCTCCGCGAAGGTCTCGCCGACGCGCATGCCCGGTGGAATCACACTCCGACCGGGATCTGGGGACCCGAGTGCGGGTACACCCCGGGCATGGAGCGCGGGTACGCCGAAGCGGGCGTCACCCACTTCATGGTCGACGGCCCCGCCTTGCGCGGCGACACGTCCCTCGGCCGCCCGGTTCGAGAATCCGACGTGGTTGCATTCGGCCGCGACCTGCAGGTCAGCTACCGCGTCTGGTCCCCCAAATCCGGATATCCGGGACACGCCGCCTACCGCGACTTCCACACCTACGACCACGAGACGGGCCTCAAGCCGTCGCGGGTCACCGGACGGACCGTCGACTCCGCCGACAAGTTGCCGTACGACCCCGAACTCGCCGCCGCCGCCGTCGACAAGCATGTCGCCGACTTCGTCGAAACCGTTCGGGCGCGTCTGCGCAGTGAATCCACCCGCATCGGCCGCGACGCCCTGGTGGTCGCAGCTTTCGACACCGAACTGTTCGGGCACTGGTGGCACGAGGGTCCGCAGTGGCTCGAAAAACTCCTGCGCGCGCTTCCCGAGGCCGGAATTCGCGTCGGCACCCTCGCCGACGCCAAGGCATCGGGATACGTCGGCGAACCCGTTCAACTCGAGGATTCGTCCTGGGGATCGGGTAAGGACTGGCGTGTCTGGGCCGGCGATCAGGTGTCCGACCTGGTGCAACTGAACTCCGAGGTGGTCGATACCGCGCTCACCACCGTGGACAAGTCTCGCGGACGCGACAACGCACCCGGCCGACCGGAACTGCGAAACCGGGTCAACGATCAGGTACTTCGCGAGACACTGATGACAGTTTCGAGCGATTGGGCATTCATGGTGAGCAAGGATTCGGCCGCGGGGTACGCCCGCGAACGCGCACACAAGCACGCCCACGCGACCAGGGAAATCTCCGAAGCGCTCGTTTCCGGCCGCGATGCCGTCGCCGAGCGACTCGCCGAAGGCTGGAATCGCGCCGACGGGTTGTTCCCGGGACTGGATGCTCGCCGTCTACCTGACACAGAACTGAGTCCGTCGTGAAAATTCTCATCGTCTCGTGGGAGTACCCACCGGTCGTCGTCGGCGGGCTCGGTCGACACGTCCACCATCTCGCCACCGAATTGGCAGCCGCGGGCCACGAGGTCGTGGTTCTCTCGCGCCGCCCCTCCGGCACGGATGCGTCGACGCACCCGACGATTACGCACATTTCCGAAGGCGTCCTTGTCGTCGCAGTGGCCGAGGACCCCGCGCACTTCGTCTTCGGCGAGGACATGCTCGCGTGGACCCTCGCGATGGGTCACGCGATGGTCCGTGCCGGGATGGCGCTGCACAAGCCAGGAGTGGGCGAGGGCTGGCAGCCCGACGTCGTGCACGCGCACGACTGGCTGGTCGCACATCCGGCGATCGCCCTGGCCGAATTCTATGATGTCCCACTGGTTTCCACACTTCACGCCACCGAGGCGGGTCGCCACAGCGGCTGGATCTCCGGACGCATCAACCGCCAGGTCCACTCCGTCGAGTGGTGGCTGGCAAACGAATCCGACTCTCTCATAACTTGTTCGGCGTCCATGCAGGAAGAAGTGACCGAGCTCTACGGCCCGACGCTGCCGCCGATCACCGTCATCCGCAACGGAATCGACGTGACCACGTGGAACTTTCGCGAACGTGGACCGCGATCCGGACCGCCGAAACTCCTCTTCGTCGGCCGCCTGGAATACGAGAAGGGCGTGCAGGACGCCATCGCAGCACTCCCCCGAATCCGTCGTAGCCACCCCGGCACGACCCTCGCGATCGCGGGCGAAGGCACCCAGTTCACCTGGCTCTACCAACAGGCACGCACGCATCGCGTCGCGCGGGCGGTGGACTTTCTCGGCAACCTCGATCACACGGAACTGCTCAGCTGGCTGCACGGAGCGGACGCCATCGTCCTGCCGTCGCGCTACGAGCCGTTCGGAATCATCGCCCTCGAAGCGGCGGCGGCCGGCACTCCGCTGATCACGTCCACCGCAGGCGGACTGGGCGAAGCCGTCGTCGACGGGGTGACGGGGATGTCCTTCCAACCGGGCGACATCGCCGGGCTCACCTCGGCTGTCCGCGAGGTACTCGACGATCCCGCCGGGGCACAGGAACGGGCAGTGGCCGCCCGCGCACGCCTGACATCGGACTTCGACTGGCATCAGGTCGCCGAGGAGACTGCTCACGTCTACGCGGGCGCGAAGCGTCGGGTGCGGCAGCCGTTGGCACGGCCACAGATTCCCGAGCGGCCGCTCCCTGGTCGCTGACGCGCTGACCTCAGGGGGTCGGGAGTGGCGCGGTGAAACGAGAACTCGCATCCCCGAGCAGATGGCCTGGTGGCAGCATCCGGCCGCACAGCACGAGCAGGAGATCCTGCGCCGCCCCGTGAACCTCGGCGCCGGCACCGTACGTCCAGTCTCGGTCGTCGGCGCGCAACCGAGCGCCGTCGAGGTCAGTTCCGAAATACTTCACGGTTTTGGGCGAGAGTCCGCTGAGCACACGAGTGAGCCGGTCTTCGGGCACCACGTAATCGTCGCCGAGTGCCACGCGAATGTCCTGACCGTGGATCACGTCGTGCGAGAGCGCACCCTCGAAGCCGCCGCCTGGAGGCTTCCACGGGTGTGCAACGTTGTCGCGAAGCGAGGCAAGCAGTTGTCGCTCACCGACTTCCGACGCATCGGCGAGCGCTCGCCGGTTCGACATCTTGTTGAAGTTTCCGCGTGACTTGACCATTTCCACGACGAATCGCGGCGCCGAGTATCGGTAGGGCATGGTGATGTGCGCGATCACTTCGCGGACCCGCCACCCCTCGCACAGGGTCGGCGCGTTCCACTGCTCCGTGCTCAGGCCTTCGAGAAATCCCACCAGTTCGCGGCGCTGCGCCACGACCCATTCGGGTGTCTGTTCGCTCATGTCGGCACTCCTTTCACCGGCGCAGACTTTCGGCGCCGATACCGATACAGACCGGTGGCGGCGCCGAAAGTAATCGCTGGTTCTGCCAAAAAGTGAGCTACGACGTCGACGACGCGTCGGCAGCGTCCGCAGCAGCCTTCTTGCGTGCGATGTCCTCGAGCGCCGCGATGTACTTTGCACGATCGGCAGCGCCGGCTTCCCAATCGGACTTGCGGTTCTTGACCGCCTTCGCGGGCGAGCCGACCGCGATGCTGTAGTCCGGGATGTCGCCTTTGACGACGGCGTGCGCACCGAGGACACAACCGCGTCCGACGCGGGTATTTCGCAGCACGGTGACCTTCGCTGCCACCCACGTGTCCGGGCCGATACGGACGGGGCCCTTGACGATGCCCTGGTCCTTGATCGGTGTGTTGATGTCGTCCATGCGGTGGTCGAAGTCGCAGATGTAGCACCAGTCGGCTACGAGCGTCGACGCACCGATTTCGATGTCGAGGTACGTGTTGACGACGTTGTCCTTGCCGAAGACGACCTTGTCGCCGATGCGCAGCGAGCCTTCGTGGCAGCGGATCGCGTTGCCGTCACCGATGTGCACCCAGCGCCCGATCTCGAGGCGGGACAGGTCGGGGGTGGAATGGATTTCGACGTTCTTGCCGAGGAACACCATGCCGCGCAGGATCACGTGCGGGTTGGCCATCTTGAACTTGGCCAGACGGTAGTACCGCACCAGATACCAGGGTGTGTACGCCTTGTTCGCCAGAACCCATTTGAGGGAATCGACCGTCAAGAACTTGGCCTGATCGCTGTCGCCTCGGCGTGATCCCCGCCATCGAGTGCGCAACGGTGCGCCCCACATGCTCGTCATGAGTGTTCAGCCTACGTGGGGCCGACTCACCGACCCTCGGGGTGTGCCCCGTCACGTTGCCCCGGTCGGGATAGTCTCTGGTCCGGGCTTGTGCAGTTACCGAGGGCTCTTGATCAAGTGAAGGCAGGGAGATTGTGATGCGGCGGGTCCTACGGTCGTCCGTGATGGTGTCGACGGCGATCGCTGCGGCCCTGATCGCCGGTTGCGGCAGCGACGACGGACAGGTGGACCGGTACGCGTCGGCGGGTTGGCCGGCCATGCATGCCGACGCCCGCAACAGCGACACGAGCCCGGTCACCGGATCACGCGATGTCGAGTTCGCATGGTCACGCCCTCTCGGCGGTCCGGTTGCCGCGTACGCCTCGGTGGCCGCGAACGGCCAGAGCTTCGTCACCGCCCGCACCGAGAACGGCTGCAATCTCTTCTCGTTCCAGATGGATTCGGGTCGCAAGAAGTGGTGCGCTCGACTCAACGACGGAGTAGTCGCCTCGACGCCCATCGTCGACACTGCCACCAATGTCTACGTCGGCGAGAGCGGCGCGATGATGTCCTTCACCGAGACTGGTCAATTGCGTTGGCGCACGCTCGTTGTGGGCACTCCTCTCTCGTCACAGTTCACCGGCGACGGAAACCTGTTGTTCATCACCCAATTGGGTCAGATCAACGTGCTCAACCCGCAGACCGGCGCAAAAGTGGTTCCGTCGTTCGACCTGATCCCGCCGCCGACGATCGACCAGGGCGCGAATGCAGAACTCATTCCCGACAACAAGGGTTTGAACGAGTGCTTCCTCGGCACGTCAGGCTGCCCGGTGGCCAATACCCCGGCAGTGGACCTGGGCACCGGCAAGTTCTACTTCACCTTCTACGGACCCAGTTCTCAGGCAGCCGATCTGGTGGCCATGAAGTACACGGGCGGCGACAATCCGTCCATCACCCGCGAGTGGTCCACCGACGCGCTTCCCGGTGGAACGGCGTCGAGCCCGGACCTGTCGAAGGACGGCAAGACCGTCTACGCCACCGACAACAACGGATCTCTCTGGGCAGTGAACGCCGAAACCGGTGGCACCAGGTGGAGTTACGACATCGGCTTCAACTCGGCCGGTAGTGCCTCGACGTCCGACGACGGTTTGATCATTCCCGCCGGCGGCGACAAGGGCCACCTCCTTGCCGTGCGCGACGAGGGAGATCACGCCGAACTGGCCTGGGAACGTAAAGACCTTCTGCAACTGGGCGTTCCGGCGCAGACCGCCGGCGACACCGGATACACCGTCGTCCGCGAGGGTGAGAACGGACTGAGCCTGATCACCTTCGACACCGAAACCGGTGAGACGGTGGATCAGGACACGTTGCCGGGAGCAGTCGGCTTCACCGTCGGCACCTCGATCGGCCCCAAGGGCGAAGTGTTGACGCCCAGCGCAATCGGTGAGCTGTTCGTCTTCAAGTGAGCTAGCGGGACGCCTCACAGATGAAGGCCGACGCCGATCGTCCGATCCGCACGATCACGACGCTCAGTGCACGCGAGCCCTTGAGCTTGAGCCGTGGACGCAGCACTGCCGGGTCCACGTCGACTCCTCGCACCAGGATTTCGGCCACACCGCAGTCCTGCTTGGACAGTGTCTGTTTGAGCAGTTTCTCGGAGTACTTGATCTGCTCGAGGATCCGGAATCCGCGAACTCCCTCAGGGACGCTGTCACCGGTCAGATAAGCGATGCGTGGATCGAGCTGCCAGAGGCCGTGTCTGGCCGCGTAGTGGCGCACGAGGCCCGCGCGCACTACCGCTCCGTCCGGGTCGATGATCCACTCCCCCGGCGCTTGCTCCGGAATCACGTCGTCCTCGGCGTCGGTGATCGCCCACCCGCTCCCGTCGGAGCGAAGCACCGAAGCTCGACGCGTGACGCCGGACTCGGCCAGCCCCGTCGACCACAGGCAGGCTTCCTTGACGCCGCCGTCGAGCGAGACGACCTCGACTTCCCCGTCCCAGCCCAGATTGTCGAAATCGAGTCCGGGAGCACACTTCACCGCGAGATCACGGCCGGAGTACGCCTCTATGAGGTCCGGTAGAGGTGGCATCAACGCTGCCGGATCGTGAGTGCGGCGACCGCCCGATCGCCGTGCGGGGTCTGCCAGTACGACGGTGTCGCGTGTCGTCGGGCGGAGCGCGTCGGCCCGCAGCAACGCTGCGCTCGGCACATTGCGCTGTGCCATCGCCAGGCGAACGGAATCGATGTCGCTGCCGATCACGCGATGCGCAACTCCGGTCAAGGCATGCAGTTCGGCGCCGATGGAGCACGTCACGTCGTGGACGTCACGCCCGATCAGACGCTGCGCACGGTGGGCCGCGACAACGCCAGGAGTGGCTTGTTGCATCGCGTCGTCCGTGAACAACCACTGATCACTGCCGGGCAGTTTGGCGGCGGCTTTACGTCGAAGCAGGACGGTGTCCACGAGCGCAGGCATGTGATCACGGAAACGCGTACGCGCCCGGCCGATGTCGGCCAGACGCGTACGCGTGGACAGTTCGAGCTGATCCACCTCGGCCAAGGCAGCTACGCCGGAATCACTTCCGAGATAGTCGACGTCGCCGAGGGTGAAGTCATAACCCAATTCAGTTGCCGGGCTTCACGCCGGTGATCATGACGTTGTAGAAGAATCCGCGAGGAACGACGTGGCGGAGCACCTTCTCGTCGACCCAGCTGAGTGTCTTCCAACCACCGAAAGCGAAACGCCCCCAGCCCCAACCGAGCTTCTCCGGCGGAACAGCCGCTTCGAAGGTACGGACAGGCCAGCCGAGAAGCGCCGCGGCGAATTCCTCGGTGGCAGCGTGGACCTGATCGGCGCCCGCAGACTTCGCCATGTTCTCGAGGTCGGTGGGGTCGAACGTGTGGATGTCGACGACAGCTTCGAGAGCTGCTGCACGAGAAGACTCGTCGAGTTCCTCTTGCGGGCGACGCCAGTCTGCGAGGAACGGCAGCTTGGTCACGCGTGTGGTTGCTTCCCACGTCGCGCGGCCGAGCCAGCGGGCGTAGAAGTTGCCGACAGTGGTGGGCTCACCGGCGAAGACGAAACGTCCGCCGGGCTTGAGGACACGAAGGACCTCACGCAGCGACTTCTCGACGTCCGGAATGTGGTGCAGCACGGCGTGGCCGACCACCAGGTCGAAGGTGTTGTCCTCGTACGGAATGGTCTCGGCATCGGCAACACGGCCGTCGACCGGAAGGCCGAGGCTTTCGGCATTGCGCAGTGCGACCTTGACCATGCCGGGCGAGAGGTCGGTGACCGAACCGGTCTTGGCGACTCCACCCTGCATCAGGTTCAGGAGGAAGAATCCGGTGCCACAACCGAGTTCGAGCGCGCGCTCGTACGGGAGCGGCTGATCGCCCGCGACGGCGTCGAAACGACCACGTGCGTAGTCGATGCAGCGCTCGTCGTACGAGATGGACCACTTGTCGTCGTAGGTTTCGGCTTCCCAGTCGTGGTAGAGCACCTGGGCGAGCTTGGTGTCCTTACGAGCGGCCTCGACCTCTTCGGCCGTGGCGTGCGGCCGCGGCGCGGGGTCGACTACCGAGGTGTCGGTAGCGGCGGGCGGCGTGACGGTTGCGTCGTCATTCGGGCTGGCTGTCATGGCGGCTATCCTACTCGCTGGTAAGAGATGAACAAGTTCTAGTTTAGGGGAGCCTACTCGCCCGTGAACTCGGCCTTGCCCGGACCGTTCGCGATGAACGACTCCATGCCGATCGCCTGATCCTTGGTCGCGAACAATCCGGCGAACAGATGCTGCTCGATCTTGAGCCCGGATTCCAGGTCGGTGTTCAGACCCTCGTCGATGGCTGCCTTGGCAGCAGCCAACGCACGTGACGCTCCCCCGACGAACTGCGAGGCCCACGTGCGAGCGGCGGTGTACACGTCGTCGGGAGCGACGACCTCGTCGACCAAACCTATGGCCAATGCCTCGTCAGCCCCGACGAAACGGCCGGTGAAGACCAGATCCTTGGCCTTGGCCGGACCGATCAGACGAGCCAGACGCTGCGTTCCGCCGCCACCGGGAATGATTCCGAGCAGAATCTCCGGAACTCCGAGCTTGGCATTGTCTCCGACGATCCGGCGATCGGCCGAGAGTGCAACTTCGAGTCCACCGCCGAGTGCGTATCCGGTGATCGCGGCAACGGTCGGCTTCGGGATGGACGCCACGGCGCCGAGTCCGGCCTGCATGCCGCCGATCGCATCACGGATCTGGCCGTAGTCCATCTCGGCCATTTCCTTGACGTCGGCACCTGCTGCGAAGACTTTCTCGCCGCCGTAGACGATGACGGCCTTGACTGCCTTGTCGACGGTCGCAGCGTGTGCGGCAGCAGCCAACTCGTCCTGAACCTGACGGTTCAGAGCGTTCATGGGCGGACGCGCCAGACGGATGGTGCCGATGCCTTCGGAAACCTCGAGAGTCACAAATTCAGCCATGGTCGAGAGGTTACTTTGCCGCCTTGACCGACCACGGATGCGGCCCGGCGACGTAGTAACCGTCCTGGTTCGGGAACTCGACGCGCAGCGTTTCCTCGTCGGTGATCAACGTAGGCAGGATGACGGGAATCTCCGGCTCGGCTGCGAGTATCTCCGCCACCGAACTGAACTTGGCCAATTCGGTCAGCTGACTCCACGTCGGCGGCAACAGGATGCTGCCACCCTCCCGCCAGTGCGCCAGCGCGTCCTGCGGGCTCTGCCAACGAACCTCGGCGGCCTCGGAGGTGACGCCGTCCGCGATCTGTCCGGTCGGTGACGCTGCGACGAAGAAGCGCGTGTCGTAGCGGCGGGTCTCGCCCACCGGCGTGATCCAGTTCGCCCACGGCCGCAGCAGATCCGTTCGTAGGACCAGGTTCTCCTTCTTCAGGAAATCGCTGAACGACAGCTCGTGCTTTTCGAGAGCTACTCGGTCCTGTGCGTAGCCGGCCGTGTCCGCGACGACGGTGTCCGCGGTCGGTCCGGCGAGTAGGACGCCGCACTCCTCGAAAGTTTCCCGCACCGCAGCCAAGACGAGAGCCTTCGCCCGAGCCACATCCGTGCTGAACCGCTCGGCCCACCATTCGACCGACGGTCCAGCCCACTCGACCTCTGCCGTCGCATCGGACTTGTCGACGCCGCCGCCGGGGAAGACCGTCATGCCCCCGGCAAACGCCATCCCCTGTACTCGTTGAAGCAGGAAGATCTCGATCCCGGATTCGGCATCGCGCACCAAGATGACGGTCGACGCATCCTTGGGCTCGGGGACAGCGTTTGTATTCTCGTTAGCCATGCTTCGCGAACCTACGCGATCTGTGATCTGGGACGCATTTCAGGTCCCACTGAAGCTCACGCGCGATGAGCTCCGGACGGTCTCGCGCGGCGCGCGAAGTATCGGCCGTCCGCCTTGTCGAGGCTGATGGACTGGCTGAATGCCGCGCTCAGATTTTCGGCGGTGATGACGTCGTCCAGAAGCCCCTGGGAGACGACCTCCCCTTCCTTGAGAAGGAGTGCGTGGGTGAATCCCGGCGGGATTTCCTCGACGTGATGGGTGATCAGGACGGTTGCCGGGGCGTCCGGATCGGCAGCCAGTTCCGCGAGTCTGGCCACAAGTTCCTCACGGCCACCGAGGTCGAGCCCGGCGGCGGGCTCGTCCAGGAGAAGAAGTTCGGGATCGGTCATCAAGGCTCGCGCGATGAGGACGCGCTTGCGCTCGCCTTCGGAAAGCGTCCCGTACGTCCGATCCGCCAGGTGCTCGGCGCCGAGGCTTTCGAGCATCTCCACAGCGCGCGAGGTGTCCATGGATTCGTACTCCTCGCGCCACCGACCGAGAACGGCGTAGCCCGCCGACACGACGAGGTCGCTGACCTTCTCGTCGCCGGGCACGCGGTTCGCCAACGACGACGCGGACAAACCGATTCGCGGGCGCAACTCGTTGACGTCGACCTTGCCGAGAACTTCGCCAAGGAGGTGGGCAGAACCACTGGTCGGGAAAGTCTCACCGGCCGCGATGCGCAGCAGCGAGGTCTTGCCGGCACCGTTGGGTCCGAGCACCACCCATCGCTCGTCCAGCTCCACTTTCCAGGTGACGGGCCCCACGAGAGTGGACCCTCCCCGACGGATGAGTACGTTGTCGAAATCGATGAGCAGATCTGGATCAGGTAGCGGCACCCGAACATCTTCCCGCACATTCTCCGGCCGTTCACGGCAGGATCATCTTGCGTGTCGCCTCTCATCGAAACTCACACCCCGACGCCCGGGTCTCCGTTCCCACTCGGCGCCAACATCGTGGACTCCGGAACCCAGTTCGCGGTCCACGCCCCAGCTGCGTCGAGCGTCCACATCTGCCTGATCGACCAGGACGGAAACGAAGATCGCGTCGAACTTCGGCAACACACGTACGGAATCTGGCATGGAATCATCTCCGGGATCGGTGCGGGGCAGCGTTACGGAATTCGGGCGTCCGGCCCGTGGAATCCGCGCGCCGGGCTGAGACTTAATCCACACAAGCTGCTCGTCGATCCGTGGGCGCGCCGCATCGAGGGGGATCTCGGTGATCACCGTGCCCTCCTGTCGTACGCCGACGATCCCTTCGGCGACCCGTCGACGGTCGACTCGCTCGGCCACGTGCCGCTGTCCGTGGTGACTCCCGGCCTCGCGCCCGCCGGAGCCCGCCTCGAGACGCCGTGGGAGGAAAGCGTCATCTACGAACTGCATGTGGGCGCGTACACCGCCAGTCATCCAGGAGTACCCGCCGCCCACCGCGGAACGTACCTCGGCCTGACGGCACCGGCCGTGATCGATCACCTCGTCTCACTCGGCGTCACTGCCGTGGAACTGCTTCCCGTACAGGCGTTTCTGACCGAACAGAGCGTCCGCGAGCGAGGGATGCGCAACCACTGGGGATACTCGACGGCGTCGTACTTCGCCCCGCATCCCGGATACGCGGCAACTCCGGGCGGCGAAGTCACCGAGTTCCGGATCATGGTCGACGCACTACACGCGGCAGGCATCGAGGTCGTCCTCGACGTCGTCTACAACCACACCTGCGAGCAGAGTGTCGACGGAATCAGCGTCAGCTGGCGAGGTTTGGACGGCCCCGGCTACTACCTTCTCGACGGCGACGGCCGCGACATCGACCTGACCGGGTGCGGCAACACGGTCGACGCCTGCTCCCCCATCGCCGTGCGCATGATCACCGACAGCCTCCGCTACTGGGCCACCGAAATGGGTGTCGACGGCTTCCGATTCGATCTCGCGAGCGCGTTGGGTAGGCCGCGCGGCGGCGGCTTCGACCAGCGGGCGTCCATCTTGTCGGCCATCTCCTCCGATCCGGTACTGACTCGGTGCAAGCTCATCGCCGAACCGTGGGATGCCACTGCCGACGGTTACCAGGTCGGAAACTTCGGACTCCAATGGTCGGAATGGAACGACAAGTACCGCAGCACCATTCGCCAGTTCTGGAACGGCGGCTCCAGCGTCCGGAAGGTCGCGTCGCGCCTCGCCGGTTCCGAGGACATCTTTGCCGGCAGCGGCCGTCGCCCATGGGCGTCGATCAACTTCGTCACAGCGCATGACGGGTTCACCGCCGCCGATCTGGTCGCGTACAACCACAAGCACAACGAAGCCAACGGTGAAGACAATCGTGACGGCGCCGATCACAACGATTCGTTCAACCACGGAATCGAAGGCCCGAGCACCGATCCCGAGATTCAGGACGCCAGGGCACGTCATGTACGGGCGCTACTGGCCACGCTCGTGCTGTCGACAGGCACACCGATGCTCACCGCCGGAGACGAGTTCGGCCACAGTCTCGGCGGAAACAACAACGCGTATTGTGTTCCCACACTTGCCTCCCCAGCCGATTCGTGGGCCCTGGACTGGACGGCGGCCGATCAGTCGTTGGTGCAGTTCGTCTCCCGAGCGTTCGGATTACGCCGAACGGCACCGGCGTTGCGTCAGCCCGAATTCTTCGAAGGCAGAAGAAGACTGGAGCACCCGGACCTCGTCTGGTTCGACGCTGCCGGCGTCGAGTTCGACGACACCGCATGGTACGACGAGAGTCACCGAACGCTGCAGGCCTGGATCGACGGAGCCGACGTTCGGTCTCACACTCGAACCGGGCGCCCACTCGGTGACGACAGTTGGCTCCTGATCCTGCATTCCGGTGGACCGGTTCAGGTCACCGTCGGCACTCCGGAATGGTTCGACGGCACCTTGACTGCATCGTTCGATTCGGCGTCACCCACCGGAGAACCTGCCTCCACGGCCGAAGTTCCCGTCGGCACCGAGATTTCGCTGACCGGCCCCACGGTCTTGGCCTTACGTTCCGTGACACGTCCTCCGGTCACCGCTGCTGTCATGGAATCCGGCAGCACCTTGATGAGGAATTGAATGGTCGGTCCGATCCCGAAGGCGTACAACACTGTTCCGACGCCGACGGTTCCACCGAGGAGCCATCCGGTCGTGAGGACCGCGATCTCGATGCTGGTACGCACGAGCCTGACCGACAGACCTGTGCGAGCGACCAGTCCGGTCATCAATCCGTCGCGGGGGCCCGGCCCCATGCCCGCGCCGATGTAGAGAACGCTGGCCAGTCCGTTGAGGAGGATTCCCGCGACCATGATTATGGCTCGAACTGGCATGGAATCAAAGACCGGCAAGAAGGCCAGTGAGGTATCCACCGAGATGGCAATTACAACGACATTGGCGACCGTTCCGAATCCCGGCCGCTGACGGATCGGAATCCAGAGCAGCAATACCACCGCACCGGTAATCGCAGTGATCACGCCGAAACTGAGCGAAACATGCTCGGCCACGCCCTGATGGAACACATCCCAGGGATCCAGACCAAGACCGGCTGTGATCATCATGGCCATCGAGAAGCCGTACAACCACAGACCAACGAACAGCGAGGCGAATCTCCGTATCAACACCCGACCATCTTGATGGCCACTGGACTGTTCATCCATAGCCAAGTTGCCGATACTGGACTGGTCGGTTGCGTCTCTACGGAACCGCGATGACTGTCATGGAGCCTGGTGCCACTTCCGTGAAACCAGCGTCACGAACCGCGACGGCCTCCGACTTCTTCAGCCGAACTACTGCTTCGGCCCACTGTTCCGGGCTCGCGTCGCGCACCGAGCAGCGAAAGTCGTTCTGCGCCCAGGCCCAGCACTGTTTCTCGGACATGGCCGCCGCCAACAACATCGAGGCATGCCCGACCTGTGCCGACGCCTTGCCAACCGTCATCTCGAGCGCCGAGTCGATCCACAGCACCGGAAGACCAGGCTCCGGCGGGCCAGGCTCGTCGTGCTCGAGATCGGTCCCACCGATCTGCAACTTCTTGATTCGCGGGTCCAGTTCTCCGACCGGCCCGGGAACCAGAGCCCGCGCCTGCGCGCCATCCACATCGACGGTGATTCCCGGTACCTCCTGCGCGGCGAGCCACTGCGCTCCTCGCGCTCGACGAGACACCTTCCTAATCCGGGCACCCACCCACGCCGAATAGTCCTCGTGCCAGGGGCCGGGTTCCCCGTCTTCGGTAAACCCGACGCGTTCGTCCAGACACAGAGCCACAGCCGCCGTTGCCGCAGCCTCGAGCAGTGCGGTGCGCTTGGGCGGGTCTGCCTTCGGAATGTGCAGAACGATCGGCATCGCCAACACCAGTGCCGGATCCGCGGGATCGTCTCGCCCTCCGTACCCAGCAGCCAGCACCGCGTGGCGCTCGCGCCAGCGCGAATCGGGGCCGGACATCACAGCTGGATCGGAACTGAATGCTGGATCGGAACTCATGGAATCGGTACGCGTCGCACGCCACCGTCGACGGCGTCCGCAGCCTCGACCTCGTCGCGGGTCACACCGAGAATGAACAGCACAGCATCGAGGAAGGGATGCGACAAAGCAGCGTCCGCGACCTCCCGCAACGCAGGCTTGGCGTTGAACGCCACGCCCAGGCCCGCGGCGTTGAGCATGTCGATGTCGTTGGCACCGTCACCGACGGCGACGGTCTGTTCCATCGGCACACCGACCTGATCGGCGAACTTGCGCAGCGCAACGGCCTTCGCGGCGCGGTCGACGATTTCACCGATCACACGTCCGGTCAGCTTGCCGTCGACGATTTCGAGGGTGTTGGCGTGCACGAAGTCCAGTTCGAGTTCGTGTGCGAGGCCTTCGATGACCTGCCGGAAGCCACCCGACACCACGCCGCAGTGGAATCCGAGACGGCGCAGGGTGCGAATCGTGGTTCGCGCACCCGGCGTCAGTTCGATGCTCTCTGCCACCTCGTCGATGACGGAGGCGTCGAGACCGGCGAGTGTCGCCACACGCTGGTGCAGTGATTCGGTGAAGTCGATCTCGCCGCGCATCGCAGCTTCAGTGACGGCGCGGACCTCGTCCTCGACGCCGGCCTTCGCGGCGAGCATCTCGATGACCTCGCCCTGGACGAGCGTCGAGTCCACGTCGAACACGATCAGACGCTTGGCCCGGCGAGCGAGACCTGCGCGCTCGACCGCGATGTCGACGTTTTCGAGAGCGGCGACCTCGGCGAGTCCGGTGCGCAGCTTCGCGTCGCCGTCGGCCGTATCGGCCGCGCTGACGCTGAGTTCGAGGCCGGTGACCGGATAGTCGGCGACACCACGGATGGAATCGATGTTTGCGCCCTGCTTCGCGAGTTCGCGTGCAACCGATCGCATTGCGCGAGCATTGACCGGGCTACCGAGAACAACGACCGCGTGGGTGGACACCGCGGGCCGTCCGGGATCGGCACCGATTTCGATGTCGACGTTCATTCCGACCGTCGCCATCGCCTGTTCGAGTTCTTCCTGAAGCGCTTCGGGATCGTTCGGGCAGGCAACCATGACACCGAGTGTCAGTCGACCTCGAATCACCACCTGCTCCACGTCGAGTAGACGCACATCGTGCCGCGACAGCGCCGCGAACAGTACCGAGGTGACGCCAGGGCGGTCCGGCCCGGTCACAGTCACCAGAACAGTGGTGTCAGAGGCACCCACCGAAAACTCCGATCGTTTCTTCGTTCGCGTCTTGATCGTCACTATTGTGCCAAGCGAAAGGCCCCACCCGTTACTCGGGCGGGGCCTTCGCTGATTACTTCAGTGTGTTACTTCGCTCAGGAGCGGCTGTCGGTTCCGGGGTCGCCTTCGTCCCCGACCGTGAGCGGCTCGTGACGAGCATCTTCGAGCACGGTGCTGGCGTTCTTCCCGCCGTGGCCGGGGCCGACGTGCGCTTCCGCGCGCATCCGCTCCACCATGTGCGGGTAGTGCAGCTCGAACGCCGGACGCTCGCTACGGATGCGCGGCAACTCGGTGAAGTTGTGACGCGGCGGCGGGCAGGTGGTTGCCCACTCCAGCGAGTTTCCGTAACCCCACGGATCGTCGACGGTGACCACCTCGCCGTAGCGGTAGCTCTTGAAAACGTTCCAGATGAACGGAAGCGTCGAGGCACCGAGTACGAAGGCAAAGATCGTGGACACCGAGTTCAGAACCGTGAACCCGTCCGAGGGCAGGTAGTCGGCGTAACGACGCGGCATACCTTCGGCACCGAGCCAGTGCTGAACGAGGAACGTGCCGTGGAAACCGACGAACGTGGTCCAGAAGTGCCACTTGCCGAGACGCTCGTCCATCATGCGACCGGTCATCTTCGGGAACCAGAAGTAGATACCGGCGTACGTGGCGAACACGACCGTGCCGAAGACCACGTAGTGGAAGTGGGCGACGACGAAGTAGCTGTCGGTGACGTGGAAGTCGAGCGGCGGGCTCGCGAGGATGACACCCGACAGACCACCGAAAAGGAAGGTGATCAGGAAGCCGATCGAGAACAACATCGGCGATTCGAAGGTCAACTGCCCCTTCCACATCGTGCCGATCCAGTTGAAGATCTTCACACCTGTCGGCACAGCGATCAGGAACGTCATGAACGAGAAGTACGGCAGGAGAACAGCGCCGGTTGCGTACATGTGGTGGGCCCACACTGCGATCGACAGAGCGGCGATGGCCAACGTTGCGTACACCAGGCCGCTGTAGCCGAAGATCGGCTTACGGCTGAAGACCGGGAAGATCTCCGAGACGATGCCGAAGAACGGCAGCGCGATGATGTACACCTCGGGGTGACCGAAGAACCAGAACAGGTGCTGCCACAGGAGCACACCGCCCGTTGCCGGGTCGAAGATGTGCCCACCGAGATGGCGGTCGACGAACAAGCCCATGAATGCAGCGGTCAGCAGCGGGAACGCCAGCAGGATCAGGATGCTGGTGATGAAGATGTTCCAGGTGAAGATCGGCATGCGGAACATGGTCATACCGGGTGCGCGCAGGCAGATCACGGTGGTGACCATGTTGACGCCACCGAGGATGGTGCCGAGGCCGGCGACGGCCAGACCCAGGACCCACAGGTCGGCGCCGACGCCGGGGCTGTGCAGCGCGCTGGTCAGCGGCGTGTATGCCGTCCAACCGAAGTCTGCTGCGCCACCGGGCGTGACGAATCCGGCCGTCGTGATGATCGCACCGAACAGGTACAGCCAGTAGCTGAACGCGTTCAGGCGCGGGAACGCGACGTCGGGTGCACCGATCTGGAGCGGAAGAATGTAGTTCGCGAAGCCGAAGACGATCGGGGTCGCGTACAGCAGCAGCATGATCGTGCCGTGCATGGTGAACAGCTGGTTGAACTGTTCGTTGGAAAGGAACTGCATGCCGGGTACAGCAAGTTCGGCACGCATCATCAGTGCCATGAGGCCACCGATGAGGAAGAAGGCGATGGAAGTCGCCAAGTACATGATTCCGAGCACCTTGGGATCGGTGGTCGTGATCATCTTGAAAATGAATGAGCCCTTGGGTCCCTGCCGCGGCGGGTAAGGCCTGGCCGGCGCTATCGTGGGGACTGGCTGGGGCGCTACGGCAGTCACTGATCCTCCTGAATGTGCCTTTGGTCGCTCCGCAGACTCCGTCAAAGAGCCCTTGGTTGCGCCCGCAGGGTCCGTCGCCCGGGCTGCGGACAACGGCTTCTGGCTTGCGCTCATCGAATCGTAGACCGTGACTCCGAGGCACCGCGACCCGGTCCTACTCTGCGTCGTACTCGAGCATCCGTTTTTCACGGCACCGAACGAACGACCTGCGGTTTATGTTCCCCCGGGAGTCCGAACCCACTTCCGAATCGGCGTGTCGTGCGCGTCGAAGAATTCGGTCGGTGTCCGTTTTCGGCCATCTCCTCCACTGATAAGGTCACCCTCGCCTAACTCACCTCAGGAGTATTCAGTGAAATTCTTTCCCCGCCGCGCCGCGCTGGTAGCCGTCGCAGCCTCGATCGCCTTGGTCGTTCCAGCCTGCTCGAGTAACGACGAGCCCGCTGCAACCACCACCTCGACCGAGTCGGGCGCATTCCCCCGCACGATCGAACACTTCCGTGGAAGCACCGAAATCCCGGCAGCACCCCAGCGGATCGTCGCGCTCGACAACAGCTTCACCGACGCCGTCCTTCTCCTCGAATCCCCGCTCGTCGGCTACGTCGACTACCGCGAGCCCGGTCTGCCCGACTACCTCGGATCCTCGCGGGAGGAATTCGCCGCGGACGCCGTCACGGTCGGCACGGTCAGCAGTGCAAGCCTCGAGAAGATCGCCGCACTGCAGCCGGACCTCATCATCTCCGCCGAGGTCCGCGACGGGAAGAACTACGAGCAGCTCTCCGCAATCGCGCCCACCGTCTTCACCCAGACGACCGGTCCGACGTGGAAGGACAACATCCGCGTAGTCGGTGAAGCGCTGGGCAAGGAATCGCTGGCCGAGGCGAAGATCACCGAATACGAAACACGCGCGGCTGCCGTCGGCAAGGAAATCAACGAGAAGGCGAACAACCCGGTCATCTCGGTAGTCCGGTTCGCCGGTGAACCGACCGCACGTCTCTACCGCACCACCTCGTTCAGCGGCATCGTTCTTCAGGACGCCGGATTGAAGCGCCCGGACAACCAGGGACCTGACCCCGCCGATGCCGGCAACATCATGATGAAGATCAGCCCCGAGCTGATCAACGAAGCCGACGCGGACGTCATCTTCATCAGCACCTGGCAGGACGCCGAGGGCAAGAGCGCCGAAGCTGCGAAGCCGTTCCTCGAGAGCCCGCTGTGGCAGACGCTTCGAGGACGCAAGGTCGACGTGGACGATTCACGTTGGATGTCGCCGGTCAGCATCCAGGGCGCCCACATGATCCTCGACGACCTCTCGGACACGTTCGAGGTGGACAAGCAGAACAGCTGAGTCGAACAGCTAACCTGAACGGCGCCCGCTCACACAGGAAGCCGTCGACTTGTCTGTTCTCTCACGCACGTCTGTTCTCTCACGCACGTCTGTTCTCTCACGCACGACCGCCTGCACGTCCGTTCGTCGTGTCTCGATCCTGGGGATCGCCGCCACGATGCTCGTCCTCGGTGGTTGCTCGTCCGACTCGTCGGACGATCCGGCGAGCACCATCGTCCGGACCACTACGTCGATCGCCGGTGCCGGCGTGATGGGCATCGAACGCGACACCGCCACCGCGTGCCCGACGCCGACGCAAGCCGACCCGGGAGCGGGCCCCGGGGTGAAGCGTCGAGTCGTACACACTGCGGGTGAAACCGAGGTTCCTTCCGATCCCCAACGGATCGTGGTCCTCGACAGTGTCTCGATGGACGCCGTGTGCGCCCTCGGTCTGTGGGAGCGGGTAGTGGGCGCCGCAACCGGTGTCGACTCGCCTCAACCGTCGTACCTGGGTTTCGGCATCTCGGAGATTCCGAGTGTCGGCCCCGTGAGCGCGCCTGACGTCAACGCAGTGAAGGCCGCCGCGCCGGACTTGATCCTCGGGTCCAGTCCGGCGTCCGACGGCTTGTACGGGCAACTCGACGCCATCGCCCCCACCGTGTTCGCGGGCTCGGATCCCGTGTACTGGAAAGCGCAGTTCGCCCTCGCCGGCCAGGCACTGGGCCGTTCGTCCGCGGCTGCGACGGAGCTGGACCGCTACCAGCAGGACGTCGTGCAGCTCGGCGACGCATTGAATGCATCGCAGACGCAGGCATCAGTGGTTCGGTTCGGTTCGAAGGACCTGCAGATCGAGGGCCCTGCATCCTTCGCCGGACAGATCCTCAGCGACGTCGGCGTCCGGCGCCCACCGGCGCAGCGATTGACCGATGCGACCACGGCACCGATTCCGGCCGACGATCTCAGCGCCGCCGAAGGGGACTTGATCTACGTCCTCTTCGACGGGCCGAACGGCCGTACCTACGGCACCGAGATCATGAAGAGCGACCAGTGGCAGGACCTCGCCGCTGCCACAGACCGACGTGTGTTCGTAGCGGAAGACGACATCTGGAACGGAAACGGGATGACTGCTGCCCGTGCCGTATTGGCGGACTTGAAGGGAACCTTGAACGGATATGCGAGCTGACCGGAACGAACCACAACTCCCACATTCGAGGCGGCTCGCCACAACTGTGACGGTCGGGTTCTGATCATGCCGATCCCGGAATTCATTGTCGCTTTGCGCGAGAAGGTCGGTCATGCGCCGCTCTGGCTGTCCGGAGTGAGCGTCGTGATCCGCGACGACGACGGTCGGGTCCTGCTCACCCGCCGCGCCGACAACGGTCAGTGGGCCGTCGTGTCCGGCGTTCTCGAGCCTGGGGAGGAACCGTCGGCGGCGGCGGTGCGCGAGGCGAAGGAAGAAACCGGCGTCGACGCCGAATTGGTTCGGATCACGAGTGTCGATGTCACAGATCCCATTACGTACCCCAACGGCGACGTGACTCAGTACCTCGACGTGTGTTTCCTGGCCAGGTGGACCGGCGGAGATGCACACGTGGCGGACGACGAAAACCTCGAGGTCGCGTGGTTCGCGCCGAGCGCACTGCCTTCGGACATGACGGAAACCTCGCGTCTGCGCCTCGCAAAAGCGTTGCTGGACAAGCCGGAAGCGTGGTTTCAGCGCTAGCCCGCTCTCAATACACGGCCGAAGCCCGATTCCCGCGTGTGCAGGAGTCGGGCTTCGGCGTGTAGGTCGCTCTCTAGAAATCCCAGTCGTCGTCTTCGGTGTTGACGGCCTTGCCGATGACGTAGGAGCTACCCGAGCCGGAGAAGAAGTCGTGATTCTCGTCCGCATTCGGTGAAAGTGCCGACAGGATAGCCGGATTGACGTCCGTCTCGTCCTTCGGGAAGAGGCCTTCGTAGCCGAGATTGTTGAGCGCCTTGTTGGCGTTGTAGCGCAAGAACTTCTTGACATCCTCGGTCAGACCGACGCCGTCGTAGAGGTCCTGGGTGTAGTCGACCTCGTTCTCGTAGAGCTCGAAGAGCAACTCGAACGTGTAGTTCTTGAGCTCTTCACGCTCGGCCTCGGTGAGCTGTTCGAGGCCCTTCTGGTACTTGTAGCCGATGTAGTACCCGTGCACGGCCTCGTCGCGGATGATGAGGCGGATGAGGTCTGCGGTGTTGGTGAGCTTGGCTCGCGAGGACCAGTACATCGGCAGGTAGAAGCCGGAGTAGAAGAGGAAGCTCTCGAGGAGCGTCGATGCGACCTTGCGCTTGAGCGGCGACTCGCCGTTGTAGTAGTCGAGAACGATCTGCGCCTTGCGCTGCAGGTTGGGGTTCTCCTCCGACCAGCGGAACGCGTCGTCGATGTCGGGGGTGGAGCACAGCGTCGAGAAGATCGAGCTGTAGCTCTTCGCGTGCACCGATTCCATGAAGGCGATGTTGGTGTACACCGCTTCTTCGTGGGGAGTGATCGCGTCCGGGATGAGGCTGACGGCGCCGACCGTTCCCTGGATGGTGTCGAGCAGCGTCAGGCCCGTGAAGACGCGCATGGTGAGCTGCTGCTCCTGCGCGGTCAGCGTTCCCCAGGACGGGATGTCGTTGGAGACCGGCACCTTTTCGGGCAGCCAGAAGTTGCTGACGAGGCGATCCCATACCTCGGCGTCCTTCTCGTCCTGGACGCGATTCCAGTTGATGGCGGAAACGCGACTGACCAGCTTGACCATTAGTTCCTCACTTCGTTCGGTTGTGCGCCTTTTCGGTAGTAACCACTACCGAAAAGGCGCACGGGGGCGGAGCCCTTTACAGCATGCAGGAAACGCAGCCCTCGACCTCGGTGCCTTCGAGTGCCATCTGACGCAGACGGATGTAGTACAGCGTCTTGATGCCCTTACGCCACGCGTAGATCTGCGCCTTGTTGATGTCGCGAGTGGTTGCGGTGTCCTTGAAGAACAGCGTCAGCGACAGGCCCTGGTCGACGTGTTGCGTTGCGGCAGCATAGGTGTCGACGATCTTCTCGTACCCGATTTCGTAGGCATCCTGGTAGTACTCCAGGTTGTCGTTGGTCAGGTAGGGCGCCGGGTAGTAGACGCGGCCGATCTTGCCTTCCTTGCGGATCTCGATCTTCGACGCCACCGGGTGGATGGAGCTGGTGGAGTAGTTGATGTACGAGATCGAGCCGGTCGGCGGGACGGCCTGAAGGTTCTGGTTGTAGATACCGTGCTTCTGAACCGAAGCCTTCAGCTCACGCCAGTCGTCCTGAGTGGGGATGTGCAGCTTCGCATCGGCGAAGAGTCCGCGAACCTTGTCGGTTGCCGGCTCCCAAGCCTGATCGGTGTACTTGTCGAAGAATTCACCCGAGGCGTACTTCGACTCCGGGAAACCCTTAAAGTACGAGCCGCGCTCGATGGCGATCTTGTTCGACGCACGCAGTGCGTGGAACAGCACGGTGTAGAAGTAGATGTTCGTGAAGTCGATGCCTTCTTCGCTGCCGTAGAAGATCCGCTCACGAGCGAGGTATCCGTGCAGGTTCATCTGACCGAGGCCGATGGCGTGAGAGTCGTTGTTGCCCTGCTCGATCGACGGCACCGAGTAGATGTGCGTCTGGTCGGACACCGCCGTCAATCCGCGGATCGACACTTCGATGGTCTTGGCGAAGTCGGGCGAGTCCATGGTCTTCGCGATGTTCAGAGAACCCAGGTTGCAGGAGATGTCCTTGCCGACCTTCGAGTAGGACAGGTCGTCGTTGAACAGTGAAGGCGTCGAAACCTGCAGGATCTCCGAGCACAGGTTCGAGTGCGTGATCTTGCCCTCGATCGGGTTCGCCCGGTTCACCGTGTCCTCGAACATGATGTAGGGGTAGCCCGATTCGAACTGCAATTCGGCGACGGTCTGGAAGAACTCGCGAGCTTTGATCTTGGACTTGCGAATTCGCTTGTCGTCGACCATCTCGTAGTACTTCTCGGAGACGTTGATGTCGGAGAACGGAACTCCGTAGATGCGCTCGACGTCGTACGGCGAGAACAGGTACATGTCCTCGTTCTTCTTCGCCAGTTCGAACGTGATGTCCGGGATCACGACGCCGAGTGAGAGCGTCTTGATACGGATTTTCTCGTCGGCGTTCTCACGCTTGGTGTCGAGGAACCGGTAGATGTCGGGGTGGTGCGCATGCAGGTACACAGCACCGGCACCCTGACGCGCACCCAACTGGTTGGCGTAGGAGAACGAGTCCTCGAGAAGCTTCATGATCGGGATGACACCCGAACTCTGGTTCTCGATCTTCTTGATCGGGGCGCCGTGCTCACGAACGTTGGTGAGCAGCAAGGCAACTCCGCCACCGCGCTTGGACAGCTGCAGTGCCGAGTTGATGGAGCGACCGATGGACTCCATGTTGTCTTCGATACGAAGCAGGAAGCAGGACACGGGCTCACCGCGCTGCTTCTTGCCCGAGTTCAGGAACGTCGGGGTGGCGGGCTGGAAGCGTCCGGCGATGATCTCGTCGACGAGTTCGACGGCCAGGTCTTCGTTGCCTGCGGCCAGGGTGAGCGCAACCATGCAGACACGATCTTCGAAACGCTCGAGGTAGCGCTTACCGTCGAAGGTCTTGAGCGTGTAGGAGGTGTAGTACTTGAATGCACCCAGGAACGTCGGGAAGCGGAACTTCTTGGCGTACGCGTGATCGATCAGGAACTTCACGAAAGTACGTGAGTACTGATCGAGAACCTCGGGCTCGTAATAGTTTTCCTCGACGAGGTAGTCCAGCTTCTCGTCGAGGTTGTGGAAGAACACGGTGTTCTGGTTGACGTGCTGCAAGAAGTACTGACGGGCTGCAGCGACATCCATCTCGAACTGGATCTCACCGTTGGCGCCGTACAGGTTGAGCATGGCGTTGAGTGCGTGGTAGTCGAGACCGTTGGTGGAATCGCCGCCGCGCGCATCACGCTCTACGCTTCCTGCCGCGATCGTGTCAGTGATGGTTGGCGCCACTGCCCGTGCTCCTTCTCTGTTTCGAGATGATTCCAGAACTCCCCCAAGCCTTCTCGTACCCGGTCGACGTCCTCGGCAGTGCCCATGAGTTCGAACCGGTACAGAAAAGGAACGTGGCATTTCTGGGAAATGATGTTTCCTGCATAGCAAAAGGACTCACCGAAATTGGTGTTTCCCGCCGCGATCACTGCTCTGATCAACGACCTGTTGTGTGGATTGTTCAAAAAACGAATGACCGGCTTCGGTACATAACTGGTGTCGCGCCCTGTCACGGTGACCCCGCCACCATAGGTGGGCAGAATCAGCACATAGGGCTCGTCTACACGAAATGAGCCGTCACGGTCATGGATAGGTATACGTGTCGCAGGCAGGCCGAGACGTTGAACGAATCGGTGGGTGTTCTCCGACACGCTGGAAAAATAGACCAGCGAAGTCATCGGTTGTCACCATTTTCTTGTACGGTGCCCGGAACTACTCAGATGTGTCGGCGGAGGTGTCCACCGCCGACACTGCGGCGCTTCAAGCAGCGACGGTCAGGGTCTTGATGCGATCGGGACGGAAGCCCGACCAGTGATCTTCACCGGCAACCACGATGGGTGCCTGGAGGTACCCGAGAGCCATGACGTAGTCGCGGGCTTCGGCATCCTCGGTGATGTCGATGACGTTGTATTCGAGACCGGCCTTGTCCAGGGCGCGGTAGGTGGCATTGCACTGAACGCAAGCGGGCTTGGTGTAGACGGTGATGCTCATGAGAGTCCCTCTTTCGCTTAGCCAACAAAGGCCGATGTAGTGATGTTCAGCACCGATACGACCGATTGCCGGAGTCTCGCTCGAGGCGTTCCGCGTTGTGGTCTCTCAGTGCTCAAGACACTACACCTAGTGGCCGACAGAAACACATAACGCGAGATGTTGTGAGTCACATCGTTGGAATTCCCAGGTCGCCCCAGTTCAGCGCCTTCATTTCCCGGCGCGTCGGCGTGTCGCGCGTCACAGTTTCTTTTTGTGCTCGCCAGCCTCTGGGAGCCGCGCCACGGACCTACCATGAGCGTCGTGGAAACACCCCCGAAGGACGAGGCTCCACGCCACGAGGCAACCGTGACGAGAACACAGCAGGTGACACCGTTGATGCGCAGAATCACCTTCGGCGGGGAGGGCCTGAGCGACTTCGAGACGAGTGGTAGCCCGGACGAACGGGTGCTCGTCAGATTCCCCCTCATTCCCCCTCACGCCCGTAGTTACACGGTCCGGCGCTGGCAGCCGTCGAAGAACGAACTGGAGATCGACTTCGTTCTCCACGGCCACGGCGGCGCGGCACTCTGGGCCGCGACTGCGCAACCGGGCGAGACCGTTCACCTCTCGACGGCGAGCGGGTGGTTCACGCCGCCGGCAGGTTGCGACTGGCTGCTGATGGTCGCCGATCACGCCGCTCTGCCCGCGATCGGGCGAATTCTCGAAGAAGCACCCGACGGTCTACCGATCCACGTCATCGCGCAGGTACCCGCGCCGAGTGAACAGCAGACGTTCACGACGCGCGCCGACGCTCACTACCGATGGATCGAGGAATCGGACTCGCTGCTCGCCGAATTGGCCGACGCTGCCCTGCCCCCCGGCGAGGGCTACATCTGGTGTGCAGTCGAGGCCGCGGCCGCCAGACGCATCCGCACCCACCTGCGTCGAACATGGGAAATCCCGGCAAACCGCATGCACGTGATGGGTTACTGGCGGGAGGACAAGGAGAACTGGGAGCGTCGGTACGCCGCCGTCGCCGACCGTATCGATGCTGCGATGGGCGAAGCGATGATGGCCGGCAAGGATTTCGAGTCGGTTCGCGACGCGGTCGACGACGCGATGGAACGCGAAGGGCTCTAGCGCGCATACGAGTGAGGACCACACCTTCCGGCATGGCCCTCATTCGTGAAACGGATTACGCGTTGACGAGCTGCTTGCCGGCGTCGACGAGGTCGGAGACGACCTTGGAGACCTGAGCGAGCACCTCTGCGTTCTCACGCGGGTGCAGCTCACCGAACAGTGCGCCGGTTCCACCGATGCTCAGTGCAGTGTCCTCGACGACCTTGCCGCCGGCGATACGGACCGCCTTGGTGGTGTCTTCGTGTGCCCACTTGGCGCCGTTGCCGCTGGGCGAAGCGCTGATGACTGCGACAGCCTTGTCCTTGACTGCACCGACACCATACGGACGCGAGATCCAGTCGATGGCGTTCTTCAGAACTGCGGGAATGGTGCCGTTGTACTCGGGGGTGACGAGCAGGAACGCGTCCGCGTCGCTCGCAGCGGAGCGCAGTGCGTCGACAGCGGGGATGGAAGCACCCTCGACGTCGATGTCTTCGTTGTAGAAGGGGACGTCGGCGAGGCCTTCGAAGACCGTCAGCGTGGCACCCTCGGGTGCGGCGGACACAGCTGTCTCGGCAAGCTGGCGGTTGACGGATCCGGCGCGCAGGCTGCCGACGAGAACGAGAACATTGGTCTGTGACATAGCGAGTTTCCTTCGAGAGTGGTGCGGTTGGTGGCTCCGGTTGAAAGTTATATCAACTAAACGGACCGCGGTCCACTTACATTCCCCGGCCCTGTAACCTGATCCCGTGAGCGCAATCCCCCTCCCCCAGATCGGCGCCGCGCCGGTCGAGCGCGGTGACGCAGCACGTAACCGCGTACTTCTGCTCGACGCCGCAGCCCTCCTCGTTGCCGAGCGAGGTGTCGACGCGGTGACGATGGATGCTGTCGCGTGCCGGGCCGGTGTGGGCAAGGGCACAGTTTTTCGGCGCTTCGGCAATCGATCGGGACTGATGCAGGCATTGCTCGATCACACCGAGCGAGAACTGCAACAGGCATTCATGTTCGGCCCCCCACCGTTGGGTCCGGGCGCGCCGCCGATCGAGCGCCTCATCGCGTTCGGACGAGCCCGGATTGCCATGGTGGAAGTACAGGGCGAAGTCCTCCGAGCGGCGGAAAACGCTCCTGAATACCGCTTCGGCGGTCCGGCCCGGGCTCTCGGCATCGCTCACGTCATCGGGCTTCTTCGAGGAGCCGGCGTCGAGGGCGACCTCGATCTGCTCGCTTCAGCACTGTTGGCACCACTCGAAGCGTCGCTCGTCCTTCATCAGGTGCGCGATCTCGGGATGACCACCGAGCGTCTGGCCGCCGGCTGGGAAGACCTTGCCCGGCGCGTTACTCGATGTTGACTCCCCCGATCCGTCCCACCACTTAATGTGAGCCCATGCGCATCGCTGCAGCCGTCATCGGCCTCCTGACCATCGCCGCGGTAAGCGGTTGCTCCGCTTCGTCCGACTCCCCCGAGGACAAGACGGATCCCTCCGGTCGTGTGTTCATCTCGACCTCCGTGGATGGAACACAAATTCCCGGCGGCGGCCCGCTGACTCTCGACTTCAGCCAGGCCGGTCGAGTGTCCGCGAGCGCCGGATGCAACACGGCAAACGGTTCGGTCGAGTTCACCGACGGCACGCTGACCACCGGCACCATGGCGTCGACCATGATGGGCTGCCCTCCCGGCATCGCCGAATCCGACTCCTGGACAACAACATTGCTGACCGCCGCGCCGGCGTGGAGCCTCGACGGCGACACCCTCGTCCTGACATCGAAGGACGCCACAGTCACCCTGCAGGACAAGAAAATCGTCACGCCGGATCGACCGCTGCAGGGCACGACGTGGACTGTCACGTCCCTCATCAGTCCCGATGCGATCAGTACGAGCCTGGCTCTGGAGACGTCAGCTCCCGAACTGACGATTGCCGCAGACGGTTCGGTCAGCGGGAGCACCGGATGCAATCGCATGACCGGAAGCGCCCAGACGTCCGACACCACAGTCACGTTCACGCCGATGGCAACCACGCGTATGGCTTGCCCCGAGGAGAACATGGACATCGAGCGCCAGATCCTGGCGGTGCTCGACGGCGAAGTGAGCTACACCGTCGACGCCGACACGCTGACCCTGCGCAAGCCCGACGACACCGGATTGATACTGACTGCGCAGGCTTGACCAGACGCTGCAGGCTCGATCAGACGTTGTCGAGCAGCCAGCGCCCCAACTCGCGGGCGCTGGCATCGATCATCGCGGGCCAGTCCAAGGCCGAGTCGTCCGCGTGATCGCTGACGTGTTTGACGAGTCGGCAGGTAGCACCCGCAGCCTGCGCGGCGAATGCGATGGCAAACCCCTCCATGTCGACCAGATCGGCTCGCTGCGCAAGGGCGTCCCGGGTTGCAGCGTCGGCGATGAATGCGTCGCCGGTCGCCAACACCGAGTCGTCACCGCCGGCGAGCACCAAACGGTCCGCGACGTCGTGCCCCAGCGCTCGGATCGCGGTGCTGCTGATGTCGTGATTGATGACGACGCCGGGAACATAGAGGCCGCCGTGGTGCGCGTGCAGCGCACCGGCTGTCCCGATGTTGACGACCAGCGGCAGATCATCCCGCTCGTACCGCGCGAGAGCAGAGGCGACTGCTGTTGCAGCACTGACCTTTCCAATCCCCGTGATCAGCAGTTCGCATCCTTGCGGCACGTATGCCGCTTCCGACTTCGTCGCACTGACCACCAGAACGTTGTTCGCACTCATGTGCGCGACCGTACCGCCCCGGATACGGTGGCACTGCACGCGCCTGCTCACATCGCTAGAGTCCATTCATGGCCACACTGCGTGAAAGCATCATCGAAGAACTCGGCACAAAGCCGACAATCGACGCCGCAGCGGAGGTTCGCGCGCGAGTCCAGTTCCTGAAGGACTACGTGCGCTCGACCCCCGCCAAAGGGTTCGTTCTGGGAATCAGCGGCGGTCAGGACAGCACGCTCGCCGGAGCCCTCGCCCAACGCGCGGTCACGGAACTTCGCGAAGAAGGCCACGAGGCCGAGTTCGTCGCCGTTCGACTCCCCTATGGCGCTCAGGCCGACGAATCCGACGCTCAGATCGCGCTCGGCTTCATCAAGCCGGACCGCTCTCTCACGGTCAACGTCAAGCCTGGCGCCGACGCCACGGCCCGTGAGGCCTCCGAGGCGCTGGGAAACGGCGAACTACGCGACTTCGTCCGCGGCAACATCAAGGCGCGCGAACGAATGGTCATCCAGTATGCGATTGCCGGTCAGCTCGGCTACCTCGTGATCGGTACCGACCACGCCGCAGAAGCGATTACCGGCTTCTTCACGAAATTCGGTGACGGCGGTGTCGACATCACGCCGCTCACCGGCTTGAGCAAACGCCAGGGCGCTGCATTGCTGCAGGAATTGGGCGCACCCGAGAGCACGTGGCGCAAGGTGCCGACCGCCGACCTCGAGGACGACCGACCCGCGCTACCCGACGAAGTTGCCCTCGGCGTCACGTACTCACAGATAGACGACTACCTCGAAGGAAAGGACGTTTCCTCCGAGGTAGCCGAGAAGCTCGAGAAGATGTTCACCAACACTCGTCACAAGCGCACGGTGCCGGTCACACCCCTCGATGACTGGTGGAAGTAACTCCTACCAGAGCTCTTACCAGCGACTAGCTACCGAACAGGCTGCCGAAGACGTCGCCCAGCGAACCCGTTCCCGAAGCCGGATCCTTCTTCGCGAAGTTGGTGGTGCATCCGTTGAACTGCACTGCATCGACCAGCGTCGACGTGGCAGCGGAACCGGTGCCCACACTGACGCCGTAGTGGTCGACTACCGCGTTCGGGTTCGCGGCGACGATGTCAGCCAAAGGCACTGACACGCGGTCCTTGGCGCCCTCGATGTTTTGAGTGCTCCACCACACGCCCTTCTGGAGATCCGCGTGAACGCCGCCGTCAGCCGTCGGCGTGGCGTCGGGTCCCGGGACCCACACCAGGGTGGTGAATCCGTTCTCGAACTTTCCGCCGGTCGTTCCGGTGAGGCGGAGCTGGAACGCCGCAGTCGGCGTGGCGGCGCGCTCGGCAAAGCCGATCGCCTTGCCGACTGCGTCGGACAACTTGATACCGCCGGCCGAATGGTAGGAAACCGAACGATCGCCGGTACCGTCGACGGCCAGCTTCAGTGAACCGTCCTTGTCGAGAACGTTGTCGGCCGAGTACGACGCGGTCTGATCCTTCTCGTCGGTGAACGGGATGCCCCAACCGTTCGGCGTCGCTTCGGTGGACAGGGTCGAGCAGGAGGCTTCCGGCGCAGAAGAGCCGAGAGAACCGGTGGACGGAAGCGCAGTAGCAATTGCCGGAGCGGTGAGTGCAGCTGCCCCGAGGAGTGCTACGACGACTCCGACACGGCGCGTGGAATTAATCGACATTGAAATACCTTTCACATATCCCGAGTGGAATTGCGCCAAAATTAACACATGTCGACAATTACCAACAGCGAAGGTATTTCTTTTGTCATCCGAACAGATGACAATTCACCTTGGCAATTCGAAGTGCATTCGCTCCCCCAAAAGTAGGAGAAACTAAACAAAACGACCAATGCTGGACAATTGACCAACAATGGAGAAAACGGAGATAGATGCCACCTGAGCTGGAGTGATCAAGATATGAATATTTGGACCGGCAAACCGAAAAAGGATAATACGTCGGCAGCCCACAAATAGCTACGCCGGCAATTCTCGGACTAGCCTCCAGCGAAAGGCGGAAGAATATCGACAGCGCTACCGGAGGCTCGAGAGACGTCACGGGTCAACTCGTCACCGACGAGGAAAGCCGAGACCGACAGCACTCGCTCCATCTCCGGTCCGTATCGCCCGACCAGCACCGCCACCAACTCGGCAAGTGTGTTGTCAGGCGAGATGGCGACTACCTCGCTACGGCAACCGGATACATCCGCTGCAGCAGCAAAGTAACGAACCGAGATCGAATGCGGATCAGCCACCAATCGCTCCCATACTTCTTTCCGGCGGAACGAAGTCCGCGGCGTCGATGCCGTGCCCAGCCCACTTGTTCCACATCGCACCGCGCCACAAATCCGCTAGTTCGTCGTCACTTGCTCCGGCCCTGAGCGCGGCACGCAGATCAACTTCACGGTCACTGAACAGACATGACCGAATTGTTCCCTCTGCGGTCATTCGCGTCCGATCGCATTCACTGCAGAACGAGCGGGTCACGGAAGCGATGATCCCTACCGTCATCGTGGTCCCGTCGACACGCCATTCTTCGGCAGGAGCCGACGGATCTTCACGGCCGATTGCTTCCAATTCGAAACGGCTTCCCAAAACGGACAATAATTCAGCCGCGGTCACCATGTTCTCGCGTGCCCATGCATGGTCTGCGTCCAGAGGCATTTGCTCGATAAAGCGCAATTCGACGCCGGCTTCGAGGCACCACTGCAAAAGATCCGCCGCGCCGTGGAGCGTTTCACGCATCAGCACCGCATTGATCTTCAGTGGCGCGAGCCCGGCCGCAGCTGCCGCTCGAATTCCCGCGAGAACGGACGGCAACCTGTCTCGACGCGTCAATTCAGCGAAATGGGCGCGATCAACCGAATCCAGGGAAACATTCACGCGAGTCAAACCAGCTGCAGCCAGCTTTGCGGCACGATGTTCGAGCCCAACGGCGTTGGTAGTCATGGAAAGTGGAATTCCTGGCACGCGCGCGGCGCACCCCCCGATGATCTTTTCGAGGTCACTACGCATCAGCGGTTCGCCGCCGGTGAATCTCACCTCGCGAATACCGACTCGTTCGACGCCGATTCCGACTACTCGAATGATCTCGTCGGCACTCAGAAGATCTTCCGCAGCGATGGCCGGCAAGCCTTCCTCCGGCATGCAATACGTGCAACGAAGTGAACACTTCTCGGTGATCGAGACTCGCAGATCTCTGGCAACACGCCCGAACCTGTCGACCAGGAGATCCGTCTCGGGACGACCGGCGAGGGAGGCCGCGTCGAACCGCACGGTGGGAATTCCCATCGAGACCACTGTCATCACTTCACCAACTTCCGTATTGCTCCAGTATGACCGAAAGCCGTACTCCGTGTGTCGGACGGACCACACCGCCTAGGATCAAAACATGTCGAGGTTGTCGAGGTTACTGTCATGAGCGCGCGTTCGGTCGAGGAACACGCGTCGCACATCTCCGGATTGCTCACCGGCCTGCACACCCTCTCTCCGACGGCAGTTCCGACGGCAGAAGCGTTGGGGCGCATAACTTGCTCGGATATCGCATCGCCGGTAGACCTGCCACTCTTCCGCAACTCGCAGATGGACGGGTATGCCGTCGATGCTGCTTCTGTGGCCTCGGTTCCGACCACACTGACGGTTCGAGGCGTGATCGCCGCTGGAAGCGGAAAACCACCGAAACACCTTCCAGGATCGGCATTTCGCATCATGACCGGTGCTCCGCTCCCCGAGGGTGCCGACGCCGTTGTTCCGGTCGAGGACACAACGGGTGTCACCGAGCACGTCGTCACGATCGAACGGGGCAGGTCGGTAGGCGAATTCGTACGCGAACGTGGCAGCGACATCACCGCCGGAATGCTACTGGTCACGGCCGGAACGCACTTGGAACCTCGCCATATCGCCGCGCTGAGTGCTGTGGGCCTGGCCTCGCTCGACACCTACACGAAGCCACGGGTCGCGATAATTACGACGGGCGCCGAACTGAAAAGTGCCGGAACAACTCTCGAACCCGGTGAGATCTACGATTCCAACGGTCCAGCTTTGGCAACATTGGCCGAAGCCAACGGCGCCGATGTCGTATCCGTCGCCCGAAGCAGCGACGACCCCGCCGAGTTCCGCGAATTGCTCTCGTACGCAACCTCGGTCGCTGATCTGGTGTTCACCTCCGGCGGAGTGTCCATGGGCGACTTCGAGGTGGTGAAGGAAACTCTCACGCCTCTGGGAGCACACTTCGGCCACGTCGCAATGCAGCCGGGCGGTCCGCAAGGCACTGCAGTGGTGAACGAAGTGCCGGTACTGAGCTTCCCGGGCAACCCGGTGAGCACGATGGTCTCCTTCGAGGTCTTCGCACGGGGCGAACTGCGCCGGGCCGCGGGCCTGCCCGAGATCCCGCGCGAGCGACTCCCGTTGACTGCACCGCTGCGTTCGGTGGACGGCAAGCGGCAGTTCCTGCGGGCACGCAGAACTGCGGACGGAATCGAACTCGTTGCCGGACCCGGATCGCACCTTGTTGCAGCCATGGCGTGGGCCGACGTCCTGATCGACATCCCCGCCGCCGTGACCGAGCTCGGCGCGGGCGATCTCGTCGACGTCGTCCCGCTCTCGACTTCCTCGATCTGATTCACTCGATCTGATTCAAAGGACACTGATGACCGAATTGACACACGTCGACAGCGAGGGCCGAGCGCGCATGGTCGACGTCAGCGCCAAGGCCGAGACGACGCGTATCGCCGTCGCTGCCGGCGAACTCGTCACGACCGCCGAGGTAGTTCGCCTCGTCCGCGCCGACGGCATGCCCAAGGCTGATGTCCTCACCACCGCGCGCATCGCCGGAATCGCCGGTGCGAAGAAGACCTCCGAACTGATCCCGCTGTGTCATCAACTCGCGCTCTCGTCGGTCAAGGTGGAATTCGGGTTCACCGAAACATCGATCACCGTCGAGGCGACGGCGAAGACTCGCGGACAGACCGGCGTCGAGATGGAAGCACTCACCGCCGTCGCGGTAGCCGGCCTGACCTTGCACGACATGGTCAAAGCGGTGGACCCCGGAGCTACCATGAACGGTGTTCGTCTGCTCACCAAAGACGGTGGTAAGCGCGGACATTGGACCCGCGACACTCAGAACGCACAGACAGCTCCGGCGCACACCTTCACCTCGGCACGGTCCGCGACCGTCCTCGTGGCTTCCACCGGCGGTGCGAACGGCACCAGACCCGACACCACCGGACCCACGATCGCGACCTGGCTACGTGAACGGGACTTCGAGGTACGTGGACCGCTTGTGTACGCCGACGCAGACATCGCGGCGGGCATCGCTGACGCCAAGGAGGGCTCCCCGTCACTCGTCATCAGTACCGGCGGCACCGGGGCTTCCCCCACGGATGCCACCCCGGAAGCTACCCGGGCAGTCTTGACCCGTGAGTTGCCCGGCGTCGCAGAAGCGATCCGGACCAAGGGCCTCGAGAAGACACCACACGCGTCGCTGAGCCGTGGTGTGGCAGGTCTCACAGGTACGACGGTCGTCGTCAATCTTCCGGGTTCTCCCGGTGGAGTGAAGGACGGTCTCGCCGTCCTCGGACCCATCATCGATCACCTGCTCGCGCAGGTCGCAGGCGGAGGAGCGCACGATGAGTGAGCTATTGGCTCGGATCTCCGAGCAACCGATTCACGCAGACACCGTCGACGCCGCCGTGGCCGGTCCGAAGAACGGCGCTGTTGTGGTGTTCACGGGAACGGTGCGCAATCACGATGGAGGTCAAGCGGTTTCGGCGTTGGAGTACCAAGCGCATCCGGATGCCGAACGCTTCCTCCAGACGTGCTGCCAAGAGGTTGCGGCCTCGACCGGCCTGCCGGTTGCCGCGATCCATCGCGTCGGTCACCTCGAGATCGGCGACCTCGCACTGGTCGCCGCCGTCGCCGCGCCGCATCGTGCGGAGGCGTTTGCCGCGTGCGCCGAACTGGTGGAGCGCATCAAGCACGAGGTACCGATCTGGAAGCGGCAACACTTCGCGAACGGCGTCTCCGAATGGGTCGGGTTGTAGGTCGAACGCTCCGGGAAGGTAGAGTTGCGATCACTAGGTGCCTGAAATCGGGCATCCAGCGTCGTAGAACGCAAATTTTCTTGCTGAGTGCTCAATGCACCCGCTCTTCTTACGGCGAAGAAGCCTGCCGACCGGCAGCGCCGCCACCACTGTGCTTGATTGTTCGACCGGTTAATTCCCGTGTCGGCATCCGGGCACGAACACGTGCCCGAAAGGCTCTGAACACACTTGTCTGACATCTCTACGCCCGCTACCACCTTCGCAGCCCTCGGTGTGCGCGCACCGCTGGTGAAAGCTCTCGAAGACGGCGGAATCACTTCTCCGTTCCCGATCCAGATCGACACCCTCCCCGACACTCTCTCGGGGCGCGACGTACTGGGCCGCGGAAAGACCGGAAGCGGCAAGACCCTCGCGTTCTCCATCCCCATGGTCTCCCGCCTCGCCGGCGAACTGTCCGGAGGAAAGCGTCGTCCGGGTCGACCGCTCGGCCTGGTGCTCGCACCGACGCGTGAGCTCGCCACCCAGATCACCGCAACCCTCGAACCGTTGGCCGCCGCATACGACTTGCGCGTGACCACGATCTTCGGTGGTGTCTCGCAGCACCGCCAGGTTCAGGCTCTCAAGGCCGGAGTCGACATCGTCGTCGCCTGCCCCGGTCGCCTCGAAGACCTCATGAAGCAGAAGTTCGTCAGTCTCGACGCCGTCGAGATCACCGTGCTCGACGAGGCCGACCACATGGCCGACCTCGGCTTCCTGCCCGTCGTCACCCGCATCCTCTCGTCCACCCCGCAGGACGGGCAGCGTCTACTGTTCTCGGCAACGCTGGACAACGGCGTCGACAAGCTCGTCAAGCGTTTCCTCAAGAACGAGGTCATGCATTCGGTCGACGAGGCCAACTCCCCCGTCGCCGCAATGACGCACCACGTGTTCGACGTCGACGGCGTCGAAGCCAAGAAGGCTCTGGTCGAGAAGCTCGCTTCCGGTACCGGTCGTCGCATCCTGTTCATGCGCACCAAGCACCAGGCTCGCAAGTTGGCTCGCCAGCTCACCGAGTCGGGCATCCCGTCCGTTGACCTTCACGGCAACCTCTCGCAGGCTGCTCGCGACCGTAACCTGGCGGCATTCTCCGCCGGTGAAGCGCGCGTCCTCGTCGCCACCGACGTCGCAGCGCGTGGCGTCCACGTCGACGACGTCGAGTTGGTCGTCCACGTCGATCCGCCGGCCGAGCACAAGGCTTACCTGCACCGCAGTGGTCGCACCGCTCGCGCAGGCAGCGCCGGCGACGTGGTCACCGTGGTTCTGCCCGAGCAGCGTAAGGATCTTGCGATCCTCATGCGCAAGGCAGCCATCAAGGTGACCCCGGTCCGTTCGACTGCCAACTCCGAGCACGTCGTCAAGTTGGTCGGCGACATCGCACCGCACGTCACGCCGGCTCCGAAGGCTCCTGCCCAGCCCCACGGTGGACGCGGACAGCGTCCCGCCGGCCAGGGTGGACGCGGCGGCGCAGCACGTTCGGGTCAGGCTCGCTCCGGACAGGGCGGTCAGTCACGCGGTGCTCGCACCGGCGGAGCTGCCCGTCAGGAACATGCCGGTGGTGGCGCTCGCCGTCCCCGCACCGGCGGCGGCGCTCGCACCGCAGGCTCCACCGGTGGCCGTCCCGCACGCTAGGCCACACCGCCGCCCCGCGCGCAACACCGCCCGGTACAACTCAATAGGTTTCGTAATGGACAGCGTCGGCCAATGGCCGGCGCTGTCGCCATCCGAAGCGTTCGAGATCCGGAACCTGTTGAAACTCGGTCACCTTCCCGACGCACAGCCACGCAATGGGGCGAACGGGTGACGGAATGCCCATGAGTTCGGTGAGGTACTTCTCGTCGTAGAACGAAACCCAGCCGATGCCGATCTCCTCGGCTACCGCGGCGAGCCACAAATTCTGAATTGCCAGCACCGCCGAGAACAGCCCGGTGTCGTCGACGGTATGACGGCCGAGGATGTTCGGGCCACCGCGCGACGGGTCGTAAGTGACGACGATGCCGGTACCACTCTCGGCGATTCCCTCGATCTTGATGGGGTCGAACGTCGAGCGGCGATCCTCGGGCAAGGACTGCGCGAATTTCACCCGGGCATCGGCGACGTGTGCCGCGAAGGTGTCGAGCGTCTCCGGATTACGAACGACGACAAAATCCCACGGCTGCGTGTTTCCCACGCTCGGCGCGCGATGGGCGGCGTCGAGAATGCGCATCAGAGTTTCGTCGGGGACGATCTCTCCCGAGAACTCGGCGCGAACGTCTCGCCGTCGCCGAATCGCTTCGTACACGGATACAGCTGATTCACTCACGCCCCGACGGTATAGCGGTGCAATCCCAGCATGGCGTCGGGGTGCGGTTCGACCGTTTCTTCGCGCACGCAGGCGCGGAGCGCGCTGCCGACCGCCCCCGAATCCATCCCGGTACCGATCACGACCAGTTGCGTGGTTCGAGGTTCGCCCGACTTCCATCGCAGCGGCGTGATCCGGACATGATCACCCACCGATTGGATCTCGAATTTTCCTGTGTAGCCCGGAATCTCGAAGTTCACGAAGCCCTTGATGCGGTAAACACCCGACGGCTGATTCTCGAGAAAGTGCGTCAGAGCCCTGGCATCGAGAGGCGTCTCCGATGCGAAATCAACCGATTCGTAGCGGTGGTGCAGGTGATCGTGGTGACACGAGCCGTCCTCGTGATCGTCGTCGTGCCCGTCGCGCAGGAGCTCGTCGAGGCTCAGTTGATCGCCCGGAGCCGGAGGGGTCACCTCGCCGGTATCGAACAACAGAGCGGGGTCTATCCGCGAGTGCGAGGTTTCCACCATCGGCGCTCGCGGATTCAACTTACGAATTTCGGCCGTGAATCGCTCGCGTTCGGCGACCGGAACGCTGTCGATCTTGTTGACTACCACCAGGTCTGCCAGGCGGACATGTTGATCGAGCTCGGGATGTTCGCGGCGAACGGTGGAGAAATTGGCTCCGTCGACCAGGACCACCAGGCCGCCGTAGACGACAGACGGGTTCTCACTTCCGAGGACGAGTCGAATCATGTTCCGCGGCTCGGCAAGCCCGCTGGCCTCGATGACGATCACGTCGATCCCGGACTGCCGGTGCGCCAACTTGTTCAGCATCTCGTCCATGTCCGAGACGTCGACAGCGCAGCACAAACAGCCGTTGCTGAGAGAGACCATCGAATCGACCTGACCGGCGACCATCATCGAGTCGATGTTGACGGATCCGAAGTCGTTGACGATCACGCCGATGCGTACACCGTCGTTGTTACGCAGAAGATGGTTGAGCAGCGTCGTCTTGCCCGAACCGAGAAAGCCTGCGACGACTATTACGGGAATCTGCTTCTTCGCCACCACACAACCTTCCGAAACCACACGTACCGATCAGTGATCGTAGTGGAGTGTGGCTCCGGAAGGTTCACGCTGACAGCAGACTCACACCGTGCAGAGCGGACGGATGTCCGACGTGCCCTCGGTGGTCGGTGACGTCAGGATCGTGCATGCGTTGTATCCACGGGATTCGGCGACCCGGCGGATCTCACTCCAGCCTGCCGCGTCGATGACCGCCGACCGTGAGAGCACGAACCCGGAAAGCCTGAGCGGATCGCCCACCAGTGCCCACGAATAGTCGTCGGCAATGTAGGTGACGATGTAGTTGGGTGGGCCGTCCAAGCTTTCCTGTGAGGGCACCCCGGGGAAGCTCACATGCAACTGGGCACCCGTTGCTGGATCGGTAACTCGGGCATTCCCGACGATCTCGTTGGCTTGACCGGTCCACGTCGTACACGTGTTCTTCACGCTCACGTTCGACGAATCGACGATCCCGTAACTCGCCCGGGTGTCCTTCGCGCACGCGAGGTTGAAGGGCTGAGGAATCGCCGCCACCTGGTTCCATTCCCCTACGTAGCGCGCGACGTCCAGGTTCGCCACCGGCTGCAAGGGTACCCAGAGTGGGCTCGCCTGCGCGGTTCCCGAAAACATCGTCGCTGCGGCACACACTCCCGCAATCGCAATCGCACTTCGCCCCGACCACTTCATGTCACTGCTCCTCGTCTGTACAACGCTCGATCGGCATTGGTTCCTCAAGGCATTCGGAGCTGGCGGACTGGAGGATGGGGCGGTATGTAAAACTACTTTTGGTTTGTTATGGACCTACTTAACAAACCTTATGTAGTCTTTGCTAAAAGATAGCTGAAAGTCGGACGGAGCTACTGTGATGAAGGTTGTCGACTTAGGTCTAGAACGCACTCGCTATGCAGTCATCGACGAGACGATCGAGTCGAGGTGGCGCCGAGTCACCTCTATGCAGCACGACGCCGTTGCCGTCGTGACTCCGCGCGACCGGATCACTTTCGCCGAACTCGAACTCCGGACCGACGCATTGGTCCGCGAACTTCGCCTACGTGGGTCACACGGGGCACGCCCGGTTGCGGTCGATCTCGAACCAACGGCCGAGTCGGTGCCCGCCATCCTCGCCACTCTGATTTCCGGTCGGCCCTTGGTCATGATCGACCCACAACTCCCCGAGGCCCGCCGAGCGCACATCATGAGCACCTCGGGTGCAGTCCCGCTGCAGTCGATACTCGACGAGTCTGCTGCGACGGGCTTCAGATTCGACAGCGCGTTGGAACCATCGAGTTCCGACCCTGCCATGATCGCGTTCACGTCAGGCACCAGCGGGGCACCCAAGGGAGTCGTGTTGAGCCACTCCATGTGCCTGAACAAGGCCGACGAACTCGCCGCAGCAATCGACCTGCGACCCGATGATCACATCGGGAACCTGTTGCCCGTCAGTTTCGGAGCCGGAATCACGGCCCTGATCATGGGGCTCATGAACGGAGTCACGGTCTTCTGCTGGGATCCACGTATCGACGGCGTCTCGGGAATCGACGACTGGCTGATCGAGAATTCGATCACGACCACGCACTGTGCGCCGTCCTTTCTGCGGGCGTGGTCGGATCTCGATTGCGATGCAGCAAATGATGATTCGATCGGTTCCCTACGCGTCGTCGTAACGTACGGGGAAGCAGTTCACGGCGAGGACTACGCGCGCCATCGCAGTCACGGCTTCGCTCGCGTCACGTACGTCAACTGGCTGGCCACCACCGAGACCGGTGTCGTCGCGTACAACGCGTTCCCACCACATTCCGAACTACCCGTCGGAGTGGTACCGGCCGGACGTGCTCGCGACGGCAAGGACGTACAGATCGTCGATGTGAACGGCGTGCCTCTCCCCGACGGAGAGATCGGCGAGATTCAGGTTGTCTCGAGTGATCTTGCCGACGGATACCACGGCGACCCGGATCGCACTGCGGCAAGATTCACGCGCCTGGGCGACGGAGTGAGCATCTACCGGACCGGTGACCGGGGCCGCATCGACGAACGCGGAGAACTGCAACTTCGGGGACGCGTCGACGACGCCGTCAAGATTCGGGGCTACCTGGTGGAACCGATGGAAGTCGAGTCGCATATTCGTCGAATTCCCGGCGTCGCTGATGTTTTCGTGGCCGTCGTCCTCGAGAACGATCGACCGGAGATTGTCGCCTACGTGGTCCTGACCAACACCGTGATGGCACGGTCGGGCGCCGAGATGCGGCGCGAACTGGCGACATATCTGCCGGCCTGGATGCTCCCCCGACATTTTGTTCTGATGCCGGCGTTGCCCCGCAACGAAAGAGGAAAGGTCGATCGAACAGCGCTGCCCTCCGTCGAGGTGCGGTCCACTTCACCGACTCTCGCCGGGCCCGCCGAATTGTGGTTGTCCTCGATCTGGGAGTCGATTCTCGGCATCGACTCCATCGACCGTGGGGACGACTTCTTCGAACTCGGCGGCGACTCGCTTGCTTCAACCGAAGTGGTGGCAAAGATTCACGACATGTTCCGGATCCGGATCACGGCAGCGGAGTTCGCGGCCGCCAGTACCGTCAAAGACCTTGCAGCGCTGGTAAATCGGCGCAGAATCGATCCCGATGATCGCGTCTGTCACAACACGATGGTTCCGTTGAAGCTCGAAGGGTCCGGGCGACCGCTGTTCATCATGAACGGAGCGGGGTGCCCATCGACGACCCTGTCCACCTTGTCGAAAGCGCTTCACACCGATCGGCCGGTTTACGCACTTCAGCCACACGGCTTCGAATCTCGCGGACTACCCGACCGGTCGGTGAAAGCAAGCGCCCGCCGTTTCATTTTCGAAATCAAGAAGATTCAGCCCACCGGGCCATACCTCCTCGCCGGATACTCGTACGGCGGCTACGTGGCGCTGGAAATGGCGACACAGCTGTCCGAGTCAGGTGACACCGTCGAACACGTCACCGTTCTCGACACCAGAATCTCCACCGAGGCTGCCGCACGACTGGCTGGTCGAGCGGGCATCACTTTGGATCCGTCGATCGTCGACCTTGCACCACAACCATCCACCAATGCCCGCTGGAAGCCGACCAGACGCACCGTCGCGGCCATGTGGATCCGCACGCTGTTCGCCGGCATTCTGCAGTACCCGCCGGCCACCCAGTGGACCGTGTTCCTCTACATCGGAGGCCAGGCGCTCCGGAAGCATCGGATACGAGCATGCGCCGCGCCCGTCACCGTGATCCGTGGAGCCACCAACAACCGTGGACGCGAGATCTGGTCACTCATTGCCACGGGCTCACTGGATTTCGACGACGTCGACGCGTGCCACGAAGACGTCGTCCGCCAACCGTACGTCCGCAAGACTGCGGCGATCATCGATCGAGTCTGTGATCGAGCGTGACCAGCGCTCCTCATGTCCAGCTGTAGAAGAAAGAGCGGCGCGGAGTGAGGGCCCAGTCGGTCGTCGACGAACACACTCGTTCCTTGACGAACGCACCCGCCCTGCCTGCGACGAACATGCCCGTTGCGTTGTCGACACGAGTGGTCCGCTGGAACACACCTCGCCGCCTCCCGAGACTGATGCACCGGCCTGCGAACTTCGGAGCCACCGGGCGCGGCGCGGAACCTTCGAGTCGATGCAGGATCGTCTCGGCCGCATGGACTCCCAAGGGAATCGCGGCCTGACAACTCATCCTCAGTGAAAGATCACCGACTGCGACCGCATCACCCGCACCGACGATGTTGGGGTGGGACGAGCATTCGAGTCGGTCGTCGACCTTCAGACGACCGAGACCGTCGACGGGAAGGCCACTTCGGCGCGCCAGATCGGGGACCCCGAATTCTGTCGCGAGAATCGTGCAATCTGCCTCCACCCGTGCGCCTCCCGCAAGCTCGCAGGACGAACCGTCGATCCGCGTCACCCGGGATTCGGTGACGATGTCGACCCCAAGATCGGTCAATGTTCTGAGAATTGCAGATCGCGCACGCTCTGACAGATCCGGGGCCACGATTCCTCCGGTCACCAAAGTGATTCGGCTGCTTCGCTGCTCAGCCAATTCTGCGGCAGTCTCGATTCCGGTGAGACCGCCGCCGACAACACAGACCGTAGCCTTCCCGTCGAGTGTCGCCAGTCTGGATTCGAGGCGAACCGCGTCCTCGAATTCGGAGACGCTGAACCCGTGCTCCGCCGCCCCGCCGATAGTGCTGGGTAACTGCCCACTTCCGACTGCGTAGACCAGATAGTCGTAGTCGAGCACACTGCCGTCGTCGAGGGTAAGCCTGCCGAGCCCCGCCTCGATCGTCGTCACCTCTCCGAAGACTCGGTGTGCCGCACGCGGTAGCGCCCTGTCGAACGAGACCGTCGCGTCGTAGCCAGCCGCGATCATCTGATGGAGCCTGATTCTTTGCACGAAGTGTGGGCGCGGATTCACGACGGTCACCGTGATGTCCGACCGAGTTCTCAGCAGTCGCTTCGCTGCCATGACGCCCGCATATCCTGCCCCGATTATCACCACGTGTGCACTCATGGTTCTCCGTTCCGCCAACGGTCCCCATGCTGAGAATGCACGGGATGATCAGGCCTCATCGCGGACGTTATTGAACATTGACGCCCTGGCGTTATGGCGGTCGACACATCTAGGCAGAACTGTGCTGCATGCAATAGAGACTCGAATAACACAGGGTCGACAACACAACACTGGCTCGAAAACAACAAATGCTCTGCACCGATTGGTGCAGAGCATTTGTTCGGGTGGAGCTAAGGGGACTCGAACCCCTGACCCCCACACTGCCAGTGTGGTGCGCTACCAGCTGCGCCATAGCCCCGTATTCAGTTCGCTCTAACAGTCGAACTCGCAGCGGCTGTTCTGCTTTCCGCTTGCTGGAAGAAAGTTACACCACTTGACTCGTGGGCAACAAATCGCCTGGTCAGAGCGAAGCGGCCGCTCCTTGTCGAAGCGGCCGCTCCAGCTCAAGAGGAGAGCTTGGAAACCCAGTCGCTGCTGCCTGTGTCAACGATCTTGCCGTTCGCCACAACCGTGGGCGTCCCGTTCGACCCGACATCCTTGAGCGCCTGGCTGGCGGCTGCGGCATTGGCCGCGGCGGCTTCGACGTTGGTACCGGAAGAGATGCAGGTTGCCACGTCCTCGGATGCGCCCGCATCACGAGCGATCTGGGCGAGGTCGTCGTTGGTGTGGTCGCTGCTGCCGCCCTCGGCCGGCTGCGTGTCGGTCGCGAAAAGCTTGTTGTGGAATGCGGAGTACGCGATCGCGTCGCCGCCCTGAGCAACGCACAGGAGCGCAGCGCCGGCCCGTGTGGAGTAGTCACCGCTGCCCGACGCCCGGTTGAGGAAGTTCAGCATGTGGTATCGCACGGCGACGTCACCGTTGTCGACAGCGGCCGCGAGAGCCTGGCCACTGAGGTGTTCGAGAGCAGCACAGGCCGGGCACAGCGGATCCTCGAAGAGATCAATGGTTGTCGCGGCAGAGGGCTTGCCGAGCAGCACCACTCCGTTGTCCTGCACCGTGACGGCAACTTCGGAACTCTGCACGGAGCCGTAGCCGTCGTTCTGGGGCTTGTTCTTGCTGTTCGTCCACAAGACACCGCCGATGACGAGGGCCGCGATCACGAGCACCGCGAGGCCACCGATGATGTAGGTGGAGCGGCTCGAGACCGGTTCCGGCGAGTATTTGTTCTTGCTGCTCTTGGTGCTCACGCTGATGCAGTCCTTCGTGCGTCGAAACGATTTACCGATTGCTTACCTTGCCACTGAAGACTGAGTATCCACTGAGAACGCCGCGCGTGATCCGGGCCCCAATGCGAGTGGCGAACGCGGGAACACGAGCAGCCAGACGGCAAGTGCCAAGAAGCCCAGGTCGCGGAGAATCTCCTTCGAATAGTCCCAAGCGCCGACGTCGGCTGCACCTCCGCCGCCGAAACATCCGCAGTCGATGGACAATCCCCTGGCCCACACCGAAATGATCACCGCAATGAGAACCGTGAGGATGACCACCGAGACTGCAGCGGATGCTCGCACCGCCAACCCGACGAGGATCAGCAGGCCCAGGACTATTTCGACCAGGGGAAGAGCCGTCGCCACCGGACCCACCAGCGACTCGGGCAACAGCTGATAGGCGCGCACCGCGATCTTCGTCTGAACGGGATCAAAGAACTTGAGTCCCCCGGAAATCAGCCAGACGGCCGCCAAACCCAATCGGGCCACAAGACTCACGATGCGAATTGCCACCCGATCGAGAGTACAGAATGCCCGGTCAGTCCAGGTTTGTCCGCGCAGGAGTATCCGTTAGCACCGTCACATCAGTCAGATCTTCTACAACGGATTCGACAGGCTTCGTTCGCGACGGGACGAACAGCCACCCCGTCGCCGACACGACAACGACGGCTCCCATCACTGCGAAGGCCGCCGAGTACGAAACATGTTGGGCGATCAGCCCGGCACAAATCGGCGCCACTACCCCACCGATGTCGGACATCATCTGGAATACCGCCAGAACGGGTCCACCTCGGGCCGTCGAACCGACAACATCGGCAACCGCGGCCTGCTGGGCCGGACTCATGAGGCCGGAGCCGACACCAGTCACTGCGGCAATGGCGAAGAACACCACGAGGTTGTCGGTGAATCCCATTGCGATGGTTCCCAGACCGCAGATGAGTAGGCCGCTCACGACAAAGGGCTTGCGTCCGAAGCGGTCCGAGAGTCGTCCGGAGACGATCAACACCAACGCATTGCCGACGGCGAAGATCGTCAGGGCGTAGGCCGCAATCGAGGGGTCTCGGCCGAGGAACTCGACGACGAACAGGGGAACCATGGCAACGCGAACTCCGAAGATCACGCCACCGAAGGCGAGGTTCGATCTGAGCGCTGCCCGGTACACCGGAGACTGGAGGCCTTCTGTGAGAGTCATCGACTTCACATCGACAGCCTTGTCCGGTGACGCCAAATGAGATCCACGCAGGCTCACGAAGACAACGAGCGCGGCGATCACCAACGCAATTGCGTAGATGATGAACGGCATCCGCAGACCGAACTGCAACAGCGCTCCGCCGACCAGCGGGCCGCCGATCGATCCCATGAGAAAGCTTGTCGCGTACAGACCCGACACGCGGCCGCGACTGTCCGACGGTGACATGCGAATGATCAGCCCGAGGGCCGACACCGTGAACATGGTCGACCCGATGCCGCCCAACGACCGGAACAGCAGAAGTTGCCAGTACTCCCCCGCGAAAGCGCACGCACCGGTCGAGACCGCGACGATGAGAAGGCCGACGATGTAGACCGGCCGCTCACCGAGTTTCTGTACCAAAGTGCCGCTCATCGGCGCGAACACCAACCGCATGAAAGCGAAAGACGAGATCACGATCGTGGCGGCGGTGACCGATACGTCGAAGCTGCGTGCGAACTGAGGTAGTGCCGGGGCGACCAACCCGAATCCGAGGGCGATGACGAAGCTGGCGGCGACCAGTACCCAAATTTCCGGTGGCAGCTTGGCTGCACGAGTTTTCATGTCGCCCGGAATTCTAGCCGGGCGACCTGAGCGGTCCGCGGGCTAGTTCGCCTTCAAGACGCCGGACACCAAGTCCTTGGCCGCTGCCTGAACCTGAGCCAGATGATCGGCGCCCTTCATCGACTCGGCATAGATCTTGTACACGTCCTCCGTGCCGGACGGCCTCGCTGCAAACCACGCGTTCTCCGTCGTCACCTTGAGACCACCGATCGCCGCGCCGTTTCCGGGCGCGGCAGTCAGTGTCGCGGTGATCGGTTCACCCGCCAGCTCGGTCGCACTCACCTGGTCGGGAGACAATTTTGCCAAGACTGCCTTCTGTGCGCGTGTCGCGGGCGCATCGATCCGTGCGTACACCGGGCTCCCGAACTTTTCGGCCAACGCGGCGTAGTGCGCTGACGGAGACTTTCCCGTCACCGCGGTGATTTCCGACGCGAGCAACGCAAGGATGATGCCGTCCTTGTCCGTCGTCCAGACGGAACCGTCGTGTCGGAGGAAGGACGCGCCGGCGCTTTCCTCGCCGCCGAATCCCACGGACCCGTCGAGCAATCCTGGAACGAACCACTTGAACCCGACCGGAACCTCGAGCAATTCGCGGCCCAGGCTGCTCACGACACGGTCGATCATCGAGGAACTCACGAGTGTCTTGCCGACCTTGGTGTCTGCGCCCCAACCTGGCCGGTTCGCGAACAGGTACTCGATGGCAACGGCTAGATAGTGATTCGGGTTCATCAAACCGCCGTCGGGAGTGACGATGCCGTGGCGGTCGGAGTCCGCATCGTTTCCGGTCGCGATGTCGTAGCGATCCCGAATCCCGATCAGCGACGCCATCGCGTCGGGCGACGAGCAGTCCATGCGGATCTTGCCGTCCGTATCGAGCGTCATGAACCGCCAGGTCGGATCGACGAGTGGATTCACCACTTCGAGGTCCAGTCGATGAGTTTCGGCGATCGCGCCCCAGTAATCGACGCTTGCCCCGCCGAGGGGGTCTGCACCGATCCTGATTCCGGCATCGCGGATCGCGTCGAGGTTGAGGACACTGGGGAGGTCTTCGACGTAGTAGCGGAGGAAGTCGTAGCGTTCGACGCGGTCCAGCGCTTGTGCCGCCGTCACACGCCGTACCCCGGAAAGCCCCTTGCGCAGAAGCTCGTTCGCTCGATCGGCGATAACCGACGTCGCATCCGTGTCCGCGGGCCCACCGTGCGGCGGGTTGTATTTGAAGCCACCGTCACGCGGCGGATTGTGTGACGGTGTCACGACGATGCCGTCGGCCTTTGCCTCCGGGCCCGTCGAGTTGTATCGCAAGATCGCGTGACTGACAGCCGGGGTGGGAGTGTAGGCGTCGCGTGAATCGACGAGGACGACGACGTCGTTGGCGACCAGGACCTCCAAGGCCGACAGCCAGGCAGGCTCCGAGAGCGCATGTGTGTCCCGGCCGATGAACAGCGGGCCGTCGATTCCCTGCGAAGCGCGGTACTCGACGATCGCCTGGGTTGTCGCCAGGATATGAGCTTCGTTGAACGCCGAGTCGAGACTGGAACCGCGATGTCCTGAAGTGCCGAAAAGTACCTGCTGCATCGGGTTCTCGGGATCCGGAGTGCGCGTGTAATACGCGGTGACCAGATGAGGAACATTGATCAGATCCTCTGGCAGAGCCACTTGTCCTGCTCGTTCGTGCGCCACGAATCCCCCTCGGCCCGGTGGTCGACCACTGTGTCGACGCGACTGTGGACAATTGTCTACCCTGGCCGCGTGGCGTGCACGCTCGGCGCCGGATCCGTCAATCCGTGATCTGGATTCCCAACCACGCAGCGGACAGTCCCACGATCAGACTGAGGACGATGTAGATCAGAGAAAGCGCCGTCTGGCGCCTCTCGATCATCCCGACGTTCTCGGTCGCGAAGGTCGAATAGGTGGACAAGCCGCCGCAGAAGCCGGTCGCCAGAAGTGCGGCCATCTCGGTGGAAAAAGCTGCCCCGGTGAACAATCCAAGGAGGAAGCAGCCGATCACGTTCGCGGCGAACGTCGCAGCCGGAAATCCCTTGTACGCGGGCACATACCGCGCCAACAGGTACCGGCCACTCGCACCAGCGCCGCCGCCGAGCGCCACCAGGAGAACTGTCATGCCGACGCTCCGTCCCGCGCGCGGATCCAGCGTTCACCGAGCCCTTTGCCCAGTGCTGCAGCGAGGATCGCGGGAATCAACGTCCCGAGAACATAGAGAATCGATCGCCACGGACTCTCCGTCACGGCGTGAACCGCGAAGGACGAGAAGGTGGTGAAGCCGCCGCAGAAGCCCGTGCCGAGAAAGAGGTACCCAACCTTGTTGTGCACGAGCAAGGCCGCGAGAACACCGAGAACGAACGAGCCGACGACGTTGATGACCAGAGTCGTCCAGATGTGGGGAAAGAGCTCCCCCAGACCGTAGCGGCTGAGCGCGCCCAACCCTCCGCCGACGGCAACCGCGCATACCGCAGCCGGCAGTTTCAGATCACCCATGCTCTGGCCTCACCCGAAAGAGCCTACGTCCCGGAGCGGGCTTTCGGCGGGCGAGGAATGAAGTAACTTGTCCGCTGCTGATACTCGCGATAGCCCGGACGCTGTTCCATGTGTCGCTCGAGCAACCGCGCTCCGGTGGCGAAGACCAGGAAGTAGGTCATGGCGATCGGTGAGAGGACGGTCAACACCCCCGGCCACACGGACGCCGAGACGAGGAAGATCCCCCACCAGACACACGCGTCGCCGAAATAGTTGGGATGCCGCGTCCATGCCCACAAACCTTGATCCATGATGTGGCCACGGCTGCCCGGATCGGATTTGAACTCCTCCATCTGTCGGTCGCCGACCGTCTCGAACGTGACGCCGACAATCCACAGCGCGATTCCGAGTACGACAAGAAGTCCGAAGCTGCCGTTCGACACTGCTGCGACCTGGATCGGCAGGGAGACGAACCACAACGAAATCCCCTGCGTGAGATAGATCTTGCGGATCGCATACAGCGTTCGATTACCCGTCGCTCGTCCGAGCATTTCTTCGTACCGCGGGTCTTCACCTTTGCCACGCGATCGAATCGCCATGTGCGTCGCCAACCGCAGACCCCAGATCGCCACGAGCGCAAGCATCAGCAACCGGCGCCAGAGGTCGCCGGTTCCCACTATCGCGGACACGAGCGCGATCAGAACGAAGCCAGCGCCCCATGACACGTCGACAACGTTGTGGCGCCCGATCCGTACACCGATCGTGGCTGTCACCGCCATTCCGACGGCGATCGCCAGCAGACTCGTGAGTGTGACCACTCCGAACGCGCCCCAGTCGAATCCGTTCATCGCCGCGACACCCACTGCGGCCGTACCGGTTCCATACCCGATCGACCATCACCGTGCGGCCGGACCGACAGAATCTGATCGACGCCCATCCTGCCATCCCGAAATGCCATTCCTCCGCCGACGAGGTAGAGACGCCACACCCGGGCGACTTCGACACCCACGAGATCCACGACGCGATCCCAGTTCGATTCGAAGGTCTCGATCCACGCGTCGACGGTCCGCACGTAGTGCTCACGCAGGGCGTGGACGTCCCGCACTTCGAGTCCACCTTCCTCGATCATCGCAACAGTGCGACCGACGGGCCGCATGTACATGTCCGGCGCGATGAACGACTCGATGAACGGACCTCCCCCGGGGTGCGGGCCAGTGCGGGACATCTGCTGAATCAGCACACGGCCACCGGCAATAACATTGTCGTGGAGCGCTTTCACGTAGGTCGGATAGTTGTCCTCACCGACGTGCTCACCCATCTCGATGGAAGCGACCGCATCGAAGGGACCGTCTGGAATCTCTCGATAATCTTGGAGGCGAATCTCGACCCAGTCTTCCAAACCGAGCGCGCGGACCTTCGCGTCGACAAAAGCCTTCTGCTCCGCCGAGATCGTGATTCCGACAACCCTGGCGCCGTACTCCCGCGCTGCATGCAGGCTGAGCGAGCCCCAACCACAGCCGACATCGAGAAACCGCAAGCCTCGCGCTCGATCGAGACCGACCTTGCGGCACACCAGGTCCAGCTTGTCTGTCTGTGAGTCTTCGAGCGTGTAGTCCGGTGCATCGGAAGTCCAATAGCCCGAGGAGTACGCCATGTTCTCATCGAGGATCAATTGGTAGAAATCGTTCGACAAATCGTAGTGGTGCCCGATCGCCTCGCGGTCGCGGGCGAGGCTGTGCAGGCGCCCCTTCACCTGAGCCTGCGACGCCGGCGGAGCCAAAGGTCTCCCGAAAGCACCGAAGGATCGCGCAGCCTTGACCGCGGCCAAGACGAGCGACGGTGTCGGGGTAATCGACCCGAGCCTCCGCTCGGCAGACACCTTCCACACGTGTGTGAGTGCATCGCCTAGATCGCCCTCGACGTCGAGTTCACCGAGAACATACGCCTGCGCAGCCCCCAACTCGCCGGGATTCCAGAGCAAGCGTCGCAGCACATTCGGGCTGTAGAGCGTCACTTTCGGAGCATCTTCCGGACCTGCTGTGCTGCCGTCCCATGCAGTCAACCGCACCGGAAGTTCGCCGCCGACAAGTGGACTGAGGATGTCCGAGAGACGACCCGCAACGCCGGTACCTTGTGCCGTTCGATCCATCGTGGCGGTCATCGCTGGTTCCTCCGATCGAGAACAATTTGCTGGACGTCGAGATACCCCGACCGAAACCCCGCCTCTGAGTAGCAGAGATAGAAATGCCACATGCGCGCGAACACTGCGTCGAACCCGAGCGCGGACGCCTCGTCGGTGCGAGCGCTGAATCGCTCGTCCCACAGTCGCAACGTCTGCGCGTAGTGATCGCCCATCGACATCCGCTCACGCACCCGCAGGGTTGTCATGCGCTCGGTGACGTCCTCGATCGCCCGCACCGACGGGAGAAATCCGCCGGGGAAGATGTACTTGTGCACCCAGGTGTAGGTGTTGCGGGTCGCGAGCATTCGATCGTGCGGCATCGTGATGGCTTGGATCGCCGCGCGCCCACCCGGCGCCAGCAGGGCGTCGATCGTCTGGAAGTAGCTTCCCCAGTACTGGTGGCCGACGGCCTCGATCATCTCGACCGACACAACGGCGTCGTACTCCCCCTGTACCTGCCGATAGTCGAGAAGGTCGACCTGAACGCGATCTGCCAATCCCGCAGCGCTTATCCGCTTCGCTGCCAATTCCTGCTGTTCGACCGAAAGTGTCACCGAGCGCACCGTCGCTCCCCGTTGGGCAGCTCGGATCGCCAATTCTCCCCAGCCTGTGCCGATTTCGAGCACTCGCGAACCGGGTCCGACACCTGCGCCATCCAGCAGTCGATCGATCTTCCGATGCTGCGCCGCTGCGAACACGTCCCACGACGGGGTCGCCCCTACCGACAGATCCTCGAAGAGGGCACTGGAATACGTCATGGTGTCGTCGAGGAACAGTTCGAACATCTCGTTCGAGAGGTCGTAGTGCCGGGAGATGTTCGAGCGCGTGTTCTGCGTCGAATTCCGTTCACTGCGAGGCTGCTTCGGAATGTAGAGGCCTCGTAGCCGCTGCAGGAAGTCGGGAATGAGCGTCGCCACGCGGGAGGCGAAGACTTCCAGGACCGCAGTGAGGTCGGATGCTTCCCAATCGCCCGCCATGTAAGACTCGCCGAATCCGATCAAACCACTGTCCCCCACACGAGCAGCGAAGTCGTCTGGGCGGTGAATGACCATCAACGGCGAATCGGGGCTACCGCCACCGGAGAACTCACCGTTGGGCATCTGGACACGCAGCGGCAAACGTGCGACCGCCTTGTGGAACAGGGCGCGGGCAACCGGTGATGCAACCCGCACTTTGAGCCCGCTCGGCACGGTGGCGACGCCCGGCCACCGCTCGGTTTCGATCGTGTGAGCGGAAGGTTCGGTGCCGAGAGTGGTTGTGGTCATTGCACTGCCTCCTGCGGGTGATGTTGCGGTCGGGGAACGATGGGTAAGCGCCTGGCCCACAGCCGGATTCCTTGAAATCTGATCTGCGCGGCGACTCGGAGCGGAGCCAGCGGGATGGCGAGCGCACTGCGCACGATCTCGCGCGTCGTCGCCGGCACACAACGACCGGAGACCGTGGCCACGAAGGGCGCCTTGCCGTCACGGGCCAGAACTATCGAGAGCGCGAGCGCGGTGTCGGGTAGCGGAAGTCGCATCCGGTACTCGCCGTCCAGATCGTTGAACGGAGATACGTAGAACTCTTTGGACGTGCGAACCGCGCCACGTTCGTCGGTTTCGAGCAGGTAGCAGTGCCGCTCGCCGTAGGTGTTGTGAACCTCGGCAACGACGCACCGCTGTCTGCCGTCGTCGTTCAGACACCAGAACACACTCAGCGGGTTGAACACCTGGCCGAACACACGCGCGTTCGCAAGCATGAGGATGCGACCGCCGGCGAACTCCAATCCGTTGGTTGCCAGAAAAGTCTCGACGTTGGCACGAATCGATCGAGTGGGGTCGCCGAGGTGATCCCCGGCGTCGAACTTCGCCAAGGGCCGCAAAGCCTTCGGAAGCTCGGGCAAATCGTCGACGTCGACGAGCCAACTGTAGCTTCGGTACTCGAACTCGTTGTGCAACGGCTCCGTTCGAACGTGCCGAATGCTCGTATGAACGATGGACGGCGTGATGGGTGCGGTCACGGCCACCGACCTCCGACGCGTTCGGCGGCGCGCAGGCCAGAGAGTGCACCGTCCTCGTGGAAGCCCCATCCGTGGTACGCACCGGCAAACGCGAGCACGTCCGAGTCCAACTCGGGAAGCCGCGCTTGAGCGGCGACGGAGGTGGGTGTGTACTGCGGATGCTCGTAGGTCATCTGATCGATCACCGAGTCCGGGGACACCATTTCGCCTCCCCCCAAGGTCACCAGGTAGCGCCGGCCGGTCTCCGGGAGCCGCTGCAACCTCGTCATGTCGTAGCTGACCAGAACGTGATCCGGCTTCGCGTTGCATTCAGGGATGTAGTAGTTCCACGACGCGCGCGCATTGGTGTTGCCGGGCAGCACATTCTCGTCGGTGTGAAGCTGGGTGTGGTTGACGGAGTACGGCATTGCGCCGAGGACCTGGGATTCGACAGGCGTCGGATCCGCCAAAATCTTCAGCGCTTGCTGCGGATGCGTTGCGACCACGGCTGCGTCGAAGGTCTGGATCTGGTCGTCGCCGTCACGAATGTCGACGCGATCATCGAACCGGTGGATTGCGCGCACCGGCGTGTTGAGGCGGATATCCCCGATACTTTTGGCGACGAGACGAACGTATTCGCCCGATCCACCGGTGACTGTTCGCCAGGTGGGCGATCCAGTGACGCTCAGCATTCCGTGGTGATCGAGGAACGAGAACAGGTACCGCGCGGGATATTTCAGGGCCGAGCCGGGATCACACGACCAGACTGCCGACACGAGCGGAGTCATGAAGTGAGCGGTGAAGTAGTCGGAGAACCGGCCGCTGAGCAGAAACACTCCCAGCGTCTGGTCAGGTGCCGACGGATCCGTGTTGTCGAGCAATGCGCGGGCACGGCGATGGAAGCGCTTGACCTCCATCAGCATCGACAGAAAACTGCCGTTCACCAGCAGCCCCGGCGTCGGGAGAACGCCGCGCAACCCTTGGCCTCCCGAGTACTCGAGCCCGCACCCCCCACACCTGACCGACATGCTCATATCGGATTCCTGCGTAGGCACATCGAGTTCTGCGAACAATCGCAACAATGTCGGATAGGTACGATCGTTGTGGACGATGAACCCCGTGTCGATGGCGAGGCTTCGCCCTTCCGGGTCGGTGACCGAATGGGTGTCCGCGTGCCCGCCGAGCCGTGAATCCGCTTCGTAGAGGGTGACGTCACTGTCCTTACTGAGCACCCACGCCGCTGTCAGACCTGCGACACCACTACCGACGACGGCCACCTTGCGCTTGTCGGAACTCATCGTCGTTCTCCCATCTTTGTTGCGGCTACCCCGCGACTCATTCCTGCGATTGCATCCGCGACGAGGCGATGCCAAGTCGCCGCCCGACGGAGCATGAAGTGGCCTGCGCCGTCGATGCCGATCCATTCAGCGCTCTTACCCGACGCCTGCAGTTCGTCGACCTTTCGCCGCGACACCTCCGGATCGGTCCAGGAGTCAGCCGTGCCGTGAAGGACTGACAGTGGTGTGTCCGAACGCAGATTCACCGACGTTCCATCGGGCCACCACGGCGCCAGCGCGACCACACCGACCACCGCCGGATCGCCACACAGTTCGGCGGCGACCCGTCCGCCCATCGAGTGCCCCAGCAGGATCACCTGAGCTTGTGAATTACGTTTCGTTATCGCGTCGAGTGCGGCGCGGGCGTCGGCGACCGGACTGCGCTCGGCACCGTTCCAACCTCGAACTCGATAGCGAGCCTGCACCGCTTTCACACCGGAGAGGCGAAGCTGAGCGGTGAACGGGCACATCCGAAGGTTGGACAGATGCCAGGCGCGAGCCGGGCGATGGCTCGATACCTTTCCTCCAGGCAGCACTAGCACCACCAGGTGCTGGTCACCGTCCTGCTGTTGCCGTCGGTTGGGCGTCATACACGGCATTCGGAGCCGAAAACCATTTGGATGGGGTTCGTAGAATTTCTTTTGTGAATCGTGAAGCACTCGTCGGCGATGTCCTCGACGCCATGGACGCCAACTTGGTATCCCATGCCTGCCACCTGCATGAACACTTGCCGACGGGATCGGTCACGGTCTCTGCAGATGTTGTCGTCGCAGACAGCGGCCTCACCGACGACACTTTCAACATCATCGCTGGTGCGCGCTTCGCTGTACCTGCTGCTGAAGGCCCGGAAGAAGACCGACGACTACTCGACGTACTCGCGTGGCTTCGAGCAACCGGTCGTCCGTTCTCCTGGTGGACGGGTCCGCGCGACAAGCCCTCTGACCTCGGCGCTCGCTTGTCAGCCCTCGGCTGCGTGCGCTCCGAGGAAGAAAGAGCAATGACGGCAGACTTGGACGTCGTCCCACGCCCAACGCCTGTCGCAGAACTGTGCGTTCAGCGAGTGACGACTCGTTCGCAGCTCGCCGACTATGCCGCCGTGATGGCCGCCAATTGGTCGCCGCCCTCAACCGCAGTAATAGGTTTCTTCGAAGACACCGCCGATGACATCCTCGATGAGCGCTCGCGGAGTTCGTTTGTCGTGGGATACGCGAACTCCCAGCCTGTCGCCGGAGCCGAGGTCCATTTTGCCGCCGACGTCGCCGGACTGTATGGGGTCGTCACACTCGAAACGGCGCGCCGACGCGGATTCGGCTCGGCGGTCACCCTTGCCGCACTCGACATCGCCCGCGAGCGAGGTGCCCGAACCGCTGTACTTCAAGCGTCCAGCGACGGCGCACAGCTCTATCGAAACGTCGGCTTCGAGGATGTCGGTACCTACGCCGAGTACTCGATCGGCAGCGGTTAGACGTCCCCGCGGGGACGCTTTCCGTCCTCATCCACGGATGTGTGTCGGTACTGGCATCTATTATCGAACGTACATTCGAAACATTGTCGGACACGCGCCGGGGGGCAACGATGAACGCAGCACTGACCGATACCGCAGAACTGACCGATACCGCGGCACCGATCAATGAAGAAACGCCGGATTCCACCCGAAGCGACGTAGAGCAACTCGGCTCCGAAATCTGCGCTCTCGCCGGCCAGATCGCGGCGGCCACGGCTCGATTCCTCACCCTCCTGTCGAAGTTCGACGAAGACCGCGGCTGGTCCGGCCCTGGACTGCATTCATGCGCCCACTGGCTGTCGTGGAAATGTGGAATGAGCCTGCACACCGGCAGGGAATATGTTCGCGTCGCCAAAGCGCTCCGACCTTTGCCCGAGATGCGGAAGGCCTTCGAGCAAGGCCGGCTGTCCTACTCGAAGGTTCGCGCACTCACCCGGGTCACCACGCCGTCAAACGAACAGCAGATGGTTCGGTTCGGATGCGAGGCGCCCGCAGCCCAGATCGATCGTCTCGCCGCAGGTCTGCGTAATGCAACCGACAATGAATCCGGCAAAAGCAAAGCGCCCGAACATCTTCAGGTCCGCTGGCATTGGGACTCGGATACGGGCGAGTTTGTCATCAAAGGACGCCTGCCCGCACAGGACGGCGCCCGAATCCTCGCAGCATTGGCGGCGGCGGAACGTGAACGCACCCGAACCGCTGCCATCCGCCCTGTCGACGAGAAGGCTACAGAGAACCCGGCCGGAAATATCGGACCAGGACTCGTCGCGATGGCAGAGCTCGCCACCGCCGCAGTCACAGACCGCACGTCCAAGGCCGCCGCGAACGAAGTTGTGTTCTTCCACGAAGCGAACACCGTCCGTGTACCGAGTGGACCCGCACTCCCCCAAAGTGCCGCCGAGGAAGTGCTCTGCAACGCGAAACTTCGCCTGGGAACGACAAAGGAGGGATGCGTTTTGAATCTGGGCCGAAGGACCCGCGTCGTCAGCGCCAAACAAATGCTGGCATTGAATTACCGCGACGGATGTTGCCGCACACCGGGTTGCGGGCGGACTCGCTTCTTACACGCACATCACGTGAAATTCTGGGGACGCGGCGGAAATACGGACTTGGACAATCTGATCATGCTGTGCGGCACCTGCCACCGCGCGCTGCATGACGGCCAGTTCACGATCACTGCTCTCGGCGAGCAGAAGTTCGAGTTCCTTTACGCCAATGGTGACGTCATCGACCCAGCACCACCGACCGAGGGATTCGCTGATGGCCTACTGCGCGGAGACATACCCGACGACGCGATCATCCCAAGATGGGACGGCGAGCCCCTTCACCTCGATCACGCGGTCAGCGTCATCCTCGACGGTTGGGCCGCCTGAGGAAACATTGGTCTAGTCCAATCTGAATCTGCCGTGAACAACAGGACAACCCTCACATCCTGGTAGTGCAATTGGTCTAGTCCTATCGCAAGATGCTTAGCGTGACCAAGAAAATCGCACGCACCTCAGCCGCTATCACACTCCTCCTCGCCGGCGCTGTTGCTGCCGGAACTGCAACTGCTGCAGCAATTCCCGGATCGTCCGACCTCAATCCGTCGGCCGCCGAGAAGACAGTTGTCATCGGCCTCGACGGCACTATGCTCAGCCACATCAAGACCGCCGACGCTCCCCGCCTCCAGAAGCTGATCGCCGAAGGAACCAGCGGAGAATCTTCCATCCTCGGCCACACCACCATCTCCGGACCGTCGTGGTCGACCATCCTGACCGGAGTCTGGGATACCAAGCACGGAGTCAAGGACAACACGTACGCGGGCGCCCGCTTCGACCTCTACCCGAGCGTCTTCACCCGACTGGAAACAGCAAAGCCCTCCCTCCTCACCGAATCGATCTCCACCTGGGGCGGCATCGACAACATCGCCTCCAGTGGGACACCGAAAGCCGACGTTGTCGTCACCACGGCCGATGCAGGTTCCGGAGCGGCCACCGACGCTGCGACGGCAGACGCCGTCGCCCGCGACATCACAGACAAGGGACCTGACCTGATCTTCACCCAACTCGATCAGGTGGACGGCGCGGGACATAGCGGCGGCACCAACGGCGCTGCGTACGAAGAGTCCATCGCCTCGGTCGATGCTCAGGTGGGCAAGATTGTCGATGCCGTCGATCAGCGCGCAGCAAAGACCGGCGAGAAGTGGACTGTACTGGTCACTGCGGATCACGGGCACAAGCCCGCCGGTGGGCACGGCGGTCAGACACCCGCGGAAGCAACGACATTCGTCATAGCACGCGGCGCGGGATACGCGGCCGGTAAGAACAGAGACTCGTACACGATCGCCGACATCACCCCGACAATCCTCAAGAGCCTGGGCGTTGCATTGCCTGCCGATCTGGACGGCAAGCCGCTGGCCAAGGAAGCTCCCGGCTTCGTCGGCTCGGTCGACCTGGGATTCTTCGGCTCCTGATCGCAAGAAGACCCGGGCCACACGGCAGCGTGCCGCAGCAAGACAGCAGCAAAAAGGCAGCAAAAAGGTCGGGCCGGAGAGCGTGTGCTCTCCGGCCCGACCTGTTGTGGAGCTGCCGGGAATTGAACCCGGGTCCTACGTTGAATCGCTAGGGCTTCTCCGTGTGCAGTTCGCTAAGTCTCTACTTGGATCTCCCAGTCTCGCGAACAAGCCAGGATGACGATCCCAGTCACTGTTTGATGTCCCATCCGACTCCGTGACCGAGCCGAACAGTAAAGCCCTCTAGCTGATGCCAGGAACCGGGTCGAGGGCAACCCCGGGCTGACAGACACGCTTCGCTACTTAGGCAGCGAGAGCGTAGTCGCGCTGATTGGAATCGGCGCTTATAGGTTTGCAGCGACGCTTACGGTGGTCTCTTGCCTGCACCGACACGCTTCCCCTAACTCAACACACGCAGTCGAAACCGTTCAGCCCCGTGTGTGCCCCGCGTCTTTCGTGGGGCTATTCACTATAACGCGCCGAAGTTCGGAAGTCATACCAATTAATCGGCGGCACTTTCCGTGTCCTTCGCCCCAGCCGTTTCGTGCACTGCACCCGCTTCCTGCACTGCACCCGTTTCCTGCACTGCAGCCATCTCACGCTCGGCGGCACCGGTGATGTTGGTGATCATCCCCTGGAAGACGACTCCGTGGAAAGGCAGGATCGAATACCAGTACGCCCGACCCGCGAGCCCGCGAGGGAAGAAGACCGCGCGTTGATCGAGGTGGGAACCCACCGGCCGTCCGTCGGCACCGGCTGGGCCTTCTGATACTCGCAACTCCAACCATGCTCCGCCCGGGACCTTCATCTCGGCGCGCAATCGGAGCAACTTGCCTCGATCGATTTCTTCGACCCTCCAAAAGTCCAGGGCTTCGCCCGTGTTGAGCCGGCGTGGATCCCGCCTGCCCCGGCGCAGTCCGACACCACCGACCGCGCGGTCCATCCACCCCCGAATGGCCCACGCCAAAGGGAATGAATACCAACCGTTCTCGCCGCCGATCGACTCGACCACCGACCAGAGGGTTTTCGGATCCGCCGCGCAGTCACGTTCGCGATGATCGACGTAGACCGCTTCGCCGGCCCAATCCGGGTCGGATGGAAGAGGATCGGATGGAGCGCCCGCAATCGTTGCACCGGACCACGCCGTCTCCACCTCACCGGTGTCGATCTTTCGAAGTGCCAGTCGCACCGCTTCTCGATACGGCGTGAGGCCCTCGGCGGGAGGCGGGATGAAGCCGTCGATGTCGTGATTGTGCATCACCGCGTCGTTCTGCAGGGATTCGATCAGGGGCATCGCCAAACCTCGTGGGATCGGCGTGACCAATCCCACCCAGTGACCTGCCAGACGCGGGGTGAGGACGGGCAGGACGAGGATGCGTCGGCGTACCAATCCAGCGACGTCGGCGTAGGTGTTCATCATTTCGCCGTACTGCATGACATCCGGCCCACCGATGTCGAAGGCGCGGTTGACCTCCGGCGTCGTCGCCGCGGCGGCAATCAAATAGTGGAGTACGTCACGCACCGCGATCGGCTGAATGTTGTTGTGCACCCACTTGGGTGTGGTCATCACCGGAAGCCGATTGGTCAAGTGGCGCACCATTTCGAAGGACGCCGAACCCGATCCGATCACCACTCCAGCTTGGAACACAACCGTCGGAACCTCGGAGTCGAGCAGGATCCGACCGACTTCGAGCCGGGACTGCAAGTGAGTCGACAACTCTCGGTCGGACGGATGAAGCCCGCCCAGGTAGACGATCCGTCGCACCCCCGCATCGCGGGCAGCGGCGGCGACGTTCTCCGCGCTTCGCTTGTCGATGTCCGAGAACGACCCTCCCCCACCCATGGCGTGAACGAGGTAGTAGACCACGTCGATATCGTCGAAAACACCTGAGAGGGTGGCACTGTCGGTCAGATCCCCGCGCTTGATCTCCACGGAATCGTGCCAGGGAACATCGCGTAGTTTCTCCGGGCTGCGCACCACCACTCGAACTCGATGACCCTCTTCGACCAGGCGAGGGGCAAGACGTCCGCCGATGTATCCGGTCGCACCCGTGATCAACACTCTCACTGCGTCCATCACCCCACGCTACGCACAATTCAACTGCGAAGCGCGAGTGCAACCTCGAGGTCGTCGTTGGTCAACATCATGTTGATCCCCGCTCCGGCCTTCGCCCCGGCGGCTGCGGCCATGATGACCTGGGCACCCGGGTCCACGACATTGCCCGCGGCGAACACGCCGGGCACGCTTGTGGCCCCCATCATGTCGACTGTGACGAAATCGCCCATCATCGTCTCGGCGCGCTGCGCACCGAATGCGCGCAAGATCGCATCGTTGGGGTCCATCGTGAGGGCGCCACCGACAAAGACCGCCGAACGCGCGACCACACTGCCGTCGGCCAACCGCACGCCCACCAACCGATCATCCTCGACGACGGGACCAGCGACCTCACCCTCGACGATCGAAATATCGCGAGCTGCAAGCTTTTCCCGATCTTCGGAACTCAGTTCGGTGATTCGATGGAGGAAGAGAACCACGTCGTCGGACCACTGGCGAACCATGAGGGCCTGGTGCATCGCAAATTCCGCGCTCTTGGCGATCACGCCAAGCGGCTGATCGCGCACGCTGTACCCGTGGCAGTACGGGCAGTGCAACACGTCGCGGCCCCAACGCTCGCCGAAGACTTCGAGTTCGTCCGGCAGGCGGTCCGTCAGACCCGTTGCAACGAGGACCTTGCGCACCTGAATCTTGCTGCCGTCAGCCAGTTCTACCGAGAACTTCTCGCCGTCCCGTGTCACGGAGACAACGTTGCCGTCATGGAACTCGCCGCCGAATTTGCGGACCTCACCTCGGCCGATGGTCAACAATTCGGCGGGGTTCATGCCGTCGCGGGAGAGGAATCCGTTCATGTGATCGGCGGCCGCGTTCCGTGGTGATCCGTTGTCGAAGACGATCACGGACCTGCGTGCCTGACCAAGGATGAGTGCGGCGTTCAGCCCTGCCGCGCCGGCTCCGATTACTGCTACGTCGAATGAGTTCTGCGTCATGAATCCAGAATGACAAGAGATCGCATTCTTGACAAACACTGTTGCCACTTTGGCAAAATAGATCCATGACCGAAAAATCGTTCGAAGCCGTTCTAGCCGGCATCGGCCCTCGCCTGCGTGCGTTGCGCCAGCAGTCCGACATGACCCTGGCCGACCTGTCGGAGACCACCGACATCAGCGTCAGCACACTCTCGAGACTCGAATCCGGTACTCGCCGAGCCAACTTGGAGCTTCTGCTGCCGATTGCCAAGGCACACGGCGTCCCGTTGGACGACCTGGTGAACAGCAAGATCAAGGACCCCCGCGTTCGAGAAGAACCTCGAACGGTCGGATGCATGACGGTCATTCCGCTGACCAGTCAACCCGGCAACCTCCAGGCCTACAAGATGATCATCTCCCCCACCGACGACGATCGCGAACCGGGATCCCACGAGGGCTACGAGTGGGTCTACGTTCTGTCCGGGCGCATTCGGCTCCAACTCGGCGATCGTGATTTCATCATGGGCGCAGGCGAGGCCGCCGAGTTCGACACGCACATCCCGCACCGAATCAGTGCTGCCGACGGCCGGCCGGCCGAGGCGATCAGCCTCTTCGGAAAACAAGGCGAGCGGGTTCACCTACGCGCAGCGCCGGCTGACAGACGCGGCTGAAACGCTGGAACTGAAAACGCTGGAACTCGAAAAAATCTAGGCGCCCGCGACGGCAATCATGCCGACTGCCGCCAGCGCCAACAGCATTCCCGCTTGTTGCACGCGGCTTACCCGCTCGCCCAGCATCACCATGGCGAGCAGAACTGTCGCAGCCGGATACAGCGAACCGATCACGCTGACCAGTGAGAGCATTCCGCCTTGGAAGGCATAGATCATCGTCCCGTTCGCGACGACGTCGAGGACGCTGACATACACCGCGAGCTTGAGTGGCTCGCCTCGTGGGAGAACGAAGTGACCGGCCGCCAGCGCGACCAACCACACCACGACGGTCGCGGCACCTCGAGATACGGCCAACGCCCACAGCCCGCTGCCCTCGCCGATCTGGTGAAGTGCGATGAACGAGAGAGCAAATGCGCTACCGCTTCCGACGGTCAGAAGCGCCACTTGCCTGGTGAAGCGGAGGGTGATTCCGCCGGCAACCTCACCCGCCGCATCGTCAGGCGACTCGCGGCTGACCAGGACGACGGCGACCAGCGCGACGGCGATACCCAGGTACGCGATCAACCCCGGCCGCTCACCGAAAGCGAAGCCGACGAGCACCGGAATACCCGCCACCAGAACAGCTGTCAGCGGCGAGACCACCGACATGGGGCCAGTTGCCAGCGCGAGATAGAACCACCAGACCGCCAGACCACTCGTGACGCCCGCGATCGCACCCCAGATCAGACCGTTCAGCGTCAGCGTCCCGGATACGAAAGGTGCTGCGATCAGAACGATGACGAGCGAGAGTGGATACGAGACGATCACCACACGCAGTGCGGCAACTCGTCGTGACGCAACTCCCCCGACGAAGTCGCTGACTCCGTAGGCAACTGCCGCCACGAGGGCAAGCAGGATGGAGGTCAGCGCATGCCCTTGATACGACGACCGAGCTCGCGGGTCACCTCGCGCTCGGCGGTGCGCTTGGCCATGTCCTGGCGCTTGTCGTAGTCCTGCTTACCCTTTGCCAGTGCGAGTTCGACCTTGACCTTGCCGTCGTTGAAGTACATCGACAGCGGGACCAGCGTCTGGTTTCCCTCGCGGGTCTTGCCGACGAGGTGCTCGATCTCACGCTTGTGCAGCAGGAGCTTTCGGGTACGCCGTGGCGAATGGTTGTTCCACGTGCCTTGCGTGTACTCCGGAATGTGCAACGAGCGCAACCACACTTCGCCGTTGTCCACCGTGGCGAACGCGTCGACGAGCGACGCCTTGCCTTCACGCAGACTCTTGACCTCGGTCCCGACGAGAGCGATGCCGGCCTCGTAGGTGTCGATGATCGTGTAGTTGTGGCGTGCTTTGCGATTGGTCGCAATGACCTTGCGGCCCTTTTCCTTCACTGTCCGGGCCTCTCAGTCCGCTGTCTTGCTGTCGAATGGTTCTTGCTGTTCCAGCATAGAAGCTCGTGCAAACCGATTATTCGCGGACGTACAGACGCAGCGTCACGTACGCCGTCACCGCGGCCATTCCGACACCGGCAAGTACGAGGATCGGCGAGACGAACAGCACGTCACTGTTGGATATCCGCGCCACGATGTTCGCTTCGTAGACGTCGGACAGGACCCCGTCGATGAAGACGTTCTTCGCCGTGAACAGTCCGGCAATGGCGAGCACCGCACCGATCAAGGCCGCCACGACGGCTTCGAGGAGGAACGGAAGCTGGGTGTACCAACGCGTCGCGCCGACCAACCGCATGATGTTGACCTCGGTACGACGCGTGAACGCGGCGATCTGGACCATGTTGGCGATGAGCAGGATGGCCGCTATCGCCTGGACGATCGCGATCGCGAACGCTGCGTTGCGCACTCCACCGAGCACGCTGAACAGTCGGTCCACCAACTCGCGCTGATTGAGCACACTCTCGACGCCGGGCCTCGAACCGAAGGTGTCGTTGATGACGCCGAACCGCTCCGGGTCACTGAGCTTGACCTTGAACGACGCCGGGAAGCTGTCCGGGCTCACCAGGGCTGCCAGTTCGGGCTGGTCCTTGAACACGCGCTCGGTGGCGTCCTTCACGGCGTCTTCGCGGTTGAGGTACTGAACCGCGACGACGGACGGAGTCTGCTCGAGTTCCTTGCGCAACGAACTGCAGATCTCCTGCTCGCAACCGGGATCGGCCGAAGAGATGTCGTCGGTCAGGAAGATCTGCACCTCGACGCGTTCGAGGAAGATCTGCTGGGTCTTGCCTGCCATCTGCACGACCAGCAGACCGCCGCCGAAGAGTCCGAGGGAGATCGCCGTCGTCAAGATCATGGCGATGGTCATCGTGATGTTGCGGCGTAGGCCGGTCAGGACTTCGCTGAAAATAAAGCTGGCGCGCATCGGGGAATCCGATTCCTTCTCGAGAGGCCGGTTGTTTCACGACAACCGGTGGGCGTACGGGACGTGTGGTCGTAGTCGGCGCTACCTGCCGACGCCGTACACACCCCGCGCTTCGTCTCTGGTCACCTTGCCGAGATCGAGTTCGATGACGCGTCGACGCATGGAGTCGACGATGTGGTGATCGTGGGTCGCCATCACGACGGTGGTGCCGGTGCGGTTGATCCGCTCGAGCAGCAGCATGATGTCCTGGCTCGTTTCGGGGTCCAGGTTGCCGGTGGGCTCGTCGGCGAGCAGCACGAGAGGGCGGTTCACGAATGCGCGGGCGATGGCGACGCGCTGCTGCTCACCGCCGGAAAGTTCGGTGGGCAGTCGATCGGCTTTGCCGGCCAGACCGACCATGTCGAGAACCTCGGGCACAGTGCGCGCGATGACGTTGCGGGGCTTGCCGATGACTTCCAACGCAAAGGCCACGTTCTCGGAGACCGTCTTCTGCTGAAGCAAGCGGAAGTCCTGGAAAACGCAGCCCATGCTCTGGCGAAGCTTCGGCACGCGGCGGGCCGCCAACTTGTTGACGTGGAAATCCGCGACCTCGATGTCGCCGGACGTGGGCGACTCCATCTTGAGCAGTAACCGCATGAACGTCGACTTGCCGGAGCCGGAGGGGCCGATGAGGAAGACGAACTCCCCCTTCTCCACCTCCACACTGACCTTGTCGAGCGCCGGCCTGGTGGAGGCCTTGTAGGACTTCGACACATTCTTCATGCTGATCACAACTAGCCAGTCTAGCCGTTATCTAACGGTGACCTTGGCGCCACGCGCGAGCACCCTCGTCCTTATCCGGTACCGGTGGTCGCGGGTGACTGCGGCACAGACGTCGGTGCCTGCATCGCCGCGCCAGGTTGGGGAACGGTCGTCGTCACCGGAGTGGTCGGCACCGTGGTCGCGGACTGTTCGGCGTTGCCCGGCGCAGGCGCGGGACCCGAAGTCGGCGTCGGAGAACCTGAGCTGCCCGTGCTCGATTCCGGAGACTGGGTCACGGACGTAGTCGTCGGCTCGGTCGAGGACGGCACGGGGGTCGTCGTCGACGGTTTGACCGAGGGCGCGACGTAAGGCTCGGTCTGCGACGTGTCCACGCTGGGCGGTGGTGTCACTGCGGTCGGGTCCTCAGGATTGAGATACGTATGCAACAGATACGTCAATATCCACGCCACGATGAGAATGAAGGTAGAGGTTCGCATCCGGCCGCCGAAAATCCGGGACGGGAGCCAGTCCAGGTGAAACAGTCGGTCGAGTCCGCGGCGCGGTTCCTGATCGGTCATTCGCTCGCCTCCTCGGTCCGTACGGTGTGTAGATCCGGTGACACCGTGATCCCCTGACGTCGCAGTGCTGCGGCGACGCGGACGCGAAGAGCGCGTCCGACCTGGAACTGTTTGCCAGGGAGTGTGCGCGCGACCATCCGCACGTTGACCTGATCGACCTCCAGGCTTTCGACGCCCATGACCGTGGGCTCGTCGAGCAGCAGTTTCTTGAGTCCGCGGTCGGCCATCGCGTCGACTCCGACCTGGCGAAGCACCTCGTTGACCCGGGTGAGATCGGCGGTCGCCGGAACCGGAACGTCGATGACGGCGCGTGCCCAATCCTTGGACAGGTTGGTCGCTTTCACGATCTGGCCGTTGGGAACGGTGATGACCTCGCCGTCGGAGTTCCGCATCCGCGTCACGCGCAGGGTCACGTCCTCGATGACACCTTCGGCGTCGTCGGAGGAGCCGGTGATCGCAAGCCGGACGGTGTCACCGAAGCCGTACTGACGTTCGGTGATGATGAAGAAACCGGCAAGAATGTCCTGCACGACGCGCTGTGCACCGAAACCGAGCGCCGCACCGAGAACGGTCGCCGGCGCGACGAGACTTCCGATCGGCAGGTTCAGTTGGTCGAGAACCTTCAGCGTCGCGATCACGTAGATGAACGTGATGACCACCCAGGTGATGACCTGCGCGACCGAGTGACGATGCTTGGTCGCCTCGGAACGAACCAGCGCATCGCCCAACTGATAGTTGGAGTCGATCTGGTCGGTGACCTTGTTGCCTCCCCAACTGACCAACCGGGCGAGAATCATCGCCCCGAGCACGGTCATGAGGACGGACAAACCGGTGGTTTGAAGCCAATCGAGCAGGTTCTGCCCAGGTCGAAGTAAAGTCATCGTGCCTTTCGGTATCCGAACGCTATGCGGACTGGTTCTCGCTCATGCGCCAGCGGATGCCGGCCTCGAGGAACCCGTCGATGTCGCCGTCGAGCACTGCCGACGGGTTGTTGACCTCGTACTCGGTACGCAGGTCCTTGACCATCTGGTACGGATGCAGAACATAGGAGCGCATCTGGTTGCCCCACGAGCTGCCGCTGTCGCCCTTGAGCGCATCCATCTCGGCGCGCTCTTCCTGACGCTTGACCGCGAGCAGCTTTGCCTGCAGGACGCGCATCGCCGACACCTTGTTCTGGAGCTGCGACTTCTCGTTCTGACAGGTGACGACGATTCCCGTCGGGATGTGCGTGAGTCGAACGGCGGAGTCCGTCGTGTTGACCGACTGGCCGCCGGGACCGGACGAGCGGTAGACGTCGACGCGGATGTCGTTCTCGTTGATCTCGATGTGGTCGGTCGTCTCGACGACCGGCAGTACCTCGACCTCGGCGAACGACGTCTGACGACGCCCCTGGTTGTCGAAGGGACTGATGCGAACGAGCCGGTGGGTGCCCATCTCGACAGACAGCGTGCCGTACGTATACGGGCCCTTGATCGCGAACGTCGCGCTCTTGAGTCCGGCTTCTTCGGCGTACGACGTGTCGTAGACCTCGACGCCGTAGTCGTGCTTCTCCGCCCAGCGGATGTACATACGCATGAGCATCTCGGCCCAGTCTGCAGCGTCGATACCGCCGGCACCGGAGCGGATGTTGATGAGCGCGTCGCGCTCGTCGTACTCGCCCGAGAGCATGGTCTTGACTTCCATCGCCGCGATGTCGTCTCGCAGGCTCGCGCGCTCGGCGTCGGCGTCGGCCACCGCGTCGGGGCCTTCGTCTTCTGCCAGTTCGTAGAGGATCGGCATCTCGTCGAGTCGCTCGCGTAGTGCCACGATCCGGCGCAGCTCGGCCTGCGCGTGGGAGAGCTGGCTCGTGACCTGCTGGGCGTGTTCCTGGTCGTTCCACAGACCCGGGTCGGCTGCCTGGTGCTCGAGCTCGTCGATGCGTCGGCGCAGCTCCTCGACGTCCACAACCGATTCGCAGGTGCGAAGGGTGGTGTCGAGGGCGTTCAGGTCTGCAATTACGTCGGGATGCACGGTTCTCAAGGCTACCGGGTGCCGACCTCGGCCCTGCCGCCCGTCACGTATTGGGATCACCGGGACTGGAAGCCTTGCCAACCTCGCTCCGAGGGAACCTACTGGAACGATGACTGTCACCGACGAATACCTGCAGAACAACGCCGCCTACGCCGAGCAGTTCACCGGACCGCTCCCCCTCCCACCCAGCAAACACGTCGCCGTACTCGCCTGCATGGACGCCCGCATCGACGTCTATCGGGTGCTGGGAATCAAGGAAGGCGAATCGCACGTCATCCGCAATGCGGGTGGAGTCGTCACCGACGACGAGATCCGATCCCTGGCCATCAGCCAGCGTCTGCTGGGAACTACCGAGATCATCCTCATCCACCACACCGACTGCGGAATGCTGACGTTCACCGACGACGACTTCAAGCGATCCATCCAGGACGAGATCGGCATCAAACCAGATTGGGCTGCCGAATCGTTTCCCGACATCGACGAGGACGTCCGTCAGTCGTTGAAGCGCATCGAGAACAGTCCGTTCGTCACCGCGACGACCTCCCTACGCGGATTCGTCTTCGACGTCGCAACCGGAAAGCTGAACGAGGTCCTCCCCGATTGAGCCGGTAGGTTGTGTACCCGTGACCGATCGCGCATCCGACCTCGCACTCGCCCTCCGTATCGCCGACGAGGCTGACGCGATCACTCGCGCCCGCTTCGGCGCCCTCGACCTTCGAGTGGACGACAAGCCGGACCTCACCCCCGTCTCCGACGCCGATCTGGCTGTCGAGCGAGCAGTGCGCGCGACGCTCGGTGAGCATCGTCCTGCGGATTCCGTACTCGGCGAGGAATTCGGCGGCGACGCAGTCTTCGAGGGCAGACAGTGGGTGGTCGACCCCATCGACGGGACCAAGAACTTCGTCCGCAACGTACCGGTGTGGGCCACGCTGATCAGCTTGCTCGAGGACGGCGTCCCGGTCGTCGGCGTCGTGAGCGCACCTGCACTGAATCGGCGATGGTGGGCTGCAACAGGTTTGGGTGCACATACTTCCTTCGGAGACAGTGATGCGCGAGCGATCCAGGTATCCGCCGTCGATCGCAGCGAGTCAGCGAGCCTGAGCTTCTCGAGCCTCTCGGGGTGGAAGGACCGCGGAATTCGCGATCAGTTCGTCGAACTCACCGACCACGTCTGGCGCGTGCGCGGTTACGGGGACTTCTTCTCCTACTGCCTCGTGGCCGAAGGCGCCGTCGACATTGCTGCCGAACCCGAGGTTTCCCTGTGGGATCTGGCAGCGCTCGACGTATTGGTCCGTGAGGCCGGCGGCGCGTTCACCGATCTGGACGGCGGCGCAGGTCCGCACGGCGGCAGCGCGGTCGCCACCAACGGACTGCTGCACGAAGACGTTCTGGCCCGCCTGCGGTAACCACCCGACTACCAGAACATCCCACCCGCCGCAAGGGTCCGAGGGAGGAGTTCCGACAGGCCCGTCGGCAGGATTCGGCACGACATCTCGGCCCGTTGACTGGAAGTAGTTGATCACGCACTACTTCCAGGAGAACGATGAACCGGATTTCCAGGCGCACGATTCTGTTCGGTCTGGCCGCAGCGCCCCTCGGGCTCGCGGTGGGCTGCGGCGCCGACCCGGCAGCGAAGAGCGCCACGCTGGCGGTGGCCGGAACTTCGCGTCCGCTACCGATTCCGCCGCTTGCCGAATCCACCGTCGACGACGCCGGTGTTCGCCACTTCACACTTCGTGCCGGTGCCGGAACCACCGAGATCGTCGCGGGAAAACTCACCGACACTTGGGGTTTCAACGGATCCATTCTGGGACCCACCGTCCGCGCCGAACGCGGAGAATCTGTCGCATTCACGATCGACAACACACTGGCAGAGCCCACGACCGTCCATTGGCATGGCATGCGTCTGCCCGCCCGATACGACGGCGGCCCGCACCAGACCATCGAAGCCGGCGGACGCTGGGAACCGGCGTGGACGATCGGCCAGTCGGCGTCGACGCTCTGGTATCACCCACACCCGCACGGATCCACCGAACGGCACGTGCAGCGCGGTCTCGCCGGACTGTTCCTGGTCGACGACGCCGACACGCGGGCGTTGGACATCCCCAAAACCTATGGTGTCGACGATGTTCCGCTGATCATCCAGGATCGTCGATTCCTCGCCGACGGCAGCTTCGACGAATCGGATCCGACCGACATAGGCCTGCTCGGCGACACGATCGTCACCAACGGCATCTCCGACGCCTACCTCGACGTCACCACCGGGGTCGTCCGGTTACGCATTCTGAACGGCTCTTCCGGCCGTCTCTACAACCTGGGGTTCCCCGACGACCGCACGTTCGATCTGATTGCCACCGACGGCGGACTGCTCGAATCACCTATTGCGATCAAGCGGATTCAGCTCAGCCCCGGCGAACGAGCCGAGATCGTGGTTCGCGTCGACCCCGGTGCGACGACCACACTGGTGTCGTTCCCGATCGAGGACGGCGGTGGCGTGAGTTCCTCCGACGCCGAGAACTTCGGCATGAACGACCGCTTCGACATCATCGAACTGCGGGGCGTTGCCAGCCGCGCGTCACGGTCGACTCTCCCGGCGCAGTTGGCCGTACTGCCGCGTCTGGATCCGTCGAAGGCAAGCGTTTCCCGAACCTTCGATCTGCAGTGGTACATGATCAACGGGCAACGAATGGACATGAACCGCATCGACTTCGAGGCCGAGGTCGGCGCGACCGAGGTGTGGACGATCACCAACAAGGACAACTGGCCACACAATTTCCATGTCCACGACGTACAGTTCCAGATCCTCGACGTCGACGGTCGCACTCCTCCGCCTCACTTACGAGGACTCAAGGACACTGTTTACACACCACCGGGCAGTAGGATTCGCGTCGCGCTGCAGTGGTCCGAGTACACCGATCCCACCTTCCCGTACATGTTCCACTGCCACCTGCTGATGCACGAGGACCAAGGGATGATGGGCCAATTCCTCGTCCTCGAACCGGGACAGAAGGCGGCTCCGATGCAGATGGACATGCCGATGGACATGCCGATGCCTTCGTCTGGTTCGCACTCCGGTCACTGAAAGTTCTGCAAGTGGTACACAGCGAGGCGAACCCGATTGTCGCAACCGGTCTTCGACATCAGGTTCGCCACGTGTGTCTTCACCGTGGTCACACCCAGATGCAGCGTGTCCGCGATCTCCTGATTGCTCTTCCCTTCTGCCACCAGCGCGAGGACCTGCGATTCGCGATCGGTCAACGGAACCTTGTCCGTCACAGCAGTGTCTGCGATACCACCGATCACCGCTCGATCCACAACGCGGCGGAGAAGTTCCGGAGTGAACACCATCTCGCCCTCGGCGACCCGCCGAATGGCACCGAGCAGCTCGGCGGGTTCGGTGTCCTTGACGAAGAATCCCGAAGCCCCCGCGGCGAGTGCGGGATACAGATGATCGTCGTCGTCGAAGGTGGTCAGCACGAGAATGCGCGCTCGACGACCGGCCTTGACGATCTGCTGCGTGGCACCGATCCCGTCCAGTCCGGGCATTCTCAAGTCCATCAGAATCACGTCGGGATCCAATTCTGCAGCGAGCGCTACCGCCTCGACGCCGTTCGACGCCTCACCGGCCACGGTCATGTCCTCGGCTGCCGCGCACAGCATCCGCAAACCGGCGCGCACAAGTCGCTGGTCGTCGACGATCAGCACGCTGATCACGAGACATCGCCCGAGACAACGAGTGGAATACTCACGTGCACTTCCCATTTCCCGTCAATGTTGGTGCCGGCGGTCATCTCGCCGCCGACCAACTCCGCACGCTCCTGCATTCCCACCAGGCCATGACCTGCACTCCGAGGCGATCCCTCGACGTCGTTGACAACCCTGACATGCACCCGGTTGTCTTCGCGACCGACCGAGACCGATACCAGCCCCTTCTTGTCGCCGTGCTTCATGACGTTGGTCAGTGATTCCTGAATCACCCGCAACAACGTCAGCCTCCCGATCGCGTCGAGATCGGCTGCGCCTGACTCGACATTCTCCTGGGCATCGAAGACTGACTGCACCTCGAAACCCGCCGCACGCACACGATCTATCGCCGCCTCGATTTCCGCCTCGACGGCATCCGGCTCGACCAAAGCGACCTCACCGAGCGAAGGATCACGAAGTGCGACCAGGAGGCGACGGATATCGGCCAGCGCATCGGACGCAGTCCCACGCACATCCGCGAGGACCTCACGCACGGCCTCGTCCTGGGGCGCCAAGACATGTTGAGCCACGCCGATTCTCAGGACGATCGATGCCATGTGGTGCGCAACCAGGTCGTGCAGTTCGCGGGCGAGCGCACTGCGCTCCGCAGCGCGGGTCTGCGCAAGATTGTTCGCGGCCAATTCACGCTGCGAGCGTAGATACAGCCCGAGCAGCAGTGGCAACCCCACGTACGCAAGCACTTTCACAGCCGTCGTGACAGACCAGAACGCTTCGTGAGATTCGAACCAGATACCCGCGAGCACCGAACCGCACCATCCTGCTGCCGATACGGCAACCATTTCTCTACGCTCGGCCCGCATCGTGACGTCGACGACGGCGACCGCCCCGAGATACGGAACAAGCTCGGACAGCCCCCAGGCGTCGGCGACGAACATCGGAACGGCGAGCGCCGAGATGACCAGGGACGCGAAGACCGGCCATCGACGGCCGACGGCGAAGGCGAGCGCCGACAGCATCGACAGAATCCAGTAGGTGAGGGGAACTCGATACTCCCCCGGATACGTGCTGGCGATCAACAGGCACGGGACCACCACCAACGGCGTGTAGCGCACGTACCGCTGTATCCGATCTGGCACCTCTGTCCGGTTCACCCCTCGAGCCTATGACGCGCATCATTTCGCGGTTTCTCGACAACAGACCTTACTGATGAGTAAGATAAGGATCGTCCAACGCCCCAACACCGAGAAACAGCTGGTGATCATGACCAAGCAAGACAGTGTTGCCCCCGACAAGAGTGCTCAGCGCAGCGAATCGGGCGCGCAGCGCGGCGGCGCCAAGGGTGCGCCCCGCGACACGTCCGCCGTCGGCCTGAACCCGATCAAACGCGACGCCATGGGCGCAGCCATGCGTGTGCTTACCAAGATCACCGGTTCGGAACTGGCCGAGAAGTTCAATCTGCGTCAGACCATCGATCGCGTGACCTACGAGGGCACCAAGACGGGCTTCAAAACCCTGGGTGCCGCCACTCGAGGATTCCAGAAGGTCTCGGGCAACGGCGCACCCAAGCGCCTGCCCGACAACCCGAGCAAGAACGCCGACTACTTCGATCTGACCCCCGACGACGACCAGAAGATGATCCTCGAGACCGTGCGCGAGTTCGCGGCCGAGATCCTGCGTCCCGCAGCGCACGACGCCGACGGCGCAGCGCAGGCCCCCGCCGATCTCTCCAAGCGCGCGGCCGAGCTCGGTATCACGCTGATCAACGTTCCCGAAGAACTCGACGGAGCAGCCGCCGATCGCGGCGCAGTCACCAATTCTCTTGTTGCCGAGGCACTTGCGCACGGAGACATGGGACTTGCACTTCCGATCCTCGCACCGAGCGGTGTGGCAGTCGCACTGACGCAGTGGGGCACCGACGCGCAGCAGAAGACCTACCTTCCGGCCTTCACCGGCGAGCAGGTCCCCGGCGCAGCAGTGGTGGTCAACGAACCACGCGCACTGTTCGATCCGTTTGCCCTGCAGACCAAGGCAGTGCGCTCCCCCAGCGGCTACAAGCTCAACGGCGTCAAGAGCTTGGTGCCCGCCGCCGCTACGTCCGAACTCTTCGTCATCGCCGCAGAACTCGACGGCAAGCCGTCCTTCTTCATCGTCGAATCCGACACCAAGGGACTCGTCGTCGAAGCAGATCCCAGCATGGGTCTGCGCGCCGCCGGTCTGGGTCGCCTGATCCTCACCGACGTCGCTGTGTCGGAGTCCGCACTGCTCGGCGACGGTGACGCCGAGCAGCGTAAGGCCGAATACGCCGACGCGATTCGCCTGGCTCGCCTCGGTTGGGCGTCCATGGCCGTCGGCACCAGCCAGGCAGTTCTCGACTACGTGATTCCGTACGTCAACGAGCGCGAAGCGTTCGGCGAGCCGATCAGCCACCGCCAGGCGGTTGCCTTCATGGTCGCCAACATCGGCATCGAACTCGACGGACTGCGTCTGGTCACGCTTCGGGGCGCTTCACGCGCCGAGCAGGGCTTGTCCTTTGCTCGCGAATCCGCTCTGGCCCGGAAGCTGGCTTCCGAGAAGGGCATGCAGATCGGCCTCGACGGTGTGCAACTCCTCGGTGGACACGGGTTCACCAAGGAACACCCGGTCGAGCGCTGGTACCGCGACCTCCGTGCCATCGGCGTTGCCGAGGGCATCGTCCTCATCTGACGCCGCTGAACTTCCAGGAGAACCACGATGATCAACCTCGAACTTCCCAAGAAGCTCAAAGCATCAGCGAACCAGGCACATCAGGTCGCGGCGCAGATCTTCCGACCCATTTCACGTAAGTACGATCTTGCCGAGCACGAGTACCCCGTCGAGCTCGACACCATGGCTGCCATGGTCGAAGGCCTCTCGGATTCCGGTGGAGACATCGGCGGTGCCAGCGGCGGACGGTCAGACGCGAGCGCCAAGGGTGGCAACGCCAACGGCGGCAACATGTCTGCGCTCCTCAACTCGCTCGAAACGTCTTGGGGCGACGTCGGACTCATGCTCTCGATCCCCTACCAGGGGCTCGGCAACGCCGCGATCGCCGCAGTGTCAACCGACGAACAGCTCGAACGTTTCGGCAAGGTGTGGGCCTCGATGGCCATCACCGAACCGAGCTTCGGTTCCGACTCCGCCGCCGTGACCACCACCGCCGTTCTCGACGGCGACGAGTGGGTTCTCAACGGCGAGAAGATCTTCGTCACCGCCGGTGAGCGTTCGACGCACATCGTCGTGTGGGCGTCGGTCGACAAGTCGAAGGGCCGAGCGGCCATCAAGTCGTTCGTCGTTCCGCGTGACGCACCGGGCCTGAGCGTTGCTCGCCTCGAGCACAAGCTGGGCATCAAGGCCTCCGACACCGCAGTACTCCTGCTCCAGGATTGCCGCATTCCCGCGGACAACATCCTCGGCAGCCCGGAGGTCAACGTGGAGCAGGGCTTTGCCGGCGTCATGCAGACGTTCGACAACACCCGGCCCCTCGTTGCAGCCATGGCCGTCGGCGTCGGACGCGCAGCTCTCGAAGAACTGCGCGGCATCCTGACCGAAGCCGGTGTCGAGATCTCCTACGACACACCGGTCTACAACCAGCATGCAGCTGCAGCCGAGTTCATCCGTTTGGAAGCCGACTGGGAGGCCGCGTACCTGCTGTCTCTGCGCGCGGCGTGGATGGCCGACAACAAGAAGCCGAACTCGCTCGAAGCGTCCATGTCCAAGGCGAAGGCCGGCCGCACCGGCACCGACGTGACGCTCAAGGCAGTCGAGTTGGCCGGCACTTACGGCTACTCGCAGCGCCCGTTGCTCGAGAAGTGGGGCCGCGACTCGAAGATTCTCGACATCTTCGAGGGCACCCAGCAGATCCAGCAGCTGATCGTCGCACGCCGCCTGCTCGGAAAGTCGTCCGCCGAACTGAAGTGACGGTCGCACGGACCAGATCCCGAAACACTCCGCCCCGCCACCTTTCGAGGTGGCGGGGCGGAGTGCTCGGTCGCCATCGTGAAACTTCACCACCGAAACCTGATTGCGCATTAGTGTGTAATCAGTCCTACAACGACGCTCGGAAGAGGTTCACGTATGCCCGGATTGGTCACCAAGGTCACTGACACCATCGGCGCGGCGGGGGTCATGTTCCGAGCCGGACTCGTCCCGTTCCCTCGCCTCGATCGCGGGCTCAAATCCATTGCAGCCGTGGATAAGTACGGACCCTTTGCCGGGCCGGTCCATGCACACGCCGAGAACGGCTACGACGCGGTGGCGATCATCGACGAGCGCGGACCCATCACCTATGCCGAGCTCGAGCGTCAGAGCAACGCGTTGGTCCGGGCGTGGCAGGCCGACGGCATCACCTCCGACTCCGTCATGGGTGCGATGTGCCGTAACCATCGAGGCTTGGTCCTGACCATGCTGGCGGCAGCGAAGAACGGAACGAAGCTCGTTCTCATGAACACGGGCTTCGCTCGGCCCCAACTCGTGGACGTCGCCGCGCGGGAGAAGGTGGTCGCCTTCGTCTACGACGACGAGTTCGCGGCCATCGCCGATGCCTTGCCGGACGACGTCGTCGTCTATCGTTCCTGGCCAGAGGGCACAGCCGCTGACGGTTCCACGGCAGCTACTCTCGACGAGGCCATCGCCGGACGCACCACGTCGTCGGTGCCGGCACCCGAGAAGAACGGTGGCTTCGTCCTCCTCACCAGCGGCACAACGGGAACTCCCAAGGGTGCGCCGCGTGGCCACACCTCCCCTCTCGCGTCGGCACAGTTCCTCGACCGCGTGCCGTTGCGCCGCGGACAGACCATGATGATGGCGGCCCCCGCCTTCCACGGAACCGGTGTCTCGCAGTTCGCTCTCGCGTTGGCGCTCGGCCAGACCGTCGTCATGCATCGAAAGTTCGATCCGGAGAACACGATCAAGCTTGTCGCCCAGTACAAGTGCGACAGTCTGGTCGTGGTCCCGACGATGCTCACTCGCATCATCGACCTCGGTCCCGACGTGCTGTCCAAGTACGACACGTCGAATCTGAAGATCATCTTCTCGGCAGGTTCGTCACTCTCGCCCGACCTGTGCAAGCGAGTCACGGCCTCGTTCGGGTACGTCCTCTACAACCTGTACGGATCCACCGAGGTCGCAGTGGCCACGGTCGCGACTCCCGAGGATCTGACCATTGCGCCGGGAACCGCGGGCCGCGCTCCGGTGACCTGTCACGTCGAACTGTTCGACGAGAACAACAAGAAAATCACCACCCCACACACGATCGGCAGGATCTTCGTCGCCAGCGGGCTGAGCTTCGAGGGATACACCGACGGGCGCGACAAGGAACGTATCGACGGACTTCTCTCGACCGGCGACGTCGGACACTTCGACGCCAACGGCCTCCTCTTCGTCGACGGCCGCGACGACGACATGATCGTCTCCGGTGGCGAGAACGTCTACCCGCTCGAAGTCGAGAACCTGCTCGCCGATCGAGAGGACGTCTTGGAAGCGGCAGTCATCGGAGTCGAGGACGCCGACTTCGGGCACCGCCTGCGAGCTTTTGTCGTCGTCGCCCACGGCGCCGACCAGAACTCCGACGAGCTGAAGGATCACGTCCGGTCCAATCTCGCGCGCTACAAGGTTCCCCGCGAGATCGTCTTCATCGACGAACTTCCCCGCAACGCCACCGGAAAGCTGTTGCGCCGCGTCCTGATCGAGATGGAGATCAGCGAAGACTGAGCACAGTCACAAAGCGCTGAGCGTGCGGATCAATTCCGCCTCGTCGACGCGAGTCGAGTGCCCGCCGCGGAGCACGACCTCGCCCGCCACCAACACCGTGTCCACTATCTGACGACTGCCCGTCGTGAGAATGGACGCACCCGGATCTCGCACCGGGAGGCAACCGAAGTCGCGTTCGAACCGAATCATGGTGAGGTCGGCGGGATCGCCCACGGAGATCCCGCCGGACCTGGCCGGCAGACCGAGTGCTGCGTTTGCACCGCCGGATGCGATGTCGATCATGGCTTCGAAGCCGAGCAGGTCGGCACGGCCGCGCGCGGCTCGCTGCACATAGGCGCCGGTGCGCAGCGTCTCGAGCATGTCCTGAGTATCGTTGCTGGCTGCGCCGTCCACACCCAACCCCACCGCGATCCCCGCGTCGAGGAAACTCGGGACGGGCGCGATTCCGCTACCGAGCCGCATGTTGCTGACGGGGTTGTACGACACTCCGACGCCGCGCTCCGCCAGCACCTTCTGACCACGGTCGTCGAGTTCGACGCAGTGGACCGCCAGCACCCGGTCCCACAAGAACCCATGGGAATCCAGGTAGTCGACCGCGTTCATGCCTGCGTGTTCGGTACACATCGTGTTGTCGGTCTGCGTCTCGAGCAGGTGAATCGAGACCGTCAGGTCGCGAGCCTGCGCGAACTCACGCACTTCCAACATCCCCTCCGGGGTCAGCGAACGTGGGTTCGGTACCGCGACTGCCACGTCGACGCGGGAACCTGCGACGTCGCGCATCATCTGATCCGTATGTGCGAGAACGTCTCCGAGTGGTTGCATGAGCCGCGGATCGAAGCCCCACTTCCTCGTCTTGTCCGCCCGGTCTGCGGTTCCGCGTCCCAGTACGGCACGAATCCCGGTGTCGTGCAACGCCCGGATCACAGCGTCGTGAACCTCGCTGGACGGATGCGGCCACATGTGTTCGACCAGGGTGGTCGTACCGCTGCGCAATGCCTCCAGCGAGGCTGCGACAGTGGCCGTGTATGCGCGCTCCGGCGTGATCTGAACCGACTCTTCTGCGACCGCGAGTAGCCATTCGAGAAGCGGTGTCCCTTCGGCGATCCCACGCATCAGTGACTGCTGAAGGTGCGTATGGGTGTTGACGAACCCAGGGATCAGATACGCCCCCGATCCGTCCACACTTCCAGGTGTGGCGGTGCCGGTCGACTTCTCGATCGATTCGACCACCCCATTCGAGACGACGACGTCGTGGCCGGTCAGCCATTGCCCGCCGCTGTACAACGTCACGTCCCGGATGATCGCGTCGGTCATGTTCTTGGGCGCGGTAGTCATCGCCAGTTCTCCTGAAAGTGTGTGACGGAACGGATACGGATCAACGCGCGAAGTTCGCGCGTACTCGCTGGTCGATGTAGTCCTCGGCAGTGATCGGCGGGTACTTGCCCGCCGGCCCCTCGATGGTCACGTCGCGGTTCGCCTGAGCGAAGAACGCGAGGCTGTAGCGGGCTCCCCGATAGTCGGTGACTCCGGGACTCTTGACTCGATGAAAATTCGACGGCAGGACGTCATCACTCCATCTCATCAGCATGTCGCCGATGTTGCAGGTGATTGCTTCCTCAGCCGGCACCACCGACGTCCATTCCTGGGTGTCCATCTCCTTGCCCGGGCACAGTTGCAAGCCGCCCTGACCGTCACGCTGGAAAAGCAATGTCAGGCAATCGAAATCGGTGTGTGCTCCGGCACGCCACATCCCTTCGACATCTGCGTCGGCGGCAAGGGGGAAGTAGTGGAGTAGTCGCAGCGTGCTCTGGTAGGTGTCCACCGACGGGTCATGTGCCCTGGTGAAGAAGTCTCGTTCGAATCCCAGCTTCTCGGCGAAGCACGACAACAGGTCCATCGCAATGCCCCAGCACTTGGCTTCGAAGTCCAGGATCGTTTCGCGGAATCCGCCCAATTCGTCTGCAGTGGGCCACAGATCACCCATATGCGGGCGGGTCACCTGATAGGACTCTTTCTGATCAGGTGTTCCGATGGACGGACGCACCTGCGTCATGCTCTCCCAGCCGGAGTTGAAACCCTTCTTGAGCGGATACTGCGCTTTGACCTCGGTGGGCAGTGCAAAGAATCGCTCGGCCGCCGCGAAGGCCTCGCGGACCTGGTCCAGATCGATCCCGTGATTGACGATTTGGAAGAATCCGATGTCGGTCGCTGCCGACCACAACTCCTCGGCGATCTCGCTGCGCCGGTTCTCGAAATCCGAGAGATCGATTCTTCGGACCTCGCGGTCGGTGGTCTCCGTGCCCAGGCCACCCATGCGGGTCTCGCGGTTGAGTTCTGTCATGTCGTACGTCATTTGCTGTCAGCTCCTTCAGCGGATTCCGATGGACCGATCGGTGAACTTGTCGGTGTAGATCGCTTCTGCAGTCAATGACTGCGGTATCGCCGCACCCCCGGCGTTCAGGATGGGCTTCAGTTCTTCGACGGTGTGAGCGACTCGCGTCATGTCGAACGTGCCGACGGATCCGTCCGCCTCGTTCGCGATCAGGCCCTTCTCTTTCAAGAGTTGGGCACTGAACGCTGCTTCACCCTCGGTGTAGGGAGAGAACGACACGTCCTGCGAGACGACGTCGACAATGGCAGCATTCGCCGTATCCGGCGCAGTGATGTAGTCCGCGGTGGCCTGCTGAATGATCGGAACCAGCTTGCTCAAACACGGGGAGAGTGTCTCGACCTTGTCGGCACGAACGGAAACATTGGACGCGTAGATGTCGAAACCCGAATCTTTCAGCAGGTCATAGGAAACCGGCTTGTCCCACGCCGGCGTCTCCTTCTCGTACGTGTACGGTTCCGAATTCGCGAATCCTTGCTGAGCGATGGTCGGGTCACCGACAAATCGCGAGGGAGCTCCGTCGTAGCTCGTGTCGAGCTGAGACTGCTTCAGTAGGCCTTTCGCCACGAGCCACTGCGGAAACAGTTGCTCCTTGGAAACGACGACACTCGCGTCGGACTTGCCGATATCGGCAACACTCGCCCATTCCGGATGAGACTCTTTGTCCCACATGAGGATTGCCGGGCTGTACTTGAGCAATGGCGTGACGGCCACAACGGGCTGACTTGCCGCTGCCGCGATCACCTGATCGCCGTGCACCAAGCCGAGAGTGATCGAATCGTCGACGTACATCTGGGAGCTGACGGATTGGAACCCGATTGCCGGTCCCCCGGCCCGCAAGGTCAAGTCGACTCCGGTGTCCTTCCCTCCGGCGACAAGAGTCCCACTGACGGACTTGTCGTCGGTGTCGACCGAATAGCCGGGACCAAGCATCTCGAAGAGCGCCCCCATATCCGACTGTGGCTGCCATTGGAGTTGAACCACAACGTTTTCCGGACAGAGACCCGCTAGGTTCTGAGCCTCGGCAGCTGGTTCGAGAGATTCAGCCTTGGCCGTCTCAGCCTCACTGGAGCTGCACGCAGTCAATCCGATGGCTGCACACATGGCCAGTGCCGCGCCCGCCGCTCCCACACTTCTGCGATTGGAATGCACCTTGCGATTTGAATACACAGCGTCTCCTTCGTGAAAACAATTGGGATGTGGGCGAACCAGGAAGGGTGATCCGATGAGCACACTCTGCAGCACGTGGATTACATGCAATCGACTCGTTGTTTCCATCAGGTAACGTGCGCCAGGATTCTCGCTTCACCTGCAATGTCACCTCACATTTACATTCAGCAACCTAGGCGACATACATGCAATTCAAGATGGTTCATACATATTGAACAACTTTTGCATGCATTATCGAACCGGAGGCTCAGATGGAACTCGCGAACACGATGCAGGATGCCGACGCTCGCAAGCTCACCGCACCGATGCAGATGGTCTTTTCCGATGTCGTCAAGAAGTTCGATACCGGCACTGTCGCGCTGGACGGCATCGATCTGAACGTGGAGCGAGGAGACTTCGTCGCCGTGGTCGGACCCTCCGGCTGCGGCAAGTCGACTTTGTTGCGCATGGCGGCCGGCCTCGAGCGACCGACCAGCGGCGCGGTTGCCCTCGACACCGAATCAGTTGGCTTCATCTTCCAGGAGCCGACTCTCCTCCCCTGGCGAACCGTGCAGGCCAACGTCGAATTGTCCGCCGAACTCGGTGGCGGCGACAAAGCAGCCCGAAAGTTGCGCGCCGACGAGGCAATTCGCGCAGTGGGCCTGGCGGACTTTGCGAAACAACTGCCCAACGCGTTGTCGGGCGGAATGAAGATGCGCGTCTCGTTGGCACGTGCGCTCACCCTCGCACCTGCTGTGATGCTGCTCGACGAACCTTTCGGTGCTCTCGACGAGATGACACGACTGGAGATGCAGGTAGAGCTGCAAAGGCTCTACACCGACAAGGGGTTCACCTCGATGTTCATTACGCACTCGGTATCCGAGGCCGTGTACCTCGCAAACAAGGTGGTCGTCATGACCGCCCGGCCCGGACGAATCCATTCGGTCGTGGACATCGATTTCCCGTACCCGCGTAGCCCGGAACTGCGCTACGACGCCCGATACACCGAACACGTCGCCGAGATCTCGGCCAGTCTCCATGGGAGCTCACGATGACCGAAGTCCTTGCAGTGCAACAGGGCACCACCGCACGCAATTCCGCCGTTCGCACTGATTCTGCGACCGCCGCGCGAGCACAGTCACAGCCCGGACGGCCCTCGCGAATGAGAGCGCTCGGCACCTTCCTGCTCTATCCGCTGCTCTCACTTGCCGGCGCGGTCGCAGCGTGGTCGATCGTCAGCTACCTCGTTCTCTCCCCGGAACGTCGATTTCTCCTTCCGCCGCCGAGTCAAGTACTGACAAAGTCGCTACTCGACTGGAAACACCTCTCTCCCATGCTCGAAGCCCTCGCAGTGACGGCACAGGTAGCACTGGTCGGCTTCGTGGTCGCGGTGGCAGTCGGCGTCGGAACCGGCGTGCTGATGAGCCAGGCCAAGTGGATCGAGCGGATCGTCTATCCCTATGCCGTTGTGCTGCAGGTCATTCCCATCCTCGCCATCGTCCCCCTCATCGGGCTCTGGTTCGGCTACGGCATGACCGCGCGCACCCTGGTGTGCGTTCTCATCGCAGCCTTCCCGATCATCACCAACACACACTTCGGATTGCAATCGGTCGATCGCGGACTGCACGAACTGTTCACCCTCGGCCGCGCGTCCCGTTGGGATCGATTGGTGAAACTCGAACTGCGAGCGGCAATGCCGGCTATTCTCACCGGCATCCGCACCGCCTCCGGCCTTGTTGTCGTCGGTGCCATCATCGGCGACATGTTCTTCGCCAAAGGACAACCCGGGATCGGAACGCTGCTCGACGTCTACCGAAGCCGCCTTCAGTCCGAGGATCTGATCGCCGCGATCGTGATCGCGTCGGTGTTCGGTGTCCTCGTCTTCTCTGCCTTTGGATTCCTCTCACGTGTGCTCGTCGGTAAGTGGCACACGTCCGGCCGCAAGGACTTTAAATGACCCACGAAACTCCTGTCTTCGAAATCCCTACGATCGATATCAGCCCGTACCTCCGCGGCGAGGCAGCGGTTGCAAACGCCACCAACAGCACTGCCTGTGCGGAAGTGGCAGCTCAACTCGATCGCGCGTGCCGGGAGGTCGGATTCATACAGATTGTCGGACACAGCATTCCACGATCGGCGACCGAAGGACTGGCCGACGCTCTCGACGAGTTCTTTGCTCTCCCACTGACGGTGAAGAACAACTATCGCCGTCCCTCGTCCGAGAACCGCGGCTACTCACCACCGAAATCGGAATCACTCAGCATGAGCCTGGGCGTCGCCGCTGCGAACCAGATGAACGATTTCTACGAAGCAATAGTCGTGGGCACAGAGGTGAGCGACTATCCGGGCGTCGACCTACCCGAGTCCAGCTACGCCGCCAACACCTGGCCCGTGGCCGCGCCCGGATTCCGACCGGCAATCGAAGAGTATTTCCGTCATGCCCAGGGCTTGGCACGAATCCTGATGTGCGCCTTTACCGACGCCATCGGATTGCAGCCCGGGTACTTCGATTCGATGCTCGACCATTCGATCGACGCGATGAAGATGAACAACTACGCACTGCCCGAGGGCGAGATCCGCATCTCCGGCGACATGACGGGAATGGGCGCTCACACCGACTTCGGAATCTTGACCATCCTGTGGGCAGATCAAGTTCCGGGCCTTCAAGTTCTGAGTGCCGACGGCGTATGGCACGACGTCCAACCTGCCGACGGCGCACTCTTGATCAACCTCGGCGACGCGATGGCACGCTGGACGAACGACCGATGGCGCTCGACAGTGCACCGAGTCGACCCACCTATCGTCGATGGTCAGATCATCCGACGTCGCTCTGCCGCATTCTTTTTCGACGGGAACTACGACGCCGTCATCGAAGCACTGCCAGGGACTCTCACACCGGGCGAAGTGGGATACCCGCCGATCACGATCGCTGAGAACATCGCGGCCAAAGTGGCCGGACTGAAAGGCGCGACGGCGCCCGACGTCGACAGTCGCAGCGCTGACCGGGTGCGCGCCGCTGGATAACGCTCCCGGGTACCGTCGACATCGTGCAGGATCGAAGTGAGGACAAGATGACCACCACCGAACGAGCTTTACTCACCGAGTCCGTGCACGAGACGCTTCGCGAACTGATCTTTTCGGGCGAGCTGGCGCCGGGGACACCACTGAGTGTTCCCGCGCTGGCGAGCAAGCTCAATGTCAGTCGAACGCCGGTCCGCGAGGCCGTGCAGCAGTTGATCTACGAGGGCATCGCCGTCCACACACGGAACGCGGGTGCAAAAGTCGATTCGCTGGACGCGGAGTCTCTGCGCGCGGTCTTCGAGGTGCGTGAGGTACTCGACGGTCTCGCGGCGTTCAACGCGACGGCCAATGCCACGCACGAAACCGTGTCACAGCTGAACAAGATGGTGCAGGTGCAACGCGAACTTCTCGAGAGCTCGCCGGATCAGCGTCGGGATTCGAAGCTCGACCTCGAGTTCCACACCTTGATTCGTGAGACTGCATGCAATCACCCACTCAGCGAAGCCCTGCATCGTCTGGATGGACAGTCACATCTCTACCGTTCGGACATGTGGAGCCTCGAGCTCAATCGGCGGATCGCTGTCACCGAGCACGCTCGTATAGTCGCGGCCATCGAATCGGGTGACGCCTTGGGAGCGAGAACTGCCGCGAGCGCACACGTAGCCGGGCTACTCGTCCGAACAACCCGGACCTGAAGCTTTACCGAAATGACGGAAACAGCGTGTCAGGCCAGGTGATGTCGCCGTCGTTCTCGTCCACGAACGTACCGACACAGTCGCGCCCCAAAGCGCTGATCGCTCCCGAGATGACCTCTGGATGCTCGAGCTCGGTGAGATGGTCTCCTCCGGTTCCGGCCCCGGGAACGCCATCGACGTACACCCGGCATTGGCCCCCGTCCAACCGACCGTCCGCCCACTCGCCCGAACTCTGCACCACCGAATAGTAGGCAGATCCAGGAGTGTCCTCACCGGCATTGAGCTTGGTGAGAACTTCGGAGAACATGCAGGTGTCGTAACCGTCGGCAGGGCCTTGTACGCAGCCACCGGGGCTACCGTACTGCGGCGCACCGATGGCGACGAATGAATCCACTACTTCGGAGCCACCGAGGAACTTCGCGTAGTACCGGGAGCTCAGTCCACCCGCACTGTGCGCGATCACCCCGACGGAGTCAGCGCCGGCAGCGTAGGAGCGAATCGAATCGGCAATCAGCTCGGCGTCGGCCGCAATCATCTTGCCGGGTGCGTCGACGAAGTGTGTCTCGTAGCCCGCAGCGCTCAGTGCCTTGTCGAGGGCGCGGTAGGTCGCCTGGTGCGTTTCTCCCGAGTTGTAGAGCTGCTGCCCCGGAACGATGAAGACCACGCGCTTCGCATCGGTGATCCGCCCGCCGGCGGCAGCGCTTCCTGCCGAGAACGCCAGAGCGGTGGTCACCAGCGAAGTAGTCACCGCCATCGCCAAAAGAATCTTCGAGAGTCGCACTTCGCCACCCTACGACGGCTGCGCACAAAAAAGGACCGCCGCACTGGAATCCAGTGCGGCGGTCCTTTTCTAGTAGCGGGGACAGGATTTGAACCTGCGACCTCTGGGTTATGAGCCCAGCGAGCTACCGAGCTGCTCCACCCCGCGATGCATGGACAAAGTTACACGAGCAGGTGAACGGAACGCAAATCGCCTGCGCTGGAGCGAAATACACGCCTGAAAGTCGAAGAATCGGGTGACTGGGTTCACAAAATGCCCGTGAGCATCAACACATAACAAGCATGTAACGAACGTACGTCGAAACGGCATCGGAAAGGCTCTACCAGCACAAACGCTAAAATTTTGGGTCGAGAGCAGACCAGACAGTCCGGAAAATTGCGAATCGACCCTCGTTCGACGCTCCCGTACGGTCGGTCCCGGCCCGAATCAACCGGGCGAACGCCGACCCGCCGCTGCTCCACTCTGCCCCGCGGGATCGGAACCCCCGAAACCTTCGAGGGGCAGAGACACGGAGAGACAAGCGCCCGGGAAAGTCAGCATCATCGCCGACCCGCAGGCCCGCCGATGTCAGCAAGCGCGGAGAGGATTTACCCCGACATGACGTACACCAGCATCAGCAAGCGTGCATTCGGCACATTGGCAGTAGCCGGCGCACTTGTCGCAGTGCCCCTTACCATGAGCACCGGCACCGCTTCCGCAGCCACCCACAACTGGGACGGCGTCGCACAGTGCGAGAGCGGTGGCGACTGGAACATCAACACCGGAAACGGCTACTACGGCGGCCTGCAGTTCTCGCAGAGCACCTGGACCGCCAACGGTGGCACCGGCTCGCCCGCCAACGCTTCCAAGGAAGAGCAGATCCGCGTCGCCGAGAACACCCTGCAGAGCCAGGGCCCCGGCGCATGGCCCGTCTGCGGCCAGCGTCTGACCGTCGCGAGCGAGCCTGCAGTCGAAGAAGCTCCCGCCGCAGCGCCGGCTCCCGTCGCCGAGGCACCCGCAGTTGCTCCCGCCATCGAGATCCCGGCCGAGCTCAAGCCCGCCGCACAGCAGGCTTACGACACCGCTCGTGACCTCGCCGGCCAGTACGGCTTCGCCGCACAGTTCCAGCAGCTCTCCGATGCCAACGCACCGATCGTTGCAGCACTGCGCTGATTCAGCTCGTACAGCTTCACCTGAGCACACAAGAAGGCCCACCATCCGATCGGATGGTGGGCCTTCTGCTATTCATGAACTGACGCCGCTTACCTCGGCAGCGCCTGGTACGCGTCAACAGCCTTCTGCAGGCGGTCGAGCGCAGCACCGTAGCTGGTGAAGTCACCGCTCTGTTGCGCCGACTTCAATGCCGCCATTGCCGAATTGACCTCGGCCAGCGCCTTCGTGACGTCATCCGAAGAAGCCGGCGGGGCCGGTGCCGTCGGAGTTGTCGGCGTTTCCGGTTGCGCTCCGGTATCCGGATCGGGTGCCGGCTGGGTGACCGTCGCTGCCGAACCTGCGCCCGGCCAAATCTGACTGATCGCCTCGGAGACGGTCGGTGCATAACCGATCCGAATGCCGTTGGTGTCGCTGAAGCTCACCAATACACGCGCCAACTGAGGGAACGCGTTCTGCGAGTTTCGCTGCGAGTACAAAGGCTCGACATAGAGGATTCCGCCCTCGGCAATCGGCAGAGTCAGCAAGTTTCCGTACTGAATCTTGTTCGACTGCTTGAGCAGTGACACTTCCGAAGCAACACGCGAATCCGACGTCATCGCAGACTGAGCCTGCTGTGGACCCTGAGTCTGCGTATCGGTCGGCAACTGCAGCACCGTGAACTTGCCGTAGTTCTCCTTGTCGTTCGCCACCGAGATGTAGGCCGACAGCAACTCACGACTGAACCCGACCATCGGACTGGTCAGACGGAAATCCGCCTTCGCGGTGTCCTTGTCGCCCACCAGCACGTAGTACGGCGGCTGGTTGGCCGACGTGTCGATCGTCGGATCGCTCGGAACCGACCAGAACGCGTTGTTGGTGAAGAACTCACTCGGATCGTCGACGTGGTACTTCGCCAGCATCTCTCGCTGAACCTTGAACATGTCTTCCGGGTAGCGGAAGTGTGCCTGCAAGTCGTCCGAGATTTCGCTCTTCGGCTTCACCGTGTTCGGGAAGACCCCCATCCACGCCTTCAGAACCGGATCCTGCTCGTCGACCTGGTACAGCGTGACAGTGCCGTCGTAGGCATCGACCGTGGCCTTCACTGAGTTACGGATGTACGAGAACTCCTGGCGCGGAATGAGGCGCCCGGTCGTCTGGTCGATACTGTCCTCGACCAACCCGTCGAGCGAACTGCGCTGCGCGTACGGGTAATCCTGGGCCGTGGTGTAGCCGTCGATGATCCACTGCATCTTGCCGTCGACCACTGCGGGGTAAGCAGCGCCGTCGGTCGTCAGCCAAGGCGCGACCTCCTCGACCCTTTCCTTCGGATCACGCTTGAAGATGATCTTCGAGTTCGAGCCGATTGCACTCGAGAACAGGATGTTGCGCTCGGTGTACTTCGCCGCGAATGCAAGACGGTTGAACCAGTTGCCGATCGAAACGCCACCCGAACCTGTGTAGGTGTACTTCGAGGTGTCGGTGTCGTACTCCCGCGGTCCCTCACCGTCGACGGAACCGACGATCGAGTAATCGGCGTCCGACTGACTGATCACCTCGCCGTAGTACGAACGAGGATTGTCCACCTTGAGATTCTCGTTCTCGGGCGTGGTCGTCAGGTCGCTCACCGAGTAGATCGGGTAGCCACCGGTGTTGTTCTGACTGTCGCCCTGCACGGCCGTGACTTCGTTGGCCTGGGCGGCGACGAAACCGTTGCCGTGCGTGTAGACCGTGTGCTTGTTGATCCAGTCCGTCTGGTTGCCGGAAAGGTTGTTCGGCGACAGCTCACGCGCGGCGACAACGAAGTCACGCAACTGGCCGTCTTGTTCGTAACGGTCGACGTTGAGCGTCTGCGGGAACCCGTAGAAGTTCTTGAGCTGACGCTGAGCGGTGAACGTCGGCGACAGAATGGTCGGATCCAACAGGCGTGTGTTCGCGATCGTGGTCCGGTCTGCCGGAACGTCCTGGGGCTGCTTGGTGCCAATTCCCGGATAGTCGACGTAGTCGACGTTTTCTTCCGTGATCCCGTACGCCTGACGGGTCGCTTCGATGTTTCGTTCGATGTACGTGCTCTCCTTCTGCGCCGCATTGGGCTTGACGGAGAACTGCTCGACGATCATCGGGTAGACGGCACCGACGAGGACCGACGAAAGAACCAGTAGAGCGACTGCCATGGCCGGTATCCGAAGATCCCGCGTGAAGATCGAGGCGAAGAACGCCAAGGCGCAGATGACCGCAATAGACAACAGAATGAGCTTCGCAGGCAGAACCGCATTGATGTCGGTGAAGCCCGGGCCGGTGAACGTCGGTTCCTTACGACTACTCGACATCAACGAGTACCGATCAAACCAGTACGCCACCGCCTTGAGAAGCACAAAGGTGCCGGCGATGACAGCCAGCTGAATACGAGCGGCCGTGGTGAACGTCCCATTGCGCCCGGCCAACTTGATTCCACCGAAAACGTAGTGGGTGACCAGGTTTGCCACGAAAGCCAGCAGGATCGAGACGAACAACCAGTTCAGAACGAAACGGTAGAACGGCAGATCGAACGTGTAGAAGCCGACGTCCAAGTTGAACTGAGGATCGGTGATACCGAATGCCTGGCCGTTGAGGAACAACTGGATAGTGACCCAGTTGGCCTGCGCGATGAGACCGGACAGGATGCCGATCGCTACCGGAATGATCACGCCGAACAGACGAAGACGCGACATGACGGTGGTGCGGTAGCGCGCGATCGGATCATTGGGCCCGGAGACCGGGACGAACACCGGGCGTGCGCGGTACGCGAGAAGCATCGCGAGCCACACGATGGCGCCGACGACAATTCCGACGACCAGGAAGAGCACGAATCGCGTCAGCAGAACCTTGGTGAAGACACCGCGGAAGCCGACTTCGCCGAACCACAACCAGTCCGTGTACATGCCGATCAGTCGCGGCCCCACGAGCAGCAAGGCCGCCACTACGACAGCCACCACCAACAAGATTCGACTGCGTCTGGACAGAGAGGGTAAACCTGCGGGGGGCCGCATGCCCACGTGCCACGCTCCAAGATTTGGCGACGCCGTGGCGTCGCAACCGATTGCATCGATCACTGCGGCCACGCCCGAGTGGACTTGGCCGTTTCCGACCACTCTACGTAACAACGGTCACGGGTTGACAACACGGAGAGCGGGGAGCCGGACAGAAGGTGGGAGGATGAAGGCGTGAGTGAAGAGAATATGAGCAGATCACCGAGTGCCCTCGCCCGGTGCGTTCATGAAGTTGTCGACCACATCGACGCCGAAGGCTGGGATCAGCCGCCGAAGCTGTACGCGTTGGTACCCACCGAGATGCTCGCCGCGGCCGAACCCGGACTGCTCGACCAACTCGCCGAGGGCGCCGAATACACACCGATCGAACAGGAATCGCTTCCCGAGGACATCATCGGCGGTTCACGGGCACTCGACGAGTTCCTGGCAACGACGCATTGGCCCGAGTCCGTGCAGGGTTGCATCCTGGTGCAGGAGATCGTCGTCCTGCCGCCCGAGGCGGAATCGGATCTCGACCACGCCACGGCGCCGGTGTTGACCGATCAGCACGCGGCGGACGAAGTCGCTCGACTGACGGCCGACGCGCATCCCGATCGACGCGAGGCTCGACTGTTCGTCGGCGTGCTCCGTGACGGTCCCTCGCTGTCGCTCCTACAGATGCGTCCCGACGAGGATGCGGATCCGTACGGTGACTTGGAACTGCTCACCTACGACGGTCTTGCACCTCACCTCGTGCACGCCCTGTACGCGACGCTCGACGAGGTCGAAGAAGACTGACAGAGTCGTCGGCGGCCAGGCAGCTTTCAGCAGCGGGGTGCGTCGCCACCCGTGTTGAGGCTTTCGAGTGCGTCCACTGCGCCGGGCAGGTTGTCGACCTTGACGAGTCGAAGCCCGTCCGGCGCATTCTGTTTCGCCTCGTCACAGTTCTGGGCCGGCACGAGGAAGGTCTCAGCACCGGCTTCGGACGCGGCGATCAACTTGTACCTGATGCCGCCGATCGGACCGACCTCGCCGTCGGAGTCGATGGTGCCCGTTCCGGCTACGAACTTTCCGCCGTTGAGCTCCCCCGGAGTCAGCTTGTCGACCAAGGCCAGTGTGAACATCAGTCCGGCAGAAGGACCGCCGATGTCGGCGAGATTGAACTGCACGGTGAAGGGAACGTCCGGGACCTCGCTGGGTGTGACGCCGAGGTAACCCGATTCGGGCTTGTTGGGCCGCGCCCCGACGGTGACCGGCACAACGGTCTCCACACCCTCACGAAGGACGGTGACGTCGATCGCGGTGCCGGGCGCGATCGCACCGACCGTGTCCTGAACGCCGGTGATGGTGGTTACCGGAGTGTCGCCGATCTTGACCAGGACGTCGCCTTCTTGCAGGGCACCCGCAGCGGGACCGTCCGGAGTCACCTTCGAAACAGTCAGTGCCACCGGCTTGCCGAGAAAGTGCAGTGCCGCCAACTCGGCACTGTCCTCGGATTGCTGGAAGTCGGCGGTGTTGGCCTGCTGAATCTCTTCCTTCGACTTCTCGGGCGGATAGATCTCCGAGCGAGGGACGAGTCCGTTGCTGCCACTCGCCCACAGTCCGAACGCTTCGAAGATGTTGAGGCCGTCGCGAACCGACACCGTTGTCATGTTGAGGTTGCCGTCGGTGGGATCGACCTCGGTCCCCTGGATGTCCACGACGGGCTTACCGTCGACGTCGCCGAGCGTGTTGAAGGTGGGGCCCGGACCGAGTGCGACATAAGGAACAGTGACCATTGTTCCGACGACTCCCAACACGACGATGGGTGCGAGTGCGGCCAAGAGCGTCACTATCCGTCGATTCACCTGATCCAGAGTAAAGCGCGAAGGCTCCGGAGCACCGATCGCACCGCCTGAGCGCCGTGCGTGTTCGCCGTCAGCGTGACTCGGAGGGCGACTCCGACCGCTCGAGCCTTGTACCGTTGAGGTATGAGCAATATGCCGTTCGGCTTCTCCAACTCCGACGACGATCCCGATCGCGACAAGAACGCGGCGGGTGGCAATCCGTTCGGGGGTGGTGACATGCCGTTCGGGTTCGGCGCGGGCGGTGAGGGATTCGATCCGGCTCAGCTCGGCCAGATGCTCACCCAGTTCGGGCAGATGCTGAGCGGAATGGGCTCGTCGATGGGCCAGGGCGGTTCGTCCGGCCCGGTCAACTACGACATCGCCAAGAAACTGGCACGCCAACAGATCGGATCGGTCGCACCGATCACCGAGGGCAACGTCAAGGCGATCGCCGACGCCGCGCACCTGGCCGAGATGTGGCTGGACGCCGCGACAACGCTCCCTGCCGGAGCGAGCCGCACTCTTGCGTGGACTCCGAACGACTGGCTCGACAACACGATCGACACGTGGAAGCGACTCTGTGATCCGGTGGCCGAGAAGGTAGCGGGCATGTGGGTCCAGGGTCTTCCGGCCGAAGCACAGCAGATGGCTGGCCCGATGCTGGGCATGCTCGGCCAGATGGGCGGACTCGCGTTCGGCTCGCAATTGGGCCAGGCACTCGGCCAACTGTCCACCGAGGTGCTCTCCTCCACTGACATCGGCCTGCCCCTCGGCCCCGAAGGCACCGCGGCCCTTCTCCCGGCTGCGGTTCAGGCTTTCAGTGAGGGTCTCGAACAGCCGCATCAGGAAGTTCTGGTCTTCCTCGCCGCGCGGGAAGCCGCTCATCAGCGCCTTTACAGTCACGTTCCGTGGCTGCGCCAGCGTGTTCTCGCGACAGTGGAGGAATACGCCCGCGGAATCACCATGGACTTCTCGGCGATGGAAGAATTCGCCAAGGACCTCGATCCATCCGCTCTCACCGATCCGAGCAAGCTCGAAGCGCTGATGCAGCAGGGCACGTTCGAGCCGCAGAACACTCCGGAGCAGAAAGCCGCTCTCGAACGTCTAGAGACTCTGCTTGCGCTGGTCGAGGGTTGGGTGGAGACGGTCGTCACCGCCGCACTCGGCGAGCGACTGCCTGGTGTTGCCGCGATGAGTGAGACGTTGCGGCGTCGCCGCGCTACCGGCGGCCCCGCCGAACAGACCTTTGCGACGCTGGTCGGACTAGAACTTCGTCCTCGCAAGGTCCGCGAAGCGGCTGGTTTGTGGCAGAAGCTCACTGCGGAAGCCGGTATGGACGTTCGCGACGGCGTCTGGTCGCATCCCGACCTGATGCCTGATTCGAGCGATCTCGACGCACCGGACGGATTTGTCGCCCGTGTCCTCGGCGCCGGCGAAGCCGGTAATTTCGACGACCCGATAGCCCAGCTCGAAGCCGTCGTGGCAAAAGAGCGTGCGGCCGAGGAAGCGATGGACAAGACCCGCGAGGACGACGAAGAGAAGTAATCCCTTCTCGACCGATTTTCGCAGATCAGCCGCGATGACCGCCTGTGGATAACTGCCGCTGACGGGGACTCGCCGAGGGCCCGTCGTGCCAGCATCGAATGATGACCGGTCACACACACGACAACACCAGACAAGACAGCACTTCACAGCGATCCGCGGGACCTCGATGGGACCCGCGGATCGCTGTTCTGTCGCGCCCGGATGGTCGACTGCAGCTGGGATGGACCCCCGGACGTGCCGTCCTGCTGACTCTGCCTGTCGGGGTCGACGATCGCGCGGTGAAGTCGATCCTGCGCAAAATGGACGGCTCGAGATCCCGCGCAAACATCCTCTGGGAAGCGTCGAGGCGCGGGATTCCCACATCCGTGACGGAGGAGTTGCTCGAGCAACTCGCCGATTCCGGTTTCGTCCACACTGCCCGCAGAAGCACCGCGACGGTCCGGATTCACGGTGTCGGTCCGCTCTCTGACGCCATCGAGCGCGCACTGGTCACCGGCGGGGTCAGCACGCGTCGCTCGCGCGGGTATCGCAACACCGACGTCGTGCGCACGTGGAACGAACAACTGGTGGTCCTGAGCGACGACGTCGTGACTGATCCTCGTCTGGTCAGCGATCTCGTTCGCTGTGGACTCCCCCACCTTTCCGTCCGCATCCGCGACGGCAACGGTGTGGTCGGTCCTCTTGTCCTGCCTGGTCAGTCGAGTTGCCTGCGGTGCGCCGACATCCTCCGATCCGAACTCGACCCTCATTGGCTTCATCTGTCCGCGCAGCTACTCGGCAGCGCAGGCCACGCGGAATCGGCGATGATCCATGCAAGTGTCGCGCTGGCCCTGGCCGAGATCGACTCCGCATTATCGGAGACAGCGGCGACGCATGCGGCGAGTCTGTCGTCGACGCTCGAGATCGCGCTCCGTCCGTATCGGATCACAACCAGGCGCTGGCCTCGGCAAATATCCTGCAGTTGCCAATACCTGGCACCTGTTTCGGGCAAAGGACGCCCCAGTCAGACATGATGGTGTGGTGTCCGAGATCCCACGCAAGAGTTCTGCCCGTACTGCCAAACTCGCGAGCATCCCCCTGGGGATGGCCGGTCGCGCCGCCATGGGCTTCGGACGCAAGCTCGCCGGCGGCGACAAAGGCGAGATCGACGCGCAGTTGAGCGCGAAGGCGGCCGAGCAACTGTTCGCGGTGCTGGGCGAACTCAAGGGCGGCGCGATGAAGCTGGGCCAAGCGCTCAGCGTCATGGAGGCGGCAATTCCGGAGGAATTCGCCGAGCCATACCGCGAGTCGCTGAACAAGCTCCAGGCCGCCGCCCCGCCGCTGCCGACCAAGCAAGTACACAAGATGCTCGACCAGCAACTCGGAACCAAGTGGCGCGACCGATTCCAGTCGTTCGACGATGAACCGACCGCGTCGGCAAGCATCGGGCAGGTTCACCGAGCCGTCTGGGCGGACGGCCGCGACGTAGCCGTGAAAGTTCAGTACCCCGGCGCCGACGAAGCTCTACGCGCCGATCTCAAGACCCTGGGCAGATTTGCCGGTCTCTTCGGTTCGGTCATGCCCGGTGTCGACGTACGGCCCGTGATCGAGGAGTTCACCGCGCGCACGGAGGAAGAACTCGACTATCGGATCGAGGCGAACAATCAGCGAGCTTTTGCCAAAGAGTTCGACGGAGATCCCCAATTCGTGATCCCGCACGTCGTGGCGAGCGCGCCGAAAGTGGTCGTGACCGAATGGATGACGGCAACCCCGTTGACCAGAATCATCGAGAGTGGAACGCCGGAGCAGCGCAATGCGGCCGGTGCACTACTCGCCGAATTCCACTTCGCGTCTCCGGCCCGTGTCGGATTGCTCCACTGTGACCCGCACCCCGGCAATTTCATGCTTCTCGAGGACGGCCGACTCGGCGTCATCGACTTCGGTGCTGCTGCGCCGTTCCCGAACGGACTGCCACGGGTTCTCGGCACGATGGTGCGCTTGGCTGTCGAGGAACAATTCGACGAGTTGACGGAGTTGTTGCGCGCCAACGGTTTCGTGATCCCCGGACGCACGGTGACCGACAAGGAGATCGCGGATTACCTGCGACCCTTCACCGACCCGATCCAGACCGAGTCATTTCACTTCACTCGGGCATGGCTGCAAAAGGCCGCCGGAACCGCCACTGACTTCAACAGTGCGCAGTTCCGAACGGCCCGTGCACTCAACCTTCCGGCCGAGTATTTGATGATCTTCCGTGTTCTTCTCGGTTCGGTCGGCATATGCGCCCAGTTGGACGCATATGCCCCGTACATGGAAATCCTGACTCGTTGGTTGCCAGGGTTCGCGGAGCCGGTTCTGGATGACACCGGCTCCGCCGAATAAGACACCGGCTCCGCCGAATAGGGCTCTCACGCGCACACAAGTTGCTTGCGTGGGCGCCCTCTCGGTCTCTTGCGCGCTATGACGGCCCCCTGATCGAGGATCTCGCCGCCCCACACCCCCCATGGCTCGGCGCGGTCGAGAGCCGCACTGAGACAACGGGAACGGATGGGGCACTGCGCGCACAGTGCCTTGGCCTGCTCGAGTTCGGCCGGAGCTTCGGCGAACCAGAGATCGGGGTTGGATGCCCGGCACGGCAAGTCGCGGCGGGTGGACGCGACCTCGATGAACGTGACTGCAGCCGAAGTGACGTCGGTGGAAGTTACTGCAGTGGTGGAGTTTTCGGATTCCACGCGGATTGTCTGGGCAGACAACTCGGTCTCCTAGTGCTCGGATGCGAAACTGTGTCGCACGATATGGGTTCGATGGGTGCGAACCTGAGCCGAGTCGGAAACCAGATGAAGAGGGCTATCCAACACAAAGGCCACGGTCCGCAGGGGCTGCGGGTCCGTGGCCGTAAGTGAACGGATGTGTCCTACCGAGAAATACCTCGATGGCTTAAGAACACGGACTCGACAGCTGCTTTCTTTGCTGCTGCTTGAGGGCGCAGGCGGAACGCATGCTGCGCCCATCCCGCTGCACGCGGCAGCATGGGGGCGGCAACAGCGAACTTTGCGCTTGCGCACGCTTCATACGAGATCAAGTTCGTCATTTTTTTGCCACCTCCATTTCGTGTCGGTCCGGATAGTTTCTGCGCACAGGTTGCCCCGTAACACTGAAAACCAGAGTAGAGAATCTGCCGAATCTGCACAACCTATTTTTGACCTGCGGTTATGTAACTCACCGTTGTCGATTCGGATGTGTTGTCAGATATCGAGTGTTGCCGCTCGCAGTTCACCGCGAATGACAGCTAGTACGTCTTCCCCGAAGTTGTCGAGTTTCTTCGGCCCGATTCCAGGGATCGAAACCAGTCCACGATTATCTTGTGGTCGTTGTTCGGCAATAGCCATCAGTGTGTTGTCACTGAAGACGACATAGGCCGGAACTTTGAGTTCTCTGGACTTGTCCAGACGCCAGGCCTTGAGGTGCTCGAGCAATTCCAGGTCGACATTGGACGGGCATTTTTCGCAGCGCCCGAGCATGGTCGCCGACGTCCCGATCAACGGTTTGCCGCATACGCGGCAGCGCGGACGCTTCTTGTTTCCCGACGACGGCGCGGCGACGCGCGAGGCCGGCGAGTCCTCCGGGATTAGTCCGTTGAGAAATCTCGACCGGCGACGGGACTTGCGTCCACCCTCATTGCGGGCCAATGCCCACGACAGCTGCAGATGCTCGCGAGCGCGAGTAACCCCCACGTAGAGAAGCCGACGCTCCTCCTCCACCGCGACGTCGTCGGCGCCCGAATTGGCGTCGCCGAGAACGTGTTGGATAGGCAGGGTGCCGTCGTTGAGGCCGACCAGGAACACCGCATCCCATTCGAGCCCCTTGGCCGCGTGGAGGGAGGCCAGCGTCACACCTTGCACGGTCGGTGGGTGCCGCGCCTCGGCTCGGGCCGTGAGCTCCTGTAGAAGCCCGGTGAGCGTCAGTTCAGGTTCGTGGACAAGTTGTTCTTCGGTGAGCGCCACGAGAGCCGAGAGCGACGCCCAGCGCTCGCGTGCCTGAGTACCCGAAGGCTCTTCGTTGGTCAGGCCGAGCGGCGCGAGCACAGCGCGGACGAGTGAGACCAGCGCTTCGCCGTTGTCTGCACCTTCGGGGAGGTCGTCGCGTCCAGCTGCCTGACGCAGCGCTGCCACCGCCTGACGTACCTCGGTGCGAGTGAAGAAGCCCTCTCCACCGCGCACCTGGAACGGAATGCCCAGCTTCGTCAGGGCCTGCTCGTGCGCCTCCGACTGAGCATTGATCCGGTACAGAACAGCGATCTCGGCAGCAGGAGTGCCTGCCGCGATCAGCCGTTTGATCGCCCGCGCAACGCCGAGCGCCTCGGCCGGCTCGTCGTCGAACTCCATGAACTCCGGCTCAGGCCCCGGCGCGCGCTGCCCGATCAGCTGCAGACGCGTCCCGGCGATCCGCCCGCGCGCCGCACCGATCACGCGGTTCGCCAACGACACGACCTCAGGGGTGGAGCGGTAATCCCGTTCGAGCCGAACGACGGTCGCTTCGGGGAATTTCCGGGAGAAGTCCAACAGATAGTTGGGGGTGGCTCCGGTGAAGGAGTAGATGGTCTGATTCGCATCGCCCACCACGGTCAGATCGTCTCGGTCGCCCAGCCAGGCGTCGAGCACACGCTGCTGCAGTGGGGTGACGTCCTGATACTCGTCCACGACGAAGCAGCGATACCGCTCGCGGAACTCGTCGGCGACTGTCGAATGCTCTTCGAGAGCTGCCGCCGTGTGCAGTAGGAGATCGTCGAAATCAAGCAGCATGCCGTCCTGGCCGCGTGCTTTCAGCTCTTCGTATGCGGCATACACCTGGGCCACCTTGGTGGCATCGACCGGTGCCTCACGGCGAATCTTGGCGATCGCGCGTGGGTAATCCTCCGGCGCGATCAGCGACGCCTTCGACCACTCGATTTCACTGGCGAGGTCGCGGACGCTTTCCGTGCTGGTGGACAATCCCACCCGGGCTGCGGCACTGCTGACAACGGCGAACTTTCGGTCCAGCAGACGCCACGGCGTGTCGCCGACAACCTGCGGCCAGAAGTACTTCAGTTGACGGAGAGCAGCAGCGTGAAAAGTTTGAGCCTGCACCTGCGGCCCACTCCCGCCGACGCCCAGCTCACGGAGACGTCCACGCATTTCCCCGGCCGCACGAGCGGTGAACGTCACGGCAAGCACCTGACCGGCCGACACGTGACCGTCGGCAACCAGATGAGCGATCCGGCGCGTGATGGTGCGGGTTTTGCCTGTTCCAGCGCCCGCGAGGACACATACCGGGCCGCGTGGCGCGAGCACGGCGGCCGATTGTTCTGGATCCAGTCCGGTGTCCGCAGGCATGGGGACCATCATGGCAGGACGTTCCGACACTCCATTCGCCGCGCCCGACGGTATGTGGGCAAGAGAACACGGGCCGATACGGAACAACGCTCTCGGTCGTGGTGTTATATCGGCCGTGACTTCTACCGAAAATGCGCCTGCCCTGACCATCTACTCGACCACGTGGTGCGGCTACTGCCGTCGCCTCAAGACGCAGCTCAACGCGTCGGGGATCGAGTACACCGAGATCGACATCGAGAACGATCCGGCAGCAGCCGATTTCGTCGGCAGCGTCAACGGTGGCAATCACGTCGTTCCGACCGTGAAGTACGGCGACGGCAGCGTTGCGACCAACCCGTCGCTCAACCAGGTCAAGCAGGCTCTGGGTCTGTAGACCTTCTCCGGCTGCTACTTGACCCAGCTCTCGAGCATTCCGCGAGCGATGGAGATCGACCCGGGCAGCAGCAGTGGCGCGTCCGCTTCCGAACCCCAGTCGCCGAGTTCGAGAGCGGCGCGCACCTCGTCCTTCGTGAACCAGGTGCCCTCGGCGATCTCGCCGTCCGCGAACAGCAGCGGAGCGGCGGGGTCGCCGATTGCGGCGAAGCCCAACATCACCGAGCGAGGGAACGGCCAAGGCTGGCTCCCGAGGTATCGAACGCTGTGCACGTCGATACCGACTTCTTCCTTGATCTCGCGGACAACACACGTTTCGAGTGACTCCCCGGCCTCGACGAATCCCGCGAGAATCGAGAAACGGCGCTGCGGCCAGGTCGGCTGACGCGCGAGTAGAACTCGATCGCCGCCGTCGTGCACCAGGCAGATGACCGCCGGATCCGTTCGGGGAAACTCCTCGTGGCCGGTGGACGTGGAAATGCGTGACCAGCCGGACATCGTGGGTTCACTCGGTGCGCCGTCGATAGCGCTGAATCCGGCACTGTCGTGCCAGTTGAGAATCGCGACGGCACCGGTCAACAAACCGGCGTCCGCGTCGTCGAGTGTTCCGCCGAGCATCCGCAATTCAGACAAAGTGCCCGCCAGCAGCGACACCCGCACCGCCCAGACGTGGCGATTCTCCCGAATTCCCAGGAAGACCGCGCCGCGCACCGGTTCGGGCCCCAACTCGGTTGCCTCGGCGAAGACCAATTGACCTTCCGGCGACACCTTGACCTGACCCCGTGAATTCACACGGAGGAGCAGTGCGTCCGCCCAACCCGTCGTCAGTGCAGCGGCGTCCGACCGCAATTCCTCGGCGCGGCCGACGCTCGAGCGTGAGAGCAGAGGTGTTTCGGTCAGCTGGAAGTCGTTCACGCTCACGACATTACTGCGCGCACGAAGCTCGGTAACACTCAGTTCGTGACGCGGCGAATGTAGAGCAGTCGATCGTTCTCCTCGACGGCGTCCACCTCGGGCGAACCGACGCGAACCAGACGGCCGTCACGAACGACCCCGAGCACGATGTCGGAGAGATGACGCGGAGAGCCGCCGACCTCGTCGCGCTCGACGGCACGCTCGGCAATCGCGAATCCGGCCTCCGGAGTCAGCAGGTCTTCGATCATCTCCACGACGGTCGGCGTCGTGGTCGCGATGCCGAGGAGTCGACCCGCCGTCTCCGAGGACACGACGACGGAGTCTGCGCCGGACTGACGCAGAAGATGCGCGTTGTCGGCTTCACGGATGGCTGCGGCGATCTTGGCTTTCGGCGCGATTTCGCGGGCTGTCAGCGTCACGAGCACTGCGGTGTCGTCACGGTTGGTTGCCACGATGATCGACGACGCATTCTGCGCACCTGCCAACCGAAGTACGTCCGATTTCGTCGCCGAACCGAACACCGTCACCAGGCCCTTGCTCGCCGCCGAATCGAGGACGGTCTGATCGGTGTCCACGACCACGATCTCCGACGCCGGTACACCGTCACCGAGCATTGCTTCGATTGCCGTCCGCCCCTTGGTCCCGTATCCGACGACGACGGTGTGATTACGCACGTGCTGCCTCCAACGCTGAATTTTGAACGCCTGACGCGAACTCTCGGTCAGAGCTGAAAGTGTTGTTCCGACCAACACGATCAAGAAGAAGATCCGAAGTGGCGTGATCAACAGGACGTTGACCAGGCGCGCCGACGGCGTGAACGGAGTGATATCGCCGTAGCCGGTGGTCGAGAGCGAAACCGTCGCATAGTAAATGCAGTCGAGCAGCGACAGCTCGTTGTCCTGTGCGTCCCGGTATCCCGCGCGATCGATGTACACGATCAACACGGCGGCGCCGAGAGCACCCAACGCGATGAGAACTCGCTTGTAGATGGCCCGCGCCGGACTTGTCTGTAGCTGGGGAATGCGCAGCACCCCGACAAGGGCGAAGTCAGGCTGATCGGTCAATGCTTCCGACCTGGTCAAACGCGCCCGGAGCTTACCGGCCATACATCGACTCTCTCACTCGAACTTACGAAATACCTACACGGACATCGGCAGGCAGCGTAACCCTCGAAGATCGACTTCGGAACTCGGGCGCCGAATAGCGCGCGGGTCGTGGCGCCGGTAGTGGCAAGAAGGTCCACCGTGAGGCAGGCTGGGCAAATGCCTTTCACCGGTTCGACGTCCACTCCCAGCCAAGCGGCCGCTCTTCGTTTGTCGGCCCTCCTTCTCGGCGCCGGCACCATGCATTTCGTGGCGCCTTCCTTCTTCGACAGCACCGTTCCCCGCCAGCTTCCCGGACAGGCCCGCACCTACACCCAGGTGTCCGGCGTCGCGGAACTGGCGATCGGCGCTGCCTTGGCCGTGCCGAAGACCCGCAAGCTCGGCGCGGGCCTTGCCGCCGCGCTCTTTGTCGCCGTGTTCCCCGCCAACATCCAGATGGCGATCGACTGGTGCCGAAGCCCGAAGACGTCCACACCGCAGAAGATCGGTTCGATCGCACGTCTTCCCCTGCAGGTTCCGCTGGTGACCGAAGCACTCAAGGCTCGTCGAAACGCAAGCTAATCTTGCGCGCCTGCCGTTCGGATGAGGCGAGCGAGAGCCTCACCGTCCGGCAGGTTCTCGGGTGCGATGGTGCGACCCGATCGAACGTAGTGAAACGCCGCCCGCACCTTGTCGGCCGGAAACTGTTCGTTGCGCCCCGCCGAACGGGCTCTGGCCGACATCAATTCGGCCCAGGCCACCCGATACGCGGCCAACTGCATCACAACAGCGTCCTCGTTAGCGGCCGACGGTTCGGCACCGGTCTTCCAGTCGATCACCGTCCATCCGCCGTCGGGATCGGCGAACACAGCGTCGATCCGACCGCGGAGAACCGTTCCGGCAATGGATGTTTCGAAAGGAACTTCCACTTCGATCGGGCTGCGATTGGCCCACGGGGACCGCAGGAACGCATCCTGAAGTTTCACCAGATCGGTCTCGGGACCCGCGCCGGTATCCGCGGCGCCGGGTAGTTCGTCGAGATCCAACAGTCGGGTCGCACCGAACCTTCGCTCGATCCAGGCGTGAAAAGCCGTGCCGCGCCGAGCGAGCGGGTTCGGTGGGTACGGCAGTGGTCTACGCAGCCGTGCCGCGAGTTCATCCGGATCTGCCTTGAGGTCTACGAGCTGAGTCACCGAAAGCTGCGCCGGGAGAATCACTTCGGCACGCGCGTTTGCCCGGGCTTCGCGCTCGGCCAGGAGAACGTCGACGTCCGAGGCCCAGTTCTCCGGATCGTCCTCCGGTTCTTCCGTCTCTTTGCTGTCTTGCGGCAGCGATGCAAGTGCGGACAGGACGCTCGCGGCTCCGGCCTCGACCGCGCCGCGACGCGCACCCAGCGGGTCGGGCGGCCACTGCGCCGTACGGGGTGTGGAGGCCAACGGGTTCTCGGTGTCGGGTTCCGGTGCAGGCGCCCATTCCTCCACGACGCCGATCGCACCGCGTGAGTCTTCTTCACCGGCATCGTTTTCGGCCGTGACCATCTGATGCAGCTCGTCCAGGAACTCCGAAGGCCCCTTCGGTTCCGAACCGGATTCCGCCCAGTGATGCGCCGAGATGAACAGCGCCCGTTCGGTTCTGGTCAGCGCGACGTAGAACAGTCGCCGGTCCTCGTCCAGTCGACGGTTGGACAAGGCCTTCTTGTGCGCCGTGATCGCGTTCTCGAGGTCCTTGCGGTTGTAGAGCTCCTCGAGGTCGAGCACCGGAACTCCGTCGGCCGAATCCGCGTCGACCGCCCGGTCACCACGCAACGACGGTGGCAGTTCGGCGAGCGCCCCGAGCCACGATCCGGACGCGGTGGACGAGGGGAACACCCCGTCGCTGACATGCGGGATCGCCACTACTTCCCATTCGAGCCCCTTCGCCGAGTGCACGGTCAAGATCTGCACGCGATCCGGCGCCACCTCCACTTCGCCCGGAGTGAGGCCCTTTTCGATCTGTTCGGCGGCCGCGAAGAATGCGAGCATCCCGGGCAGATTGGCTGTTGGACGCGTCGCGTAATTGGCGACGACGTCGGCAAATGCGTCGAGATGCTCGCGGCCCGCGGTCCCGACGACACCGACTCGGGTTCGCGCGCCTGCCTCGATTCCGATACCGAGCACACGCTCGACCTCCGCCACCAGTTCGGTGAGCGGCTGGCCGATACGTTCGCGCAACGACGCCAACTCTGCCGCTATCGCGTTGATGCGTGTGTACCCGAGAGCTGAATAACGTTCTGCCGGGCCTGGATCGGAGATCGAATCGACCAATCCTGCTTGCTCGGCGTTCTCCCCCGGCAGCGCGTCCTGAACTGCCGAGGTGAGCGCCTCGGCGTCGGTGACCGCACCCGCTGTTCCGTATCCGGCGGAGATGGCAAGTTCGCGGGAGCGTTGCGAGAGTGCGGCGAGGTCCTTCGCGCCGATCTGCCATCTCGCTCCGGTGAGCAGCCGAACGGCGGCGCTGCCCGCCAGCGGATCGGCGACCACTCGGAGCATGGCGATCACGTCCGCCACCTCGGGTGTGTGCAGGAGCCCACCGAGTCCGACCACTTCGACGGGCAGACCTTTGGACCGCAAAGCCTCGGCCAGCGGGGCAGCATCGGCGTTGCGGCGGATCAACACCGCTGCCGTGGGCGTCGGGCGGTCTTCGGCACGAGCCGCCTCGTATTCTTCGGCGATCTTCTCCGCAACCCACTGACGTTCCTGTTCGACGTCTCCGAGCAGCGCCAGTCGAACGTCTCCGGCGACGGCTCCCGGCCGCGCACGAAGTGTGCTGACGGCCACACCGCGTCGGCGCAACGGTGCCGACGACAGGTTTGCCAGTTCGAGAGCCTCCGGCGGGTTACGCCAACTGGTGAGCAGTTCGAGCGTCGGAGCCGGCTTTCCGTTGGCAAGCGGGAAGTCGGTTGCAAACCGTGGCAGGTTGGCCGCCGACGCGCCTCGCCAACCGTAGATCGACTGCATCGGATCGCCGACGGCTGTCAGCGCCAACCGGCCGTCGGCTCCCCCACCGAACAACGAGGACAACAACACTCGCTGAGCGTGACCGGTGTCCTGGTACTCGTCGAGAAGAACTACCCGAAAGCGCTCACGCTCGGTTTGCCCGACCTCGGGATGTTCGGAGGCGACACGGGCCGACAGCGACATCTGGCTGCCGAAATCCAATGCGCCTTCACGCCGCAGCGTCTCACCCAGCCGGGCAACGAGGGGCAGTAGCTCGATGCGTTTGTGTTGCACATCAAGGTAATTCAACAGCTCTTTGCTCGGCCCACCCCGCTGTTTCGGACCGGCGGGCAGAGTGTGAATCAGCTTGTCCAACTCGGTGTGAGCCTCGAGCAACTGCTCGGGGTCGACCAGGTGCTCCGCCAACTGACCGGCAAGGGCCAGAACGGTTTCGGTGATGGACCCCGGATTCTTGTCGGTGTCCAGATCACTGTCCCAGCCGCTCACGACGCGGTGCGCAACCTGCCACAGTTCGGTCTCGGACAACAGCGTCGCCGAGGGTTCGATCGGCAACAGCAGTCCGTGCTCGGACAGCAACCGTCCCGCGTAAGCATGGTAGGTACTGACTTCGGGTTCCCCGGCCAGAATCCGGGAACGCACTCCGCCGGTCGGGTCGAGTGCCCGCAGAACGTCCGAACCCGCCAGTCGCGCCAAGCGCTTGCGGATTCGCGACGTGAGCTGTTGTGCCGCTTTGCGCGTGAAGGTCAATCCGAGAACGGCCTCGGGATCGACGAAGCCGTTGGCCACCAGCCACACGACGCGAGCAGCCATCGTCTCGGTCTTACCGGCACCGGCACCGGCGACGACCAATGTCGGACCGAGCGGTGCGGCGATGACAGCCGCCTGTTCCGGCGTCGGCGGGTGTTGACCGAGCGCGACCGCCAGGTCGACAGGATCGATCTTCGGTCGGCGTGCCTTCTGCGTCGCGGCAGCCACTTAGTTACTCACCTGTCGTCCCTCGTCGTGTGCCGGGCAACTCGAGCGCACCGGGCAATGTCTACATCCGTCGTTGACCCTGGCCAGATACTGCGGCCCTTGGGTCGCTGCCGCTGCGTTGTGGATGACGTCTCGCCACATCTCGACGGCTTCGGCCGTCAGCGGCGGCTGAACTCGCTGCGCCGCACCGTCTTTCTTGTTGGACTTGGCCACGAATACCAGGCGTGCACCGCCGGGTTGTGTGGCCGGTTCGCCGGCAATCGCACCTTCGGCCGCTGCGACCTGGTACGCCGCCAACTGCGCGTGAGATTGCGCGGCCTCGTTGCTGACAGGGTTTCGCGCAGTCTTGACGTCGACAACCACCGGACGGCCTTCGGTGTCGCGCTCGAGCCGGTCGATCCGGCCACGAAGCTTGACCGCAGGCGCTCCCTCCTCACGTGGTTCGAGGACCCCCTCGACCGCGACCTCGACGCCGACTTCGGTCAGTTCACCGCGAGTTGCGTTCATCCAGGCGGTGAACGTCGCCAGCATCTCCCGAGTTCGATTGAGTTCGCGGCGCGAGTACCACTGCGATCCCAGATCGATGGATTCCCAGGCATTTTCGAGTGCCTTCTCGACCTGATCCGGTGGAATCCGGCCGGCCAATGCCTGCACCAAGGTATGGACCAGCGTACCGGCGATCGCATGAGTGTTGTCTCCGTCGCTGCCGCCATGACGCTCGAACACCCATCGGAGAGGGCATGTTTCGAGAAGCTCGATGGTGGACGGCGATAGTGAAACCGGTCCGTCCTCGGGCTGCCACATGGGAGCAGCGGTACTCGGCTCGGCTGTGCCGTACCACTGATCCGGGTGCGCGCCGCGTACCCCGGCAGCAGCCAGACGTGCCAACTGGCGAGCGGCCCGGGAATGCTTCTCGGGGTCGAAATGCGCGATGTCGGGATCACACACGACGCTGCGAAGCTGTGCGACCAGTGCAGGCAGCGACAGAACCCGGGTATCCCCGGTCTCGGGTGCAACGACGTCGAGATCGGAGGACGGATCGTCCGAGTACGCGTCACCACGGATCAATTCGTCCACGAACCGCGAAGGCACCAAGTCGGTGTCCCCCGAAGCCGATTCGACTGCGGTGATCAGCAGACGGCGACGAGCACGGCTACAGGCAACCAGGAACAACCTGCGTTCTTCGGCCAGAAGCGGTGCGGTTCGCGAGAGTCGTTCGGCAGCCGAGTCACTGCCGTCGGAGACTCCGTTGACCAGGTCGATCAGCGCTTCGGTACGCAGTAGCGATCCGCGTGCCCGCAAACTCGGCCAGAGTCCCTCCTGCACACCCGCCACCGCCACGACCGCCCATTCGCGACCCGCCGCGGCGTGAGCGCTGACCACGGTGACGGCGTCGGGAGTGATGACCGATCGGCTCCGCGAGTCGGTCGGTATCTCCTGGCTGGTCAAGTAGTCGACGAAACCGGCGAGTTGCGAACGCGGCAACCGGTCGACGTAGTTGGCGGCCGCGTCGAAAAGTGCGACGACTGCGTCGAGGTCTCGATCGGCCTGTGAGCCGATAGGTCCGCCGCGCGCCGACGCAGCCGCCCAGCGTCGTTCCAGCCCCGTCGCCTGCCATGCTGCCCACAGAACTTCTTCGACCCCGAGACCTCGCTCGAGAGGCACTCGGGCCTTGCGAAGGACCGACAGCACGCGATTGAGTGCCGCAGCTTCGACGTCTGTCAACTTGCCCATGAGGCGCTTGGACTGCGCACGATCCTCGTCGATCAGAATGAGCCGCAACAACTCCGAGGAGTCCCGATCGCTTCCCGATGCCAACTCGACCCGGCGCAGGCCACGACGCAACCGGCGCAGGGTGACCGGCTCGGCGCCGCCGATGGGACCGGCCATCAGGGCAAGCGCCTCGTCGCCGGTGAACTGATCGCCGCCGAGCGCCCGAAGGACCAGCAGCAGGCCGGACACTCCGTGTTGCCTGGCCAGCGGCAATTCGGTGGCAGCGGTCGTGACGGGTACCCCGGCCGCGAGCAGGGCTCGCCGGAGAGGGGCGAGAGTGCGCGGGACCGACCGAACGATGACGGCCATGTCGGACCAAGCAATCCCGTCCAGCAGATGCGCCCGGCGCAAGGTATCTGCGACGACTGCCGCTTCTTTGGCCGTCGTACCGAGAACCCGCACCGACGCCCGCCCCGGGTCCTCATCGGCGAGATCGGATGGAACCGCGATGCGATGAGCGAGGTTGCCGGGCAGCCGCGCAGCGATCTTCGCCGCGATCGACGCGACGTCGGCGTTGTTGCGAAACGTGGTGGGCAGGACGATCTGGCGCTCGTCTCCGCGCTCGGCGAGTCCGAGTAGGAACGCCGAATCCGCACCGCGGAACCCGAAGACCGACTGATCGGGATCACCGGCGATGACCGTGCCCGCAGTTGCGGTTCCGATCAGCCGAACCAGTTGCGCCGCCTGCGGATCCAGATGTTGTGCGTCGTCGACGAGTAGGTGCCGGATCCGAGCGCGCTCGGAGCGAAGCAATTCGGGATCGGTGGCGAACGCGGTCAATGCCGCACCGATCAACTCGGCCGCGTCGAGCGCCGGCGCCGTCGCCTCCGGAGCCTCGACACCGACACTGCCGCGCAGCAGCACGCCTTGCTCGTAGGCCTCGGCGAACCGCCCGGCCGCCACCCACTCCGGACGTCCACGCTTCTTGCCGAGCTTGACCAGATCTTCGGGGCCGAGTCCGCGCTCGTTCGCTCGCAACATCAGATCTCGAAGTTCGACGGCAAAGCCGTTCAAACCCAATGCGGGTCGCAGGCGCTCCGGCCACCGGAGCGCACCGTCTTCTATGTCGCCGCGCAACATCTCTCGGAGCACCGAGTCCTGCTCGGCGCCGGTGATCAGGCGTGGCGGCGCGTTGCCGTGCGCTGCGGCTTGAAGCCGGAGTACGGCAAAGGCGTACGAGTGAACGGTGCGGACCAACGGCTCACGAGTTGCCTGCGGTCCGCGTTCTTGTTCGTACCCGAGCAACCCGGCCGTGATCTTCTCGCGGACCTGCGTCGCTGCCCGGCGCGACTGGGTGAGCACCAGGACCGATTCAGGATCTTCGCCACCGGAGATCTTCTGCACTGCCAGATCCACCAGAAGGGACGTCTTGCCGGTTCCGGGGCTGCCGAGTACCTGCCAGGGACTCCAGGCGGCCCCCGAGCCGAATGAAACAGGGCCGAACGCGAGTTGGAACGGATCCTCGGACGGCGGCGCGAACAGCCGGGCCGTCCCTTCGTCCCACGTTCGGGGTATCGGAGACGGCGCAGTTCGGTGCACCAACCGCGCCCGCGGAATGGTGACCTTGCTGCGTGTTGCCGTCTCACTCACCCAGGCATTCCACCAGAGCGCACCGACAACTCACACATCGCCTGCATCCGGCATGATTGACCTCGTGTCTGCACTCCATACGTATCTCTACGGACCCGTCGGGGCACCGGAGATCCTTTCGCTGCACGGTCTGACCGGTCACGGCCGACGTTGGCAGTCGATGGCCGAGAACCAACTGCCCGAAGCGCGCTGGATCTCGCCGGATCTACGCGGTCACGGGCGTTCCACCTGGGCTCCTCCGTGGAACATCGAATCCCACGTGGCGAGCCTGCTGGAGACGCTCGACGAACATGCCACCGGACCGGTGGTGATCGTCGCGCATTCTTTCGGCGGAATGCTGGCGCTGCACCTCGCGGCCACCGCACCGGAACGCATTCGTGGGCTCGTCCTGCTCGACCCGGCGATCGGGTTGGATCCGACTTTCATGCAGGAAGTGGCCGAACTCACAATCGGCTCACCGGATTACACCGATGCGGCAGAGGCCTACTCCGAGAAGATTCACGGCTCGTGGGGTGAGGTTCCCACCCAGGACCTCGACGTCGAGATGGCGGAACACCTGATCGAACTGGACAACGGACGCGTCAACTGGCGCCTGTCCACGCCCGCGATCGTGACCGGGTGGGGCGAACTCGCTCGCCCGATCGTGCTGCCTCCGTCGTCGATGCCCACCGTGCTGGTTCAGGCGATGAAGGTCCAACCGCCGTACGTCACCGACGAGTTCCGGGCAGCGCTCACCGAGCACCTCGGTGAAAATCTGACCGGTGTCGAATTCGACTGTGACCACATGGTCCCGCACGTACGGGCCGACGAAGTCGCCGCCCTCGTTCGCAGCATGCTCTGAAGGAACCGACATGGCAGCCACCACCGAAGAGCAGATCGAAGAGGTACGGCGCCTCATCGCGTCGATTCCGGCCGGTTTCGTGGCGACATACGGCGATATCGCTGATGCTGCAGGACTTTCCAGTGCTCGCACGGTCGGTTGGATCATGCGAACGGACTCTGCCGACCTGCCGTGGCATCGGGTTCTCGGCGCCTCCGGCAAACCGTCGGCGCACCTGGCTCATCGTCAGATCGCCAAGCTCGAACTCGAAGGCGTGCCGATCAAGGACGGTCGGATCGACCTGAAGAAAGCTCGGTATCACTTCTGATTCACGTGTCACCGGTCGTCGTGACGCGGGCGATGGGGCAGCATGGAGGTATGACCGTCACGCCGCCGACCGCCGCCCTCATTCTGGCGGGTGGTCGCGGGACCCGAATGGGTGGTGTCGACAAACCCGGCCTGCTCGTTCACGGCCGCAGGCTCCTCGACATCGCGCTTTCAGCGACGGCGCATCTGGACGCCGTCGTCGTGGTCGGTCCACATCGCCCTGAACTTGATCCTGGCATCACTCAAACTCAGGAAACTCCGGCCGGAGCCGGCCCTGTCGAGGCGATCTGGGCCGGATTGTCTGCGACCCGGTTACCCGACGACGCCGTGGTGGTGGTCCTGGCGTCCGATCTGCCGCACATCGAGGCCGTATCAGTCGACGCTTTGATAGCTGCCACGTCGACGGACAGTCCGGTGACGTGTGCCGTGGACGAGAACAACCGAACCCAATTCCTGCTCTCCGCGTGGACATTTCGCGAGCTCCGGCAACGCCTGTCCACATTGCGGGAGAGTTCGGGGTTGGAGAATCAACCTATGAAAGCGATTGTCACCGAACCGTTCTCGACGCTGCGTGTCACTGGTACCACTGACTGCGACACACCGGCGGACATCGACCGCGCGCGAAACCATCCGCGCCTGACGATCGAGCAAGCCCGCGCCGCCGTCAGGAACTCACTGACAGCATTGTCACCACACCGGGCCGCCCTCGCCGACAGTCTCGGAGCAACGCTCGCGCAGCCTCTCGTCGCCCTGGGTGATCTTCCTCGATCCGATGTCTCGGCGATGGACGGGTACGCCGTCTCCGGCGAGGGTCCCTGGCGAATCCGCACCGAGATCCGTATCGCGGGCGCCGACGGGCAACTCGAACTCGGTGAAGGCGAAGCGATTCGCATTGCCACGGGAGCACACCTGCCCCTCGGCGCCACCTCGGTGATTCGTGACGAGTATCTGTCCGTCGACGAGCCATCTCGGATGGTACGGAGACTGCCGGATGCGCCGCACCGCAACGACGCTCGACCACGAGGGGAAGATTGGACCACCGGATTCACGATCGCCCCGACTGGTACCGCGGTGACTCCGGCGGTGGTCTCCGCAGCTGCCAGCGGTGAAGTGTTCGACGCCCTCGTCCGTGGTCCGGTACGGGCACGCGTGATAGTCACCGGCGACGAGATCCGGCGGACCGGTCCACTGCGTGAAGGTCAGACCCGCGACTCCGTCGGTGGGATTCTCCCCTACCTACTGGAAAGCAACGGCGTACGGTGCGTGGCGGATTCGCACCTGAGGGACACGGCCGACAGTTTCGAGCGTGTACTGGCGGATGCGACTGAACAGGACCTGCTTGTTGTCATTGGTGCCACGGGCGGCGGCGCTGCCGACGAAATGCGCAGTGCGCTCGATCGACTCGGCGCTCGCACGATTGTCGGGCGAGTCGCCTCGCGCCCGGGCGGATCTCAGATAACGGCTGTCCTGCCCAGTGGTCGGGTGGTTCTCGGCCTCCCCGGCAACCCGTACGCCGCAGTGACCACCCTGTTGACGATGCTGCCCACCGTCGTGGCCGCCTTGACGGGAAGCGACACCCCACCGCCACTGCTCGGCATCATCGAGAACGCCGCTGCGGTGACTTCCGATGCGGTACGCCTACTGCCGGTCACACAATCCGCCGACGGTCGCTGGCGCGCCGAACCGTCTGTACGTACCGCACACCTGGCGGGGTTGATCGGGCGCTCCGCGTTTGCACTCGTTCCGCCACACGCGGAAGACGATGCCGTCGCCGAAGTGGTTGTCCTCCCACGCTGATCGGGTCAGTCGTTTGGGCGCCTACGCCGGTTGACCCCGACCACGCCGACCACTGTCGCAAGCACCAGCGAATACACGCCCCACAGCACCAAGAACGGCAGCAACCAGCCGGCATCAACGGTCTGACCGCGCGGTCCGACGCAGTACAGCGTGAAATTGGTGGACGTACCGTCGCCGTCGGAAAAGGTATCCGAGACGACCATCGCGCTCGATGTGGGAGCTTCACAGAAAATCGGCGCCAAATGAGCGACCTGTCCTGGCCAGATCACCGAAGACAGTAGTGCAGCAAAGATTCCCACGACCACGATCACCACTACGGAGATCAGCAACGGAGAGATACGGCGGCTCACAGCGGGTGCACCAGGAAGGGAGTTCCGTCAGGCTCGAAGACCACCAGCGCCCGCGAGCGTGGAGATTCCACCATCACGGATGCGCGAATCGCCTCGGTGCGACTGACCGAGATCCCGGTGACTTCGCCGTCGTCGACACCGCTGTTCTCCAGCGCGTCGTCGACCAACTTCTCGAGGTTCGTCAATGCCGGCACTTGATCCAGCGTGAACGATCGTGCATCGAGATCGTCGGTGACACTGACTTGCACGGGGCTCGGCTCGCCGAGAATGACTCCGTCGAACGAGAATCTGTCGAGCTGGGTCGGCTTCCCGGGGTCTCGAACGGTGACTCCGAGCGTCTCGATCGGGCTGATGTCGATGCTGGTCACCGATACCGCGTCGACGCCGTATCTATGTGCGAGGCTGTCGAACCCGCCTCGCACCAACTCCGACGTCATCCCACCGCCACGTTCGCGCATCTGATTGTCGAAATCCATCCGATCAACGGCACCGATACATCCGCTCAGACTCGTGGCCGCCAAAGCGATGGCTACCGTCCACAGCGCCGACCGCACCTGCGAGGACGCGAATTTCATGAGCGGAGCGTACCGCGAGTGTCCGGTTCCATCCCGGTGGACTGCGCGTCGCACGAATTACTGTCGGCGACTCGTGGGATCATCGCGCCATGAATCGTGTCGACGAAGGATTCGAACCGCCGGACGCATTGGTCGAGTGGTGCCGCTCCCGCACCTTTCCACTGCACGTCCTCGACGACGAAGCCACCGTCGACCTGGATTGGTGGAACGCCCACCTGAAGGACGCCGGCCACACCATCAGCCTGCGCGGGCGTGATCTCGACGGCAAAGTGATCACCGAAGGCCGAGCCATCGTTCAACGCAACGACCTTCGCCCGTCGAGCGATCTCGTTGTCGCCCAGCACGACGGCCTCGGACTACTGTTTCTCTGCGCGGCCTGGCAGGGCTCGCACGAGAGCCGACGGTTCACACGGCGGTTCCCCAACGTCTTCAATCCCCATCACCGCGAGGACGAGGATCCGCTGACCCAGATCACAGCCATTCTCGATCACTGCTCGAAAAACAAGTCGATGCCCGTCGTCCGGCGCGACACCTGGTCCGGGTGGCCACTCACCCCCGGTGTCGGGGTATCGCTGATGGCCGCTTTCATGTGGGCAGTGGGCGTACAGGACGAAGGCCGACGCGCTCAGATGATCGACCAGTACGGAGTCTCGACGCTCATCCACGAGGGCTGGCTCGAGGATCCTTCCGTCACCGGCTTCACGACGCGTCGCTACCGCCGGTACTGCGAACTTCTCGACAGCTGGGCCTATGCCGCCGGCACCCAACCCGAGATCGTCGAGATGTGGTTGGTGAAAAGGTGGAGTGCGCGATTGGCCCAAGCACGCAACGACGTGAGCGCCCCCACCCTGTTCTAACTCTCAGAACGGCTGCATCTCAGAACGGCTGCATCTCAGAACGGCTGCATCTCAGAACGGCCAGGCAGGGAGAGTCGGCAGCCCCACCCTCGTCGGCCTCCCAACCAACCAGGCCAAGGTCTCCGCGTCGGACAGTGACGGCACTCGTACACCCGGGACCGCCGTCTCGAGTGCGCCCAACTGACTGGCGAGAGTGAATTCCACGAACTCGGCAGGCCAGTCGTGGCAGGTGTAACCGATGTCGAGGTCCATCAGGTGAATCTCGATCTCGTTCCAGCGCAGGATCGGTAGATCGAATGCCGTCACAGGTTTGCGCCACGGCACCGGTGTGTCCAGTCGATCTGTCGGGATCTCGCACAACGCGTCGACCAGCCTCGTTCCCGAGAAGCGGTAGTCGAGGGCCAACAATTCAGCCGGGCGATCTGCGCCCTCTTCGATTGCAGCATTGCGCGCATCCGGCCCCCCTGGATACATCTCCCCCGATTCGCCGCCCTGCACGCCGGCAACAAATCTGCCCAGCGCGTCGGCGTTGCGCGACATGTGCGTCACGACGTGTCCCCGACTCCACCCGGGGAGCCCGGAGGGCTCCCGCGCCTGCTCTTCGGTCAGTGCACCGATGAGAGCCTGTGCCTTGACGTCGGATTCACGAACTGCTGCGACCAGGTCGGCATACGTCGGCGTTACGGAGTGAGACGTCATGCAGCGATACTAGTTCCCTTCGCGCACTCTCATACCGATTCACGACAAGGTCCACCACTCCCGGATCGACGCCGAGCGGTTCGGTCACACCATCGGCTCCTGCAGCGTGCAACCTTTCGTGGAACAGCCCGTGCGCGAGGAGGTACGAGGCGACAAAAACTCGCTTCGCGCCGCGAACGCGTGCTGCTGCAACAACATCGGCTACCTTCGGCTCCCCGGTCGCGATGTACCCGATGTCGACACGAGTCCCCGCCGCTTCGGCAAGCATCAGCGCAGCACGCTCGACGTCTCGCAGCGCCCGCGCATCGGACGACCCGGCGGCAGCAAGCACTGTCGCGTCACCCGGATTCCACCCCGCTTCGGTCAAGCGCCGAAGCAGCACGCGTGCAAGCGCCGGATCGGGTCCGAGTGCGGGCGTCACACTCACAGCCGAGTGCTCACTGATCGCCACTTCGCGTCGAACATCGGTGTGAACGTGGTAGCCGGACGCCAGGAACGCCGGTACGAGAATCGCTCGCCCCGGAGTGTCCCGGAGGACTTCCGAAGGTGACGGACCGAGCACATCGACAAAGGCAACGCGCGTGCGTCCGACGCGCGTGCCGACGGCGTCGGCCAGTGCGGCAACCATTTCCACGCCACGTGCACTACGCGTGCCATGAGCTACCAGGACGAGGACATCGTCATCGCGTTGCATAGTCACCTGGATTCTGTACGTAGTCGCCGGGGTCGAGGGCAAGTCGATAGCCCCGCTTGACCACCGTCTGAACGGCTTTGGGCGCGCCGAGGCACGCGCGCAATCGGGCGACGGCGGTCTCGACGGCATGGGTGTCGCCGCCGCCGCCGGGAAGAGAAGCCAGCAGTTCGTCGCGGGAGACGACTCGACCGGGGCTGGCACCGAGAGTGCGGATCAACGACATCGCAGCCGGCGGCAATTGCTTCACTTCACCGTCCACGACTACGCAACCGCCGCGAATGCTGATTTCGTGTTCGCCGGCTTGAATCTTGTTGGCTCGCTGCGGGAGTTCGTCGACGATGTGTCTCGCGAGCGCGCCCAGACGTGCCCGCGCCGGGGCTGTGGTCGGTACATTCAACGCTTCGAGCGGCGCCGAGGTGACCGGGCCGACGCACATGGCCGCCACCGGACCCCGCATCGCGTCGAGAATGTCTCCGAGATCCCCGGTCTTGTCGGCGCGCATCAACATCGAGGCTACGGCCGGTGCACTGGTGAAACTGACGGCGTCGATTCCGGCTGACGCTATGGCGTCGATCATCCGGTCGAGCAGCGTCGGATCCTCCGGCGGTTCCCATCGATAGACGGGCACCGCGATGACCTCGGCGCCGGCCTCGCGCAACACCTGACAGAAGTCGGGAATCGGCTCCCACTCGGTGGTCGCACCATGCAGTTGTACAGCGATCCGCTTTCCCGAGACACCTTCTGCCAGAAGATGTTCGAGCACCTCGGCGGAAGACTCGGATGCCGGTGACCATTCCTCACGAAGGTCGGCCGCGCGGATTGCTCCCTTGGCCTTCGGTCCTCGCGCGAGCAGACGAGCCGAGCCCAACGCGGATCCGAGATTTTCCGCCTCACCCCACCCGTCGGCTGCTTCCAGCCAACCCCGGAATCCGATCCCGGTGGTGGCGACAACCACCTCGGGAGGATCCGAGATGATCTGCTGTGTCACCCTTTCGAGCTCACGGTCGTCGGCCAACGGAATGATTCGAATCGCCGGAGCGTGAACGACATCCGCTCCCCGACGAGTCAGCAAGGTCGCGAACTCCTCGGCGCGGCGCGAAGCAGTGATACCTACCGTGAATCCAGCCAACGGCATGTCGTCACTCACGAGACTGCATCGGCGACAGTCGAGCGAACACCCTGCATCTGCAAGCTGTGTACCTGAACGACTCCAGCCCACACGCGAACGCCGTACACCGGCAGCGCAACCGACGAGTCGTCCAGCGCCCGGCCGTCGACCAGCGAGAACGCCTGCTTGAGCAGTGGCGAGACCACGATCGGCTCACCGTCCCGGTCGCCGACGAGTCCGCGAGACATCACCGCGGCGCGGCCGTACGGATCGAAGTTGCTGACAGCCCGGAGTGTGCCGTCCTCGAGTAGGAACAGCGCCACCTGCTCGCCGCCGCGAAGAAGCACGGCAACTCCGCGTCCAGGGATCAGATGGCTCAGCGGGCAGGCCGACGTCCATTCGAGTCGATCCGAATCCAGCTTGGCGATCTGCGCATCGATGACACTCATCGAAGTCCTCCTGTCGATCCGGCGACAACGTCGCGCGGGTTCTTGTCTACGTTTCTACGGATCCCGTGTTTCCCACGGGTTACGCGACTATTACCGGCGCGTGGGGATGCTCGGCATGCCCATCAGGACCGGAACCTTGCGCACTCCGGTCTCGTCGAACACAACCGTCGGGTCGGCTTCTTCCGGTGCGTTGACGAACGAGACGAACCTCGACAATTTCTCCGGATCACCCAGCACACCGGCCCATTCGTCCTGGTAACCCTCGACGTGCTTGGCCATCAGTGCCTCGAGTTCCTCGCCGATACCCAGGCTGTCTTCACAAATCACGGCCTTGAGGTGATCGAGTCCGCCTTCGAGTGATTCGACCCACGGCGCCGTGCGCTGGAGGCGATCGGCAGTACGGATGTAGAACATGAGGTAGCGGTCGATGTACTTGACCAAGGTCGCGTCGTCGAGGCCTCCGGCAAGCAACTGAGCGTGTTTGGGCGACTGTCCGCCGTTACCGCCCACATACAGATTCCAACCGTTCTCCGTCGCGATGACGCCGACGTCCTTGCCTCGCGCCTCGGCACATTCACGGGCGCAACCCGAGACGCCGAACTTGATCTTGTGCGGCGAACGCAGACCGCGGTAGCGATTCTCGAGGTCGACGGCCATACCCACCGAATCCTGGACACCGTAGCGGCACCAACTCGAACCGACGCAACTCTTGACCGTCCGGAGGGACTTGCCGTACGCCTGACCCGATTCCATCCCGGCGTCGACGAGGCGCTTCCAGATCGCGGGCAACTGTTCGACGCGGGCACCGAACAAGTCGATGCGCTGACCGCCGGTCACCTTCGTGTACAAGCCGAAGTCTCGCGCCACTTCTCCGATGACGATGAGTTGCTCACCCGTGACCTCGCCGCCCGGCATCCGAGGTACCACGGAGTACGTACCGTTCTTCTGGATGTTCGCGAGGAAGTGATCGTTGGTGTCCTGCAACGACGCCTGCTGGCGGTGCAGGATGTGATCGGAGTCCGTCGATGCCAGAATCGAAGCGACTACGGGCTTGCAGATGTCGCAACCGGCGCCCTTGCCGTACTTGGCGATCAGCGCCGAGAAGGTTCTGGTCTGCGTCGACTGGACGATCTGGAACAACTCGGCCCGCGACTGCGCGAAATGTTCGCACAGTGCCTTCGACATCACGACGCCGGAATCGGCCAGCAGCTGCTTCACGGTGGGAAGGCAACCGCCACAAGTGGTTCCGGCGCTGGTGCACGCCTTCACCGAAGCGATGTCGCATGCGCCGGCTGCGATTGCACCGCAGATGGCTCCCTTCGTCACGGCGTTGCACGAGCACACCTCGGCGTCGTCGGGCAGCGAGCCTGCACCCGGCTTCTCCCCCGCAGGCGAGATCAATGTCGCCGGGTCACCGGGTAGTTCGCGACCGACCAGCGGGCGCAGCGACGCGTAGGCCGATGCGTCACCGACAAGAATGCCGCCGAGCAGGATCTTCGCGTCGTCGGAGACCACGAGCTTTGCGTACGTCCCCTTGGACGCGTCGCTGAGGACGACTTCGAGGGCGCCCGGTGAGGTCGCCATCGCGTCACCGAAACTGGCGACGTCGACGCCCATGAGCTTGAGCTTGGTGGACATGTCCGCGCCCGGGAAATCCGCGGCGCCGCCGAGCAGACGATCGGCCACGATCTCGGCCGTCGTGTAACCGGGAGCGACCAGACCGTAGCAACGGCCTTCCACCGCAGCACATTCGCCGACGGCATAGATGTTCTCGTCCGACGTCACGCAGCCGAGGTCGGTCAGAATGCCACCGCGCTCCCCCACTGCGATGCCGGCGTCGCGGGCCAGCTGATCACGCGGACGTACTCCGGCGGAGAAGACGAGCAGCGACGCGTCGATGGTGGAGCCGTCGGAGAGTTCGACCACGATTCCATTGTCGGCCTGCGAAATTCCCGCCGTCCCGACACCGGTGTGGACAGTGAGCCCGAGTTCGGTGACGAGGCGAGCGAGCAGTGCGCCACCACCCTCGTCGACCTGCATCGGCATCAATCGCGCATTGTGTTCGACGACGTGTGCCGTCATTCCCATGAGCGAGAGAGCATTTGCGGCCTCGAGTCCAAGCAAACCTCCGCCCACCACGACGCCGACAGCGCCAGGACCAGCCTTCTCGGCGGCGGCCCGGATACCGTCGAGGTCGTCGAGGGTGCGGTAGACAAAACATCCGTCGCCCTCGTGCCCCGGCACGGGTGGCACGAACGGATACGAACCGGTCGCCATCACCAGAGCGTCGTAGGAGATCGTCTCGCCGGTTGTCGTCGTGACCGTGCGTGCATCTTTGTCGATCGAGAGCGCGCCTTCCCCCACACGGAGGTCGACCAGGCTGTCGCCGTCGTAATCGTTGCCGGCCAGTGCCAATTCCTTGGGGTCCCACGCTCCGACGTACGAGGACAGCCCGACTCGGTCGTACGCTGCGTACTGCTCGTCGCAGAGTACGGTCACCGACCAGTTGTTCGCTTCGTCGCGCGAACGCAGTGCCTCGACGAATCGGTGTCCGACCATTCCGTGTCCGATGACAACAACCGACTTGCTCATGACGCCTACTTCCTGAGGTACGAGATAGTTCTGAGATTCCGCGGACCGCTCACGCCGTGACTGCGACCTTCGCCTCGTCGACGTCTGTGGTCAGCGTCGACGGCTTGCGCAGGAAGACGAACCAGGTGACTGCGATGCAGGCGATGTAGAAGGCCAGGAACACCCAGAAGGCCATGGTCGCCGACTTCGCGGGGCTGCTGTACGACGCGCGCAGCACCAGGTTGATACCGACGCCGCCCAAACCGCCTACCGCACCGGCAAATCCGATGAGAGCGCCGGAGATACTGCGCGACCACGTTGCCTTCTCGCTTCGATCCATGTGATCGAAGCTCTGAGCCTTCGCCTCGAAGATCGCCGGGATCATCTTGTAGACGGATCCGTTTCCGATGCCCGAGAGCAGGAACAGGGCGATGAAGCCGAGAACGAATGTCACCATGATCCCGGCGCTGGCGACGCCGGCGGTGTTGTCGTCCATCGTTCCGGCCGTCACGAGTATCGATGCCGCGAATGCCATGGCGACAAACGTCCACATGGTGATCTTGCCGCCGCCGATCCGGTCGGCCAGTTTGCCGCCGAGGGGGCGAGCGATCGAACCGAGGAGAGGGCCGATGAAGGCGATCTGTGCTGCATGCAGCGCGGCCGCGGCCGGAGTGGCACCGCCGGCGAGGAAGTTGATCTGCAGAACCTGACCGAAGGCGAAGCTGAATCCGATGAAGGAACCGAACGTACCGATGTACAGGAAGCTGATCACCCACGACTCGGAGAACTTGAGTGCCTTGGCCATGGAGCGCAGGTCCGACTTCTGGTTGCCCAGGTTGTCCATGAACAGCGCGGCACCGACGGCGGCGGCCGCAATGAACACGAGATAGACGGCGCAGACGATCCACGGAGCGCGGTTACCGACGGTGGCGATCACCAGCAGACCGATCAGCTGAATCATCGGCACACCGATGTTGCCGCCGCCGGCATTGAGACCGAGCGCCCACCCCTTGAGGCGTTGCGGGTAGAAGGCATTGATGTTTGTCATCGACGACGCGAAGTTGCCGCCGCCGATACCTGCAGTGGCCGCTACCAACATGAACGTGGTGTACGACGCACCCGGGTTCATCATCAGGTAGAGCGTGAGAAGTGTTGGCACGAAGAGGAACAGCGCACTCATGACGGTCCAGTTACGACCGCCGAACCGTGCGGTGGCAACCGTGTAGGGAATGCGGAGGACCGACCCGACAAGTGTGGGCACTGCGACGAGGAAGAACTTTCCGGCCGCGTCGATGCCGTAGATATCCGTCGGCATGAACAACACCATCACGGACCAGATCGACCAGATCGAGAAGCCGACGTGTTCGGCTACCACTGACCAGATCAGGTTCCGCTTCGCGATGTCCTTGCCGCCGGATTCCCAGGCGTCGACGTCCTCTGCATCCCAATGCTCGATGTAATGACTCACCAGGGCCTCCTGAATATGTTGGAGACCCAAAGGTAGAAAACGGTTATTGCGCCGGTGCTGCGTGCGATGACCGCGAAGTCAATTGATCCTCACCCGGTAACAAGACCGGGTGTGAGCTAGTTTTTCGCAGGTGCGTGCCAGGAATCCTCGAGCATCCGAGGCTTACATGCCTGGTAGGCGCCCAGGAGCACCACGATCACAGCGACGACGAGCAGGCCGAACGGCGCAGCGTATCCACCGGACACGTCGTGGAAAACGCCGAACAGGAGCGGACCGAGGCAGGCAACGGAGTAGCCGATGCCCTGGGTGAAGCCGGACAGTGCCGAGGAACCGATGTGCGAACGAGTACGCAGGTTGATCAGCGTGAGCGACATCGGGAACGTGCTCGGACCGAGGCCCAAGACGACAACCCACACGACCGGCGCCGCCATCGGGGCAAAGTACAGCCCGCCCATGCCGACCAGGTAGCAGACGGCACACGCGATCACGACAGGGAAGGGATTGGCCATGCGGGCGCACAGCGTCGGTGCACCGAAAGCTGCGACGAGCCCGATCACCGAGAACATTCCGACCATCGTTCCGCCGAAGGCATCACTGGCTCCGGCGTCACGAAGGATCGAGGGAATCCACGTGAACATCGAATACGTGATCAGTGAGGTCATGCCGAACATGCCGGCCATCCCCCAGGCCACGGGAGAACGCCAGACCTGACCGCGTGGCTGTTCTGCCACTGCCGCAACCGAATCCGATGCATTCTCGACGGACCCGGCTTCGTTCGCGCGAGCCTTGCGCGAGCGAGCGAGGGTGATCAACCACGGCACTGCTGCGGCGAAGCCGAAGGCGGACCACCAGCCGATCGAGAACCGCCACCCGAAGGCGTCGGCAACCGGGACTGCGACAAACGCCGGAACGATGGTGCCGATCTGCACGGCCACGATGTAGACCGAACTCATGGTGGCGAGGCGATCCGAGAAGTACCGCTTGACCAACGGTGGGATCACGACATTGCCGATTCCCATGCCTGCCAGTGCCAGAGCCGAGAGGGCCAGCAACGACCATGTCTGAGACATCATGGCGCGCAACAACATTCCGACGCCGGCCATGAGCATCGCAACGAGGGCCGTTCGCTCGAGCCCGATACGTTTCGCGATGGCGGGAGTGACGAGACCGAAGATGGCGAACATTGCGGTCGGAACCATGCCGAAGACACCGACGATCGAGGCGGAGAAGCCGATCTCGTCGCGAATCTCGGCCGCCAAGGGCGAGAACGAGGTCACCGCAAGTCGAAGTACGAGCGCAGACATCGCAATCGCAGCGAAGACGAGCACACGGCCTTGTATCAACGAGCGGGTTTCGGTTCTCTCCAGTTGAGCAGTCACCGGCAAATCATAGGATGACCGGACGAACTCGCACAAGCGCGGTAATCTAACGTCACATTCACACCACTTACCCGGACCCGAGGAAACAACCACGTGCAACCCGTTCGACGCGCAAGTCTCATCTCGCAGGTCACCGAACAACTCCGCAACGAGATCCGGAGCGGAGCCTGGCCGATCGGTTCAAAAATCCCCACCGAACCGGAACTGTCGGAGCTGACCGGGACCGGTCGCAATACCGTGCGCGAGGCGGTCCAGGCGCTCGTACACGCCGGAATGCTGGAACGTCGTCAGGGATCGGGCACCTACGTCGTTGCCGTCTCCGACCTCGGTGGCACTCTCGGCAACTACTTTGCCGGTGCCCACCAGCGGGATGTACTCGAACTTCGGCGCGCACTCGACATCACTGCAGCCACCCTCGCCGCCGCACGGCGAACCGAAGACGACATCGCCGAACTGACGCGGCTACTCGAGCTTCGCACCGCGTCATGGGAGGGTCAGGACGTCGACGCTGCCACCACCGCGGACGTCGCCCTGCACCGAGCAATCGTCGCGGCCAGCCACAACGAGGTCTACCTGGAGTTCTACGACTCCCTGCTCCCGGTCATCGAGACCACGATCCAACAGCACATCGATGCAACCGGCGAAGGATTCCACTCGCAGCACGCAAACCTCGTCAACGCTGTCGTCGACGGGAACACCGTGGCCGCCTCGAACGCCGCACGCGAGCTGTTCGAGGGCCTGGTCTCGGACTTCGGTACCGGCGCCCCGATCTAGAGCAGCAAGCGCACGATGTCGGACGTACGGGCCAACCCCGGGAACGCGTCCGCCGTCGAGCGAGGATGCAGAACATGAACCGCCAAGCGGAACATCACCGCACGTAGAAGCATCTGCGGCCACTCGGGGAGATCTTCCCACCGGCCGACCAGTGCCTCGTCGGCACCGCCCCACGAGATCGCGTCGACCACAGCGACGGCGGCGGCCCACGCAGCCGGCCGCCAATACGGCGTGATGTCGGTGATTCCGGGCGCCATACTGCCCGAGAACAGCACTGTCCCGAACAGATCGCCGTGCACGAGCTGGTCCGGGCTCTGCACCGGCTTACGCAAAGTAGCGAGCCCGGCGATCAGTTCCAGACTCTTGCGACCGTCAGGAGTGGGCGTCTCGAGTTGCTCGACGCCCTTCGCGATCCTCAGCGGAACCGTTTCCCATGCCGCGCGATCAGCGGCGACGAATACGTCGACCTCGGCCCACGGCGGCACGGGCGGTTGCGCAAGGAAGCGCGGGCGCTCGAGCGAGGCCGTCGCCGCATGCAGTCGGCAGGACATCGAGACCACTTCGTCGTGACGTGGTTCCGGCGATCCGACGATGAAGGTGTCGGCACGCCAGCCCGAGACGACGTAACGACCGTCGGTCGAACGCACCGGTCGAGCCAGCCGAACGCCGTCGACTTCGAGGTTCTCTCGCACCTTCGCCGACCACGCTGCGCGGGCATGATCCGCGACTGCTGAAAGGACGACGTCTCCACACAGCCACCCGCCGTCCCAATCCGCACCGAGTGGGATGGGATCGACTTCACGGAGGCCGAAGGTGGAGCACACGTGCTGGGGAGGTTGGCCTGTGCTCACACCCCAACGCTACCGGTGCGCGGCGCCGCCTCCCGCGAGGCGCGCCTAGTAGACCGGCAGACTCGCATCCACCTGGTTCGCCCAGGCGATCGCGCCGCCTTGAACGTGGACCGCGTCGGAGAAACCGGCGTTCTTGAGAAATGCCAATGCCTCGGCGGAACGAATGCCGGTTTTGCAGTACAGCACTATCTGCTTGTTCTGCGGCAACGTCGCCAGAGCTTCACCGGACAGGATGCGGTCCTTCGGGATCAGCACGGCCCCCGGCAGATGCATGATGTCCCATTCAACCGGTTCTCGTACGTCGACCAGCTCGATCGACCGTCCCTCACCGATCATGGCCTCCAGTTCGGGCGCCGTGATCGTCGAACCGACAGCAGCGGCACTCGCCTCTTCGGACACGACACCGCAGAACGCGTCGTAGTCGATCAAGGCGGTGACCGGCACGCGGGTCGGATCACGCTGAAGGCGGATCGTCCGGAACGTCATCGCAAGTGCGTCGTAGATCATCAGGCGTCCGAGAAGCGGTTCGCCGATCCCCGTGATGAGCTTGACCGCCTCGGTCGCCATGATCGAACCGACGGTCGCGGGCAGGACTCCGAGCACACCACCCTCGGCGCACGAGGGAACCATGCCTGGCGGCGGCGCCTCCGGGTAAAGATCGCGATAGTTCAGTCCCGCGCCGTCCGGGGCGTCTTCCCAGAAGACCGAGACCTGCCCTTCGAAGCGGTAGATCGAGCCCCACACGTACGGCTTTCCCGCGATGACGGCAGCATCGTTGACGAGGTACCGCGTCGCGAAGTTGTCCGTACCGTCCAGGATCAGGTCGTACTCGGAGAACAGTTCGACCGCGTTGGAGTTGTCCAGGCGGAACTCGTGCAACCGGACGTCGACGTGCTCGTTGATTTCGAGAATCGACTCCTTCGCACTGAGCGCCTTCGGGCGTCCGACGTCGGAGCGTCCGTGAATCACCTGACGCTGCAGGTTCGACATGTCGACCTCGTCGAACTCGACGATCCCGATGGTGCCCACTCCTGCGGCCGCGAGGTAGAGCAGTGCCGGTGAACCCAATCCACCGGCGCCGATGAACAGGACTCGTGCATTCTTGAGCCGCTTCTGACCGGTCATGCCTACGTTCGGGATGATCAGGTGCCGGCTGTATCGGGCAACTTCCTCCCGGCTCAACTCGGCTGCCGGCTCCACCAGTGGTGGCAATACGACGGGTGTTGCAGACACCGCGAAACACTCCTAGTTCAAGACGAGATCAGGGATTCTCGATCCGGTCACGCTCGGGGGTACGGCCACGGATTGAAGCGGCACGTGAGTCCGTTCATCGGAACGACGCCCTCGGGATCAAGCCTAGCGATGTCGTTGTTCGCGGTTCCGAAGGTCTGCTGCATCATGATCGGTGCGAGTCCGCCTTCGGTCTCGCACGGCTGATGAGCGGCGTATCCGATGGCATGGCCGACCTCGTGATTGATCTGATACTGCCGATACGAGCCGATGTCGCCCTGGAACGAAATGGCGCCTCGCACCCATCGCGGTTCGTTGAGCAGGACTCGGTCCATGCTCGGGTTGTAGCAGGATCCTTCGAGTTCGATTTCGTATCCACAGCCTTCGCGGATCGTCATCTGTGAGGTCAAGGAGATCCGGAAGTCCGGCTCGCCGGCGTCGACGCGCCGGAACGCGACCTTGGGATCGTTGGTCCAACTCTTCGGATTGGCCAGTGTCTGGTCGACCATGCGTCCGTACGATTCGTCTCCGCCGAAGCCGGTCGTGTCGACGCCGTCCTCGATCTCGACCGTGTACGTGAACTCGCGTTCGGTTCCCTGTCCGACCTTGCCCGTCGTACCTGGTACGACGTGCCACGTTCCACCCCCCGCGACGGTGAACGGACCACCGTCGGGAAGGGCACCGGACGGTATCGACGAGGCAAAAGTTCCGTCTCCGGCCGGTGGGGCACCGATGACGTCGGTTCCGTCGGTGCTGTGCGCGAGGTCGGCGGTGGCCGACGTCTTGCTCGCGGAGTCTGTGGCGTCCGGCCGTACCGCATCGACGATCACAAGAATGGTGAGCACCACGAGAACCGGAATCGCGTAGGCCCGCCAACCGTAGGTCGAGACGAAGCGCCCGAGCTTGCTCTGCTTTCGCGCTGCCCGGTCCGGTCGCGGATTACGCGGGGTTCGGCCCACTTCTCGTTTGGTCGGATCCCATTGGGCGCGCAAAGGCTGATGGGAGGAAATGCCGCGATAGTCGCGTTCGCCGTAGGCACGATCATCCGGCACCTCCGGCCGACGTTCGTCGCGAGGCGCTCCAGTTCCGCTACGCATTCGACGTTCCTCACGTTCAGGGTTCTGCGTAGTTCGTCCACGCATGCGCGGTCCCCCTGGGTCAGTCACGTCGTCCAGAATCTCACACACGGCAAGTCGCTCGCCCGGGCTGACCGAAACTTGCTGGTCCTGGCGTGTCATGGCAGCCCGTCCTGTAACGAGAAAGACCGCTGGTCTCGCTCACCGAGGCACGCGCGACTCGCCCGGGCGACACACGGTATCGTTCATTCGGCTACGACCGGTGTGACGGAGGATACTGGCGGGTACGCACACGCGACTCGCGGATCCGCGCGCCGACCGAATTACTTTTGCTCAGATTGGAAGCGACATGACAGAACTCGCGGATCGGACTGACTCCGATCGCGGTACAACGGCTGGCAAGCCTGCCGGAACACGTCGCAGCACCCGCCTCCCCCGCGATGCGCGCCGCCTCCAGCTCCTCGCAGCTGCAAGTGAGGTATTCGTTGCGAACGGGTACCACTCGGCCGGCATGGACGAGATCGCCGAATGTGCCGGTGTCAGCAAGCCAGTTCTGTACCAACATTTCCCAGGCAAACTCGAACTGTACGTCGCAGTCCTGCAGAGTTACGTCGACAGCCTCATCTCGGGTGTACGCCAGGCCCTGCGATCGACGACGGACAACAAACAGCGTGTCCGCGCCGCGGTCCAGGCGTTCTTCGACTTCGTCGACAACGACTCCCAGGGCTTCCGCCTGGTGTTCGAGTCCGACATCATGGGCGAACCTCAGGTCCAGACACGCGTCGAACAAGCCACCGAAGCCTGCGTCGACGCCGTGTTCGACCTGGTGAGTCAGGATTCCGGACTCGATCCGTACCGCGCGCGCATCCTTGCGGTCGGTCTTGTCGGTGCCAGCCAGTTCACTGCGCGGTACTGGCTCGAGGCCGCGCGGCCGATCCCGAAGGAAGAAGCCGTGGAAATCACCGTGACCCTCGCGTGGGGCGGTCTCTCACACGTGCCGCTGCAAGCCGAAACGAAGTAACCGGAACCCGAACGAGAATGGGCGGGCAGTCTCACGACTGCCCGCCCATTCTGCTGTTACAGCTACGCGTCAGACGGTAGGCGCGAATCCGACCTTGCGGATATCGGACGGACCGATCTCCACGTACGCCACACGAGAAGCCTGCACCAGGAACTTGCGGCCCTTGTCGTCGACGAGAGCCAGAACCGGCTCGCGGCCACCGAGGACAGCCGCGACCAGTGTCTCGACCTCGTCAGGGGTCTGTTCGCTGTTGACGATGAGCTCACGCGGGCTGTCGATTACACCGATCTTGACCTCCACGGTCAACCTCCGAACTGTTCGTGAATTACATCCGTTGTCGACGCAAGGCTAATGCAGCAACGACCGCCCACGCTCCTCTGCACGCTGTGCCCAGAGCGAACAGGCACCTAGACGAGTCCGAGAATCGCCATCCGCTCGGCATGCTTTGCCTGCATGCCGTCGAACAACGCGACAACTCCGTTGAGGTCGCCGGAGGCGGAGATCACCAGATCGGTGAGATCTTCACGCTGCGCCAGCACGAACTGTGCCTGCGTGATTGCTTCGCCCAGAAGACGGCGTCCCCACAGCATCAACCGGTCCTTGGCGCGAGTACTGGCCTCCACTGCTGCCTTCACCTCGAGCACCACGAACTCCGAGTGGCCCGTCTGGGACAGCACGTCCTCGACGATTTCCGCGACATCCGCCGGGAGGGAGTGCCCGATCTCGCGATAGAAGTCGGCAGCGATTCCGTCGCCGACGTACGCCTTCACGAGCGATTCCAGCCACGTCGACGGTGTCGTCGACGCGTGGTAGTTGTCGAGAGCTCGAACGAACGGGTCCATGACGGCGAAGATCTCGTGGCCACGTTCCGTCAACGCCGTTTCCAGAGTCTCGAAGTGGTCCATCTCGGCGGCGGCCATGCTGGCGAACGCCACCTTGCCTCGCAGGTCCGGTGCCATTTGTGCGTCCTCCGCCAAACGGTAGAACGCCGAAATCTCGCCATACGCGAGAACGGCAAACAAATCGATCACGCCAGGGTGATCGGAAGCGACTCGGCCTCCGGTTCCAGCGTCCGTCGAAGCATCAAGATCGTGTGCGCCCATGACTACGAACTGTAGTGCTTCGACGGCCGACGCGACCGGCAAGGACCGCATGTCCGATTCGGTGATCTTCGACATGTCATCGCGAGGGACGGACAACGTGCAGCTACAATGGTCTTGGGAGTTCGCCAGTTCCCCCGGGCCAATTGGTTAGCCGGGACGGCTGTATTCACGCGAACCCCACCGATAATGTGCGCGCACCTGCATCGACGGTTGTCGCCCGCTTCGCCGAGATCTCCGGACGGTTCGAATTCGTCCGAGTGGAATTCAGTGCTGAGGCGTAGGCATGACCGAAGAAAAAGAGGGCATCGACATCGGCCGACTTACGGCCTGGCCCCTTACCTTGTGCGTGCGTACCGCCACGAGGAAAGGCTAGTCCCCTGAGCAAGATCACTGTCGACCACGAAGACGAAGCAACCGAGAACACCGTTTCCGTCCAGCTCGACGACACCCATGTACCCCCGAGCTTCGCCGAACTCGGTGTCCGCGACGAAATCGTCCGCGCACTGAACGAGATCGGCATCGAGCGCACCTTCGCCATCCAGGAACTCACCCTTCCGTTGGCTCTCGCCGGTGACGACCTCATCGGTCAGGCCCGCACCGGAATGGGCAAGACCTTCGGTTTCGGCGTCCCGCTCCTGCATCGCATCGTCACCGCCGAGAACGGCACAGCTGTTCTCGACGGCACGCCCCGCGCTCTGATCATCGTTCCCACCCGCGAGCTGTGCATCCAGGTTGCCCGCGACCTCGAGAACGCCAGCAAGTACCTCCGGGTCGGCGACCGCGGTCTCCAGGTTCTGCCCATCTACGGCGGCCGTCCGTACGAGGCGCAGATCTCGGCACTCCAGAAGGGCGTCGACGTTGTCGTCGGCACCCCGGGTCGCCTGCTCGACCTCGCCAACCAGTCGCACCTGATCCTGGGCAAGGTGGGCGTTCTCGTCCTCGACGAGGCCGACGAAATGCTCGACCTGGGATTCCTCCCCGACATCGAACGCCTCATGGGCATGGTCCCCGACAAGCGTCAGACGATGCTCTTCTCCGCGACGATGCCCGGCCCGATCATCACCCTGGCTCGTACCTTCCTGACGCAGCCGACGCACATCCGCGCCGAAGAGGCCGAATCCTCCGCGGTGCACGATCGCACCAGCCAGCACATCTACCGTGCACACGCGCTCGACAAGGCCGAGATGGTCGCCCGCGTCCTGCAGGCCGAAGGCCGCGGCGCGACGATGATCTTCACCCGCACCAAGCGCACAGCCCAGAAGGTGGCCGACGATCTCGCGGAACGCGGCTTCTCCGTCGGTGCCGTCCACGGTGACCTCGGACAGATCGCCCGTGAAAAGGCGCTGAAGGGCTTCCGTAACGGCAAGGTCGACGTTCTGGTCGCCACCGACGTCGCTGCCCGCGGTATCGACATCGACGACGTCACCCACGTCATCAACTACCAGTGCCCCGAGGACGAGAAGACCTACGTCCACCGCATCGGTCGTACCGGCCGCGCCGGACGCACCGGCATCGCCGTCACGCTGGTCGACTGGGACGACATCCCTCGCTGGCAGCTCATCGACAAGGCACTGAGCCTCGGAATCCCCGACCCGGTCGAGACCTACTCCAGCTCGCCGCACCTCTACGAAGAGTTGTCCATTCCGGCCGATGCCAAGGGCACTGTTCGCAAGGCCAAGGCCGCACCTGAGAAGGCAGCAACGGAAAAAGCAGCAACGGAAAAAGCAGACGCGCCGAAGTCGACCGACTCGGACGGCAACGAAGAGAAGGCCGCTCCCCGCCGCAACCGGACCCGTCGCCGCACCCGCGCCGGCGCTTCGACCGACGCCCCGACGTCCACCACCGCCGGCGCCACCACAGCTCCCCCTTCGGCACCCGCGGCAACCGCTGCCGAGAACTCGGACGAAGACGGAGCGGCCAAGCCGCGTCGCCGTCGGCGTCGTCGCCCCGCGGCTTCCGCGACGGCAGGCGCCGCAGAGTAAGCTGCCGATGTGCTGGCTCCCGAAAGGCGTACTCGCTCAGATGTGATCGGTGCGCTGGCAATCGCGCTGGCCGTAATCGTGGCGGTGACCGTTGTGTGGTTGCGCAGTGATGCGCGCGGAACCACCTCGGTCACCGCTGAATCTCCACTCCCACCTCTGTCGACGTCGGTGTTGTTACCCGACATCCTGAAACAGACGTGGGAATCTCCGAGTGCCGACTCGACGGCACCGATCACCGTCGGAAATGCCGTCGTCACCGCCGACGGCTCCGAGGTGATCGGCCGCGATCCGGCAACGGGCGAAGAAGTGTGGCGATACGCGCGCAACATTCCGCTGTGCGGCGCGATCGGTTCGTGGGATCGCGTCGTCAGCGTCTATCAGGATGATCGCGGTTGCTCTCAGGTCACGTCACTGGTCGCCGACACCGGCGCCCGAAAGGACCAGCGCAACAGCGACGCCGATTCCGCGGTCAGCCTTTCAGCGGACGGCACCTACCTGATTTCGCGCGGCAGTGAGCGAATGGAGCTGTGGCGCTCGGACCTCGTCCGAACCCTCGAGTACGGCCGGGTCGACGCGAAGGTGAACCCCAACAAGCAACCTCGCACCGGATGCACGCTGCTCGACGCTGCGTCGAGCGCCAACCGAGTCTCGGTACTCGAGCGCTGCCCCGGTGAAGCCTCCAACAGGTTGACGGTGATGAATCCCGCACCGAAGGACGCCCAGGAACCCGAAGAGTACGGATCCGCGATTCTCCTCGACTCCGAGGGCGCCCGCCTGCTTGCCGTGGCCGGCGAAAAGACGGCCGTCTACCTCCCTGCCGCCAACGGAACCGTTTCTCGCATCACTATTTTCGACGGATCCGGCAATCCGATCGTCGACTATCCGATCGAGGGAACGGTGACCGAAGGCGCCCGCACCCACGCCGACAAGGCTTCGATCACGTGGTGGACCGGCTCGCAGACCGTCAACCTGCGCCTGAGCGATCTGGCTCCGACGTGGATCGTCAACGGAACGTCCGGACCCGGAAGCATGGTTGCCGGTCAGATGCTCATCCCCGTTCCGGGCGGCATTGCAGCCGTCAGTCCGTCGGACGGAGCGGTGCAGCGCATGATCGCAGTCGACCGCGGCGAGACGGCGACACCGATCGTGCTCGCCAGTGCGGGCGAGACGATTCTGGAACAGCGCGGCGATACCTTGTTCGCGCTGCGCTAGAAGCTCACCTTCCTCAGATCGCCAGCTCCGGCGCGAAAGTCACGACTTCGTTTCCAGCCCAATGCTTTACGAGATTGTCCGCGAGTTCACGATAGGCATCCGCACCCTTGTTCTTTCGTCCGGCGAGGACCGTCGCACCCGACGCGGACGCCTCGGCGAACTTGACGGTGCGTGGGATCGGAGGCGCCAGAACGGCCAGGGAGTAGCGGTCGCTGACGTCGGCGAGCACGTCGCGACTGTGCGTGGTTCGAGCGTCGTACAGAGTCGGAAGTGCGCCGAGCAGAACAAGATCCGGGTTGGTGATGGCTTGGACTTCACGAACCGTACGCAGCAGCTGTCCGACGCCGCGGTGTGCGAGGGTTTCGCATTGCAGTGGAACCAGAACCGACTGCGCCGCAGTCAATCCGTTGAGTGTGAGCACACCCAACGACGGTGGGCAGTCGATGATGATGACGTCGTAAGAGCCCAGGAGCGGAGACAGCGCCCGCTTGAGCGCGAACTCTCGACCGGGTCGCATCAGGAGCAGCGCTTCGGCGCCCGCGAGATCGATCGTGGCCGGCAGGAGATCCATACCGTCGTCCGTCTTCAGCACGGCGTCGACCGCGTCGAGATCACCCGCCAGGACCTCGTTGACCGAACGCTCGAGGCGATCCGGGTTGTGTCCGAGCGAGAACGTCAGGCAGCCCTGCGGGTCGAGATCCACCACCAAGACTCGTTGTCCGAGCGCGGACAAAGCCGCACCGAGAGAAGCGACGGTAGTGGTTTTAGCCACGCCGCCCTTTTGATTCGCCACTGCGAGAACCGTCGTCACACGTAGATCCTTGCGCACTTCGCGCCAGGAGGCGAGCTACACACGCGAGGCAGCCTGCAATGATGGTCGACATGACCTCCCAGTCCGCCCCCTCGTCGATCCCCCTCGGTGCTCGCGTCGTACTCATGCGCCACGGTGAAACCGAGTGGGCACGCACCGGGAAACACACGGGCCGGACCGAGGTTCCGCTGACTCCGCTCGGCGAGATGCAGGCAACCGCGACCGGAAATCGCTTGCGAACCCTCGACCTCCGGAACCCCATGATTCTGACGAGTCCGCGGCTGCGCGCACAGTTGACGGGTGATCTCGCCGGCCTGCCGGAAGAGCGAACCTGGGATGCACTGTCCGAATGGGACTACGGCGATTACGAAGGCCTCACGACGCCCGAGATCCGCGCAACGGTGCCCGATTGGACCGTCTGGACGCACCCGTGCCCCGGCGGCGAGCAGGCCGATCAGATCCACGCCCGGACCGACATGGTGCTGTCGATGGTGCGTTCGCAACTACCCGAACGCGACGTGATCCTGATCGGGCACGGCCACTTCTCACGCGCACTCATCGCCCGCTGGCTCGAGCTCCCGGTGACGGAAGGAAAGCGTTTCGCCTTGTCCCCCGGCGCTTACTCGGTTCTCGGTTACGAGCACGGCGCCACCCACCTCGTCCATCACAACGTGCCGCCGCTCGTCGAGGCTTGAGGCCTAAGATTCTCCCTATGATCCGACGCGCCACGCCCGCAGACGTCCAGCCGATCACAGACATGATCTACGAGTTGGCCGACTACCAGAAGGCCCTCGACGAGTGCACCGTGAAGGCGGAACAGATCGGCGAGGCTTTGTTCGGGCCGGCCGCGACGGCCTTCGCGCACGTCGCTGTGAATTCGGCCGACGACGTCGTCGGCATGGCGTTGTGGTTTCGCAATTTCTCGACGTGGGACGGCGCCCACGGTATCTACCTCGAAGACCTCTACGTCAAGCCCAGTCAGCGCGGATCAGGCCACGGGAAGGCTCTTCTGGCCGCACTCGCCAAGGAGTGCACCGACAACGACTACACCCGGCTGTCCTGGTCGGTGCTCAACTGGAACACCCCCTCGATCAAGTTCTACGAGTCACTCGGCGCCGACGCGAAGACGGAGTGGACCACGTATCGCCTGACCGGTACTCACCTCGGAGCTCTCGCCGCCGAAGCTGAGTAGAGCGGAAGCTGAGTAGGACCGAAGCAGGGTAGGCGTTCCGTCCTACTTGTCCCGCGGCTCGTCGGTCTCGTCCGGGCGTCCCTCTTCCGGCGACACCTCGTCTGCGTACGCTCCGTACTCCGCTGCCATCCATCGAGACGTCGGAGCCGAGAACAGGCAGCCCAGAGCGCCGAGAACGACGACACCCAGAACGATGCCGAGCGGCACCTGATGCGAATCGGTCAGGAGCGACCAGGCGACCGGCAGGAGCAGCAACTGTGCGACGACGGCGATTGCCCGGCCCCACCGGCGGCCCGTCAGCAAAGCGATACCGGCAGCCAACACCGCGCCGCCGAGGATCGCGACCCAGGCGGCAAATCCGTATCCGTTGGTGACGCTCTGATCGTGGCCGGTTGCACCGCGAATCACTGCGACGATCGCGAACCCGGCGGCAACCAGCCCTTGAAGCGTCACGAGGGCACCCGCCCATGTGACTGTCTTGGGCAGGGCGTTCGGACTGGCGGTATTCGGCACGAGGCCAGCCTAGAACACGACACCGGATAGGCTCATGCCCCGTGCGCGCACTGCTGATCGTCAACCCCAATGCCACCTCCACCACCGCTGCCGGTCGTGACCTGTTGGCACACGCCCTCGAGAGTCGGGTGCGACTTACTGTGGCGCACACCACACATCGGGGTCATGCTGCCGAACTGGCGCGCGAAGCCCACGAAGACGGCTTCGGCTCGGTGATCGTCCACGGTGGCGACGGAACGGTCAACGAAGTGGTCAACGGACTGCTCGGGTCACCGCATCCCGCGTCGATGAAATCGGTTCCGGTCGGTCCGATCCCGACGATCGCTGTCGTCCCAGGCGGCTCGGCAAACGTTTTCGCGCGCTCACTCGGTATTGCCGCCGACCCGATCGACGCCACGAACCAACTCGTCGACCTCCTCTCCGAACGGACCAGGCGCCGAATCGGGCTCGCACACTGCGACAACCGTTGGTTCACGTTCAACGCCGGAATGGGCCTCGACGCCGATGTGTGCGAGGCCGTCGACGCCAGCCGTAAGAACGGTGACGCCGCCACACCCGCCCGGTATGTCCGAACCGCGATCGCGGCGTTCTTCCGTGCCAAGCGAGCCGAACCAGCGCTGACCGTCCACCTTCCCGATCAGGATCCCGTCTCCGGAGTCCACTACGCATTCGTCTCGAACTCGAGCCCGTGGACATATCTGGAAGAGCGTCCCGTCCACACCAATCCGGGAACGACCTTCGACAGTGGACTCGGCATCTTCGCCATGACGAGCACCAAAGTTCTGCCGTCCCTGCGGGTTGTGCGGCAACTACTCGCACGCGGCGCGGAGCCGAAATCGAAGGTCCTCTTACGCACCGACGACGTCCCGACAATCACCATCGAATCGTCGCGACCGATCGGACTCCAGATGGACGGCGACTACATCGGACTTCGTGAAAAGGTCGAATTCACCTCGGTCCCGGATGCACTGGAAGTGTTCGCACCGATTACGACGTGAGTCAGGCAACACGTTTGACCTGCAAAAACTCTGGTGCCAAAAGGTCGAAATCGGGTAAAATGCCGGTGACGCCCAGGTGGCCGTCAGGTGTGTCACAAATTAGTGAGTTGGCCCACGAACCCGTTCAAACCTATTGACATACCGCGAGTTCGTGAAAGCATTCACAAGTAACAGTGCGGAAACATTGATGACGCACACACAAACTCATTGGTACCAAATGGTGTGAATACACACCCAATTAAGGAGCGAAAAAAGATGGACTGGCGCCACAACGCAATCTGTCGCGACGAGGATCCCGAACTGTTCTTCCCTGTGGGAAACAGTGGACCGGCCCTCGCTCAGATCGCTGATGCCAAGGTTGTCTGCAACCGCTGCCCCGTCACCGCCGAGTGCCTGTCGTGGGCTCTCGAGTCCGGCCAGGATGCAGGCGTCTGGGGCGGAATGAGCGAAGACGAGCGTCGCGCACTCAAGCGTCGCAACGCACGTACCCGTGCACGCACTTCCGTCTAGGTAGAACCGAGACGTTCGACTCGCGGCGGAGAACAGCCCCTCTGCACAGTCGAAGACGACAGCCCGGCACCACATGGTGCCGGGCTTTTTGTCTGCTCGAATCGCTAACGCGGCTCGAATCAGTAACGCGCAGAACGTCTACCGAGCGGCACACGCAGAACCGCGTCGGTACCGCCTCCGCTTCCCGGGTGCAGTCCGAGCGAGCCACCGAGTTCGGCGCCCAGCAAGGTCCGCACGATCTGGAGTCCGAGGCGATCGGATTTCTCGAGGTCGAAGTTCTCCGGCAGGCCGCGCCCGTTGTCGTGGATGATCACGTCCAACCAGCGTGCAGAACGCTCGGCACTGAGTGTGACCGTGCCGGTCACACCCGGATCGAAAGCGTGCTCGATCGCGTTCTGCACCAACTCCGTCAGCACCATGACCAGCGGGGTGGCGCGCTCGGCGGAGAACACTCCGAAACTGCCCTCACGCCGAATCGTCACCGGCACACCTACTCCCGCGACATCGGAGAGCATGGGAACCAACCGGTCGATCACCTCGTCGAGATCCACCTCTTCGTCCACCGACATCGACAAGGTGTCGTGAACGAGGGCGATGGACGTCACGCGTCTCACCGACTCTGTCAACGCTTGTCGCGCTTCGTCGTTGCCGGTTCGCCTGGCCTGTAGACGCAGAAGCGCCGCGACGGTTTGCAGATTGTTCTTCACTCGATGGTGAATCTCGCGGATGGTTGCGTCCTTGCTCAGCAGAGCGCGATCACGACGCTTGACCTCGGTGACGTCGCGGACGACGACCGCAGCACCGACATGCCGGCCGCCAGGCTTGAGAACCAGGGCCCGCAGCAGAACGGTCGCCCCGCGCGCCTCGATCTCCATACGGCGACCGGGCTTGTCCGCCAACGTATCTCGGATGTATCCCGCAGCTTCCTGAGACTCGAACGGGTCGGTGACCAACGAACGGGTCAGCGCTGCGAGGTCTTGGCCCACCAGATCCGAACTCAGACCCATCCGGTGATAGGCCGAGAGCGCGTTCGGGCTGGCATAGACGACTGTGCCTTCGGTATCGAGACGGATGAAGCCGTCGCCCGCACGTGGGCTCGAGTTCGTGTCGGAGCGCGATTCTCGGATCGGGAAGGTTCCGTCGCTGATCATCTGACACAGGTCTTCGGCGCAATCGAGATACGCGAGTTCGAGCGGACTCTGCGCTCGCTGGTGCGACAGGTTGGTGTCGCGGCTCAGAACAGCGATGACTCGCCCGTCCAGACGCACCGGAACGGCTTCCCGACGCGGCGGCATTCCTTCACGCCACGTCTCGTCTTCCCCGCGCACGACGCGGCCCTCCACGAGAGCGCGAAGAACCTGCGGGTGCTCGGACTCGGAAACGACCGTTCCGACCGCATCCTCCGGAAAAGCCGTCGATGCCGTTGTCGGCCGGCAATGCGCGACGCAGATGACCGTCCCCTCGGATCGGTTCTTCTCCGATTCGGTGCCCACCCACAAGAGAACGTCGGCAAAGGAGAGGTCGGCGAGCAGTTGCCACTCCCCCACGACGCGCTGGAGATGGTCGACCGCCGCACCGGGAAGATCGGTGTGTTCGGCGAGGAGGTCACTGAGAGTGGACATCGTCCGGCTTAGGAGATCACGGCGATCAGATCGCCTTGCTGAATCACGTCGCCGACCTTGACGCCCACCGTCGTCACCGTTCCCGGAACCTCGGCCAGGACGGGAATCTCCATCTTCATGGATTCGAGGATGACCAGGGTGTCGCCGTCCGCAACGACGTCTCCCTCGCTCACGACGACCTGGTAGACCGTCGAAACCATCTCGGCGCGCACGTCTTCTGCCATCGTGAACCTCACTTCTGTCGGAACTGCACTCTGACCACGAAAATACGTCGACGGATCACTCGATCGACCTGCCAATGGAACCACACCGGCATCGGCGTGAAACAATGACGCGAAAGAAACAGAAGGGAGACCAATCATGGGTAAGCGTGGTCGTAAGAAGCGCAGCCGTAAGGGCAACGCCGCTAACCATGGCAAGCGTCCAAACGCCTGACATGTAGCGCAACAAAACGTCCGAGGGGCGGGGAAGCATTGCTTCCCCGCCCCTCGGCGTTACTGCCTTCCGACTGCTGCCGCTCAGATCTTCGCTGACGGGCTAGCTGTCGGTTTCGGTAGTCGTTATGACGATGGTCCGACGCAACTCGACGGTGAGCCTCTGACGCAGGCTTTCCGGCGCATGGTCTCCGCCGCACTTACGGTTGATCAGGCTCTTGACCTTCTCTTCGATCCCGTAGGCCTCGAGGCACGATCCACAATCGTCGATATGACGCTGCAGGCGAGCACGACTTGAATCGTCGCATTCACCGTCGAGCATCAACCAGACGTCGGCGATGACTGCCGAGCAGTCGAGCCTTTCGAATTCGTCCTGCTCACTCATCGTGTGACACCTTCCGTCTCGGTGGCTGCGACTGTGGCTGTGTCGACCGCGCCGTCCCGATTGAATCCCCGGTCTTTTGCGACATCGGCCAAAAGACCACGCAATTGCTTGCGACCACGGTGCAGTCGCGACATCACCGTTCCGATGGGTGTGCCCATGATCTCCGCGATCTCCTTGTACGGGAATCCTTCGACATCGGCGTAGTACACGGCCATACGGAATTCCTCGGGAAGCGACTGCAGCGCCGCCTTGATGTCGTCGTCAGGCAACGCGTCGAGCGCCTCCACCTCGGCCGATCGCAGCCCCGTCGAAGTGTGCTCGGCGGTGGCGGCCAACTGCCAGTCGGTGATCTCGTCCGTCGGATACTGCGCGGGTTGGCGCTGCTTCTTGCGGTACGAGTTGATGTAGGTGTTCGTGAGAATCCGGTACAGCCAGGCTTTCAGGTTGGTACCGGCACGGAACGAGCGGAAAGCGGTGTACGCCTTGACGTACGTCTCCTGCACGAGATCCTCGGCATCAGCGGGATTCCGCGTCATGCGCAGGGCAGCGCCGTACAACTGGTCGAGCAGCGGGAGCGCGTCGCGCTCGAACCGGGCAATCAACTCATCCGCAGTTTCGGGCGTTTCGGACACTGCGCCGTCGATAGGTTCAGCTACCTCTGACGGTTCGTCCTTGGGCCGGTCGTGTTCCAGCACTCTGATCCCTTCACTAGCCGTAGGGATCAAGGTTACCGCCAACTGAAGATCCGACCCACGGGCCGGTGGTGGCTCACACACAGCCAGCACGGTCGCTCCTTCGCTTCTCGGGACAAGTTTCATCAACTGGTACCAACACGGGAGTCAGCGACTCTGTTCCCGGCCTGGTCGGATGCACCTGTCGGCGATCCGCATAGGGTGTTCCTCATGGCCGGAACAGCGACCCCTGCGACCGTACTTCTCGACAAGTCGAAGACACCGCACCGCGTCCACAGCTACGACCACGATCCTCGCGCCGAATCTTTCGGCGACGAGGCGGTCACTGCACTGGCAGAGTCGACAGGCGTCGAGGCCGCCCAGATCTTCAAGACCTTGGTCGTCAAACTCGACACCGGCAAGCTCGCCGTCGCGGTCCTGCCGGTTCCGGACAAGCTCTCCCTCAAGGCTGCAGCCGCTGCCCTCGGTGCGAGCAAAGCCGTCATGGCCGATCGCGCCGAAGCCGAGCGCTCGAGCGGCTACGTCTTCGGCGGTATCTCACCGCTCGGCCAGCGCAAGAAACTGCCGACAGTGATCGATGCGTCGGCGCTCGACTGGGACCGCATTCTCTGCAGCGCCGGCCGACGCGGGCTCGAAATCGAGCTGGCTCCGACGGACCTCACGCAGCTCAGTGGCGCGGTCACGGCGCAAATCACGGCGGGCTGAGTATCCGGTCGCTACGGTCTCACCATGCGACCACACCTGAAAACTCTTGCACTGACCGCTGCAGCGGCAGCCCTCACCGTCTCGCTGACGGCCTGCGGGAGTTCGGACAATGCCGCCAAGGAAGTCACGGTAGTCGGATCAGGGCAGGTCCGCGGGGCGCCGGACATCCTCAATGCCGACATCGGCATCGAGGTGGTTGCCCCGGATGTATCGGGAGCGGTCTCGGAGGCGAATGACAAGGCCCGTCAGATGATCGACGCGATAGTCGCCGCCGGGGTTGCCCCCGAGGACGTGCAGACAAGCGATCTGTCCGTCCAGCCGCAGTACGACGCCAGTGGTGGACCGTTCGTCGGCGGCAACGTGACCGGCTACCGGGCGACCAACTCGGTACGAATCGTCGTCCGCGATCTCGACAAAGCCTCTTCTGTCCTGGACGCCGGCATCGCGGCGGGCGGAAACGCGGCACGGCTCGGCAACGTCGCCTTCGCCATCGACGACGACTCTCAGCTTCTGGCCGACGCTCGCACCCGGGCCTTCGAGGACGCGAAGAACCGTGCCGAGCAGTACGCGGATCTGTCCGGGACGTCGCTCGAGAACGTCGTGACCATCACCGAGGCACACGACACGAGTGGCGGTCAGACCATGCGCGCTCCCGACGCCTCGATGTCCGACATGGTTCTCGCCCCGGGAACCCAGCAGGTCTCGTTCGAGGTGACCGTTACCTGGGCTCTCGGCTGACCACTAGAGCAGGCTGATCTGCTCGCCGGCACGGTCGACGTCCGGCTCGATCAACTCGTGTCCGTTGTTCTTGACACTGTTGACCAGCGGCCGGACTCGATCGACGTCGATCCGCTCGAAGAGGTCCGGTACCGGCTCGAGCAGGGCCGAATCGACGGTGTTGTCGGGATCGAGCCACGCCTCCCAGCGGTCACGAGGCAGGGCGAGGGGCATGCGGTCGTGAACCTGCTCGAGGTGACCGAGAGAGTCGACCGTGACGATCGAGCAGCTCAGGACGGGGCTCGCGTTCTCGACCCTCGGGTCCCGCCAAGCAGACCACACGCCCGCCATGAACAGCCGTGATCCGTCGTCGGGGTGCATGTAGTAAGGAATCTTCGCTGCCTTTTTCCCGCCGGTGGCCTCGGTCTGCCACTCGTACCACCCGTCCATGGGGACCAGGCAACGCTTGAACTTGAAGGCGGTCCGAAACGCCGGCTTCTCCGCCAGCGAGTCGGCGCGGGCGTTGAACAGGACCGGGCCTTTGCCCAGTTCCTTGGTCCACGACGGCACCAATCCCCACCGCATCCGCCGAATCCTCTTGGTCGGATCGCTGTCGGGGTTCTCCCGATCGTGGCGTTCGACGACGGTCAACACCTCGGTCGTGGGGGCCACGTTGTAGTCGGCTTCGACGGGCGCCGAGTGGTCGGTCTCGTCGAGCGCATCGAGTTCCACCGCCAGGGTGGCCGGGTCCGCTGTGGTCGCATACCTTCCGCACATGACACCCAGGGTGGCACGGTTTCGACCATTCCCCCACCGATGAGAGAAGATGGACCATGTGAGTCTGAGTCTGTGGAGCGCCCCGAGGGCCCAAGCACCCGTCGATGCAGTGGTGACGCTGCCCGGATCCAAGTCCATCACCAATCGAGCTCTGATTCTGGCCGCACTTGCGGATGGCCCGTCCACGATCACCGGTGCACTCCGCAGCCGTGACGCCGACCTGATGATCGCAGCTCTGCGTGACCTCGGCATCGGCGTCGAGGAAGCCGGTGATGCGACCACGCTTCGCATCACCCCTGGACCCCTGCGCGGCGGCGAGGTCGACTGCGGCCTGGCCGGCACCGTGATGCGCTTCCTGCCGCCACTCGCCGCGATGGCCGACGGCATCGTCCACTTCGACGGCGACGAGCAAGCACGCACACGACCGCTCGGCACCATCTTGGAAGCACTGCGCGGTCTCGGCGCTCGGATCGAGGGTGACGCACTCCCGTTCACCGTCACCGGAACCGGGTCCCTACGCGGCGGGACGGTCACCATCGACGCATCCGGTTCGTCGCAGTTCGTCTCCGGTCTCCTGCTCTCGGCTGCTGCGTTCGAAGAGGGTGTCACCGTCCATCACGACGGCAAGCCCGTCCCGTCCATGCCACACATCGACATGACCGTCGAGATGCTCCGCGAGGCCGGAGTTTCCGTGACGACGCCAGCCACGGGCGGTGACGCGGACACCTGGCGTGTGGCACCGGGGCCGGTGCGCGCCGTGGACTGGGTGATCGAACCCGATCTCTCCAACGCCACACCGTTCCTGGCCGCTGCCGCAGTGACCGGCGGAACCGTCAGCGTCCCGATGTGGCCGTCGTCGACGACGCAACCCGGCGACGCGATCCGCGGGATCCTCGCCTCGATGGGGGCCGACGTCACTCTCGCCGATGGTGTCCTGACCGTCCGCGGCCCGGAGAAACTGCGCGGCATCGACATCGACCTCCACGACGTGGGAGAGCTGACCCCCACCGTGGCGGCCCTGGCCGCTCTCGCCGAGGGCACCTCGCATCTACGAGGAATCGCGCACCTGCGCGGGCACGAGACAGACCGTCTCGCCGCCCTCGCCGACGAGATCAACAAACTCGGCGGCTCCGTCACCGAAACCGATGACGGCCTGACGATCGTTCCCGCGGAACTCCATGGCGGACAATGGCTCTCGTATGCCGACCACCGCATGGCAACAGCCGGCGCCATCATCGGCCTGGTCGTCGACGGTGTCGAGGTCGACGATGTCGGAACCACAGCCAAGACACTGCCGGGCTTCGAGAACATGTGGATCGACATGCTCGAGAGTTCGCCGGCGACACCGAAGGCAAGCTTCTGAGTCCGCGGCAGTACGACGAGTCCGACGTCCGGGTACGCCCCGGGCGCGGATCCCGCCCCCGTACGAAGACTCGGCCCGAACATCTCTCGGCCGAATCGGGGATGGTGGTGTCGAAGGATCGTGGCCGTTGGGGTTGCGTCCTCGGCGGCGATCCCGACCGGCTGATCGTCACGATGCGCGCCCGCGAACTTGGCCGAACCCCCATCGTCGTCGGCGATCAGGTGGACATAGTCGGCGATCTGTCGGGCAAAACCGACACCCTGGCGCGCATCGTCCGGGTCTCCGAGCGTTCGACGGTTCTGCGACGGACCGCCGACGACACCGATCCCTTCGAACGTATCGTCGTCGCGAACGCGGAGCAGCTTCTCATCGTCGTGGCACTCGCCGACCCCCCACCGCGCACCGGCTTCGTCGAGCGCGCACTGGTCGCCGCCTACGTGGGTGGCCTGACGCCGATCGTCTGCCTGACCAAGAGCGACCTCGAACCGCCGGAGGAATTCGCGAGCACGTTCGCCGACCTCGACATCCAAGTGGTCGTCGCCGGTCGCGACGATCCCCTGGACGAACTGACGCAGATCCTCGAGCACAAGTTGACCGCCCTGATCGGACATTCCGGCGTCGGAAAGTCGACACTGGTCAATCGCCTTGTCCCCGATGCCAATCGAGCGGTCGGCATCGTATCCGGCGTCGGCAAGGGCCGGCACACGTCGACGCAATCGGTGGCGCTCCCTCTCGCCGGTGGCGGCTGGGTGATCGACACCCCGGGCATCCGTTCGTTCGGTCTGGCGCACATCTCGCCCGAGAACGTGGTGGCGGCATTCTCGGATCTCGCTGCGGCGATCGAGGATTGCCCGCGTGGATGCACGCACCTCGGACCGCCCGCAGATCCCGAATGCAAGCTCGACCTGTTGGAGGGCAAATCAGCTCGACGCGTCGTCGCTGTGCGACAACTGCTGGAAGCGATCAAGTCCAACGATCAGTACTGAGCGCCCCCGAGCGACGTTCCGGGCGAGAACAGCAAAGCGGCCCGACACCATCGAATGGTGTCGGGCCGCATGCTGTCTACGGTCAGCGCAGTCGACGATCAGCGCAGGCCGAGGAGGCTGCGCAGCTTTCCGCTCTTGCGCTTACGTGCGATGGCGCTCTTGAGGCCACTGCGACGCCCGGTCACGGGATCGACAGTCGAGGTCAGTTCGCCGTCGAACATCCGCTCCGACGCCGTCTCGGGCGCATTGTCGACGGTGTCCTTGAGGTACTTGTTGGGCAGCGACAGCTTGGCGATGGTTCGCCAGGACTTGGCGTACTGCACGGCAAGCGGGCCCGTCGTGTACGGCAAGTCGTACTTGTCCGCGAGCTGACGCACCGTGACCGCGATGTCCTTGTAGCGGTTGCTGGGCAGATCGGGGAACAGGTGGTGCTCGATCTGGTAGCTCAGGTTGCCCGTCATGAAGTCCATGAGCGCGCTGCCCTCGATGTTGGCGCTGCCGAGCATCTGACGCAGGTACCACTGAGCCTGCGTTTCCTTGTCGATGTCTTCCTTGGTGAACTTCTCGGCACCGTCCGGGAAGTGGCCGCAGAAGATGACCGCGTTGGTCCACACGTTCCGCAGAGTGTTGGCGGTGAAGTTGGCCGACAATGTGCTCTTCCACGCCGGGCCGGTGATGGCCGGGTAGATGACGTAGTCGCGCAGGACCTGCTTGCCGATCTTCTCGCCGACCTCACGGAGCTTGCGCTGCGTCTCTTCCTTGTCGGCGCGGCCCTTGGCCACCTTGCCGAGCTCGAGGTGCTGAGCGGCGATGCCGTACTCGAAGAACAGCGCGAGCAGCGTGTTGTAGACCAGGTTGCCGGCGTTGAAGGGCTTCCAGCGCTGATCGCGGGTGACGCGGAGGAGTCCGTATCCGACGTCGTCGTCCATTCCGAGGACGTTGGTGTACTTGTGATGCAGGTAGTTGTGGGTCTGCTTCCAGTGCGCAGACGGGCCGGTGACGTCCCACTCCCACGAGGTGGAGTGGATCTCCGGGTCGTTCATCCAGTCCCACTGCCCGTGCATCACGTTGTGCCCGAGTTCCATGTTCTCGATGATCTTCGAGAGCGTCAGCAGGCCAACTCCGGCGAGCCACGCCGGACGACGACGGCTGGCGAAAAGCACTGCGCGGCCGCCGATTTCGAGCGAACGCTGCAGACGAATGACGTTGCGCACGTATCGCGCATCCTTCTCGCCGCGCGACTCCTCGATGTCGCGACGAATCGCGTCGAGTTCGCGGCCGAGCGCTTCGATGTCGGCGTCCGTGAGATGTGCGTATTCCTTGACATCTGCAATCGCCATGGAAAGCCTCCTAGCAGTGAGTTAGGCGCAAAGTAGTAAGTGCAGAACGATCATCGATTCGAATCGTTCAGATCAACTGCACCTACTGTAGCGTAACTTACGGCACCGTAGGTTAGGTTTTTCCCGATGTAACCTATATCACTTCCGGCGCTTCGGCATGCGGGAACGGGCCTGCGACTTGAGTGCGGTCAACAAACCGAGACGCTTACCGGTGATCGGATCGGTGCGAAGGTCCTCGACCATCGCCATGGCTGCGTCCCGGAATCCCGAGTCGCGGAACCGCAGTTCCGAAGACGTTTCCGGAGCATTGTCCGAGGTTGCGGTCAGCCACTTGTCCGGCAAAGCCAACTTGTGGATGGTGCGCAGAGCCAGAAGATACTGCTTGAAGAGCGAACCGGTGGTGTACGGGAGATCGAACTTCTCGCACAATGCACGCATCTTCACAGCGATTTCGGGATAGCGGTTGCTCGGCAGATCGGGAAACACGTGGTGCTCGATCTGGTAGCTCAGATTGCCGCTCATGAGTCCCATGAGCTTGCCGGAATTGAAGTTCGCACTACCGAGCATCTGGCGCAGGTACCACTCGTGACGAGTCTCCTGCTCGAATTCGGCAACCGTGAACTTCTCGGCACCGTCCGGGAAGTGGCCACAGAAGATGACGACGTACGCCCACAGGTTGCGCACGAGGTTCGCGGTCGCATTGGCCGACATGGTCGACTTCCACGCCGGCCCCGTCAGCGCCGGGAACAAGATGAAGTCCTTGCCCACCTGACGAAAGATCTTGCGCGCGAAGTCTTTGTTCGCCTGCGAGTTCAGCTGCCCCTTTTCCGCGCCCTCCAACTCGGCTGCCGCCGTGAGGTCGTGCAGCGCGATGCCCCACTCGAACGTGGCCGCCAAGATCACGTTGGCGATCGGCTGGAAGAGGTTGATCGGCTTCCACGGCTCGTCACGAGTCATACGCAGAATCCCGAAACCGAGATCCTCGTCCATACCGACGACGTTGGTGTACGTGTGGTGCTGGTAGTTGTGGGCGCGCTTCCAATGCTCGGAAGGACCGGTCTGATCCCACTCCCACGAGACGGAGTGAATCTCGGGATCGTTCATCCAGTCCCATTGCCCGTGCATGACGTTATGCCCGAGCTCCATGTTCTCGATGATCTTCGACAGGCTCAGCAGGGTCGTGCCGACCAACCATGCCGGTCGGTACCGACTGCCGAACAATGCGATACGCCCGCCGAGCTCCAACGCCCGCTGGACGCGAATGACGCGACGAATGTAGCGGGCGTCCCGGATCCCACGAGAGTCTTCGATGTCGAGTCGAATCTGATCGAGTTCACGTCCGAGAGCTTCGACATCGGCCTCGGTGAGGTGCGAAAACTCTTTGATATCGGTGATGGCCACCGTGGTCCTCCGTGTGCCTAGAAGCTATGCGTCCAGCGTACAGTCGCCGGCGGCGGCGGAGATGCACGTCTGGATGCGCTCGCCCTCCGCGTGCTGTTTCCCCGAGCGTAGATCGATCGCGTGGCCGGCAACGAGAGGTACGACACACGTCTGGCAGATGCCCATGCGGCAACCGAACGGCATCAAGGCACCGGACTGCTCGCCTGCCTCCAGAAGCGTTGTCGCACCGTCGACGGTGATCGTCTTACCCGACTTCTCGAACGTGACCGTGCCACCGTCGGCCGAAGCGTCGATGCGCGATACGGCGAACCGCTCCATGTGGAGTCGATCCTCGATGCCTTCCGCCTTCCAGACGTCTTCGAGCTCGTCGAGCAACGGGAGGGGCCCGCACGCCCAGGTGTGGCGCTCACGCCAGTCGGGGCAGACCGTGTCGAGAGAACTGAGTTTGAACTTTCCGTCACGGCGCGTGAGTTGAACGTGACTCACGAAGTCCTCGTGCTCGGCGTGCAGTGCTGTGAGTTCGTCGGCGAACATGACGTCGGATTCCGTCGGAGCCGAGTGGATGTGCATGACGTCGGGCAATTGACCGCGCCGGTTCATCGTCCGCAACATGCCCATGACCGGAGTGATGCCACTGCCGGCGGTGATGAACAGGATCTTCTCCGGTGGCGGATCCGGCAACGCGAAGTTGCCCGAAGGCGTGGCCAGTCGAACGATGGTTCCCGACGGCACGGCCCCGCTGACGAGGTGGCTCGAGAGAAAGCCCTCGGGCATGGCCTTGACCGCGATGGAAATGCGCTTGTTCTCCCAGTTGGGAGGCGAGGTAAGTGAGTACGACCGCCAATGCCAACGGCCGTCGATATGCAGACCGATGCCGATGTACTGCCCCGGCTGGTAGTTGAAGTCGAATCCCCAACCCGGCTTGATGACGATGGTCGCCGAGTCCGTGGTCTCGGGCCGGACTTCGACGATCTGACCACGCAGCTCGCGCGCGGACCACAACGGATTCGCGAGGTGAAGATAGTCGTCGGGAAGCAATGGTGTGGTCAGCCGAGCCGCCGCACCGCGAAGCAGATTGAGCTTCGACCGCGCTGCCGGAACTACCGACGCTGCCGGTGCCTCGATCCAGTCCTTCAGACCCATCAGACCTCCACCTCTCACCTTCCGAACCCACTGCCTACGGTACCGTAGGTTATCAGGTTACGGTACCGTAGGTTACTTCACGGTAAGCACATTCACAGCAGGTCGAGCAAGAACGGCAACTCCTGCGCGGCGTACCACGCCAACTCGTGGTCCTCCGCGTCACCCAGCGTGAACTCGGCATCGGCGTCACCGAGATCCGCCGCGTCGACTATGCCAGCAGCGCGCTCGATGTCCGATTCTGCCTGTTCGAGGTCGACATGCACAGATGCAACCTGAGCCATCGTGACAGGACCCGCCAATCGGACTACCGAATCGTCGAGATCGGGCCGTAACTTCACATCGGCATCGTCGACGTCGGCGGCAACGACAGCACGCCGGAAGGTGACGTCACCCTCGGTTCCGGCGATCAGTCGCAGCGACGCACGCGCAGCCTCACCCATGGCGACCTCGGCCAACTCGTCGTCGTCCCCCGTCGCGTACGACTCACGCAGAGTCGGGGTGACCGCAAAAGCCGTCCGGCTCATCGGGTCGAACTCCTGATCTGCGACCAACTGCTGCAAAATCTCGACCGTCGCCGGTACGTACACCCTCATGAGACCACCTTCATGCTCGTTCGTCACCGACTCGCATCCGTCAATTCCTCGAGTGACTCGAAGATCAGCGAACGAACGACGTCGACGTCCGACATCGCGTCACGGTCGGCATTCAAACCGTAGTAGACATTTCCGTCGTACGACGTCAGGGCGATGCTGAGTGTCTGATTCTTGAGCAGTGGCGACACGGGATACATCTCGAGCATCCGAGCACCACCGAGGTAAAGCGGAAATTGCGGCCCTGGCGCATTGGTGATCATCAAGTTGAACATTCGCTGCGACAGACTACTGGCCGCGCGGGAGCTCATCGCATGCAGCGTCGCCGGCGCAAACCCGGACATTCGCACCATCGTCTGCGCGGTGACCCGCCGACCCTGACGCGCGAATGCCTCCGTCGCATGGGCCACGTGCGAGAGCCGAACCACCGCGTTGGGTTCACCGACAGGCAGGTCGATGAGGAACGAGGAAACATGTCCGGGCGCTTGCGGATCGTCGACGTCAGGACTCTCCGGGCCGTCGGTGTAGACCGACATGGGCACCATCGCTCGCACGATGGTCGCCTCGGTCACCGGTTCACCGCGCGAGAGCAACCAGTTCCGCATCGCACCTGCGATGACGGTCAGAATCACGTCGTTGATCTCGCACCCGTACCGCGCACGAATACGTCGATAGTCCTCCAGAGACGTCTTGGCCACCGCAAGGCGTCGATTGCGCGAAATGGTGGCGTTGAGCGGGCTCGACGGGGCTACCTGCGTCGCCGTTCGAACCACTTCCGCGAGTTTCCCGAGTGCACTCACAGCCTCGGTGACGGACGTGGTCACGTCGTTGAACGCTGCACGCGCCCGTGCGATCCCCTCCCCCGGGCTCGTCACGAGATCTGCCAGTGCACTGACCAACAAGCTGGTGTCGCTCGGCGGCCTGGCGGGCATCCACAATTCTTCGGGGCCTGGCGCTCGATTCTTCTCCGGATCGAAGATCACCTGACTGATCTCGGGAGCCGCCTCGCCGTCCACCAACGACGAATGAGACTTCGTGAAGATGGCAAATCTGTTTCTGGTCAGCCCCTCGACCAGGTACATCTCCCACAACGGCCTCGTGCTGTCGAGTGGTCTCGACGTCAGCCGCGCGATCAGATCCATCAGCTGTTCGTCGGAACCCGGTTTGGGCAGAGCCGATCGGCGAACGTGATAGGTGATGTCGAAATCCGAGTCGTCCACCCAGACGGGGCGGGCCAGACCGAACGCCACCTCGCGAACTCTCTGTCGGTACCGCGGAACCGATCCGAGCCGCTCTTCGACAAGTCGAAGCAACTCCTCGTGATCGATCCCGTTTCGCAGTTGCCTGAAGATCCCCAACGAGCCGACATGCATCGGCGTCGTCCCGGCTTCGAGGAAGTAGAAAGCGGCATCCTGAGTCGTCAGTCTGTTCACCATGGCTTCGTGTCCCCTCCTTCGCCGAGATCGAACAGAATCGACAACTCCTCGATGGTCGATTCCGAGCCGACGTGATGGACCCCGACCATCCCGACGGCCACCGCCGCCCGGACGTTGATCTCGAGATCATCCACGAAAACGAAATCCTCCGGCTCGACGCCCAAACGACTCGCTGCCAACAGATAGATCTCGGCGTCGGGCTTTGCCATCTCGACATCACCGGACAAGATCACGTCGTCGACCAAGACCCCGTCGCCGAGATCCCGCAACCACTGAGCACTGGCGCCGCCGGGATCGTTGCTGACGATTCCCGTCACGATTCCGCGGGCCTTCACCGCGCGCACGACCGCGCTCAAGCCGTCGAGATCCGATCCCGGACCGAACAGCACGCCACCGACATCCAACAGAAGTCCCCGCACGCCATCACCCTAAGTCGCGATGGTGATCACGGCGACATCTCGAGCGATTCGTGTCATGCTTCTCACCATCGCTCGGGGGAGCGAAGTCCGAGACAGCTGTCTCGGACGCAGGATCATCCGGGGGGATGTCATGGAGCAGGACTACAAGATCGTTCTCGAGCCGGCGCCGCAATTCGAGCCTCACCCGCATACCGTCGTGCTGTCGCGGCCACAGTGCCGGCCAGACCGAACGCAGTGCCGAACGGACCGGATGCTGCGTCGCCCGCGAAAGACGCCACACAACGGAACGTCGCCCAGTACCGGGTTCACTCACGCTCCGGAACCGCGACTGGTAGGTGCCGACATCTTCTGGAACCGATCACTACGTCTGGTTCTCGAAACCGTCGACCGACGACGAAATCCACGGCAGCTCAAAGGTGTGTTGACGCCGTCCGCCCTGGAAGTTGTTGCGAGACTTTACACTTCGGATTTCTCGGCCCGGAAGCTGGGCGGCGCGGCCGTTCACCGCACCCACGTTCAAGCAGTGTCGGAGAGTACCGCCGAAGTCTGTGCGACGTACACACGAGGCACGCAGACTTTTGCCGTCGCAGGCCGGATCGACCACACAGACGAAACAGGCTGGACGGTCACCGCACTACACGTGGTGTGACCGTCCAGCCTGCCGAGTACTGACTGCGCTAATACCTCAGCGCTTGCGCTTGGACTTCGGAGCTCGATTGCTCTTCGACTGCGTCCGTGCGGCTTCACGACGTTCGCGACGAGAGGCGGCACCGTCGCCGGTGTCGGCAGCCGAGTCACGTGTTGCCTTTGCCTTGCCGTCCTCGTCCGGGCCGGTGTACGTCAGACGCGACGGACCTTCGTCGTCAAGTCCCTTGGCGCGCAACGCCGTCGGGGCGGCAGTTCCGGCTGTCCTGGCCGCAGCCTCCTGCGTGGGGAGCGGCTTGGGCGCCGTGGCGGACGCCGCGGCGGCAGAGCCCGCGGTGACGGAAATTCCACTTGCGGGCTGTGCCGGAGCTGCCTCGACCTGCAGGTTGAAGAGGAATCCGACGGACTCTTCCTTCAATCCGTCGAGCATGCCGATGAACATGTCGTAACCCTCGCGCTGGTACTCGACCAGCGGATCGCGCTGGGCCATCGCACGCAGACCGATTCCCTCCTTGAGGTAATCCATCTCGTAGAGATGCTCACGCCACTTACGGTCCAGGACCGAGAGGAAGACACGACGCTCGAGTTCACGCATACCGTTTTCGCCGGCGATCGCATCGATCTCGGCTTCGCGCTTCTTGTACGCCGCGTGGGCGTCTTCGAGCAAAGCGGTTCGCAGGTCGTCACGGCTCAGGTCACTGTTGATGCCTGCGCCGTCCTCCCCTGCCAACGTCTTGTGATCGATGCCGACCGGGTACAGCGTCTTCAGCGCAGTCCACAGCTGCTCGAGATCCCAGTCCTCGACGTATCCCTCGGCGGTGGCACCGTCGACGTAGGCGGTGACCACGTCAGTGATCATCTGCTCGACCTGGCCTTCCATGTCCTCACCCTCGAGGATCTGGCGGCGCTCCTTGTAGATGACCGTTCGCTGCTGGTTCATGACCTCGTCGTACTTGAGGACATTCTTGCGAATTTCGAAGTTCTGCTGCTCCACCTGGGTCTGAGCGCTCTTGATGGCCTTCGAGACCATTTTGGCTTCGATCGGGACGTCGTCGGGCAGGTTCAGGCGCGTCATGATCGACTCGAGTGCCGAACCGTTGAAACGGCGCATGAGCTCGTCACCGAGCGAGAGGTAGAACCGCGATTCGCCGGGATCACCCTGACGTCCGGAACGACCACGCAACTGGTTGTCGATTCGGCGCGATTCGTGACGCTCGGTGCCCAGGACGTACAGGCCGCCGGCATCGCGGACCTTCTCGGCGTCTGCCTTGACCTCAGCCTTGACCTCGTCCAGGACTGCGTCCCAAGCTGCCTCGTACTCGTCCGGCGTCGTGACCGGGTCGAGGCCCTTCTTGCGCAGCGCGATGTCCGCGATGATGTCCGGGTTACCACCGAGCACGACGTCGGTACCGCGGCCGGCCATGTTGGTCGCGACGGTGACCGCGCCGGAGCGACCGGCCTCGGCGATGATGGTCGCTTCCTTCTCGTGGAACTTGGCGTTGAGGACGTTGTGGGCAACGCCGCGCTTGGTGAACTGCTTGGACAGGTACTCCGAGCGCTCGACGCTGGTGGTACCGATCAGGACGGGCTGGCCGTTCTCGTGGCGCTCGACGACGTCGTCGACCACCGCGTCGAACTTGGCTTCCTCGGTCTTGTAGATGAGGTCACCGTTGTCGACTCGGACCATCGGACGGTTGGTCGGGATCGGGATCACACCGAGCGTGTAAGTCTGGTGAAGCTCGGCAGCTTCCGTCTCGGCGGTACCCGTCATGCCCGACAACTTGTCGTACAGACGGAAGTAGTTCTGCAGGGTGATGGTGGCAAGGGTCTGGTTCTCCGCCTTGATCTCCACCTTCTCCTTGGCCTCGATCGCCTGGTGCATGCCCTCGTTGTAGCGGCGGCCGACCAGCACGCGGCCGGTGAACTCGTCGACGATGATGACCTCACCGTCGCGGACGATGTAGTCCTTGTCCTTGGTGTAGAGCTCCTTGGCCTTGATCGCGTTGTTCAAGTAGCTCACCAGCGGCGAATTCGCGGCTTCGTACAGGTTGTCGATACCGAGCTGGTCCTCGACCAGTTCGACGCCCGCCTCGTGCACACCGATGGTGCGCTTGCGGATGTCGACCTCGTAGTGAACGTCCTTCTTCAGCAGCGGCGCGATGCGCGCGAACTCGCTGTACCACTTGCTGGAGCCGTCGGCCGGGCCCGAGATGATGAGCGGGGTTCGGGCTTCGTCGATGAGGATCGAGTCGACCTCGTCCACGATGGCAAACGCATGGCCACGCTGGACCAGGTCGTCCAGCGAGTGCGTCATGTTGTCGCGCAGGTAGTCGAAGCCGAACTCGTTGTTGGTGCCGTACGTGATGTCGGCTGCGTAGGCGACGCGGCGCTCGGCCGGCGTCATGCCCGAGAGAATCACACTGGTCTCGAGGCCGAGGGCGCGGTGAACGCGGCCCATCCACTCGGAGTCGCGCTTGGCAAGGTAGTCGTTGGTGGTGACCACGTGGACGCCGTCACCCGCGATCGCGTTGAGATAAGCCGGAAGAACCGACGTCAGAGTCTTGCCCTCACCGGTCTTCATCTCGGCGACGTTGCCGAAGTGCAGGGCCGCGCCACCCATGATCTGCACGTGGAAGTGCTTCTGATTGATCACGCGCCACGATGTCTCACGGGCCACGGAGAAAGCCTCGGGCAGCAACTCGTCGAGAGTTTCCCCGGCGGCATAGCGCTCACGGAACTCGGTGGTCTTGGCTTTGAGTTGCTCGTCTGTCAGGCCTTCGACATCGGGCGACAGAGATTCCACATGCTCGGCGATGTGCTTGAGCCGCTTGACCATGCGACCTTCACCAACACGGAGCAGCTTCGATAGCGACAGCGACGGCACAGTCTTCTTCGTCCTCAATCTTCGGCGACAGGGGGTCACACACTGAAAATCCGGCCGGGGTCCGAAAACTCCGGCCGGATTCCATGGTAGGCGCTACCGGCGGCGAGCGAGCAAACCCACCACCGATTGGGTCATGTCAGGCGGATCAATCCGTAGTCGAAAGCGTGACGACGGTAGACGACGGACGGCTTGTCCGACTCCTTGTCATGGAAGAGAAAGAAGTCGTGTCCGACCAGTTCCATCTCGTAGAGAGCGTCGTCGATGGTCATCGGCTCGGCCGGGTGATCCTTCGTGCGGACCACGCGTCCCGGGCCGTCGTACTCGTCCGGCTCTTGACCGTTCAGCGAAATGTCCGGTGTGACTCCGAGTGAGTCTGCGTCGACGAGGGAGGCGGTTGCCTCCGCGACGGACACCGGTCGCTTGTCGCCGTAATGGACCTTCTTGCGGTCCTTGGTTCGACGGAGGCGACTCTCGAGCTTGTCGATCACCGATTCGAAGGCGGCGTAGAAGCTGTCTGCGGACGCTTCGGCTCGGGCCACCGGGCCTTTACCTCGAGCGGTGATCTCGACGCGCTGGCAACTCTTGGCCTGTCGTCGGTTGCGTTCATGTTGCAGTTCCACGTCGAAGTGGAATATGGAGGGGTCGAAGTGTTCGAGTCGCGCCAGCTTTTCCGAAACGTAGATTCGGAAGTGATCGGGGATCTCGACATTTCGTCCCTTGACTACGACGTCGGATCTCGGAGCTGCGGCATTCTCGGAACGCTCGATGGTGGCGTCCTCGATGAAAAACGAGGCTTGCGAAGGGGTCGTCACTCGTACCTCCCAATTACGGCCCCGCCCCACGGTGGGCGGCGGCAAATTCTGCAAGTACCGAGAGGGGATCCGCCCGGCACCAGTATCGAAGTACCACCTCCTACCAGTATTTTCGGGTGTGCCGCCGACGCTAGTACGTAACGCGCGCGAGTGCCACTGTTCCAACGAAATTCATCTAAGCCCCTGCAAGGACAAGCACGAGAGTTGTCCGAATCCCACTGAGCGAGAGGGCCCGAACCGACTCTGCCGCAGTCGCTCCCGTGGTGAGGACGTCGTCGAGCAGGACGATGTCACTGTCCCCGGCAATCGCAGAGATCGCAGTGGTGTCGAGAGACACATGACCGTTCACGTTGGTCACCCGGTCGGCCGCGGACAGTCCCACCGAGTCACGTACACCTCGCGTCATCCGGAGAATCGGACAGACACGTACCGGACGACCCGCGACAGAACCAATTTCCCGCTTTCCGCGCATACTTTCGGCTATCCGGCGAACCGGATCACCCCCGCGAGATCGCGCCGCTCGGGCGCGCGTGGGAGCCGGCACCAGCACGATCGGCGGACGACCCCCGCTGCCGAGCTCGCCCCACCGTTCCAGAGTGGCCAACGCGTCGGCCACAGCGATCCCCAGAGGCATCGCGAGGTCCCGACGACCCCGTTCCTTCATCTCGATCACACTGCGTCGCCTGGGGCCGTCGTAGCGGCCGAGTGCCCAGACGGGCACGCCCGGATCCACGCGCGGACTCAGTTGAAGCGGATGATCGCGCAGCAGTTCCGCGCACTCACCGCACCACAGAGTCCCCGAGCGGCCACACCCACCACACTCGCGTGGCAACAGCAGGTCGAGCAGACCGGCACCGAATTTCTTGTCCCCCATGGCCGAATCATGAACCTGAGCACCGACATGCATCAGAGCGCAGACATTCACCAGAGCGCAGAGACGTCAGCCAGGCAGAACCGGAATCGCCTTCTGTCCGGTCAGCACGGTCACCTCACGCCAGCGGCGATCCCCGGCGGGGTCGTTGTTGTTCAGTTGGAACACCGCACGCGCGTCGGCGACGTACTCGGTGGTCGGCGATGCATCCACGGAGGTGACGGGAGCGGTCAGGTTTCCACTCGGCAGCGCGTCCATCCGTGAGCCGTCGATCGCGACCTGGACGACCGGTATGTCGGCTCCACTGCGCGCGATCACGATGGTGTCGCTGTTGCTCCAGTCGAGTGAGAGCGCGGTACTGCCCAAGCCGGAGGCCACTGCGCGTGGACTCGTCAGGGCGTAGACCCCGCTGGCGGTGCGCACGACCACAGCCAGGTAGACCTTGCCGTCGATGATCATCGCCGCTCGCACGCCGTCCCGCGACAGACGCAGTTCCGAGATCGTGGAACCGACCGACGTCAGGGCCCCGACGTCGACGTTGGTGACCGACACCCGGCCGGTGCCTGGTTCACGGACGACCCGAACGACGGTATTGCCGTTCACAGCCGTCCAGACCGCGTTGTTGTCCAACTCCCACGAAGGCCTGGTGATGGCGCTGCCTTCGAGTACCGGAACGGACCCTTCGCCGTATGTCCCGAGCGACAAGTCGAATCTTGTGCTGGGATCCGGCCGAGCGGTGTCCGCGACGGCTGCCACCAACTTGCCGTCCCGTGAGAGAGCAGCCGCCGTGAGGTTGCCCGCATTGCCCGCGAAACCGGGCACCGGAGTCGCCTCTTGCTCGGTGACACTCACCAGTGAACCGTTGCGCAGTGCATGCAGTCCGACGGTTGCACTCGTGGTGGCCAGTGGGTTGGTGGATGCGACGTCGGCGGTGGTCCAGCCGTCGGCATGAGCCGCGTCCAGCGGTTCGCCGTCGATCTCCAGAACGTACGGCCCTGCCACATCGGCGTTGGCGAGCGTCCAAATGACCTGTGCTGCAAACAAACCGCGAGTAGCAGCATCCATCGGGTTGTCAAGGCGGAAGTTGATGCGCACACCACCGAGACCGACTCCGACCTGTCCCGGCTTACCGTCGGCCTTGGTGATCGGACCGATCACCGACACGCCATTGCCCAGTTCGTTTCGCACAGCCGGCGCCAGCGCTGCCTTCGGTCCGTCGATCATCAGACCGATCAGCTGAGCCGCCACCTGGTCCTGCCCGCCGGAGATCCAGCGAAGATCGGGGACGACCGTCTGGCTGGTGGGGTCGAGGAAGAACAACGACTTCCGCTGGTAAGCGCCGAGGAACTGCGGACGCTCCATGATCACGCCGGGAGGCAGATCACTGATCCGCCATTCGCCGTCGGTCAACGCCAGGGTCATCCTCGCTTCGAAGCTGCCCTCTTCGGGAACGTACAGTCCTCCCGGGTCGAGGCGACCGACCTTGTTCACACGAATCGTGTAGACGGCTTCGGTGCTGGTTCGAGAAACCGAGAGCACATCGACCTTGTCGACGATGACAGCACTTGCCGCATCGTCCCAACGCGCCGACGCGTCCTTGGTGAGGTACTGACGGGCTGCGGCATGCCGGTTGGACGGGTCGGTACTCGCCTTGACGAAGTCACGTACCAGCAGGTCCGGCTCTCGCCCCGATGCCGGTGATTCGACGGAGGTTCCGGGCACGGCTGTCGCCAGAGTTCCGATTGCTTGTGGCGACGAGGACTCCGGCAAACTCGCGCATGCACCGGTCAGCAACAGAACGCTCAGGGTTGTTGCGAGAAGTCCCAGACGACGGCGGGTTCCGATCATGATCGATCCCCACCGTTGGACTCGTTCCGTGAGTCAGTTTCGCGCGGAGTCGGCAAGGACGATGTGACCTCGCCGACGGTATCGGCGACGATGTCGGCTTCGCTCGGCGTGCGGACGAATTTGGTGGTCGTCGGCTTGAGTGGCAGCGGACTCGACACGACTTTCTTGCCACGGGTGCGCGAGAGCGTCAGCCGGAAGCAGGCTCCGACTCCCGGTTCGCCCCAGGCCTCGAGCTTGCCGTCGTGCAGATTCGCGTCTTCGACACTGATCGCGAGGCCGAGTCCGGTGCCGCCACTGCGGCGCACGCGGGACGGGTCCGATCGCCAGAACCGGTTGAAGACCAACTTCTCCTCGCCCGGACGCAACCCGACGCCACTGTCGCGGACGATGAAGGCGAGGGCATTGTCATCGGCGCGAAGGCGAAGCAGAATCGGCTTCCCCTCACCGTGGTCGATGGCGTTGGCAAGGAGATTTCGCAGGATGCGTTCGACGCGGCGCGGATCGACATCTGCCATGACCGGCTCGTCGGGCATGTCCACGATCAGTTCGGTGCCGGATTCGCGGGCGAGATGGCGAACCGTGGAAACGGCCGCTCGCGCACACATACGGACGTCGAGTTGTTCGGACGCAAGTTCCGCGACACCGGCGTCGTGACGGGAGATCTCGAGGAGGTCCGCCAGTAGCCCTTCGAACCTGTCCAGTTCGGCGACAAGCAGTTCCGACGACCGACGCAGCATGGGGTCGAGGTTCTCGCTGCCGTCGTAGATCAGGTCGGCTGCCATCCGGACCGTGGTCAGTGGTGTGCGCAGTTCATGGCTGACATCGGAGGTGAAGCGCTTCTGGAGGCTGCCGAACTCCTCCAGCTGGGTGATCTGTTTGGACAGACTCTCGGCCATCTCGTTGAAGGACATGGCCAGGCGCGCCATGTCGTCCTCGCCGCGGACCGGCATTCGTTCCTTGAGTCGGCCGTCTGCGAAACGCACCGCGATTCGCGAGGCCGATCGGATGGGAAGCACGACCTGTCTGGCAACCAACAGCGAAATCGCCGCCAAGAGCACCAGCAACACGGCTCCACCGATCAGCAGGGTGCTTCGAACAAGAGACAGACTTCGGTCTTCGCTGGCGAGCGGGAAGATCAGATACAGCTCGAGTCCCGATATCGACGACGCGGTGGGGCTACCGATGATCAGCGCCGGTCCGGAGTAACCGTTCGGGTTGGACACCGTCGCGAATTGGTAACTGATCTGGCCGCGTTTGACGAACTCGCGAAGGTTGTCGGGGATCTGATCGACCGGTCCCGAACTCGTCGGCTGGCGCGGCCCGTCCCCTGGCACGATGAGCACCGGGTCGAAGGTGCCGGCCGACCCGGAGGCCTGGCCCGAGGTCTGGTTTCGACGGCTCGTCAGTCCGGATGCAGCGCTTTCCAATTGAACGTTGAGCGCCGTCGAATCGTCGACGCCCGCCAGTTGGTCTTCGACGATGCCGCGGGCTCGGTCCATTTCCTCGGTCGCCGCGGTGATCTTCGTTTCCAACAGCCGATCGGTGATCTGGCTGGTCAGCACGACACCGAGAATGACGATGACGATCAAGGACAACGTCAAAGTCGAGACGACCACTCGCAATTGGAGCGAACGTCGCCACGTGTGCGCGAGGGTGTTGCTCATCGAGTGAGACCACCGCAGAAATGGCGTCAGCCGTCGGTTGAGACGACGACGCCACCTGGAAACTCCGCTCACGGCGGTCCGGCCTTGTAGCCGACCCCCCTGACCGTCAGAACCACTTCGGGATTCTCGGGATCAGTTTCGACCTTGGCGCGCAAACGCTGAACGTGCACGTTCACCAGGCGGGTGTCGGCGGCGTGGCGGTATCCCCACACCTGCTCGAGGAGGACTTCACGGGTGAACACCTGGCGCGGCTTGCGCGCCAATGCGACCAGCAGGTCGAATTCGAGTGGTGTGAGCGAGATCTGCTCGCTGCCGCGGCTGACCTTGTGTGCCGGAACGTCGATCACGATGTCGGCGATGCTCAGCAGTTCGGCCGGCTCCTCTTCCGTACGGCGCAGGCGAGCACGCACCCGCGCCACCAGCTCCTTCGGCTTGAACGGCTTCATGATGTAGTCGTCCGCACCGGATTCGAGGCCGAGCACGACGTCGACGGTGTCGGTCTTGGCCGTCAACATCACGATGGGCACGCCGGAATCCGCACGCAGAACTCGGCATACGTCGATCCCGTTCATTCCGGGAAGCATGAGATCGAGCAGGACGAGGTCGGGCCGGGTCTCACGCACTGCCGCGAGCGCCAGGGTTCCGTCGCCTACCACGTAGGGATCGAAACCCTCACCACGCAGCACGATCGTGAGCATCTCGGCGAGTGCCGTGTCGTCGTCGACAACCAGAATCCTTGGTTTCATATCCCTATCGTTGCATCTCGGAGCGATGAATCAGACCGTTACGAGGCCGTGCGGCGTGCCGCGTCTTTCCCTCTACTGTGCCGGAAAGTTCGAATCCCGGCCGCAAGGGTGACCGATCACGCGAAATCCGCGAGCCTGCGCGCCAGTTCGCCCGGGTCCGTCTCCGGCCCCACGATCCACCAGGGCGAGACCCAGTCCGTCGCTGCCAACTGCTTGTAGAGCTCACCGGTTCTGGCCTGCAGGCCACCGTCGCGCTCGTAGGCGTCGAGCTGACGCGACGCGTCCTCGGCCTCACGCGAGCGGGCACGCTGCTCGGCCAGAGCTACCGGCACGTCGAGGTACAACTGCAGATCGGGAGCGGGAAGAGCGAGTCGACCCAACTCCAATTCACGGACCCAGGCGACCATCTCGCCGTCCACGCCCTGATGCGCGCGCGCCGCGTTGTAGGCGGCGTTGGACGCCACGTAGCGGTCGAGGAGAACAATATCGTTGGCGGACAACAGGTCCGAGATCCGATCCGCCGCACCCGCGCGGTCCAGGGCGAACAGGACTGCCATCGCGTTCACGGATTCAGCCAGGTCTCCGTGCGATCCTTTGAGTGCCTCGGCAGCAAGATCCGCGTGGATCGACTTCCCGTACCGCGGAAAATCCAGAGTCGCGATCGACGTGCCGCCGCGGCGGAGTTCGCTCTCCACTTTGCCGATCAACGTTCGCTTTCCAGCGCCGTCGAGGCCTTCCAATGCCACCAGTGTTCCCACGGCGGACAAGCCTATCCCCCGGCCTGCTTGCGCAGACCGGGGGACGGCGGCCACTACATCCTCAGCGACGAATCACCGGGTCAGTAGCGGTAGTGCTCGGGCTTGTACGGGCCTTCGACGTCGACGCCGATGTACTCTGCCTGATCCTTCGTGAGCTTGGTCAGCGTGCCACCGAGTGCCTCGACGTGGATCTTGGCGACCTTCTCGTCGAGGTGCTTCGGGAGGCGGTAGACCTCGTTGTCGTACTCGTCCGGCTTCGTCCACAGTTCGATCTGCGCGATGACCTGGTTGGAGAAGCTGTTGCTCATCACGAACGACGGGTGGCCCGTCGCGTTGCCGAGGTTGAGCAGGCGGCCTTCGGACAGCACGATGATCGAGTGGCCGTCGGCGAACGTGAACTCGTCGACCTGCGGCTTGATGTTGATCCGCGTGACGTCGCCGGACTTCTCGAGGCCGGCCATGTCGATCTCGTTGTCGAAGTGACCGATGTTGCCCAGGATGGCCTGATGCTTCATGGCCTTCATGTGCTCGAACGTGATGATGTCCTTGTTACCGGTGGACGTGATCACGATGTCGGCCCAGCCGATGGCCTGCTCGACTGTCTTGACCTCGAAGCCGTCCATGAGCGCCTGCAGGGCGTTGATGGGGTCGACCTCGGTGACCGCGACGCGAGCGCCCTGGCCGCGAAGTGCCTCGGCACAACCCTTGCCGACGTCTCCGTAACCGCAGACCAGCGCAGCCTTGCCGCCGATCAGAACGTCGGTGCCGCGGTTGATGCCGTCGAGCAGCGAGTGGCGCGTGCCGTACTTGTTGTCGAACTTGCTCTTGGTGACCGAGTCGTTGACGTTGATAGCGGGGAACGTGAGTTCACCGGCAGCGGCAACCTGGTACAGGCGCAGAACGCCCGTGGTGGTCTCCTCGGTGACGCCCTGGACGGACTCGGCGATTGCCGTCCACTTGCCCTTGTCGGACTCGAGGGACTGACGCAGAAGTGCAAGGAAGACCTTGTACTCGTCGGAATCCTGGTCGTCGTCCGTCGGCGGGACGACGCCGGCCTTCTCGAACTGTGCGCCCTTGAGCACCAGCATGGTGGCGTCGCCGCCATCGTCGAGAATCATGTTGGCAGGCTCACCCGGCCAGGTCAGCATCTGCTCGGCTGCCCACCAGTACTCTTCGAGGGTTTCACCCTTCCAGGCGAAAACCGGAACGCCCTTGGGCTCTTCCGGGGTGCCGTGCGGACCGACGACGATGGCGGCGGCAGCGTGATCCTGCGTGGAGAAGATGTTGCATGAAGCCCAGCGGACCTCGGCGCCGAGCGCGGTCAGCGTCTCGATCAGCACCGCGGTCTGAATGGTCATGTGCAGCGAGCCGGAAACGCGAGCGCCCTTGAGCGGCAACACCTCTGCGTATTCGCGACGAAGCGCCATGAGGCCGGGCATCTCGTGCTCTGCCAGACGGATTTCCTTGCGACCGAACTCCGCGAGCGAAAGATCTGCAACTTTGAAGTCGATGCCGTTACGGCTCTCGGCCACGGGCGTTGTTGAAACTGAGGTCGTCATCTGCCTCTCCTGGTTGACGTGCATACTCTGCACAAGCCTATCGGTGTACCAGGCTATCGGTTAGACGCCCTCTCCCGCCCGCCCCTCTACTGCGCGGCCCTCGCGCGCCACGTCGATGAACGGCCCGAGCAGTATGCCCAGATCCTCCGCCACCGAAGCCTCGGACTCCGGCGGCATCGAAATGTAGCTCAGCCCGAGACGCGCAATCGCCCTGGCCAGAATTCCGGCGTCGGCGGGTGACGCCTGAATCCACCCTCGCTGGAAACTCTCCGCAAGCCGCGACGACGCGCGCTCGATGATGACCGCACTGTCGGTGGTGATCAGGCGAAGCAGGTCCGGCTTGGCCTCACCGGTGAGCAGAGAGATCACCAACGGGTCGGTTGCACTGGAGGCGAAAAACGATCCGAAACCCGCCGTCAACGCCTCGACTGCACGTCCGTCGTTCGCCACCATGGCCTCGTCCACCGCGTCGACGAAGCCGTCAGCAAGGCGAAGCGCGTACGCCTCGGCAAGCCCTTGCCTCGAGCCGAACTCGTTGTAGAGCGTCTGACGACTCACACCGGCATGCTTGGCCAGAACCGTCAGCGTCACCTCGGACCAGTCGCGCTCGGTCAACAACTCACGCATCGAATCGAGCACCGACGTACGCAGCAGCAGGCGCGACGCTTCTTTCTGCGGCAGACGAGTGGGCGTCGAAGTCATGGTGACGACACTACCGCCGCACCTAGGTCCGTTCGACGCCGACGCATCTCACCGTCGTTCGACCTCAACCATGAAGAAGTCGCTCTTCGCCGCCCCGCAGTCCGGGCAACTCCAGTCTTCGGGAATGTCGTCCCAGCGAGTGCCCGGTTCGATACCGTCCTCCGGCCAGCCGACCGCCTCGTCGTACTCGAAGCCGCATTGCGCGCACTGATACAGCTTGTAGTCGTTCATGATTCACTCCCCGCCGTTGCCGGCATCGGCTCGAAGTCCAGCTTTTCCCTCACGCCGCAGTCCGGACAGCACCAGTCGTCCGGCACGGCATCCCACGGCGTGCCCGCCGGAAACCCTTCTCGTGGTGCACCCTTCGATTCGTCGTAGACGTATTCACACACCGGGCATCGATAGCTGCTCATCACGCTGCTCCGTACCGAGCAAGGATGCGATCACGCTTGGACGGCTGAACGTTGACGCGGGTGATGTCGCCGCCGTAGTGCGCAAGGACTTTGGGATCCATCACTTTTCGCCACAGCGGTGGAACGTAGGCGAGGATGATCATGCTCGCGTACCCACTGGGCAGGTTGGGCGCACCGTCCATGCTTCGAAGCGTCTGATAACGACGCGTCGGGTTCGCGTGATGATCGCTGTGACGCTGGAGGTGATACAGGAAGATGTTGGTGCAGATGTGATCACTGTTCCAACTGTGCTCCGGTGCTGCACGCTCGTACCGCCCGCTGTCCAGACGACGACGCTTCAGTCCGTAATGTTCGAGGTAGTTGACGGTTTCGAGCAGACAGAATCCGAACACGGCCTGCAGCACCAGGAACGGCAGTACCGAGAGGCCGAAGACGGCGACGAGGACACCGAACAGTACGACGGACATCAACCACGAATGCAGGACGTCGTTGCGAATTGTCCACGGCTTCTTACCCAGTCGATCGAGTCTGGCCTTTTCCAGGGACCACGACGAGCGCAGAGATCCCCACACACTGCGCGGCAGGAAGGTCCAGAAGCTCTCACCGAAGCGAGACGACGCCGGATCCTCGGGCGTGGCGACGCGCACGTGGTGTCCACGATTGTGCTCGATGTAGAAGTGGCCGTAAAACGACTGCGCCAGAGTGATCTTCGACAACCAGCGTTCGAGATCGTCCTTCTTGTGACCGAGCTCGTGTGCGGTGTTGATCCCGATTCCTGCGACACAACCGATACTGATCGCCAGACCGATCTTGGAGATCAGCCCAAGTCCCCCGTCGATTCCGAGCCAGGACAGATCGGTCGCCGACCAGAGGTAGCAGGCCAGGACCAGGCTGACCAACTGGAACGGTATGTAGATGTAGGTGCAATACCGGTAGTACTTGTCGTTCTCGAGGCGCTCCATCACTTCGTCCGGCGGATTCTCGCCGTCCGGGCCGAAGAAGATGTCGAGGATCGGGAGCAGGATGTAGACGAGCAGCGGCCCGATCCACCACCACACCGGCGAGACCGCATTCCATCCGAGACTGTTGAACAACGCGACCAATCCGACGGCAATGAAGACCGTCGTCGGCGGCACGAGGCCGAGCAGCCAGAGGTATCTCTTCTTGTCACGCCACTGCTCGGGCGGGAGCGTCTGGCCGGATTGCGAGTCCACGTGCGTCGACACGGTCTACCTCCTCGATTCGGACCGACCCGAAAACTGTGAGTCAGTTCACTATGAGGTAGACAGTACTACTGATTTTGTACAATTGATAGACAAATTACAATCTTTGTACATTTACTCGATTTCGCCGCGTTCACGCTTCCCGATCATCGAATGCTGCCTGCTGTAGGCGAAATAGATGACAACGCCGAGGGCCATCCAGACCACGAACCTCATCCAGGTCTCCACCGACAGGTTGAACATCAGCCACAGACACGCGAGGACGGCCAGAATCGGGACCAGCGGGACCAGCGGCACCCTGAATCCGCGAGGTAGGTCGGGACGCGTCCGACGGAGCACGAGAACCCCGATCGAGACGAGAACAAAAGCGAACAGTGTGCCGATGTTGACCATTTCCTCGAGGGTGCCGATCGGAAAAACGCCGGCGAGCACCGCGACCACGACGCCGACCAAGATCGTGATCCGCACAGGGGTTCCGTGCTTGCCGGTCGGTGCCAGGCGTCGTGGCATCAGACCGTCGCGTGCCATCGCGAAGAGCACCCTGGTCTGCCCGAGCATCAACACCATCACCACTGTCGTGAGACCGGCCAACGCACCGAACGAGATGACGTTTTTCGCCCACGTGATGTCGTGGAAGGCGAATGCCGTTGCCAGGTTGGAGGTATCGCCCTCGAGCTCGGTGTATTTCACCATCCCGGTCAGCACCAGTGTCACCGCCACGTACAGAACCGTGACGATCAAGAGCGAACCCAGGATGCCGCGTGGCAGCGCCTTCTGCGGCTCCTTCGCCTCCTCCGCCGTCGTGGCGACGACGTCGAAGCCGATGAACGCGAAGAACACCAGACTGGCTGCCGCGAGCAATCCGTACCACCCGAAGGTGCTGCCACCGGCCCCGGTCACGTACGAGAACAACGACTGGTGGATGCCCTCTCCCGTCGAGCCCGGCTCCGACGGCGGAATGTACGGCGAGTAGTTGTCGGTGTCGATGTAGAAGAGGCCGACGACGATCACCAGCAACACCACCGCGACCTTGATCGCCGTGATCACCAGCGACACCCTCGACGAGAGTTTTGTGCCGGTCGCGAGCAGGATCGTGATGACAGCGATCACCAGCACCGCACCCCAGTCGAACGAGATCGGCCCCAATTCGACGATCGGGCTGCGTGAGCCCATCACTTCGCCGAGGTACAGCGACCAGCCCTTGGCGACCACCGAAGACGCCAAGGCGAATTCGAGGATGAGATCCCAGCCGATGATCCAGGCGACGAATTCGCCGAATGTCGCGTACGAGAACGTGTACGCGCTACCGGCAACCGGGACCGTCGACGCGAATTCGGCGTAACACAGCGCTGCCAGTCCGCAGGCGATGGCGGCAATGACGAACGCGAGCGAGACCGACGGCCCGGCGACATTTCCCGCCGTCCGAGCCGTGAGTGTGAAGATGCCCGCACCGATGACGACTGCGACACCGAACACCGTGAGATCCCACGAGTTCAGTTCTTTCCGGAGTTTGGTTTCCGGCTCGTCAGTGTCCTTGATGGACTGCTCGATCGATTTGGTTCGAAACAGCTTCGACCGTCCAGATCCGGCCTGCTCGTCCTTGACAGCCATTGCCGCCTCCTTGCTGGGGACCAGCAGGTCCCACCATGGGCAAGTAGAGAGATGGCATCAGCCTAAGCCCGCAGGCGCAGCTTTGTTCAGGGTTTGTCGGGAGCCTGTAGATCTGTTTCAGGGCGATCTCCTGCGCTGAGACGATCCAGGTCCGGCTCGAGGTAGATCACCCGCGCCGCAGGCACTGCAGCGCGCACGCGAGACTCGGCCTCGTCGATCGCCGTCGCCACGTCCGAGATCGTCGATCCGATCGGCACCGCAACCTTGGCAGCAACAAGGATCTCCTCGGGACCGAGGTACTGCGTCTTGCAATGAATGACGCGTTCGATACGAGTTCCGTCGACCAGGGCGTTGAGGATCAGTTCGGTCTCCACCGCCGTTGCGCCCTCACCGATCAGCAGCGACTGCATTTCGATGATCAGAATGATCGCGATGATGCCGAGCAGGACACCGATGCACAGAGTTCCGATGCCGTCGAAGACCGGATTTCCGGTCACCATCGTGAGGCCGACGCCGCCGAGTGCAAGGACGAGACCGATCAATGCGCCGGTGTCCTCGAGCAGCACAACCGGGAGTTCCGGGCTACGAGAGGTTCGGATGAAGTTCCACCACGACGCATTTCCCTTGAGCGGTCGTGATTCCTTCGCTGCGGTCCGGAAGCTGTAGCCCTCCAGACAAATCGCTATGACAAGAATCGCGATTGCCACGAAAGCCGAATTGAGTTCTTCCGGATGTTGAATCTTGTGAATACCCTCGTAAATCGCGAACAGCGAACCGAGGGTGAAGAGCACCAGTGCAACGACGAACGAATAGAAGTATCGGTTGCGCCCGTAGCCGAACGGGTGCAGTTGATCCGCGTCACGTTCTGCCTTCTTCTGCCCCAGGAGCAGCAAACCCTGATTGGACGTGTCGGCCACCGAGTGCACCGATTCGGCGAGCATCGACGACGATCCGGTGATCAAGAATCCGGCGAACTTGGCTACGGCAATTCCGGCATTGGCTCCGAGGGCCGCCAGAATTGCCTTCTTGCCACCATGAGCCGACACAATGTCTCCTAGTTTCCGACTACGGCACTGAAAACCTGCGCAGTCGGGGTCCGTGTGCTCAGGTGTATCGCGGGCTCGTCGGCAGCGATCCACGCCGCTCGGCCTCGATCGAGGTCGAGAGTGTCGGCGCCGCACGTCGCAGTGACCGCGCCGTCGGTGCAGATCAGAATCCGCGGGCCTGAAGCGTCGACGACGATGTCCGTGGAATTCGCGTCGAACTCCAGACGCGTCAAACGAAATTCGGGCGCCGGCGTGACGTACTCGTATCTACCTGATCCTGACTGACCTGATCCAGATGACGGGGCCGGATCGAGCACTTCGATATCGGCCCCGACGAAGTCCAGAACCCTCAGCAATTCGGGCACGTCGACGTGCTTCGGTGTCAGCCCACCGCGCAGCACGTTGTCGGAGTTGGCCATGATCTCGACCGCGAGTCCATGGAGATACGCGTGGAGATTGCCGGCAGCGAGAAACAGTCCTTGGCCGGGCTCGAGGGTGACGCGGTTGAGCAGCAGTGCCGCCAGAACACCGGCGTCGCCGGGGTACGCCTCGCTCAATTCCAGCGCGGTGCGGATCTCGGTCACGAATTCGGCGTCGTGGTGCGCGACGTAGGTGATGCACCCGGCAAGTACGGCAGGGAGCAAGGTCCCGAGCACCGTGGACGGCAGCGTGATCCACGTCGTGAACAACGCCCGCAGTCCGTCGGAATCGGGTTGCCCTTCGAGCAGACCGATGTACGGCTCCAACTCGTCGACGGCCAGAGCGCGCAGCAGTTTGACAGTCCGCGTCGGCTCGCGGAATCCGGCAAGCGCTTCGAATCTGCTCAGCGCGACAACGAGTTCGGGCTTGTGGCTGCCGTCCTTGTAGTTGCGAATCGGCGATTCCATGGGAACGCCGAGTGCGTTCTCACGACGAAAACCCTCGTCGGCTTGAACGGCGCTGGGATGCGCTTGAAGCGACAGCGGTTCTTCCGCCGCAAGCAGCTTGAGCAGGAATGGGAGTCGCTCACCGAATGTCTCGAGGTTCTCGCGGCCGAGTTCGCGTTCGGGTTCGCGGTGCAGAACCTCGAGCAACGACTCGCTTCCGGATTCGGTGATCACGCGCGCCGGGTCACCCGGGTGCGCGCCCAACCACAATTCCGCTTCGGGATGATTCGACGGAGTCGAAAGACCGCGTAGTTCGGCAATTGCCGTTCGCGAGCCCCACGCGTAAGAACGAAGTGCACCTTCGAGTTCACGCACTTACTTCGCACCGCCCGTCAACTGCACGTACGCCGCGGCCATGTCTACTCGAGACGCCAACACGAATACCTGCTCCATCTCCGATATGACCACGTTGGTCTGGTCTTCGTCTGCCGCAACCACCAGGTCGGCGTCAGCCAGTGCGTCCATCCGGCGCCTCGCCTCCCCGCGCGTGGATTCGGTCGCGAAGACGAACGCCCGCACCGGCGGGGTCGGCAGCGCGCCGTCGAGTTGCGGATCGTGAAAGAAGGGGTCGTGGAACACCGAATCACGTGAAGCTGCGTCCGGCGCGAACAGTGCCCGCGCCGAACGAATCACCTCGGACATCTCGGCGGCAGCGGCGTTCAGGCCGGAGCTCATCAGCGCAACGCTCGCGAACTCTGCGAGTGCTGTTGTCACGGAACCACTTCCACACAGAACGACTCGCCGGCCGCTCATCCTGGTGGCCAACGACTTGGCCGGGTTGTGGAATACCTCGTTGGCCGGTCCGTCCCGCAGCGCCTCCGCATCAACTGCGTCGGCGATTCGACCGAGCACCGCCGAACGGTCCTCGATCGATCCCTTGCCCTCGATTTCGGCGGCAACCGCGAGGAAGACGGCGAGGAACCGCGTCATAGTGTGCCGGGGCGAGGCGTAGAGCCGCGGTGGCAAGGGCATGGTGCGCCCGGCCGCCACGGCTCGCATGGGCCCCTCGTCGGGAACGGCGACAACAACCTCGGCGCCGCGGCGTACGGCACTGTCAACGGATTCGACGAGGCGTGGATCACCGGCATCGTCACCGGCGACGACGATCACGTCCAACGGCCCGGCCCACGACGGCGTCCGGTCGAGAACGAGGAGCGGGCAACCGACCGAATCTCCGACGAGAGCAAGCGCGATCCTGGCTCCGTGCCGGGCGCCACCCGCGCCGGCGATGAGTACGACGCTGCGCGGACGCAGACCGGCCAATCGGGAGATCACACCCTCACCGACGGCCGACGCGGTGGCCCGAATCTGTGCGCCGCCCATGGCTACAGACCGCAGTAGCCCTTCCGAATCGGCAGCTGACAAACCCTCGCTGTCGTCGAGGTCGAGAAGCGGCATCGGCGCTGTCATCTCACCGCACCCCCTTCTCCGTTAGCAGTTCCCGCACCATCCAGCATTCCAGCTCCACGCGGTCCGTGGTGGCAAAGCCCTCGTTCCCGAGGCCGTCGTTCCTGAGATGGTCCCCCAACTATCCCAGGGCTTCGGCTCACCGACAAACCGATCAGACTCGGATTCAAGCCCGGACGATCGCCAGAATTTCGTTCACCAATGCGTCGACATCGGCGGACGTGGGTGCTTCGACGTTGAGTCGCAGCAGTGGTTCGGTGTTGGACGCGCGCAAGTTGAACCAGGCATTTCCCTCGAGGCTGACCGTGACACCGTCGAGGCGATCCACCGACTCGGTGCGGTCGGCAAATGCCGCCAGTACAGCGGCCGTACGATCTGCCGCGTCAGCCACGGTGGAGTTGATCTCGCCCGAGGCCGCGTAGCGGGTGTACTCCGCCATCAACTCGGAGAGCGGACGATCCTGCTCGCCCAGTGCGGCGAGTACGTGCAGCGCCGCGAGCATGCCGGAGTCGGCGCCCCAGAAGTCGCGGAAGTAGTAGTGAGCGGAGTGCTCGCCGCCGAACACCGCACCGGTCTCGGCCATCTCCTGCTTGATGAACGAGTGGCCGACTCGGGTACGAATAGCGACGCCGCCGAGTTCTTCGACCAGTTCGGGCACTGCCCGTGACGTGATCAGGTTGTGGATGATCGACGCGCCCGGTTCCTTCGCGAGTTCGCGCTTGGCGACAAGTGCCGTCACCGCGGACGGCGAGACCGGGTCGCCCTTCTCGTCTACGACGAAGCAACGGTCCGCGTCACCGTCGAACGCCAAGCCGATGTCCGCTCCGGTTTCGCGCACGTAGGCCTGCAGGTCGACGAGGTTGGCCGGATCGAGCGGATTGGCTTCGTGGTTGGGGAACGTGCCGTCGAGCTCGAAGTAGAGCGGCAGGACGTCGAGGGGCATCGGCCCGAATACGGCCGGCGCGGTATGGCCGCCCATACCGTTGCCTGCATCGACTGCGACCTTCAGCGGGCGCAACGCAGCCAGGTCGACCAATCCGCGGAGGTAGCTCGCGTATTCCTCGAGGACGTCCTTGGTGCTGGCGGTGCCTGCCGGTCCGTCGTACGCGGGAACACCCGAGACGACCTCGGCGGAGATGACTGCGAGGCCGGTGTCCTGACCGACCGGCTTGGCGCCGGCCCGACACATCTTGATGCCGTTGTACTTGGCGGGATTGTGGCTCGCCGTGAACATCGCGCCCGGGCAGTTCAGCAAACCGGATGCAAAGTAGAGCTCGTCGGTCGACGCCAATCCGATGTAGACGACGTCGAGCCCTTGAGCAAGCACGCCGTCACCGAAAGCCGAAGACAGTGTGGGCGACGATGCGCGCATGTCGTAGCCGATCACAACCGTCGTGGCGGCGCCGGCCTCGTCGCGGACCAGGCGGGCGAACGACGCACCGACGTCGCGGACAAAATCTTCGTCGATCTGCTCACCGACCACACCGCGTACGTCGTACGCCTTGATGATTGCAGCAACCGACTCGGCTGTTCGCCCCACTGAAAACTCTCCTTGTGCATGCACCCTCACAGACGGGAACGTCCGGGCGCATGGCGTCCGGAGATTCGCAGTACTCGGGTGTGGAAGTACTCGGTCGAGCCTAGCGTCTACGGCGACGAATCTCGCGTCAGTTGGACGGGTCGGGCAGAACGCGTAGGTGTCCACGACGCCCTGTACGGGCAGTACTCGGAGCTGCGGGACGTATGTCCTCATCTGCATCGACGTTGGACTTGCTGCGATCTCCGAGACCGGCCTCACGTACAGCTTCAGCCAAAGCGGTCAGATCGTCTTCGTCGGGAGTACTCGACGCGAATCCGCCTTCGTGGCGGACGAGTTCCCACCCCTTGGGGGCGGTGATTCGAGAGCCGTGAGTGTCACACAAATCCCATGAATGGGGCTCGGCGACGGTTGCCAGCGGCCCGACAACCGCAGTGGAGTCCGAGTAGACATACGTAAGCGTCGCGACGGCGGGGTTCTTGCACCCGGGGCGGCAGCAGCGACGCAGAGATCTCACAGGTACGGAGCCTAGCCCTCCCCACGTCCGGAACCTACTCGGACACACCGAGCAGTTTCTCCTGTCGTAATCTGGCGCCATGCCACAAGCCCGCCGCCGACGCTCGGTCACTACTCGTTCCATCGAGCGACACGGCCGTGGCCTGCGCGGACCGCTACTTCCCCCGGAGGTGCCCGCCAGGCGTACCCGCGCGGAGAAGTTCGATCTCCTGGTGCTCGACGCCTTCTCTCCCGTCGACCTCGCATGGCACGACCGGCTGACGAAACTCGACATCGCAGTGGACGAAGTTCCGAAGATTCACGCGCACGATCCGGAGTCCGTCACATGGCCGCCGGAGGTCATCGCAGACGGCCCGGTTCCACTGTCACGACTGATTCCGGCCGGAATCGACCGTCACGGAAATACGACTCGCGCAAGAATTGTGCTGTTTCGCCGCCCATTGGAGCAGCGAGCGAAGGATCCGGAAGAACTCACGGATCTGGTGCACGACGTGTTGGTCCATCAAGTCGGGACGTATCTGGGCGTCGACCCACAGGTCATCGACCCCACACTGCCCGACGAGGACTGATACTGCCCGACGAGGACTGATACTGCCCGACGAGGACTGACGCACTGTCAGACGAAAAAACTGATGTCACACGAAGAAGTAAATCCACACGAAGAACAAAACAGTCGTTGCTTGACCTGCAATTCCCCGTTGCAGGTCAGACTTTCGAAGACCGCCCGTCAGCCCCGACGCTGACAGAACCGATTCAGCAGCAGATCAGATGATCCCCCGCTTGAGTCGCCGACGCTCGCGCTCGGACAACCCTCCCCAGATTCCGAACCGTTCGTCGTTCGCGAGCGCGTACTCGAGGCACTCGTCACGAACTTCACAACCGAGGCAGATCCGTTTTGCTTCCCTCGTCGATCCTCCCTTTTCAGGAAAGAACGCTTCGGGATCGGTCTGCGCGCAGAGAGCACGCTCCTGCCACTGATCCTCGATGGTGTCGAACAATTCTTCGAAGCCGGTGACGAGACTCAGCACTGGCCGAGTACTCATACCGTCGAACTCACTGCTGCAGGCACCTTCTGCTGCGCCTGCTCGGGAATCGGTCTGCGGTTCGTCGCTTACTGTCATTGCGAGAGAACTGATCTCGACATTTTCATTGGGCATCGTTCCGCCTCCTCACCTGTAATAGCGCAGAATTTTCACTCCATCTTCAACCCCACCCCGTCGACCGTTCGAAACTGTGTTCGAAACCGGCCCCGCTGCAAGTGAACTCACAAGTAGCGGTTGGAATGACACATTTGAGATTACACACGTCCAGCGTGTCGCGGTCAAGCTAAACGAGATGAATCCATTAGTATTCCGGCCCTCAATTGACGGGACCTTCTGCCCGCCAGACACGACGACGCGCCGACCGCCTAGGCTCTGTTGTCGTGAACGTGACTGTATTGGTTGGCGGCGTCGGCGGGGCCCGTTTCCTTCAAGGTGTTCAAAACGCGCTCGGAATCGCCGGTGGTGAATCCCTCGAGAAATACGAAGGCCCACATCGCATCACGGCCGTCGTCAACGTCGGGGACGACGTGTGGATGCACGGTCTGCGCATCTGCCCCGATCTGGACACTTGTATGTACACACTCGGCGGCGGCATCGACACCGAACGCGGGTGGGGGCACGCCGGCGAAACCTGGAATGCGAAAGAAGAACTCGCCGCGTACGGCGCGAAGCCGGACTGGTTCGGCCTCGGAGATCGCGATATCGCAACGCATTTGATTCGCAGCCAGATGCTCCGCACGGGATATCCGTTGTCCGCGATCACCGAAGCGTTGTGCAATCGCTGGAATCCCGGTGTCGCACTGCTTCCCGTGAGCGACGACCGCAGCGAAACACACGTCGTGATCACCGATCCGGAAGACGGTGAGCAGAAGGCGATTCATTTCCAGGAGTGGTGGGTACGCCATCGGGCACAGGTGGAAACGCACAGCTTCGCTCACGTCGGCGCCGAGCAGGCCAAGCCTGCGCCAGGGGTAGTCGAGGCGATCGACGGTGCCGACATCGTGCTGATCGCACCGTCCAATCCCGTCGTGAGCGTCGGCGCGATCCTCGCGGTGCCCGGCATTCGCGGTGCCCTGCGAACAACCGCGGCCAAGGTTGTCGGCCTCTCCCCCGTCATCGGCGGAAAACCGTTGCGCGGCATGGCTGACGAGTGCCTCGAGGTGATCGGGGTCGAGACGACTTCGGAGGCGATCGGTCGCCACTACGGAGCTCGTTCGATCAACGGTATTCTCGACGGCTGGCTCGTCGACGAAGGTGACACGGCCGACATCGACGGGGTGGACGTGCGAAGCATCCCACTTTTGATGACGTCCCCCGAAGAGACCGCCAAAATGGTTCGCACGGCTTTCGAGATCGCCGGAGTCGAACTGTGACCGAGCCCGGAACCGAAGCAAGCCGCGACAGAAATCACTCTCCCGGTGATCACTCCCCCGGCGCCGCAATCGAAGTCATTCCCGTGCTCGGGCTTCCCGAGTTCCGGCCCGGAGACGACTTGGCCACAGCTGTCGTCGACGCGACGCCGTGGCTCGAAAGCGGCGACGTCGTTGTCGTCACGAGCAAGGTGTTCTCCAAAGTCGAGGGTCGCGTCGTTTCCTCACCGACCGATCCGGAAGAGCGCGACGCGGCACGACGCCTCCTGGTGGATCAGGAAGCCGTCCGCGTCGTGGCACGCAAGGGCCGCACTCTGATCACCGAGAACAAACTCGGAATCGTGCAGGCCGCATCGGGCATCGACGGCTCCAACGTCGACGGTGCCGAATTGGCGCTACTCCCCGTGGATCCGGATGCGAGCGCTGCGGGTCTGCGCGCCCGAATTCTCGAGAGCACGGGCAAGTCCGTCGCCGTCGTCGTCACCGACACGATGGGTCGTGCGTGGCGCAACGGGCAGACCGACGCCGCAATCGGTTCGTCCGGCATTCCGGTCCTGCACGGCTACCTCGGAGCACAGGACAGTCAGGGCAACGATCTGATCGTCACCGAGATCGCGATCGCGGACGAAATCGCCGCTGCGGGCGACTTGGTCAAGGGCAAGCTGGGCGGCGTTCCCGTCGCCGTCGTTCGTGGGCTTCGGTTCGAGGACGACGGTTCGAGTGGCCAGGATCTGATTCGCCGCGGCCCGGACGATCTGTTCTGGCTGGGCACCGAGGAAGCTACGGCGATGGGCCGTGGCCAGGCGCTGCTGTTGCGTCGATCGGTTCGACAGTTCGCAAGTGATCCCGTCGACGCGGAGATCATTCGCAGCTCGATCGCCGAGGCACTCACCGCTCCCGCACCGCACCACACGAGACCGGTTCGATTCGTGTGGCTACGCACGGAGTCGGTCCGCACGGCTCTTCTCGAGCAGATGCGCGAGAAGTGGGCCGCCGATCTTCGCGCCGACGGTCGCAGTGACGAATCCGTCGAGGCCCGGGTTGCCCGCGGAAACATCCTGTTCGACGCCCCCGAGGTCGTCATTCCCTTCTGCGTGCCCGATGGCGCACACAGTTATCCGGATGCCGGACGAACCGCGGCGGAGTCGACGATGTTCACGGTCGCCGCCGGCGCGGCAGTGCAGGGACTGCTGGTCTCGTTGGCCACCCGCGGCGTGGGAAGCTGCTGGATCGGATCGACGATCTTCGCCGCCGATCTCGTACGCGAACAACTCGATCTCCCGGCGGATTGGCAGCCACTCGGTGCCATCGCAATCGGGCACCCCCTCGAACCACTGACTCCGCGCTCTGTCTCCGCCCCCGGGGACGCGTTGGTGGAGCTGTAGGTCCATGTCAGCCGAATCGCTGCACGCCTCCGCCAAGGGCGTCCTGGAGGGCTGGGAGACGTCCTCCGAAGCGGACGAATCATTGCGGCACACGATGCTCGCGTTCCTCGATTCGGCTCCGGACGGCTGCCTTCGTCGCCACGCACCGGGACACATCACCGCGTCGTCTCTCGTTCTCGACGAGAGTGGCTGCCACGTCTTGCTGACCCTGCATCCCAAGGTGGGCAGGTGGATTCAGCTCGGCGGCCACTGCGAGCCCGACGACGAGACGGTGGTAGATGCGGCATTGCGGGAAGCTCGCGAGGAGTCCGGAATTCACGACGTTCGGATAGACGCGGACCTACTCTCCGCCCACACGCATCCGATCACGTGCTCACTCGGAGTACCGACTCGCCATCTCGATCTACGGTTTCTTGTTGTGGCGCCGGACAATTCACATATCGTCCGCAGCGCAGAGTCCACCGACCTCAGATGGTGGCCGGTGGACGCGCTCCCACCTACAGCGGAACGCGAGACCATCGACCACCTGGTCGCGCTCGCCCGTCAGCGCAAGAATCAGGACTGAATCGGAGAAAGCTGGGGCTGCTTGGCGCTCACGCCGTCGCCCGAAGATGTTCCCTTCACGCGCCGAGCTACCCACGGCACCAAGAACTCTCGCGCCCATTGACGATCCTCGCGACGAGTTTCGGCTTTCGTGAGAACCGGCGCAGGCCCGAGATCGGGCGGGGTCAATCCGTGTTCGACGCCGAGCACGTCGAGCACACGCGTCGCCATGTTCTCGTGCCCGGAGGGCGACATGTGGAGGCGATCCCAGTCCCACATCCGAAGGTCCTGATATTCGGAGAATCGCCAGAAGTCGACGAGGGTCGCGTCGTGGCGGTCGGCCACCTCGCGAACAAGCTCGTTGTAGATCGCCAGACGTCCGCGGAGCTTGCCGAAGAAGGCGGACCATCCGGTGTCGTACGCGGTGAACATCAGAACCCGAGCGCCGGATGCAGTGAGCTGACCGATTGCCGAATCGTAGCGGGCGACCATCGCATCGATGTCGAGCTTCGGACGCATCATGTCGTTTCCGCCGGCGTAGATGGTCACCAGATCGGGCTTCAACGCCAGAGCGGGTTCCAACTGCTCGTCGATGATCGGTCCGAGTAGGCGACCACGAATCGCCAGGTTGGCGTAGCGGAAGTCGGGATTGTTCACCGCCAGCTGCTCGGCCACTCGGTCTGCCCACCCGCGCAGACCGTTGGGGAATCGTTCGTCGGCGTCGCCGACGCCCTCGGTGAACGAGTCACCGAGGGCAACGTAACGGCTCGGAAGAGAAGTCATACCCGCCAGTATTCCAGTAGGTCAGCTAACGATCACACATCTGTGCTGAAGCGCACGCCACCGTCCGGCAGCGTCACCCCCGGCCACACGCGTGCGCCGCGCAACAATTCGCACCGCGCACCGATGTCCGCGCCGTCGCCGATGACAGCGTCGCGGACCAGCGCTCGGGGTCCGATACGGACGCCGAATCCGAGGATCGATCGTTCGACCACCGCGCCGGCTTCCACAACGGCGCCGTCGAAGAGAATTGCACCGTCGAGGCGAGCGCCTGCGCCGACTTCTGCGCCCCGACCGACAACCGTGCCGCCGATCAGGACAGCGCCCGGCGCGATTCCGGCTCCGGGGTGAACCAGCGACTCGCCGCGCGGACCTTCGAGAGCCGGCGAAGGTGCGATACCTCGCACCAGGTCGGCGGAACCGCGAACGAAGTCCTCGGGGGTTCCCATGTCACGCCAGTACGACGAGTCGACGTGGCCGAACACCCGCTTGCCCTCGGCCAGCAGATTCGGGAACACCTCGCGCTCGACCGACACCGGTCGTCCTTCGGGGATCTGTTCGATGATTTCGCGCTTGAAGACGTAGCAGCCGGCGTTGATCTGATCCGTCGGCGGATCCTGGGTCTTCTCCAGGAATGCCGAGACTCGTCCGTCCTCGTCGGTCGGAACACAACCGAATGCTCGCGGGTCTCCCACACGAACCAGATGCAGGGTCACGTCGGCGTCCGTCTTCTCGTGGGTCTCGAGAATGCCGTTCAGATCGGTGCCACCGAGCACGTCGCCGTTGAACACCATGACGTTGTCACCGCGCAACTTCGGCAGAACGTTGCGGATTCCGCCACCGGTGCCCAGCGGTTCGGTCTCGAAGACGTAGTCGATCTCGAGGCCCATCTTGGAGCCGTCGCCGAAGTAGTCCTCGAATACCTCTGCCTTGAAGGACGTTCCGAGCACGACGTGCTTGATTCCGGCTGCCTCGATGCGGGCGAGCAGGTGCGTCAGGAACGGCAGGCCGGCGGTCGGAAGCATCGGCTTGGGTGCCGACAGCGTCAGCGGACGCAGCCGAGTGCCTTTGCCGCCTACCAGGATTACGGCGTCGGTCGGATTCGGATCGGACATCATTTTCCCCCGTGGTTCGAAACTGATGGGTTGTCGGTCGAGTTGTCGGTGCGAGCGCGCTCGCGAACTGCAGAAGCTACGGCGATCTTGGATCGCACCGCGAGGCCACCGCGCAAGGCAAGTCGTAGCGGAGCCTGCCACCAGTGCGGATGGCGATCAGCCTGGAACTGGTACGCACTGCGATGATGGGCAGGCAACATCAGTTCCGGATGACGTCCTGCCGCATGGCCTTTGGCATGGGTGACGACGGCCGAGGGGACGAATACGTTGAGCCACCCGGCTTTTCCGAGGCGGTCACCGAAGTCCACGTCCTCCATGTACATGAAGTAACGAGAGTCGAAACCTGAGATGGTGTCGAAGGCGTCGCGTCGCACCAGCAGGCACGACCCGGAAAGCCACCCCACTGCACGCTCGGTGACGGCCTCGTTCTCCTGACGGTAACGAGCAGTCCACGGGTTCTTCGGCCATACGGTACCGAGCAACGCGTGCCCGACGCCCGAGGTGATGTCGGGCACCGTTCGCGCCGACGGATAGACACTGCCGTCCGGTTCGAGGACCTTCGGCCCCAGTGCACCGGCCCTTGGCCACCGATTTGCCGCAGCCACCAATTCGTCGAGTGAACCGGGTGCCCATTGGACGTCCGGGTTGGAAATCACGACGAATTCGATCGACGAATCGATCTCCGCTACAGCCCGATTTATCGCTCCCCCGTACCCGATGTTTCCGCCGGTTCGAAGCAGACGGACATGCTCGTACTTGGCATCGGCGGCCTCGGGGGCACCATCGGTCGACCCATTGTCGGCCATGATGACCTGGGGTTTTTCTGTCGTCGCCACAGCGAGCGTGCTCAAGAAATTCTCGAGATGCTCGCCTGGCGAGTAGGTCACCGTTACCACGGCCAGCTTGGGACTCACGCCGGTCAGCCTAGCCGTCCGCGGCCACTGTCCCGAACAATGCTCACGCCAGAGCGGCGTGCAGAGCCTCTCGCCACGGACGCAGCGGCGTCATTCCCGCGGTAACCCACGCGTGCTCGGACAAGACCGAATATGCCGGGCGCGGGGCAGGGCGTACGAACTCCGCACTACTGCACGGGCGCACCCGAGCAGGGTCTGCTCCGATCTCCTCGAAAACAGCTCGCGCCAACTCGTACCAACTTGCTTGCCCGCCGTTCGTCACGTGGAATGTCGACGCACCCGTGAAGTCCAGCAGCGCGAGTTCGACGATGCCGCCGGCCAGATCGACGCTGTACGTGGGTGACCCGATCTGGTCGTCCACGACGTTCACGAATTCGCGTTCGGCTTCGAGCCTTCTCATCGTGGCGACAAAATCCGTGCCGACACCGGAATACACCCACGCGGTGCGGACAACGGCCGCGTCAGCCCCCGACTCTCGAACAGCGATCTCGCCGTCCAGTTTGGTTCGGCCGTAGACCGTCGCGGGACCGGTCGGTGCATCGACGTCGTATGGCGAGCTTGCATCGCCCGGAAAGACGTAGTCCGTCGAAACGTGGATCAACCGCGAAGCCGCCCGCGCACAGGCTTGCGCGAGATTCCGCGGTCCGATCTCGTTGACCGCCCTCGCCGCCTCCTGGTCGGTCTCGGCAGCATCGACGGCCGTGTACGCAGCGCAGTTGATCAGCACCGAATCAGGCGAGACGAAGTCGTCAACCGCGCGGCTGTCGGTGATGTCGAGCTCGCGGGAACCGACGGCCGTCACAGTGTGACCCGCCGACGTTGCGAGAGCATCGATACGTGTTCCGAGCTGCCCTCGGGCGCCGGTGAGCAGGATATTCGTCACACGGTTGAGTCTGGCACGCCGCGTCGAGGTACCCGCGGCCGAGCATCGGACCAGTAACCTGAAGGGGTGTCCCACCAGCAACCGCAGCGCCGCGCGCGTCCACGACCTGCGCCGATTCGGACCAAGACGAGCCCGGCTCGCATAGCGGTCGCGGTGCTGTCCGTGCTCGTACTGCTGGTCACCGGGTTCGCATGGCGGGGTGTGGACTCGTTGAGAAACAGCCTTGCCACTGCCAGCGGACTCGGCCTCGGTGGCGGCAAGGACGGCGCCATCGACATTCTGATGGTGGGAACGGACAGTCGAACGGACGCGCACGGCAACCCGCTCTCACAAAGCGAGCTCGACTCGTTGCGCGCAGGTGAGGAAGTTGCGTCCAATACCGACACCATCATCTTGATCCGCGTCCCCAACGACGGGAGTTCCGCGACCGCGATCTCGATTCCCCGCGACGCGTACGTCAACGTCCCGGGTATCGGTATGTCGAAGATCAACGCCGCGTTCGGTGCCACCAAGGAAACCGAACGGCTGAAGTTGGTCAACAACGGGTCGTCCGACAGCGACGCAGACAAGAAGTCGACGGAAGCCGGCCGGACCGCGCTCATCGGAGCGGTGGCGAATCTGACCGGCATCACCGTCGATCACTACGCCGAAGTCGGACTACTCGGATTCGTCCTGCTGACCAACGCAGTGGGCGGAGTCGACGTGTGCCTCAACGCGCCGGTAGACGAACCGATGTCCGGAGCCAATTTCGCGGCCGGGAAACAGACACTCGACGGTGCCGACGCGCTGAGCTTCGTGCGACAACGACACGATCTTCCTCGCGGCGACCTGGACCGGATCGTTCGCCAGCAGGTGTTCATGGCTTCTCTCGTCAGCAAGGTACTCAGCGCAAAAACCCTCAGTGACCCCGGCAAGCTCAGCCAGCTGACCTCGGCTGTCCAGCGTTCCGTCGTGATCGACGACGACTGGGACATCATCGAATTCGCCAAGCAGTTGCAGAATCTGGCCGGCGGCAAGGTGCAATTCGAGACCATTCCCGTTCTCGACATCAACGGCATGACCGATTACGGCGAGTCCATCGTCAAGGTCGATCCCAAGGCCGTCAAGAAGTACATCGCCGGATTGGTCGGCGCCGACAGCGAGGACTCGGAGGAGACCTCCGAAGCACCGACCACGGTGAATGCGTCCTCGATCACGGTCGACGTCGCAAACGCCAGTGACGTCGCAGGGTTGGCCAGCGGTGTTTCCGAAGCGTTGAGTGCCCTCGGGTACAAGCAGGGTCAGGTCGGCAACAACACCGGCTCCGACGTCACCGAATCGACGGTGTTCGCAAAGTCCGCGGACGACGACGCAGCACTCGCGGTGGCCGAGGCACTCGGCGGTCTGACGGTCAAGGAGGATTCGTCATTGTCCTCGGGCAAGGTTCGGGTTGTCATTGCCGAGGACTACAGCGGCCCGCAGTCCGCGGACGCGGTATCCCCGTCCGAAGGAGCGACAAGCACGACTGAATCGTCGAGCACCACCGAGACCAGCCCCACTCCCGCCCCTCCCGGTCCGCCGATCGACGCGGCCTCCAACGGCCCGCGCTGTGTCAACTGAACCGCTGCGTAAGCTGATTAGGTGCCTTCGCCTGTAGACAACCTGACCGACGCCCTCCTCGGACCGATCCTGGCTGCCGACCCGGCCGGCCCTCGCGTGACCTACTACGACGACGCCACCGGCGAGCGCATCGAATTGTCTGCGAGCACTCTGGCCAACTGGGCGGCAAAGACAGCGAATATGGTCCGCGACGAGTTCGCTCTCGAGCCCGGCGGCAAAGTTGCCGTGCTGCTTCCCGCGCACTGGCAGAGCGTCGCCGTCTTGCTGGGTGTGTGGTGGGCAGGCGGTGAGGTGGTCCTCTCCCCCGACGCCGACGCCGAACTGGCTTTTGTCACTGCCGACCGACTGGACGATGTTGCGGACGTACCGGAGGTATCCGCACTCTCACTCGACGCGTTCGGCAAAGGTTTGAGCGATCTTCCGCTCGGCGTCGCCGACTACGCAACCTCCATCCGTGTGCACGGCGACCAGTTCCGTAGCGCCGGAGCCGGTTCGGCGCTCGAAGGCCGGTCCGTAGCGGACACGATCGACGCGGCACGGGCATCGGCGAAGAACGTCGAATTGGTGTCGACGGATCGTGTCCTCTCCAGTCGCACGTGGGACACGGCAGACGAATTGATCGACGGGCTTCTGGCAGTTCTCGCCGCGGGCGCCTCACTCGTGCAGGTGGCCCACCCGGACGCGGAAGCTACCGCGCGCCGAGTGGGCACCGAGAAGGTCACGAAACAGTTCTGAACGCTAGCTCGCGAGAGCTGTCACCGGTGACACCAGCCCCGCCCGCCTAGCGGGAAGCAGTGACGCGATCACACCGCAGATTCCGCCGATCAACACGATGGCTACCAACTGCACCCACGGCACTGCGCTGAGGGCGACGTCCTCGATCCCGAATACCGATGCGGTACCGGCTACACCGAACACCATCCCGAACAGCACTCCGATCACCGATGCGACTCCTGCCACGAGCAGCGCTTCCCAGATCAACATGGCTCGAATTCCCTTCTTGGTCAGTCCGAGTGCGCGAAGCAGTCCGGATTCGCGGCGCCGTTCGAGAACGGACAGTGCCATGGTGTTTCCGACGCCGATCAAAGCAATCAACACCGCTACCGACAGCAATCCGGCAACCACCATGAGCATGGTGTCGAGGATCGAATCGAGAGCTGAACGCATCTCGGTCATGCCCTGAACATCGCTGCCCGGCGCTTCCTGGCGTGCCAGTTCCGTGATGCGGTCGGTGGCGGCCAAAGCCTGTTCGTCAGTATCCGTCCCCAGCCTTACCCAGTACGAATCGGTGGTCGGCGCGGTGGCCGCTGCACCGAGATCGCCTCGATCCAGTAGTGCTGGTTGACCTTTCACGCCCTCGACCACGCTGACGTTCACGACGCCGCGATCCCCACGCACCGTCGCCGTATCGCCCGCCGAAAGCTTGTATTCGGTCAGGTCAGCGGGCGAGAGCACCAACTGACCGGCCGCGGGTACCGAGATCTCGGTACGCAGAACATCTTTCACCCGCGCAGCGTCGACGCCGAATCCGGCCAACGAACCGCGCCCGTCGATCGTCAGTTCGGCCTTGTCCAGACCGCTCACCGCGCCGACACCGTTGACCGCGGCGATGTCTGTGCCCAACCCTGCGGGAAGCGGTGCCGAACCGGAACCGCTCACCATGACGTCGACGGGGAATTGACTGTCCATCGCCGCGGGTGCGGCTTCCTTGACCGTCGCGATTCCCACGACGAGCGTGCTCGTCAAGGCCACACCGATCAACAATGCGGTGGCCGTCGCCGACGTGCGGCGTGGGTTCCGACCGGCGTTGCCTGCTGCCAGGCTTCCCACCGGACCAATCAGTCTCGCCAACACTCCGCCGGCCGCATTGATCAGTGCAGGCACGATTCGACCGGACAGTGCCGCGATCCCCAGGAACGAGAACAGTCCACCGGCGGTTGCCGCCGGCACCTGCTGATTCGTCACTCCCAGGACGGTCATCGCGATGCCCGCGAGCAGGGTCACGACGCCGAGAACCCGGCGCACCACCGATACCTGAACGCTCTCAGGCTTGGACTCCATCGGCTGCAGTGCCGCCAGCGGGGAGAGCCTCGTTGCCGCCCGCCCGGGCGCAGATGCAGCGAGCATCGTCATCACGATGCCGACGGCAAGACCGACGAGCACGGTCACCGGGGTGACGCTCAGTGACGAAAGAGGAACCGGCACATCTGCGGCCGTTGCTACCCGACCGATCGCCCACGCAAGTCCGACACCGAGTCCGACGCCGATCACCGAGGCGATCACGCCGACCGCCGCGGCTTCACTGCGAATGCTCCGGCGAACCTGTTTGGCCGTGGCGCCGACGCATCGCAGCAACGCGAGTTCCTGAGTGCGCGCCGCGAGCAGCACGGCAAATGTATTGGCGATCACCAGCGCGGCAACAACAACGGCGATGGCGCCGAAGGCGAGCAACACCGTGCTGAGGATCTTGGTGCCGCCCATGTATTCGGCTGCGGCGTTGTCTGTGGCTTCGTCGCCGGTCAGCACGGTGGAGTCCGCGGGCAACGCGCTCGAGATCGAATCCACGAGTTCTTGCTGAGAGCGTGAACCGTCACCGGCGACACGGAACTCACGTTCGGCACTGTCACCGGCCCACGCGCTCACCTGCTCGGCGGTGGTGAATATCTTGATCCCGCCCAGTCGTTGCGCCGAACCGGAGAGGTCGACCAGTCCGACTACCTCCGCGGTGGGTGCGGCGGCACCGACCGTCGAATCCCGTGCCGTGACTGTGATTCGGGCACCGATCGGTATCCCGGAGTCCGCGCTCACCAACACCTGCCCCAGACCGGCCGGAATCGATCCCTCCGACACCTTCTCCCAACGCAATTCGGGATTGTCGGCAATCGAGAGCGCATCCCCGTAGGACGCACCCTTTGCCTCGGAGTCGACACGAACATACGTCGACACGTCGTCGGCCACCGCCGAGACGCCCGGAACCGCGCTCAGCTGTGCTTCTGTCACGCCTGGACCGGACGCGACGACATCTGTGGTTTCGTATTGCGTCGCAAGTGATTTGTTCACACTCGCGTCGACCGTCGAGCTCAAGGTCAAAGTCGCGACGATGTATCCGACGGCGATCACCACCGCGAGTATCGACGCCACATAGCGCCCGGCATGTGCCCGCGCCTGCGCAAAAGCCAGACCTCTCATCGCAGTGCACCCGAAACTGCAGGAACATCGGCCAGGTCGTCGGCACCGAGAGCTCGCATGGCACCGATCACCGAGTCGACGGTGGGATGGTCGATCTCTCCGGCAATACGCCCGTCCGCGATCAACACGACTCGATCCGCGTACGACGCCGCCACCGGATCGTGCGTCACCATGACGACGGTCTGACCGGTCTCCCGGACACTGGTCCGCAAGAGTCCCAGAACCTCTGTCCCGGAACGGGAATCCAGGTTGCCGGTGGGCTCGTCGGCAAAGATCACGTCGGGCTGGGGCAGTAGTGCGCGGGCGACGGCTACACGTTGCTGCTGACCGCCCGACAATTCGTGCGGCAGGTGATCGAGACGCTGCGACAGGCCCAGCTTGCCGATCACCTCGTCCATCCACTCGGGCGAGGGTTCACTACCTGCCAGCTTCATCGGCAGCACCATGTTCTCCCGAGCAGTGAGCACCGGTAGCAGGTTGAACGCTTGGAAGACGAATCCGATTCGCTCGCGTCGCAGTTCGGTGAGCTCCGTGTCGCCGAGTTTCGTGACTTCGGTGTCGCCCAGGAAAACCTGCCCACCCGAGACCGTGTCGAGTCCGGCCAGGCAGTGCATGAGCGTCGACTTTCCGGAGCCGGACGGGCCCATGATCGCGGTGAACCGCTCGCGACCGAAGTCCACGTCGACTCCGCCGAGCGCGTGAACCGTGGTCTCACCGGTGCCGTACACCTTGGTGACACCGCGGGCAGTGATCGCCGGCACTGCGGCTGGTTCCGTCGTGGTGTGCGCATGCATTTTTTGCCCTCCGTAAAGCTTCTCGCTATGACGGAATCGACGTTATTGCAGCGCAAGTGGTCTCCGCGTCGGAGTGCGGGGCGATCTTGGACAGCCCGGTGTCATCCCGGGGTAGGACTGGACAGGGCGGCGTGTCAGCCCTCGGTGCCGAGGAGATCTGCGCGCCGGACGAGTCCGATCTGGAAGGCGAAGACGACTGCCTGTACACGATCACGAGAATGAGTCTTCGAAAGAACCCGTCCGACATGGGTTTTCACTGTCGTCTCGGAGACGTGGAATTTCGCAGCGATCTCCGAATTCGACAGCCCGTACGCCATGGCTTCGAGCACCTCGACCTCGCGCGGCGTCAACTCTTCGGGCAACTGCGCTTCGGGCGCCGAGCCTTCCAGGAGTGGCCCGACGTGCTGAAGCAGTCGCCGAGTGGCCCGGGCTTCGATCACCGCGTCCCCGCGGTGCACGGTGCGGATGGCGTCGAGCAACTGCTCCGGTGGCACGTCCTTGAGCAGGAAACCACTGGCGCCCGCCCGGATAGCCGACATCACGTACTCGTCGTTGTCGAAGGTGGTGAGCACCACGACCTTCGGCGCATCGGGGTCGGCCAGGAGCCGACGAGTCGCCTCGATGCCGTCCATCTTCGGCATCTGGACATCCATCAGAACGACGTCGACATGACGGGCGGCCAACTCGGTCAACGCCTGCTGACCGTCCGAAGCCTCGACAACCACCGACAGATCCGGCTGTGAGTCGATGACCATTCGAAAACCTGCGCGGACCAGCTGCTGATCGTCGATCAGTGCCACTGCGATCGGAGCCACGTGTTCGTCCATGCCACTCACCTTAAGACCTTCGGACGTTTCTAGACCTACCCAGACGTTCGTTCGTACGGCAAGACGGCCCGGACGCTGTATCCGCCGCCTGATTTCGGTCCGGCGGTCACTTTGCCTCCGTGCAGCTTGGCTCGCTCGGCCATTCCGATCAGTCCCTGTCCGCCTGGTGACGATTCGACCAGCGCGGCGCTGCCGCCTCGTCCGTCGTCGGTGATACCGAGAACGAGTTCGGTTTCAGCCCACGTCATCTCGACGCTCGCCTGTGCTCCAGGCCCCGCATGTTTGAGAACGTTCGTCAGCGATTCCTGCACGATGCGATACGCCGTCAACCCCGCACCCGCAGAGAGTTCGCGTGGTTCCCCGGTCACGCTGACGGCGATGTCGAGTCCGCTGCTGCGTAACTCGTGGAAGAGACTGTCGATGTCGCCGGCGCCCGGGATCACCGAGAAATCACGGGGCGTGTCCTCACGCAGGACGGACAGCAGCGATCGCATGTCGGTCAACGCCTGGCGGCCGGTGGAGGCAATTGTTTCGAGTGCCTGAATTGCAGCCTGAGGATCCTTGGCCGCGCTGTAGCGTCCGCCGTCGGCCTGAGCGATGACAACGGTCAACGAATGAGCAACGATGTCGTGCATCTCGCGCGCAATCCTCGAGCGTTCGCTGATCGTCGCGATTTCCGCTTCCTGCGCACGCTCGAGTTCGAGCAACCGTGCGCGCTCGGTCAGGCCTTCCAATTGTTTGGTGCGGACTCGACGCAGGTCACCGAACGCCCAGACCGCGAGCATGAAGATCATGACGGCCACGGACTGCATGACCTGGGAGGACACCGGGATTCCGTCGTAGCCGAAGTATCGAACAGTTCCGGCAATCGAGCCGAGCAACGCGAGCACCAGCCCGGTGAGTGAACTCCACCGAGCGCCGTAAGCGGCCAGCGCGTACAGGGAGATGGGTACGACAACGGCCGATGCGAGCAGTGTGTTGCCGATGAAGATCACGTGTAGAACTGCGAACCCTGCGATCACCATGCCGGAGAGTTCGGGGCGCGAGCGTCGCCAAACCAACGGAACGGTCATACCCAGCGAGATGAACACCGCCAGCGGACTCGCCTCGACCGCAACGACAACGCTGAACAGTGCGGCAACCGTCGCAATGCAGATGTCCACACCGCGAGCATGTTCCGCGCTCCAGCGGACGAAGCGTTCACTAGTCGGAAAACGAGCCATGCCGCCAAGAGTAGCTTTTACTGACGAGCTTTCACTCAGGTGCGGTAACCGCCGTCTTCGAGACCGGCCTCGATTTCGAAGCGGTTGCGCGGCCCGCGATGACGCAGTTCCTCACGCAGGTACAACAACCCGAATATGATTCCGTACCTGGCCCATTGGTCTGCATGAACGGCCTCGTGACGAAGGACGGGTCGCGTCGTGTTTCGCCGCGTAAGATACACACCACCGAGAGTTGTTCCCCCTCTGGCGAACCCGCTGCGCAGCCCGGAAGCGACGAAGATCCCGGACTCGTCGTCGAAGCGGATGTCCGCGCCGAGAATCCCGGCGTAGAACAGGGCGACGCGGGTGACGAACGCGGACTGCGCGCTGCCCCGACTCGCTCGGATCAGCGGCAGCCCGCGTCGTGCACACACGAGAAGATCAGCCCAGCAGTTTTTCGCGGAGCGCCTTGTCCTTGTCGAGCACCATCGACTCGAGGCTCTCCTGGAACGCCACCATCCGCTGCTGCAGTGCGGGATCCGAAGCACCGAGAATCCGAGCAGCCAGCAGACCGGCGTTGCGAGCGCCGCCGATCGACACTGTCGCCACCGGGACGCCGGCCGGCATCTGGACGATCGAAAGCAGCGAATCCATACCGTCGAGGTACTTGAGCGGCACCGGAACACCGATGACGGGCAACGGCGTAGCCGAGGCAACCATGCCCGGAAGATGCGCGGCGCCACCGGCACCGGCGATGATGACCTTGATTCCGCGGCCGGAAGCTTCCTTGGCGTAGTCGAGCATCCGCTGAGGCGTGCGGTGCGCCGAGACGACACCGACCTCGAAGCGGATACCGAACTCGGCCAAAGCTTCGGCTGCAGCTTCCATGGTCGGCCAATCCGAATCGCTGCCCATGATCAGGCCGACCTGCGCGCTCTCACTCACCGTGTACATCCCATCCGTCGGTCCAAACTGCGTACGAAAGCCAATGTGCTGCGCGCTCGGCGCGTTCCCGAACTGCGGCAACGTAATTCGGATCGTCGATGGATCCGGCGACGCCCACGATGTTGACGTGTCCGATCTTGCGATCCTTGCGCTCACCCTTGCCGTACAGGTGGATCTTCGCGTCAGGCATCCGCGCGAACAGGTGATGGACGCGCTCGTCCATCGTCATCTCGGGAGCTTCCGGCGCACCGAGAACGTTGGCCATCACGGTGACCGGCGCGATCGGCGACGTATCTCCGAGCGGGTAGTCGAGAACCGCGCGCAGGTGCTGCTCGAACTGAGAGGTGCGGGCGCCGTCCATCGTCCAGTGACCGGAGTTGTGCGGGCGCATCGCCAACTCGTTGACCACGAGAGTGCCGTCGGTCGTCTCGAACAGTTCGACGGCCATGGAGCCGACCACACCGAGCTCCGACGCGATGCGCAGCGCCAACTGTTCAGCTTCCTCGGCAACGGCACTCGAAAGCTCGGGGGCAGGTGCGATCACGACGGCACACTGGCCGTTGCGCTGAACCGTTTCCACGACCGGCCAAGTAGCGCCCTGTCCGAACGGCGACCGCGCCACCATGGCGGACAGCTCCCGACGCATCGAGACCATTTCCTCGACGATCAGCGGAACACCCTTGTTCAGCTGCTCGGTGACGATGGCTTCTGCTTCGTCCTGATCGTCGGTGATCCAGACGCCGCGGCCGTCGTAGCCTCCGCGTGTTGCCTTGATGACGAGCGGCCAACCGTGTTCGGAGCCGAAACGCACGACGTCTTCCGCCCACGTCACTTCGGCGTACGCGGGTACGGGTGCGCCCAGTTCGGCAAGTTTGCGACGCATGAGCAGTTTGTCCTGAGCGAAGATCAGAGCCTGCGGCGGCGGCTGAACGTTCACGCCTTCGGCAACAAGAACCTCGAGGTGCTCGGTCGGCACGTGCTCGTGGTCGAAGGTCAGTGCATTGGAACCGACCGCTGCACGGCGGAGAGCATCGAGGTCGGTGTGGCTGCCGAGCACGACGTCGGGGCTGACCTGAGCTGCCGGCTCGTCCGAAGTCCCGGAGAGCACTCGGAGCGTCTGGCCCAGGGCCACCGCCGCCTGGTGAGTCATCCTGGCCAACTGTCCGCCACCGATCATGGTGACGACGGGCATGGATGCTTTTGCCGGTCGAGGGGTGGTCGGGCGGGCGGGGATCTGCGCGGGATCGTTTTTGCCGGTCACGGCTCTCTATGTTGTCATGTGCCGCGTTCGCCCGTTCATTCAGCGTTCCCAATCTGTGATTCTGCTGATGAATCCGCGGCAAATTGGTGGTAACGCGGTTTCGTTTCGTAAACTCATCTGTTGTGCCATTTGTCGACGGGGTCATTGCCCGCATACCCCAACCGTTTCGTGACATCGCTCTGCGTCACAGCGAGCTGATCAAATTCGCGATCGTCGGCGGAACGACCTTCCTCATCGACTCGGGCATCTTCTACACACTCAAGCTGTCGATCCTCGAATCCAAGCCGATCACGGCCAAGATCATCGCCGGCGTCGTCGCGGTGATCGCGTCGTACATTCTCAACCGCGAGTGGTCGTTCAAGAACCGTGGTGGCCGTGAACCAGCGCACGAAGCTGCGCTGTTCTTCATCATCAGCGCCATCGGTGTCGTCATCAGCTTCATCCCGCTGTACATCTCCAGTTACGTCTTCAACCTGCGCGTACCCGAAGTCAGCCTGGCGACGGAGAACATCGCCGACTTCATCAGTGCATATGTCATCGGCAACCTGCTGCAGATGGCGTTCCGATTCTGGGCCTTCCGCAAGTTCGTGTTTCCCGACGAGAATCCGGAACCGCTCGAACTGTCCGACACCACAGGGTTGCCCGAAACCACAGCGTTATCCGGAACCACAGCGTTATCCGAAACCACAGCGCCTGAGCCGGTAATTCCTGACGCCGAAGAAGAGCTCGGGCACTCCTGAGTTTTCCGTCTGCGCCGGCCTTTCGGTCAGCGCGGTTCGCGGCGCGGAACGACGTCCGCGGTCGGCGCCGTGTTGGCCACCGGCAGGAAGACGGCGAACAAGGCAGGCTTACGCCTCTGCAGTTCCAGGCGGCCCCCGTCGGCTTCGATCAGTGCACGTGCGAGCGCCAACCCGACGCCGGTGGACCCCGCCCCCGAAAATCCTCTGTCGAAGATGTGCGGCGCCAGATCGTTCTCCACACCGGAGCCTTCGTCGGTGACCTCGACGCACACCATCGAGTCACGGCGAGACGAACTGCGACCCGTACCGTCGATCAATCGCACCGACACCGTGCACGTGCCTTCACCGTGTTCGAACGAATTGTCGACCAGAACGGAAACAGCTTCACGCAGACGCGAACCTGTGGTCGCAGCCATCACCGTGCGATCGCCACGTAGGCGCAGCCTGCGTCCCTCTCCGTCGAACTGAGCCTGCCAGTCGCGAGTCACCTGTTCCAGCTCGCCGACTACCGACACCAGACTCGCCGATGACCCACTGGTGCGCGACGAGCGAATCAGGTCGTCGATTCCGTCGGTGAGCCTGTCCACTTGCGCCATGGCTTCCTCGGCCTCGTTCACGACGTCAGGATCTTCGTGAACGGACAACTCGTCCAGGCGCAGCCGCACTGCAGTCAGTCGACTGCGCAATTGATGCGAGACATCCGCAACCAGCGCGCGCTCTCGTTGCAGCCGCACCGAAATCTCCACGGTTGCCGCATCGAGGACGTCGGACACGCGGTCGAGTTCGGGGATGTCGTGCCGACGAGGATCCGGCCGGAAGTCGCCTTCGGCGAGGCGCGCCGCCCGGTCGGCCACATCCTGCAGCGGATCGGCAAGCCGACGCGCAGTGACCACAGCAACCACGGTGCCTGCCGTGATGGACAGAAGCACGAGCACGCCGACAGCCATCACCGCCTGCTTCTGCTGGGTGCGCAGGTTCTCCGACGGCACCTCGAGACGCAACGAGCCGGACGTTCCCATCGCGAGCGATTCGACGAGTGCGTTCTTGACCGTCGCCTCACCGACGTCGACGCGTGCGGCGCCGTCGACGACGGTCGGATACACGACGACGAGGCGCCCGTCGTTCGGGGTGAGAACCTTGAGCGAATCGGTGTTCAACGCACCTTCGACGAGTCCGTTCGTCCCCTCTTGCGCGATGACCTCAGCGGCCATCCGGTCGAGGCGCACCCGGAGATCACTTCGCGTCACGTCCTCCACCCAGAGCCACGCCGTGTAGATCAGCGGAACCCCCAGCAGCAACGCCGTCATGATCACGACAGCGAGAATCGACTGCAATATGCGACGCCGCATGCCGGCAGTTCCTGATTCTCGAGAAGTTAGTCGGTGTTGATTCGGAAACCGACACCGCGGACGGTGGCAATCCTGCGTTCCACGGCGGGGCCCTCGTCGCCGATCTTGCGGCGCAGCCACGACATGTGCATGTCGAGCGTCTTCGATCCACGAAGCTCGACGTCGCCCCACACCTCACGAAGGATCGTATCGCGCGAGACCACTTCCCCGGCGTGCTCGAGGAGGACCCGCAGAAGCTCGTATTCCTTGTTGGCCAAGGCGATTTCGGAGCCGTTGACGAGTACGCGTCGTGCCGCGGGCTCGAGCCTGATGCCACCGACCTCGACGATCGTGTCCTCGCGGCCACCGTGGCGACGCAGGAGTGCTCGCACACGTGCCATCAACTCGGCGAGACGAAACGGCTTGCTGACGTAGTCGTCGGCGCCCGCGTCCAACCCGACCACGAAGTCGACTTCGTCGGTCCTGGCGGTCAACATCAGCACGGCGAGCGAGGTGCGATGCGCACGAATCTGTCGGCAGACCTCGAGGCCGTCCATGCCCGGAAGGCCGAGATCGAGAATCAACAGGTCGAAATCACCTTCGAGCGCCTGCTGCAACGCAGCGGGTCCGGTCGGTTCGACCGTCACCGAATACCCTTCACGCCCCAAGGCGCGGGAAAGGGGTGCAGCAATGGCCTCGTCGTCTTCGGCTAGCAATACGGCAGTCACACGAACAGACTACGGACAACACGCCTTTGCACGTTGATTACCAGCCATTTCGATCATTCGGGTCGTCGTTTTCACCTGACGGCCACTGCGGTGCCTGCGATGGTGGCTGCTGCATGGAATCGAAAACCTGGTGATACAGCAGGGCGTGAACGTGCTCGACGTCAGGAATGTCGTCGAACTCGAGCGGATCGTCACTGGCAGATGCGATGACCAGAGTTCCGGTCTTGAGCATTCGATCGATCAGGCCGTGACGGAACTGAACATTGCTGATCCGCCCCATGGGAATGTCGATACCCGTGTGCGTGAGCACTCCGTGGCGGATGAGCACTCGCCGATCGGTGACGATGAAATGCGTGAACTTCCAAACCGTGAAGGGCGCAACCGACCGCCAGGCCACGACACCGAGCCAGATGATTCCGACGGCAATGGACGACACGGTGCGAGCCGTGCCGTCCAATCTCGTCTGTGCGAGGCCCAACAAGAACCCGGCGACAGCCGTCGCAAGTACGAACGTCAGCGCCGGAAGCACCAACATCTTCCAATGAGGATGGCGATGCAGTATCAGTTCCTCGTCCTGAGCGAGGGCGTCTTCGGGATATCCCATGACGGGAAGTCTGCCACCCCGCACCGACTTTCAGGCACAACGCTCAGGGCTGCGCGATCTTTCGCAGCACCAACGGGGTCACGACGATGATGATGCCGTACAGCACCATCCACACGCCGACCACGATGCGGAAGACGTCGAGCGAGAGTTCGGGCTGCAGAAGGACGATTGCACCCGCGACGATGCTGATGACTCCGAGCACGATCGACAGACCGCGATCGACGGTGTGCCCGGACGCCGCGTCGACCAGATCGAGAACGCCACGGAATACCCACCAGGCACCGATCACCAACGCGATCAGAACCACCGTCTGCAAAGGGCTACGGAGAACCAAGAATCCGAGGAGCACTGCCAACGCGCCGGAGATCGCGACGAGCGTGCGAGTTCCACCCGAAGCCGTCACGTCCGCGAACGAACGGATGATCTGAACGATTCCGAATCCGAACAGCTGGATCGCAATGACAACCGCGACCACGAACAGGGTGGCATCCGGCCACGCGAGTACCGCGATACCCAGGCCCAATGTGAGGACACCGAGCAGCACCGTCACGCCGGTGAGTACGCGGCGAGCGCTCTCGGCCGTCTCGGCTTCGGTCGGAACAACGATCGGTGTGGTCATGACGCCCCTAGGCAGCTCGGTAAATCCCGCAGTTGAGTGAAATGAAGGACGGACGGTTGGTTCGAAAACCGGTCCGGGCCAAAAATTAGCACTTTGGTGCCAGAAAATCCGGCAACGTTCACGATTCGGTGACCGGGGCGGCGCGAAGGTGCGTGATATCACCTGCTGCGACCGCAAAGGTCTCCCCATCTGTTCCCTCGATTTCGATGACGACGCGTCCGGAAGTGTCGACGTCGGTCGCGATACCGAACACCTCCTTGTCGCCCGGCAAGACCGCGCGGACTCGTTTGCCCAGCGTCCCGCAGCGCTGCCGGTATTCGGCAGCCAACACAGATGTATCCCATTTCGACGATTCCCAAGCACGGAATTGCGTTGCCAATTCACGGGCGATTGCGCGAACGAGAGTGTCGCGGTCGACAGTCGATGCTTCTTCGATCAGCAGTGACGTAGCGGTCGGGACGGGCAGCTCCTCGACGCCGAGGCTCACGTTCAGCCCGATCCCCACCACCACCGCGGGATCGGGCGCCGTCCTCGCCACCTCGGCCAGAATGCCGGCGACCTTCTTGTCACCGATGAGAACGTCGTTCGGCCACTTGAGTTCTGCGGGTACTTCGGCCACGTTGCGCAGCGCGTCGACGACCGCGATTCCCGACAGTAGCGGGAGCCAACCCATGTCCGCGAGATTCATTCCGGGCATCGACAGCAGAACCGACATCGAGATCTGCGCTTGCGGCGGACTCACCCACGTGCGCGAATGACGGCCACGTGCACTCGCCTGATATTCGGCGATCAGAACGTGACGGTCGGCATCCGGATCTGCCGCTCGCGCAAGGAGATCCGCGTTCGTCGAACCGGTCTCCTCGACAACGTCGAGGCGGTTCCAGAAAACGCGCGCGTCGTCGTTGTCACTGCGCACCAGTGCGCGTCGTAGGGCATTGCCGTCGAGGGGCGGTCGGTTCAAGTCGGTCCACATAGCCCCAGCCTATGACGACAGCGAGAATGTACTGGTCAGTAGCTTGAGCCTGCAAGACAGCGACAATCGGACCTGCCTTCGAAGCCCCCCACGCACTCTCGTTAAGCTCACGTCCATGACCACTGTCCAAGAGCCGAACGCGCCGGAGGCGGCGGCCGCACCCGATATCCACACGACCGCGGGAAAGCTCGCGGACCTGCGGAATCGCCAAGCCCAGGCGCAGGCACCGAGCGGCGAAGCCGCCATCGACAAGGTGCACGCCAAAGGCAAGCTGACCGCCCGCGAGCGCATCACCGCCCTCCTCGACGAGGGCTCCTTCGTCGAACTCGACGCACTGGCACGGCACCGAAGTGTGAACTTCGGTCTCGCTGACAACCGCCCGGTCGGCGACGGCGTCGTCACCGGTTACGGCACCATCGACGGCCGCGACGTCTGTGTCTTCTCACAGGACGCCACCGTTTTCGGCGGATCGCTCGGCGAAATCTACGGTGAGAAGATCGTCAAGGTCATGGACCTCGCGATCCGCACCGGACGGCCCCTCGTCGGCATCAACGAAGGTGCAGGCGCGCGCATTCAGGAAGGCGTCGTCTCGCTCGGCCTCTACGGCGAGATCTTCCACCGCAACGTCCAGGCCTCGGGTGTCATCCCCCAGATCTCACTGATCATGGGACCCGCCGCCGGCGGCCACGTGTACTCCCCCGCACTGACCGACTTCGTCGTGATGGTCGACGAGACCTCCCAGATGTTCGTCACCGGCCCCGACGTCATCAAGACGGTCACCGGTGAAGACGTCACGATGGAAGACCTCGGCGGTGCTCGCACCCACATGGTCAAGTCCGGCGTCGCCCACTACGTCGCTTCCGGCGAGCAGGACGCACTCGACTACGTCAAGGACCTGCTCAGCTACCTGCCGTCCAACAACCAGGCAGCGGCTCCCCGCGGCGAGATCACCGACCCCATCGTCGGTTCGATCGAAGACAGCCTGACCGCCGAGGACATCGAACTCGACACCCTCATCCCGGACTCGGCCAACCAGCCGTACGACATGCACGAGGTCATTCGTCGCATCCTCGACGACGACGAGTTCCTCGAGGTCCAGGCCGAGCGCGCGATGAACATCATCGTCGGTTTCGGTCGCGTCGACGGACGCTCGGTCGGCATCGTCGCCAACCAGCCCACCCAGTTCGCGGGCTGCCTCGACATCGACGCCTCGGAGAAGGCCGCTCGCTTCGTGCGTACCTGCGACGCGTTCAACGTCCCGATCATCACGCTCGTCGACGTTCCCGGCTTCCTCCCCGGAACCGAGCAGGAATACAACGGCATCATCCGCCGCGGCGCGAAGCTCCTCTACGCATACGGAGAAGCAACGGTCGGCAAGATCACGGTCATCACCCGCAAGGCTTACGGCGGAGCGTACGACGTCATGGGCTCCAAGCACATGGGCGCCGACGTGAACCTGGCATGGCCGACCGCTCAGATCGCCGTCATGGGTGCATCCGGAGCTGTCGGATTCGTCTACCGCAAGCAGCTTCTCGAAGCCGCGAAGAACGGCGAAGACGTCGATGCACTGCGCCTCAAGCTGCAGAACGAGTACGAGGACACACTCGTCAACCCGTACGTCGCCGCTGAGCGCGGATACGTCGACGCTGTCATTCCTCCGTCGCACACCCGCGGACAAATCGTTTCCGCATTGCGACTGCTAGAGCGCAAGGCCGTTTCCCTTCCGCCCAAGAAGCATGGGAACATTCCCCTATGACCGCAACCACCGAGGACATTCTCAGCGAAGATGTCGCACTGGCGGAGACCGCACCGACCAACGGTGCGGTCGTCGAGGGAACCGCGACGGATGCTTCGCTCACGGAGCTGACCGAGACGTCGACCTCCGACGCGTCGGTCATCAAGATCGTCAAGGGTTCGCCCACGGACGTCGAGATCGCGGCACTGGTCAGCGTGCTTGCTGCGGCTGCCGGCAGCGGTCAAGCTCCCGAGTCGAACGTTCCCGCGGAGACCTGGGGCGATCCGACTCAGTTCCACCGCACGCGTGCGCCGTTCTCGCCGTACGCGTACCTGAACCCCGCGATCCGTCGCAGCTGACGATCACTCTGCTGACGTGACTCAACTGGTTCTAGCTTCAGCGTCCCCGGCTCGCCTCGCAGTTCTGCGGGCGGCCGGGGTTTCGCCGCTTGTGCGTGTCTCCGGCGTCGACGAGGACAAGATCGCCGACAACCTCGGACCCGACGCCGCCCCCGAAAAAGTCGTGACGGTACTGGCGGAGGCCAAGGCCGCCGAGATCGTTCCCGGTCTTGCCGCCGACAATCTCACCGACGTAGTCGTTGTCGGGTGCGATTCGATGCTCCTGATCGACGGGCAACTTCAAGGCAAGCCGGGCAGCGTCGATATCGCCCGTAAGCGATGGGCCGCAATGGCCGGACGCAGCGCCACTCTCTTGACCGGGCACTGTGTCCTACGCGTCGCCGACGGCCGCATCGTCCGCATGGCCTCGGATCACAGCGCAACAGTGGTTCATTTCGCGCAACCGTCCACCGAGGATCTCGAGGCATACCTGGCAACGGGCGAGCCGCTCCAAGTCGCCGGAGCATTCACGCTCGACAGTCTCGGCGGCTGGTTCGTGGAGAGAATCGAGGGTGATCCCTCGAGTGTCATCGGTATCGGATTACCTTTGGTACGAACACTTCTCGAGCGTGTCGGGGTTTCCGTCTCGGATCTCTGGCGCACGCAGAGCATCTTCTGACGCGTTTTCTCCAAGCACGTTTTCTCCAAGCACGTTTTCTCCAAGCACCACTGACCAGCCCCGCATCGGGTCCATGCCGATGCGAAGCTGGTCGTTTTTGTTGTCACCGAAAAGGTTTGACCCTTCAGGTTTTGAAGGTGGTGTTCGCCGGCCGCGGGTGCTGCTGCGGGTCGATCGAGGGTGGCGGGATGAACCACGGTTTGTTGTCGACACCGATCCGGATATCCCATTTCCCGACGAACCCTGATTTCCGGTGCATCAACCGGTGGTGCGAACGGCACAGCAGGACCAGGTTGTTCATCACCGTCGGGCCGCCGTTCGCCCAGTGCCGGATATGGTGCGCATCGGTCCACGCGGGCACACATGTGCAACCGGGGAACGCGCAGCCTCTGTCTCGGGCAATCAACGCAGTCCGTTGTTCGGCGGTGACCAACCTCTTCCCTGGTTTCGCATCGAGCGGCGCGCCGTGATCGTCGAGCAGCACGGTGGAGAGGAAACAATCACACCCGAGAAGCCTGGTCTGCGACACCGACAGCGGTCCCAGCCAGGGCATGTGCCCGACATCAAGATCGGACAGCTCCAGTGAGCCGTCATCACCCGAATCCGAAGACTGTGCGGCACAATCCCGATGCTCAGCCAAATCACGAGCATTGATGTGCACATTCACGTGCGGACGCTGACCACCATCGGTTCCGGTCTTGGCGCAATCGAGATAGCGGCGGATCAGTTCGGTGAACCCGTCGGCCGTGCGTTTTGCCGCCGACCGAGCATCCGGCGTCCCATCCGGTGCCGGGGTCGGCATCGTCAGATTCGACAACGCCGACAACAACATTTCCCCGGTGAGGGCATCGAAATCACCACGCACCACCACCCGACCATTGAGCGTCGACGCGATCCGCAACTCATTGAGATCGACATCCTCGGCGGGCGGGATCTCATCCGATTCGAACAACCGCTCCAACGTCGCGATCACGTTCCGCACCTTCGTCGTCGTCGCCTCCACCCCCGACGCAGCAGCCAACAACAAATCGATACAGCGAGGGAGCGCCTCCTCCGGCATGCCCTTCGGCGGTGACTCACAGAACGCCACGATCAACACAGCATGATCGAACGAGCAATCCCCGCCATCGAACCGAGCAGCCACCGCCGGAAACGGCCGCAAAGCCGCACCCAGGGCGGCGATCTTCTTCCCGTCCCGAACCTGCAGCATCGTGTTCGCCGCCAACCATGACCCGACTCCACGGCTGGCAATCACCTGATCATCCGGGCGCATCGACAGTTCGTCCACCACCGCCACCCGCACCGCTTCCAGCCGCAGAATCTCCGCACTCGCCTCGACAGCAGCAGCACGCAACTCGGCAGAAGACAACCGCCACAGGCGTCCGCGTAACCCCACCGCAGAACCAGACACCACGTCCGACAACAAGACACTCATTGAATCCCCCGATCCCCTGCACACAGGGTACTCGAACACCTGTTCGAGTCAAGGGCAATTTTCAGACCGGCGAATTGACCCGCGGCAGAGCAGTCGATGCCAATCCGATACCGAGCGCAATTGCTGCGATGATCGCGAGCACACGGCGCTGCGCTTCGAGAAATGCTTCGCCGGCCGCCGCGCGAGTCGATGCGTACGCGGCATCAACTGCCACCTGAACGGATTGACCCCCGGCACCGGCGGAGCCGTCCCGGCGACATTCCGGCGCCACCTCCATCGGTGTTCCGGATGCCAATTGGCTTGTTGCGCAATCGACAAAGGCCTTTTCGGCGATGTCGATCAGGCCGGGACCAACGCCGGCAGCTTCAAGGTTCGCAACGTACTCGGGCCGCTCCCCCTGCACTGCTTGCGGAGCTTGCCCCGCGACGAGCGAGAAGAACACCACTCCGATCAAGGCCAGTCCGATGGAGCTGCCAACCTGCTGAACGGTAGGAAGCAGTCCCGACACCGAACCCGCGTGCGCGGGTTCGACCGTCGCAAGGATCGCGGTTTGCAGTGGTGCCACGAACAGTCCGAGACCTGCGCCACCGAGAAGCAGCGGACCGGCGAGCGCGAGCCAGCGTGGATCGGTTCCTTCGCGTTCGAGGATGATCGACAGCGCGATCAGCGAGCCGGCAAAGACGACCATCCCCAGGATCAGAACACGGTTTCCGAGCATCCGGTACACCGCCGATGAGAGAACCGCCGCCACGCCCATTCCGACGGCCCACGGCAGCGTCATGACGCCCGCTCGCAATGCGGAGAACCCGAAGCCGAACTGAAGGGTGAGACTGATGGTGAAGATCAAGGAAGTCAGGGTTCCGAAGAAAACGAACGCAAGAACCGCGCCGATTGTGAAGGCTCGGTCGCGGAAAAGCTCGAGACGAAGGACCGGATCGCCGCCTCGTTTCGCCAAACGCGATTCGTAGAGCACAAACGCCACTGCCACCGGCGCCGACATCGCGAGCATTACGACAAGACCTGTGGGCCATCCGCGCGCCCTTCCCTCGGCCAGGGGAAGGATCAGCAGGAACAACGCCAGTGATGACAGTGCGGCGCCGATGAGGTCCAGTGAGCGCACATGCTCAGCGCGAGCATCGACGAGATGGAAATATCCGAGAATCAAGGCGGCGATGCCGATCGGGATGTTGACGAAGAAGATCAGGCGCCAGCCCCAGTCGAACAGATTCCACTCGATCAGCAGCCCACCGATCAGAGGCCCACTGACTGTTGCGAGCCCGATGGTCGCACCGTAGATCCCGAAGGCTCGCGGATGCCTGGCCTTCGGAAACAGACCCGAGATGATGGCAAACGTCTGGGCTGACATCGAACCGGCCGCCAATCCTTGCAGACCCCGGAAGACGATCAACATCGTCGCGCTCTGCGCGAGCCCGCACAGCAACGAGGCAACGACGAATACGGACAGGGCGGTCAGAAAAACAACCCTACGGCCGAACAGGTCCCCCAGCCGCGCTGCAGTGATCAACGAACACGCGAAAGCCAGGATGTACACGCTGACCATGAGCAACTGCGCCGATACGCCTGCTTGAAGATCGACGGCGATACTCGGAAGCGCGACGTTGACGATTGTCGCGTCGAGCAATTGCATGAATGCCGCCGCCAGACTCGTCGCCAACCCGAGCCAGGGCGTCAGAGAACCAGCTCGCCGCCCGCCCTTGTGGTCGGCGCCGACAGCGTCACCTAAAGGGTCCGGAAGCACCGAATGATCCTAATCGAATACAACGCTTCTAGAACCTGTTCTTGTTTAGATTGTAGTATTTCGGACAATTCAGTCCCCCAGATGGGATAGTTCGTCGTCTGCCCATTTTCAGAGCAGGCTTCTCGACGACACACGCAGGAGTTCTACTCGATGGATCTGAACTTGATCACCCATTGGCACCCGCTTCCTGGGCGGGTAATCGAATGGGGCGTCACGCATGCTTCCGCTCAACGAGCCGCCGAAGCCGAGATCGACCGAGAACTACCCCCGACCACGATGCAGGATCGCCACCTGCGACGCGCCCGCGTCACCGCAGAGAAGGGCGATCCGCAGTCTCCGTGGATCGGTATCGCCTTCGATTTCGCAGGAACACTGGACCGCGACGCCATGACGCGAGCCCTTCAGCGCTACATCCGTCGCCACGACACGCTGCACAGCTGGTTCTCGTTCGACGAAGCAACCACCGACGCTGCGGACACCTCGTTCGAGGTCCGTCGACACGTGGTGCCGGTCGAAAGCATCGAACTCGAGTACCGCGTCGGCGACGACGTCTCCGAATCCGAGGCGATCCGCGCGCTCGTCGCGACCAAGTTCGCCACCGAAACCAGCGCGCTGCAGTGGCCGGCCTTCGTGTTCGGTGCCGTCGAGCACCACCATGCCGACCTCGAAGCCGATCCGAGCTTCACCCTGTTCCATGCAGTCGACCACGCCCATTCGGACATGAACTCGATGGTGCTGATGTACGCAGAATTGCGTCAGCTCTACGCCGCGGAAACGACCGGATCGCATCCCGAGCTCGGGCCGGCCGGAAGTTACGCACAGTTCGGTCGCGTCGAACGCGAGCGAACAACCGAACTGACGATGCAGTCACCCGAAGTGCACCAGTGGCTCGGTTACCTCATGCGCAGCGGCGGCTCGTTCCCCGGATTTCCGCTCCCGCTCGGGGCCGAGGACGCGCCCAAACCGGCTATCGGTTCACGCTTCGACCTGGCCGACGACATCGAGTGCGAGAAGTTCGGTGCGGTTTGTAAAGCCAACGGCGCCAACTTCATCGGCGGAATGTTTACCGCGCTCGCGATTGCGGAATTCGAACTCGCCGGACGCGACAAGTACATCGCCCTCTCGCCGGTCAGCACACGAACCGAGGCCGACTCGTTTGCGCAGGGCTGGTACATCAACCTGATCCCGGTCGGCATCGACGTCGACGACAAGCGACGCTTCACCGAGTTGGCAAAGCTCGGGCAGCAGGGGTACCACGACGGCAAGGCACTCCTTGATGTCTCTGTGCAGCAGGTCATCGATCTGGTTCTGTCGAGCTTGGCCGAGTCGGATTCCGCACCCGGCGGACTGTCGAAGACGCTCACCCCGCCGCCGATCGTCTCGTACATCGACGGCCGACGCATGCCGGATCCATACAGTTACGCCGAGACGAAGGCAACGGGAATCGTCGGCGGCAAAGAGACTCAGATCGCGTCGATGTGGATCAACCGGATGCACACCGGAACCTGGATCGCCGTGTCTCACCCCGACACCCCCATTGCCCACGAATCGGCCACCCGCTTCGCCGAGCATGTCTCGAAGATCATCAAAACTGTTGCAGCTCAAGGCGACTACTCGTTCGTGGCACCAGAGGGAGTGGCCTGATGCATGTCACCTCGATCGATCGATACGGACTCGACCCCGGAATCGTCACCGAATGGTCGCTTCAGCCCGCGGACGGCGCCGTCACCGAGTCGGAAGTACCACCGTCGTACAACCAGCATTTTCACCTCGAGACTGCGCGAACACACGGCATGGGCCGGAGTGTGTGGATGGCAGCCGCATTCGACCTTCCCGGAGAACTGAATCGGCCTGCACTCGACCTCGCGCTGCGCCTGTTCATCAGTCGCCATGACACTCTGCACACAGGATTCGAGGTGGGCGAGTTCACCACCACCCGAATGGGACTCGATCCAGACGGCACACACATCGAGACTTCGGAACCTCTGAAATTCGATTCGACCGAAGACCTCCGAGCGCATCTCAAGAAGCGATTCACGACGGTATGCGATCCACTGACCTTCCCTGCATACACGTTTGCCACGGTCGAACGCGAAGAGCATTACACGGTCCTGAGCGCGTTCGATCACACACTCGTCGACGGCTACTCGTTGGTCATCGCTCTCGGGGAACTGCGACAGATCTACGAGGGACTGATCGCCCTACCCGACCTGACCGACCACGAGGCCATCGACGCAGTGATGAGCCGACTGGGTGACCCGGGAAGTTTCGTGCGGTACTGCGAACTGGAGGCAGACGCTCTGCTTCCCGTCGACAACGACCCTCGAATCCGAGAGTGGGCAAGGTTCTACGAGATCTGCGGTGGCACATCACCGAGTTTCCCCTTGGATCTCGGCGTCGAGGGCGGAAAGCCCGCGCCGCAGGGCGCCGATGTGCGCGTGCTGCTCGACGAGGAATTGACTGCGACGTTCGACGAGATCTGCCTATCCGCCGGCGGTAGCGTGTTCACCGGAATCCTCACTGCGATGGGACTTTCCGTCCACTCGTACACCGGCCAGTCGACGCTTCCGCTGCAATTTCCGCTTCACATTCGCAAAGATCCGCGGTGGGCCGACGCGATCGGCTGGCTCACCACCAGCGCGCCGATCACGGTCCAGATCACTCCCGACGCGGATTTCGGTGCATCCCTTGCACATACGCACGCGTCGTTCCGAGTTGCGTTGACGCTCGAGGGCGTCACCATGGCCCAGGTTCGAGATGCTTTGGGCGACAAGATTCGACGCACGCGCACCGACGTCTTCATGGTGTCGTACATCGATTACCGCAAACTACCCGGCACAGACGATCATGATCTCCTCAACGCCCATCACATCAGCAATGTGACGGTCGCCGACGATGCCCAGTTCTGGATTTCGCGAACGAACCGTGGTCTCTCGCTGCGTTCACGCTTTCCCGATACCGAGACGGCAAACGAAACCATGGTGAATTTCCTCACCGAACTCGACCGGATTCTGAGAGAAGTCTGCGCCCGGGGCGTGACGCCGATCGGAAGTGTCACCGAACAATTGAGAGATTCGAGCGTCGGAGCAGGAACACCGAGGATTTAGGGTCGGCAACGGGCACGAGCAGGCAGAACCTGCTTCCGGGCGTCTCACCTTGCGCACAGCGCATAGAATCGATCAAGTCCGTGTTCGAACCGAACGATTCGTCTTCAGGAGTACGCCCGTGCCCGTTGCCCCCGATCCCTCAACCGCGTTTGCCGAGTTCGCGCATCCCGACCGGTTGGTCTCGACGGAATGGCTCTCGGCGAATCTCGGTGCGCCGGGCCTCAAGGTTGTCGAATCCGACGAAGACGTGTTGTTGTACGACGTCGGCCACATCCCCGGAGCCGTGAAGATCGACTGGCATCTCGACCTCAACGATCCGGTCACCCGCGACTACATCGACGGTGCGAAGTTCGCAGAGTTGATGAACCGCAAGGGCATCGGCCGCGACGACACCGTGGTCATCTACGGCGACAAGAGCAACTGGTGGGCGGCCTACGCACTGTGGGTCTTCACTCTGTTCGGCCACGAGGACGTCCGTCTTCTCGACGGTGGCCGCGATGCGTGGATCGCCGAGAACCGCGACACCGCTTTCGACGTTCCCGACATCACGTCAACGGATTACCCGGTCGTCGAGCGCAACGACGCTCCCATTCGCGCATTCAAGGACGACGTTCTCGCGCACTTGGGCGACGGGCCGCTCATCGACGTGCGATCTCCGCAGGAGTACACCGGCGAACGCACCCACATGCCCGACTACCCCGAAGAGGGTGCGTTGCGTGGTGGACACATTCCCAGCGCGCTCAGCATCCCGTGGGCGAAGGCAGCGGCACCGGACAGCCGCTTCCGCACCCGTACCGAACTCGGCGAGATCTACGGCGACCTGTCGGCCGACGACAACATCGTCGCGTACTGCCGCATCGGTGAGCGTTCCAGTCACACCTGGTTCGTGTTGACTCATCTTCTCGGCTACCCGAACGTTCGTAACTACGACGGTTCGTGGACCGAGTGGGGCAATGCCGTGCGCGTCCCGATCGTCCAGGGCGAAGAGCCCGGCGCCGTTCCGTCCTCTGTATCGGCGTCATGAGCGCTCTTCCTTCGGCTCTGGCCGAGATCGTCGACGACTTCGCGGCCGTCGGCGCCTCGGACAAGCTCACCCTTCTTCTCGAGTTCAGCCGAGAGCTGCCGCCGTTGCCGGCGGAGCTCGAGCAGAGCGCGATGGAGCCGGTCCCCGAATGTCAGTCGCCGCTCTTCCTCTCGGTCGACGATTCGGATCGCGACAACGTCCGTCTGTACTTCAGCGCTCCCCCCGAGGCTCCCACGACGCGTGGTTTCGCATCGATCCTCGCGCAGGGGCTCGACGGCCACAGCGCCGACGAGATCCTCGGTGTACCCGACGACTTCTATTCGGCGCTCGGTCTCGCAGAAGCCGTGAGCCCGCTCCGTCTGCGCGGAATGTCGGCCATGCTCGCGCGCATCAAGCGGCACTTGCGGGGCTGAAAACATGGAGTTCACCGAACTGGCCGACTATGCGATTCCGGCCGGCGCACTCGTCGAATGGTTGCCGTGCGCAACCGGGCCCTGGGTTCCGGATCCGCGGCCCGTCTCCTACATTCACGAGGCACATCTCAACCGTTCCGCTGCAGGCGCAGGCGACAAGTCTTGGCTGGGAACAGCTTTCGAGATTTCCGGCCCGCTCGACGTCGATGCGTTCCGAGTCGCTCTCGGCCGGTGGATCGACCGTCACGAAGTTCTGCGCTCGCATACCGTCCTCGAACCCTCGAGCGGCGAGATCACCCGGCACACGGTCCCGCTCGGCGGAATCGACATCGGGGTCGTCAGCCACGGCTACGACGCGTCCAGCCAGGACAACTTCGACCACCTTCACCGCCTGTTCGACGATTACGCGTCCCCGCACAGTTGGCCGTCGTACGTCTTCGCGACGTTGACGCCCCGCGGTGGCGACGGTCCGTTCACCGTGTTCTTCGCGGCGGACCACTCGATCATCGACGGGTTCTCGATCGTGCTGGTCGCTCACGAGATCGCAGCTCTCTACCGCGAGGCCTCGACCGGTAGTGCTGCAAATCTGTTTCCGGTGGGCAGCTACGTCGATTTCGGTGCCGTCGAACGCGAGCAGATGGCCGACATGGAAGCCGAGAAGGCTGCGGTCGAGATCTGGCGAAAGGCTCTCGGCACGGACGGTCTACCCCAGTTCCCGCTACCGATCGGTGACCGTGGAACCGATTCTCAGAACGGCCTGTCGACCTGGCTGCTCGACGCCGACCAGTCCAAGGCCTTCAGTTCGACGTGTGCAGCCACCGGCGTGGGGTACTTCGCCGGACTTCTCGGCGGACTTGCCGCTGTAGGTCGCGAAGTCGCGGGATCCGATCGATTCGAGGTCGTGACGCCGGTTCACACCCGCAGCGCTCAGGAGTGGGCGGGCGCGCTCGGCTGGTTCGTCGGACTGTGCCCGGTCGAGTTCGCCGTTGGATCGGACTGTTCGTTCGGCGACCTCGCGACACGCGCCGCCGAATCCATCGCTTCGGTCAAGCCTGCCGCAGCTGTCCCGTTCGATCGGATCGGTGAGCACCTCGAAACCCCGATCCGACCGCGATTCGTCGTGTCCTACATGGACGTTCGCTTCGTGCCCGAAGCCGCACAGTGGCCCGAATGGAACGCCAGAGCACTTCGAAGCAAGGCCTATACGCACGACGTCTACATCTGGATCAACCGCACACCCCAGGGACTCAACCTCGCGGTCAGGTACCCGGGCAACGAGACGGCGAACGCCGCGGTTCACGCCTACGTGGCCGCACTGCGCCGGACCATCGAAGAAATCGTCACCGAACCGGACGCCGCCACCTCCGACAGCTACTCATCGGTAGTTTTCGAAACCGTTTCCTAAGCCGGAGTGGGCTTTAGCGATCCGGTTACAACCAGCGCCAAAGCGATGCATACACTCCGAAGTGATGCCAATCCCCCGATGGTGAAATCCCAGAGGAATACACCGCGGAGACAGACTATGCGAACCACAGGAGGCTCAGTGCCCAGTCATGCCAGCGCGCACATTACGAAGGTGCTTGTCGCGAACCGCGGTGAAATCGCGGTACGGGTCATCCGGGCGGCCAAGGATGCCGGCTACGGCAGCGTTGCCGTTTACGCCGAGCCCGATGCAGACGCGCAGTTCGTGAAGCTCGCAGACGAGGCATTTGCCCTCGGTGGACAGACGTCCGCCGAGTCCTACCTCGTGTTCGACAAGATCCTCGACGCAGCCAAGAAGTCCGGCGCCGACGCCATCCACCCCGGCTACGGTTTCCTCTCCGAGAACGCCGACTTCGCCCAGGCCGTCATCGACGCGAACCTCATCTGGATCGGTCCGTCACCGCAGTCCATCCGCGACCTCGGCGACAAGGTCACGGCACGCCATATCGCAGAACGCGCGAAGGCACCGATGGCAGCAGGCACCAAGGATCCCGTCAAGGGCGCCGACGAGGTCGTCGCATTCGCCAAGGAATACGGCGTCCCGGTTGCGATCAAGGCTGCCTTCGGTGGCGGTGGACGCGGCATGAAGGTCGCCCAGACTATCGAGGAAATCCCCGAGCTGTTCGAGTCGGCCACCCGTGAGGCCATAGCAGCCTTCGGTCGCGGCGAGTGCTTCGTCGAGCAGTACCTGGACAAGGCCCGCCACGTCGAGGCTCAGGTCATCGCCGACCAGCACGGCAACGTCGTCGTCGCCGGTACCCGCGACTGCTCGCTGCAGCGTCGCTTCCAGAAGCTCGTCGAAGAGGCTCCCGCTCCCTTCCTGACGGACGACCAGCGCGCACGCATCCACGCATCCGCCAAGGCCATCTGCAAGGAAGCCGGCTACTACGGCGCCGGAACGGTCGAGTACCTGGTTCAGGGCGACACCATCTCCTTCCTCGAGGTCAACACCCGCCTGCAGGTCGAGCACCCCGTCACGGAAGAGACCGCGGGCATCGACCTCGTGCGTCAGCAGTTCCTCATCGCCAACGGCGAAGAACTCTCCATCAAGGAAGATCCCACCCCGCGTGGACACTCCTTCGAGTTCCGCATCAACGGCGAAGACGCCGGCCGCGGCTTCATGCCTGCCCCCGGCCCGGTCTCCGTCTACCGTGAGCCCACGGGCCCCGGCGTTCGCGTCGATTCCGGTGTCGTTGCCGGCGACGTCATCGGCGGACAGTTCGACTCCATGCTCGCCAAGCTCATCGTCACCGGCGCCACCCGCGAAGAAGCCCTCCAGCGGGCATCGCGCGCTCTGGCCGAGTTCGAGATCGACGGCCTCGCGACCGTTCTCCCGTTCCACCGCCACATCGTCGAGAACCCGGCGTTCATCGGTGACGGCGAGAAGTTCGACATCTACACCAAGTGGATCGAAACCGACTGGGTCAACCCCATCGAGCCGTACGCAGGCGCCGGTGCTCCCGTAGACGACGAGGACGAGGCTCTGCCGCGTCAGAACGTCGTCGTCGAGGTCGGTGGACGTCGCGTCGAGGTTTCCCTCCCGGGCCAGTTCTCGCTCGGCAACGGCGGCGGCGCTGCCTCCGGTGCGATCCGCAAGAAGCCGAAGGCGCGCAAGCGCGGCGGCGCCGGCGGAGGTGCAGCATCAGGTGACGCTGTCACGGCTCCGATGCAGGGCACCGTCGTCAAGGTTGCAGTGACCGAAGGCCAGGAAGTCGCAGAAGGCGATCTGATCGCCGTTCTCGAAGCCATGAAGATGGAAAACCCCGTCAACGCGCACAAGGCCGGTGTCGTCACCGGACTGTCCGTCGAGCCGGGTGCAGCAATCACGCAGGGAACGGTTCTCGCAGAACTGAAGTAGGGCCTCCGGCCCCGTGCGCCTTTCCGGTAGTCCCCACTACCGGAAAGGCGCACAGTCGTTTGAGTAGGCTGTAACGATGGCTGACGTCCCCGACATTCGCATCGGCACTGCAGAACGCGAGCAGGCACTCGATCTCCTGAGCGAGCACTTCGCCGCAGGCCGCCTCACCGTCACCGAGTTCGACGAGAGAAGCGGAATCGTCAGTGCCGCAACAACTCGCAGTGAACTCGTTCCGGTGTTCGCCGATCTTCCGGGCAACTACCAAGCCCCCGGCACCGCTCCCCTGTCGATGGTGACGCCTCCCGACGCACCGGCGGAGCGAGGCTTCAACCCCGACTGGTCCGGTCGCGTCATGGCCGTCGTCCCGATTCTCGCGGTGATCCTGTTCTTCGTCACCGGTACCTGGTTGTGGTTCCTCGCGATTCCCCTGGCCGGTGCACTGCTGTTCGGTACCGACCGGGAACGCAAAGCCAAGCGCCGCCGCGAGCGGGACTCCGACTGATGGAGCCGATCGAGATCAACGCAGGCGGCTGGTATCTACGCGCACTACGCGCAGACGAGCGTGTGGACGACCGCCCCGCCCTTGCCGATGGTGGTATCACCGACCCCGATTACGTGAGTCAGCGAAGCGCTCAGTGGCACGAAAACAGCGTCTACTCCTGGGCAGTGTGCCAACCCAACACCGGTGAGCTTCTCGCCGAGGTCGTTCTGACGCCTCTCGACTCCACCGCCCTGCTCACCGGCTGGGCCCGCGACGGGCACACCGAGGCGCTCACGACGGCCGCCGACGCCGTCACCAGGTTCGCCGAAGGTGCACTCGGACTCGTCGTCGTCGAGGGGCAGACGAATTGAAGAACAACCGATACTGGCCGTTGGCGATCGCCGTGGTCATTGCCCTGATCATGCTCTTCTCCCCGGGTTCCACCGTGCCCTCGAGCCCGGAGAACACCGACAAGATCACTCACACGCTGATGTTCGCGGTATTGGCGATCACCTCGTTGCACGCGCGGATCCCGGTGTGGCTCACGGCTGTGTGGTTGTTGATCTTTGCCGCGACGTCCGAGGTTCTTCAAGCAGCGCTGCCCATTTCGCGTTCCGGTTCGATCTGGGACGGCAGCGCCGACCTGCTCGGCATCGCCATCGGGATCGGTATCGTCAGCCTCGTGACGAGGCGACGAACTTCCCGCCGAGACGAGCCGAGCAGGTCCTGATCAGCTGAGCAGGTTGCTCCGCAATTGGTCCTGGGTCGACGCGTCGATCTTCAAGCCGTCGGTGAAGTAGGCCTCGATGGATCCGTGTACCTGCGCGAGCTCTGCCATCGACGCCTCCAGGTACTCGCGCCTGACACCGAGGACACCCTCGAGCAGGGTCGGGTCGATCCCCTTGGCCTCGAATCGCTCGAGGAGCGGCGCGAACATCGGCAACAAAATCTTGTTGGTTTCGAGGTAGTCCGCGAAGACCGCGTCCTCGGAGGCACCCAGGAACAGCAGTAACGCGGCCGCTGCCCAACCCGTGCGATCCTTGCCCGTGGTGCAGTGAATGAGTGCCGGCGAGCTGGGCGGCTGCGCCAAGTCGACGAACAGTTGCCGGTACGACGCGACCGCACTCGGCAAGGTCACGAAATCGCGGTAACTTCCCTGAAAGTACTCGAGCGCCTGGCCGCTGCCCAACGCTTCGGCAGCAAACGCCGGGTCGGCGATCATCTGCTGCATCTGAGCCGGAATGGCGCGATACTGCTTGTCCGCCAATACGTCCAGGCCGATTTCTCGGATACCGTCCGGCGTCAGATCCGGTGCCGTCTCGCGTTCGGATTCGGTGCGCAGATCGTAGATCGTGACGATGCCCAGATCGGCGAGGGTCTGTGCGCCGTCCGCACTGAGCGATGCCAGATCGGTGGAACGAAACACGCTCCCGGTGCGGACGGTGCCACCGAAGCTCGATTCGGGGCCACCGATGTCTCGGAGGTTCGCCAGGGACGGTACGACGGAAGACAGCTTCGGAGTATCGGTCATACCTGAGAATGTATCGGTCGCCGAGAAACCGTGATCGGGGAAGAGCAGCCGGAGAAATAAGATCGAGACACATCATCTCCCGTAATTGCTGCGCTACAGATCCGTAACATGCTCAAGTAATCCTGTGGACATGCCTACAACGAATTCCAGTGGTCTCGGAGCCTTCGATGCGCTCGGTGACCACCAGGCAGTCGCGGCGCTGCTCGAGTGTTGCCATTCCGCCGTGTGGGCACAGGAAATCGCCTCGTCTCGCCCGTTCGCCGATCTGGAAGCTCTGTTCGACAAAGCAGATGCGGTGCTGGCCGAGCTTCCCGAGTCCGAGATCGACGACGCTCTCTCCGGCCACCCACGAATCGGTGAGCGAAGCGAGAGCGCGGCCTCTACCCGTGAACAGTCGGGAGTCTCGTCGGCGACAGAAGACGTACTCGCGGAACTTCGACGGAAGAACGCCGAGTACGAAGAGACATTCGGCCATGTTTACCTGGTCTGCGCGTCGGGGAAATCTGGAACGGAGCTCCTCGACATCCTTCGAGGTCGTCTCCGAAACGACCCGGCGACCGAGCGTTCCGTGCTTCGAACCGAATTGGCCGCCATCAATCGGATCAGACTCGCCCGTCTGATCGATGCACTCGCCGGAGGCACAGCATGAGCAAGACCCTCAGCACGCACGTTCTCGACGCGACGACGGGCAACCCCGCGGCGGGGATTCGCGTCGAACTTCGTGATCGAGACGGCGCCTCCGTCACCACTGCGGAGACCGACTCCGACGGCCGCATCCCCGAACTTGCTCCCGGTGGCCTGACCGCCGGTCACTACACCCTGACTTTCGACACCGGAACGTATTTCGAGACCAACGGACAAGAAAACTTCTACCCGGAAGTGACAGTGACCTTCCGGGTGGACGACACGGCACGGGGCTATCACGTCCCACTGTTGCTGTCGCCCTTTGCTTATTCCACCTATCGCGGGAGCTGAACACGTGACTACCGAAAACATCACGACCGGCAACATCACAACCGGCAGTACGAACACCGAACGGTTGAGCGGATCGATCGAACTATCGGGTCACCAGTACGGCAAAGCGGAAAATCGAGTAGTCCGAATCTATCGAGACACCCCCCGTCACGAAATTCACGACATCAACGTCTCCACCTGCCTGCGTGGAGATTTCGCCGACGCATACCTCACCGGTGATCAATCGAAGGTTCTGCCGACCGACACGCAGAAACAAACGGCCTACTCCTACGCCAAGGAAAAGGGTCTGATCTCGATCGAGACGTACGGACTCGAACTCGCCCGTCATTTCGTCGACGACATCGAACCGGTCAGTGGCGCGCGGATCGAGATCGAGGAATACGCCTGGGAGCGTGCGATTGTCGACGGCAGCGAGCACGACTACACCTGGATTCGGAAGGGTCAGGAAGTTCGGACGGCGTCGATCACCATCTCCGATACCGGGACATGGGTGATCGGCGGCCTGAAGGACCTGGTGATCCTCAAATCGACCGGTAGTGAGTTCTCGGGTTTTCTCGAAGATCCGTACACCGTTCTCGAGCCGACCGACGACCGCGTCATGGCGACGACGTTGGTCGCCCAGTGGCGATTCGTCACCACCGACGTCGACTGGGAATCGGTCTACGCGGGCATCAAGGCACAGATCGTCAAGCAGTTCGCACAGGTACATTCACTTGCCCTGCAGCAGACGCTCTTCCACATCGGCAAGGCAATCCTCGAGGAATTCCCGATCATCGCGGAGGTTCGACTGTCCGCACCCAACAAGCATCATTTCGAATATGCACTCGGCCGCTTCGGAGTGGAGAACGACAACGAGGTGTTCCACGCTGCGGATCGTCCGTACGGCCTGATCCAAGCTGCGGTCAGCCGATCCGACGCACCAGACGCGGGACCGTCGTGGACCACCTACGCCGGTTGGTTGTCGTGACCGAATCAGCTCTCGGGGCAACACTCGTCGTGGCGGGCGCTCATGTGGTCACGATGGACGGCGACCGCTCCGAGTACTCAGACGGCTATGTGGTGATCTCGGGCAACAAGATCGTCGACGTCGGCGCCGGAACGCCACACGAATACCCGGGTGCGCAAGTGATCGACGGGAGTGGTTGCCTGATCACGCCGGGTCTGGTCAACACACATCATCATCTCTACCAATGGATCACCCGAGGCCTGGCCGCGGACTCGACGCTTTTCGAGTGGCTGACCACCCTGTACCCCGTCTGGGCGGGTATCGACGCCGACGCCGTCCACGTGGCGGCCACCGGCGGCCTCACGTGGTTGGCGAAAACCGGATGTACGACCACCACCGACCACCACTACGTCGTTCCCCGCGACGCCGGCGACGTTTTCGAGGCCGAGATCACCGCGGCTGCGCAGGTCGGCCTTCGATTCCACCCGTGCCGTGGGTCGATGGATCTCGGCCAGAGTTCCGGCGGCCTGCCACCGGATCACGTCGTTGAAAAACTCGATGACATCCTGACCGGCACGCAGTCGGTGATCGACCGTTGGCACGACCCGAATCCCGGATCGATGCTGCAGATCGCGGTAGCTCCCTGCTCACCCTTCTCGGTGACGGAGGCATTGCTCCGCGAGTCCGCGACGCTGGCCCGCGAAAACGGCGTGCGTATGCACACGCATCTGGCCGAGACACTGGACGAGGAGAGATTCTGCCGCGAGCATTTCGGTTGCACGCCGGTCGAATACATGGAACGAGTCGGCTGGGTGGGCCCGGACGTCTGGTACGCCCACGCAGTCCATCTCGACGACGCCGGTATCGAGACGATGGCGCGAATCGGAACTGCGGCGGCGCACTGCCCGACCTCCAATGCGCGCCTGGGAGCCGGTATCGCCCGTGCCGCCGATCTGGTGAACGGCGGGGTCACCGTGGGGCTCGGCGTGGACGGCGCGGCGAGCAATGAAGCTTGCAGCCTGATCGAGGAGTCTCGTCATGCACTTCTGTTTGCTCGCGCGAAGGGCGGACCGCAGACGATGACGGTGCGAAAAGCCTTGGAATTGGGAACGATCGCCGGCGCACGAGTTCTGGGCCGCGAGGGCGAAATCGGATCGATCGAGGTCGGAAAACTTGCCGACCTGGCGGTGTGGAAACTCGACACCGTCGCGCATGCCGGCATCACCGATCCGGTGGCGGCGCTCGTACTCGGCTCGACTCCCCCGCTGAAGCTACTGCTCGTCAACGGGCGAATCGTAGTTGCCGACGGACGAGTCACCACCGTCGACGAGGACGTCGTGGCCTCGGATGTCGCACGCGCACACCGCGATCTACTCGGAAAGGCTTGAGGTCGCGATGGACCTGCACAGCGTCGACGAAGTTCTGGTGCCGCGGACCCGCGCCGAACTCCCCTGTGCGTCACCCGGCATCGGGTTCATCGGTGGCGGCACCTGGCTGTACTCGGAACCGCAGCCGCACCTGACCACCCTTGTCGACCTTGCGGGCTTCGACTGGGAAGCTGTGGCGGTCGGCGATCTCGGTCTCGAGATCGCGGCCACCTGCACCATCGAGGAACTGTGCCGCGCCGAACTTCCCGCATCCTGGCGCGCCGCAGCGCTGTTCCAACACTGCGCTGACGCACTGCTCGCATCGTGGAAGGTGTTGCGATACGCGACAGTCGGCGGCAACATCGCGCTCTCCTTCCCGGCCGGAGCGATGACGACTCTGTGTACCGCTCTCGATGCCGAACTGACGATCTGGCGTCCGGACGGTACCGAATATTCGTTCCCCGTAGTCGATTTCGTTATCGACGATTCTCGAAACGTACTCAGGTCCGGCGAGATCATCCGCAGTATCCGGATTCCCGTGCATGCATTGACTGCACGTACCGCGATGCGAAAGCTGGCTCAGACGTCACTCGGGCGATCGGCCGTAGCCGTGGCCGGACGCTGCGGCGCCGACGGTTTCACGCTGGCGATCACCGCCGCGACCCGCCGTCCGTACGCTCTCAAATTCGACGAACTCCCCGACGCCACATCACTTGCGGATGCGTTGCGCAGCAGGATTCCGGAAGACGCCTACTTCACCGATGTCCATGGAACTGCGCCGTGGCGGAAGGCGATGACCGAGCTTCTTGCCGAAGAAATCCGAGGTGAACTGGAATGAAGTACTCGGTGGACGGAGTTCCGCGCGACGACCAGCCCCGCCCAGGACAGTGCCTGCGAACTTTCCTCCGCGAGCACGGAGCGAACTCCGTCAAGAAGGGGTGCGATGCCGGAGACTGCGGCGCCTGCTCGGTGCTGGTCGACGGACACCCCACCCATTCGTGCATATTTCCCGCCCATCGCATCGACGGCCGCGACGTCGTCACCGCCTCGGGTCTCGGAACACCGGAGAAACTTCACCCCATTCAACAGGCATTCGTGGACGCGGGCGGATTCCAATGTGGTTTCTGTACAGCGGGAATGGTAGTCACCGCATCAGCGTTGTCGGTCGAGCAAAAATCCGATCTCGCGTGCTCGATGAAAGGTAACCTGTGCCGCTGCACCGGTTATCGGTCCATTCGTGACGCTCTCGCCGGTACATCCAATACGGAGACTGCCAAAATAGGCAGGGCACAAGGGCGTTCGATCGCAGCACCGGCGTCCGCGCGCATCGTCACGGGAACCGAGCAGTACACCATGGACTTCTCCCCGGGTGAGAAGCCGGTCGACCTGCTTCACGTCGCAGTACTCGGCAGTCCGCACGCACACGCACACATAACGCGGATAGACACGGCAGCAGCCGAAGCGGCGCCGGGCGTCGCCGCGGTCCTCACTTTTCATGACAGTCCGGACGTGCTGTTCTCGACCGCCCGGCACGAGGACCGCAACGACGATCCGGACGACACGCGCGTGTTCGACAGCACCCTCCGTTTCCGCGGCCAGCGCGTAGCCGCGGTCATCGCCGAATCCCCGACGCAGGCGGAACGTGCACTCTCGCTGATCGAAGTCGACTACGAGGTACGCGACGCGGTATTCGAACCAGATCTGGCGCGTTCCCCCGGCGCTCCACTCCTGCACGGCGACAAGGACGAGAGCTCGCGGATCGCCGAGGCCCCTCGCAACGTGGTTGCCGCGCTTCACGATGGCGTCGGCGATCTGGACCGTGCGCTCGCGGATGCGACTGCAGTCGTCGAAGGTACGTGGAAAACTGCGCGAGTCCAGCACGTGGCCTTGGAAACTCACGGCGCAGTGGGGTGGCTCGACGAGGAGGGCCGTCTCGTCATCAGAAGCAGCACACAGGTGCCGTTTCTGGTTCGGGACGAATTGGCCCACATCTTCGATCTCGATCGCAGCCGAATCCGGGTGTTCGCAAAACGGGTAGGCGGGGGTTTCGGCGGGAAGCAGGAACTACTCACCGAGGATCTGGTCGCACTGGCCGTCTTGAAGACCGGCAAGCCCGTAGCCTACGAGTTCAGCCGAAGCGATCAGTTCACCATCGCACCGTCACGGCATCCGATGCGAGTATCGGTGCGTGCGGGCGCCGACGCCGACGGAACTCTCACTGCGCTCGCTATCGACGTCCTTTCCGACGCGGGGGCGTACGGGAACCATTCGATCGGAGTCATGTTCCATGGGTGCGCCGAATCCATGGCGGTCTATCGCGCTGCGACCAAACGCGTCGACGCCGAAGCGGTCTACACGAACAACGTTCCCTCCGGGGCCTTTCGTGGTTACGGGCTCGGCCAGATCATCTTCGCCGTCGAGTCGGCCATGGATCAGCTCGCGGATCGTCTCGGCATGGACCCCTTCGAGTTTCGGCGGCGCAACGTCGTCGTTCCCGGAGACGATTTTGTCGACTGGCACGTCGAAGACGGTGATCTCGAATTCGGCAGCTACGGACTGGACCAGTGCATCGACCTCGTCGACAGTGCACTGTCGAGCGGGCGCGGAGAGGCTGCACCGGCTGGGTCGCGTTGGCAGATCGGTCGGGGCATGGCCATTGCCATGATCGCGACGATCCCGCCGCGTGGTCACTTCTCCGACACCACCGTCGCACTCGAGGCCGACGGTCGGTACGTCGTGAACATCGGCACCGCTGAGTTCGGCAACGGAACCACTACGATTCACCAACAGATCGCGGCCACCGAATTGCGGACGACAGTCGATCGCATCACGATTGTTCAATCCGACACCGATGCCGGCGGATACGACACCGGAGCATTCGGGTCGACAGGAACGGTGGTCGCCGGAAAGGCGCTCCTGATCGCCTGCGAGCGCCTTCGCGAGCGGATACTGACCCGTGCGGTGCGATCGAGCGGTCGCGGCGCGCAGATCGACGACCTTTCGCCGGACGGTGTCGAAACGTCCCACGGTTGCCTCGATTTCGCGACGCTACTCGAAGGTGGCCCGCTCGCCGCTGACGGTCGCCACGACGGGACACCGCGCTCGGTCTCGTTCAACGTTCACGGTTTTCGCGTTGCCGTCGACACGAACACCGGCCGGGTGAAGATCCTGCAGTCGGTTCAGGCCGCCGATGCCGGCACCGTCATGAACCCGGCACAACTGCGAGGGCAGGTGGAAGGCGGTGTGGGACAAGCGCTCGGCGCTGCGCTGTCGGAGGAGATCGTCATCGAAGAAGGTCGGGTGATCAATCCGCAGTTGCGCAATTATCACGTTCCCCAGATCGGGGATCTGCCGATCACCGAAGTACTGTTTGCCGACACGTACGACAAGCTCGGGCCTTTCGGCGCGAAATCGATGAGTGAGGCCCCCTTCAATCCTGTAGCACCGGCGTTGGCAAACGCGATTGCCAACGCGTGTGGAGTGCGTATGTACTCCACACCGATGACACCGGATCGAGTGTGGGAACAGCTACAGAGGCCCTAGGTCTCGCGTGCGAGCACGCGCTCGACCGCGTCGACCGCGTCGTCCAGCTCACTGGTGGTCACCGTCAGCGCGGGCCGGAATCTGATTCCCCTCTTCCCGGTAGGCAGTATCATCACGTGCTCGTCTTCACGCAGTCGCTGTACGACGCGATCGCGAAGGTCACTGTCTTCCAGAGTGATCGCGCACATGAGGCCACGACCGCGCGGCTCGGTTGCCGCCGCGTACCGCCCGCAGACTTCGGTCAACCGGGCAAGGAGATGCGCACCCGTGAATCGCACGCGGTCGATCAGTCGGTCCTGCTCGACGACTTCGAGTATCCGCCGGGCACGAACCATGTCGGTGAGGTTGCCACCCCACGTCGAATTGATCCGAGAACTGACGTGAAACACGTTGTCATGCACTTCATCCACGCGCCCGCCGGCCATGATTCCGCACACCTGCGTTTTCTTGCCGAACGCCACCACATCCGGACTGAGACCCAATTGTTGGTAGGCCCAGGCAGTTCCGGTGATTCCGCAACCGGTCTGTACTTCGTCGAGAATGAAGAGGGCGTCGTTTTCGTGGCACAACTCCTGCATCGCCTGCAGAAATTCCGGCCTGAGGTGATGGTCGCCGCCCTCGCCCTGGATCGGCTCGGCGATGAAACAGGCAATGTCGTCGGGGTTGTCGGCGAAAGCTCGGCGCGCTTGATCGAGAGCTTGCCTCTCCGCAGCTTCGACATCGCGGCCGTCTGCCAGGTACGGCGAGTCGATACGTGGCCAGTCGAACTTGGGGAATCGCGCGACCTTGCCCGGTTCGGTGTTGGTGAGCGACATCGTGTAGCCACTGCGGCCGTGAAAAGCCTCGGTCAGGTGCAGGACCTTTGTCCCCAGATCTGCTGACAACCCACGGCTTTCGTTCCACCGACTCTTCCAGTCGAAGGCAACCTTGAGTGCATTTTCCACCGCCAGGGCTCCGCCGTCGACGAAGAACAAGTGTGGGAGTGCCGAATCCCCCAGTACCCGAGCGAAAGCCGCAACGAAGCGCGCCATGGGTTCGGTGTAGATGTCGGAGTTACTCGGCTTGTTGGAGGCCACGACAGCCAACTCCTGTTGAAACTCCTCGTCGCCTGTGATCGCAGGGTGATTCATACCCAGGGCCGAAGAGCCGAAGAAACCGAACATGTCCAGATACTCGGTTCCGTCTCGCAGGTCACGGAGATAGGAACCCCGCGACCCTTCGACGTCGAGAATCAGATCGAATCCGTCGACGAGGATGCTGGCCTTCAACACGTCGTAGACCGGAAAGAGCGCACTGTCACCGAAGTCTCGCATCGCAGTACTCATACGCGAAGGTTATGTCAATTTTCCGGGAGTGTCGATAGAGGACCGTAAAAGTTATTGAACAAGCGTCATTCATCGTAAAAAGTTTGTAGGATGATGGTGCTTCGTGTGTTGACGTTGGCTTCCGTACGGATCTCCTGCAGCAATCGCTCCAACGCCCGAGGTGACGCCACCCGGACCAGGAGGACGTAGCTTTCGCTCCCGGCTACCGAGTGGCACGAGACGACCGCCGGCAGATGACGCAAGCGGGCAGGCGCATCGTCGGGCTGCGAGGGATCGAGAGGAGTGATGGCGACAAATGCGGACAGATTGTGACCGAGTGCCTCCGGATCGATCTTCGCGGAGTACCCACGGATCACCTTGCGAGATTCCAAACGACGCACTCGCGATTGGACTGCGGAGATCGAGAGTCCAGCCTTCTCAGCAAGACTCGCGAGAGTGGCACGGCCGTCCAAGACCAATTCACGCATCAAGAGTCGATCGGTTTCGTCGACCGGAACACCGGCAACGTCACTGGTTTCTGTTTCTCGCACCTGCGCAGGCTAACGCAATCGGACATTCGTATGGTTGAAACCTGGGAGCTACGTGCACGGTTCGCAGCGGCCCTCGCCAAGATGTATGGCGACGAGGTCCCCGCTTACAACACCTTGGTAGATGTAACGATGCAGGTGAACCGTGATTTTGCCGCCGAACATCCGGATTCTGCGGAGCGCCTGGGCAGCCTGGCGAGAGTCAGCACCGAGCGTCACGGCGCCATCAGACTGGGGACTCTCGACGAACTACGTGACGTAGCCACCGTCTTCGGCGGATTCGGTATGTTTCCGGTCGGCTATTACGACCTCCGGCTCACCGACTCCCCCATTCCCGTTGTGTCGACGGCATTTCGCCCCACCGATCCCGCCGAACTCGCCCGGAACCCGTTCCGCGTTTTCACCTCGGTGCTGACCAGTTCCGATTCCAGGTTCTTCGACACCGACCTCGAGCGTCGGATCACCAGGTTCCTGCGTCGCCGGACCCTGTTCTCTCCCGAACTTCTGCAGTGGGCACGGCAATCGAGTCGCGAGGGCGGCCTGACGGAACCCGAGGCGACACAGTTCGTCGATGCAGCGACCTCGGCGTTTCGGCTCGGCACCGATCCCATCGACGCGGGCTGGTACCGCGAACTCGCCGCAATCTCGCCTGTCGCTGCAGACATTGCGGGGCAGGGCTCGACCCACGTCAATCACCTCACCCCGCGAGTGCTCGACATCGACGAGTTGTACCGCCGCATGACCGAGCGCGGTATCACCATGATCGACCGCATCCAAGGCCCGCCGAGATGGAGCGGACCACCACTACTTCTGCGGCAGACGTCGTTTCGTGCATTGGCCGAAGACAGACTCTTCCGTCAGCACGACGGATCGGTCACCACTGAGCCCGTCCGCGTCAGATTCGGCGAGGTGGAGGCACGCGGAATCGCGTTGACCCGCAGCGGGCGAGCGATCTACGACCGACTGATCGCCACGCCCGAGGACGCCGATTGGGACAGCGAATTTCCGCACTCCGAAAGCGAACTCGATGCCGCGGGGTTGGCGTACTTCACGTTCCGAACCGAAGGAACTGTTGTCGTCCGCGACCCGATCGTCTACGAGGACTTCCTACCTGCCTCCGCGGCCGGGATCTTCGCATCCAATCTCGATTCCGTGACCGGATTCGTTTCCGATGCGCCCGGCGCCGAATACGGGCAGGATCGATTGGAGGGTGCCGTCGACCGCACCATCGAAGATCCGTTCGAGCTGTACCGCGCACAACAAGAGGCGTCACGTGCGGTGCTGCCTCCCGCCCACAACAACAGAGGACTCCCCAGTGAACCTGCCTGATTCTTCGAGCCTCGCCGATCGCGCCGAAAGCGCCCTTGCCGCGTGCGGTGTCGAGTGGCCCGCCGGCGACCTGAGCGCACGAACCCCCATCACCGGTACACAACTGCGTACCGTTCGGCAGCACTCCGGCCGAGAGGTCGACGACGCCGTCGAGGCGGCTCATCGTGCGTTCCTCACCTGGCGAACCGTTCCCGCTCCGGCGCGCGGCGCGGTCGTACGCCGGCTGGGCAGCTTACTGACCGAGCACAAGGATGACCTCGCGGAAATCGTGACGTTGGAGGCCGGGAAGGTCACCTCGGAGGCTCTCGGCGAGGTACAGGAGATGATCGACATCTGCGAGTTCGCCGTCGGTCTCTCCCGGCAGCTCTACGGACACACCATGCCGTCCGAGCGTCCCGGACACCGGTTGACGGAAACGTGGCACCCTCTCGGCGTTGTCGGGGTCATCTCCGCGTTCAACTTTCCCGTCGCGGTGTGGTCGTGGAATACCGCCATCGCTCTCGTGTGCGGCGACGCCGTCGTCTGGAAGCCTTCGGAGACCACGCCGCTGACTGCACTGGCATGTGACGCCCTCCTCCGACGCGCCCTCGCCGACTGTGATGCACCGATCGACGTTCACCAGTTGGTCGTCGGCGGACGTGGCGTCGGTGAGGCTCTCGTGGACAACCCACTCGTGGCCTTGGTCAGCGCCACCGGTTCCGTGAGGATGGGCCGCGCCGTGGCTCCGCGGGTCGCCGAGCGCTTCGGACGAAGTCTCCTGGAGCTGGGTGGAAACAACGCCGCAGTCGTCACGCCGTCGGCGGATCTCGAGCTTGCCGTACGCGGAATCGTGTTCTCCGCCGCCGGAACTGCGGGGCAGCGGTGCACCTCACTGCGCCGGCTCATCGTTCACGAGTCGATCGCCGACAACGTCGTCGACCGCGTTGCGTCCGCGTACGCGCAACTCCAGGTCGGTAGCCCCTTCGATTCCGGTGTTCTGGTCGGGCCGCTGATCAACGAGGCTGCATTCGAAGCGATGCAGAAGTCCCTCTCGGCCGCGCGCGCCGACGGCGGCACCGTGGTGTGCGGCGGCGACCGCGTCGGCGATTCCGGGTTCTACGTGACGCCCGCTCTCGTTCGTATGCCCGCACAGACCGAGGTGGTGCGGGCGGAGACTTTTGCACCCATCCTCTACGTCTTGACATACACCGACTTCGACGACGCCATTGCGCTGCACAACGGCGTGCCTCAAGGGCTTTCGTCCTCGATCTTCACACTCGATCAGCGAGAAGCAGAGCGCTTCCTCGCCGCCGACGGCTCCGATTGCGGCATCGCGAACGTGAACATCGGAACGTCCGGTGCGGAGATCGGCGGCGCATTCGGCGGGGAGAAGGAGACTGGCGGCGGACGCGAATCGGGTTCGGATTCGTGGAAGGCATACATGCGCCGAGCCACCAATACCGTCAATTACTCGGACCAGCTTCCGCTGGCTCAAGGGGTCGAGTTCGGCTGAACACCTGCCGGGCGAAATCGGTGATCGCGTCGATCAACTCCGGGAGCGCCGACAACTGCGGTGCATGGTCGGTGCCCAGGCTGACCACCTGGGCACCGGGGACAAGTCTCTGCATGGCGCGTTGAGCCTCGATCGGCACGGTTCGATCCAGCGTGCATTCGACATACAACCTCGGCACGGTTCCGAATCGCTCTTCCGTCCAGACCGGTGCCATCAGGCGGGCTGACTCCAGTTGTGGAACGAGCATGCGCGCGGCGAAGATCGCATCAGCCACCGGCGCTTCGTGGAAGAACACAGCGGCACCGGCTTCGGGCGGAACAGCCGTCGCATCCCCGTCGTCGGCGGGGACCAACCAACGTGAGATCCCGACCGGACTTTCCAGACCGAGTTCGATGCAGAGCATCCCGAAGTCCGTCTGCGATGGAAGCATCATCCCTGCGACGTACACAAGACCCGTTACCCGCGAAGGCAGCAACTCAGCCACCTGTGAGGCCACGATGCCACCGCCGGAGTGACCGACGAGGGCGCACTGTCCGTCCAAGGACTCGACAACTGCCACAACATGTTCGGCAACGACATCGAGATCGATCACGTCGTCTGGGTTCCAACTTCCCGAGCCGGGAAGCTCCACCACAACGGGATTGAAGCCGGCCGATTTCAGTGGGCCACACACACGATCCCAGACCCACCCGCCGGCCCACGCTCCGTGGATCAGGACGATGTTCCGTGCACTCACTGCTTGACCTCGAGCTCTGCAGCCGAAAGTACCCGAGCCGCCTCACGACCTGCGGCGGCGTTGGACTTCCCCTGCCTCGACCCGGCCAATTTGGCCTTGATGTGATCGCGAACGGTAATGGGTTCGTACTCCAAGCCGGAGTCGTCCTGAAAACTCGGCAAGGTCGCAATCACCGCGTCGACGTTTCCGTCATGGAAGAAGGCCGCCGATCGCCGGCGCTTGATGGTGCCGTTCACCACCGGAGGCGCGACTCGGTGCAGCGTGGACATCCACCTGTCGTTGGTCAGTCGCGCGGTGAGATCCCCGAGGTTGACCAGTAGCGCGCCGTCGTGCGGCCAGACATCGTGCCAGCGTCGGTCGCTCCCGAGTACTTGCAAACCTTCGACCTGATCCGCCCACAGCACGGTGACCAGCCCGAAATCGGTATGTTCGCCCATCCCCTTCAACTCACCGTCCAACGTCACCGTCCCTTCGGGTAACGCGTAGTTGTTCATCCGCAGTACGTCGATGGAGTGGTCGGTGATCGACTCGAAGAATCCTGGGGTCAGCCCGAGCGCGTCTTCGAAAATGGTGGTCAGTGTGCGTGCCACCCGCTCGCCATGGGCGTAGTAATTCTCCACCCGCGCCGTGAAACCAGACACTGCGGGCCACAGGTTGATTCCGTAATCGTCCTCCGACAGTTCGAGTTCGGTGAATGATCGGGCTTCGGTTCCGACGTTGAAGGCCTCGAAAAAGTCGTTCATTCTGGTCGCGGATTCGACGCCGAGGCTCAGGCTCAGCGACTCACTCTTGGGCGGGCTGTACCCACGATTCGCGCCCTCGATTCGGTAGCCCGACTTCGTCTCCATCGGCAGCCCGAAGAAGTCGTCCATCGCTTCGGCGAGGCCGGAAGAAACAGCGGCCGGAACACCGTGGCCCCGAATCTGCATGAAACCTACAGTCCGACAAGCATGGTCGACTTCGGCAGCCACTCGCGCCTTGTCCTGGTCGGCACCACCGAGCACGTAAGGCGAGATGTCGACGACGGGCACTTCGAAGGGATCAGACTGGGACTGTGACACTGGCGTCTCCTGCAGAGCTGGTGGCGGGTTCAGATTTTGCAGTGGCATGGAGGCTCTCTCGCGATCGCCTCGCGAGTTCACCGAGTCGGGTGTGATTGAACAGCAGATTGAGCGAAAAGGCCGAGGCCGCAGCCAAGGTGATGCCGCTACCGAGGAGGATCTGAGCCGAGGAGGGGAATCGCTCGAACATCCCTTCCGCAAATTCCGGAAGAATACCGATCCCCACCGATACAGCGGCGATCGTGGTGTTGATCGGGTCGCTGAGATCGACCTTGCGCAGCGTGTTGATTCCGACCACGGCGACAGTGGAGAACAAGATGATTCCGACGCCGCCGACCACCGGATCAGGCAGGGCTGCAACCACTTCACCCATTCGCGGGATGAGGCCGAGGACGATCAGAATGGCACCGCTGGTAGCGGTCACGTACCGGCTGTACACCCGGGTCGTGGCAACGGCGCCGACATTCTGCGAGAAAACGGTGTCGACAAAGGCAGTGAAGATTCCGCCCAGAACTCCCGACATCCCGTCGGCCACCAGCCCTCGTGCGAGATCTGCTTTCTTCAAAGGCTTTCCGGTGATCTCGCTGACCGCCAGCATGCTCGCCGTCGATTCTGCGAAGACGACTGCCATGACGATACTCATCGCCACCACGGCGGTGACGGGAAACTCCGGAGCGCCGAAGTGGAACGGCATCGGGAAGCCCACCCAGGCCGAGCCGCCGACGCCACTCAGATCGATCAGGCCCATCGGGATGGCGATCACGGTGCCGATCACCAGCGCCATCAGTACACCAAGCTGCGTCCACATCCCGCGGCCGAGGCAGATGAAGGCCACCGCGACCACAACGACTGCGGCAGCCAGCGCCAGATTCTTCGGGTCGGCGAACGACGGGGAGGTGGGGTCGTTTCCGACGATCAGTCCTCCTGCGACACCGATCAACGAGATGCCGATGACTGTGAGGACGACGCCGGTAACCAGGGGTGGGAAGTATCGGACGATCTTGGCGAACGGCACGGCCAAGGCAATGCCGACTACGCCACCGACCAGCATGGACCCGTACACCGCCTGCAGGCCGTACTCCTTGGCGATCAGAATCATCGGCGTCAGCCCGGCGAAGGTCGCCCCGCAGACGATCGGCAGCCGGACACCGGCGACCTTCCCGACGCCCAGGCTCTGAATGATCGTGATGATGCCTGCAACGAGCAAGTCCGCGCTGATCAGCATCGCGACTGTGCTGCGGTCCAGCCCTACGGCGGCACCGAAAACCAGCGGGACCGTGATGCAGCCGGTGTACATGATGAGGACGTGCTGAAGAGCAAAAGCAGACTGGCGGGCAAATGGGAGCCGCTGGTCGACAGGATGGATGGCCATGCGCCGATCTCCGTCCGAAGCTGGAAGTGTTTCGTGTACGGGACTATTCAGCACGTCGATAATTTCTTACCGTGGTCGAATTTGTTTCGTCTGTGTAATCAAAACTTTCACCAGAGCACTGCTATCTTCGGCACATGGACGACGACCAGAAGGCGATAGCGACCGCAATCGGGGCTGCCGTGCGGACGGCGCGAAAAGAAGCCGGACTGACGTTGCGCGAGGTTGCCGTGAAGTCGGGCTTGTCGCAGCCCTTCCTGAGCCAGACCGAAAACGGCCACGCAGTACCCAGTGTCATGAACCTTCATCGCCTCGCGCAATCGCTCGGCACCACGGCGCACGCACTCTTGGCACAGGGTGAGCGAACTCCGTCCAGCCTCGTCCGCGCCGGCGAGGGGCGAACCTTCGAACTGGCACACGATTCGGTGATTCGATTCTGCTCCACCGGCTCACGGACCATGGAACCCAACGAGATCACGGCAGCACCTCATTCCGAGGCAGGTGAGCACACCGAGCACGCCGGCGAAGAGTTCATTCATGTTCTCGAAGGATCTGTCGAGGTCGAGGTGGGACTGGACGAGCATCACGTTCTTCACGTTGGCGACACCCTCCTCTACACCTCGACCATCCCGCACCGGTGGTTCAATCGCACCGATGCGGTCGCGAGGTTCCTCATCGTGAGTTCGCCGCCCTCGTTCTAGATGCGCGGCTGTAGTTCCACACCACAACCACCGGCTCACGGCTTACCCTGACAGCGTGACCATGTGGCCGGAACTTGCGCGCGAAATCGCCGATACCGTTCTGTTTCCCGTCGCCGACAGCGTCGACGCCGACGGAGAAATCCCCAGCAGCCATTTCGACGCGCTCGCCGCCGACGGCTTCTACGGCATCGCCGCCCTCGGTGAGGGTGGCCCCAGCAGCGAAGAACTGGTCGAGGTCCTCGAAACCTTGTGCGGCGGTTGCCTCGCGACGACGTTCACCTGGATGCAGCATCACGGCGTCGTCGGAGCCCTGGCGGCGAGTCCCAATGCACCTCTGCGCGAACAATACTGGGACGGTCTGGTTTCCGGCACGATTCGCGGTGGGGTTGCCTATGCCGGCGCCATCCCCCGCCCACCGCTCCTGTGGGCGAAGCGGGTGAACGACGGCTACGTCCTCGACGGGATCGCACCCTTCGTCACCGGTTGGGGCATCGTCGATGTTCTCTTGGTGTCGGCGCGCGACGAGTTCGACAATTCCATCGTTCATTCCGTCGTACCGGTAGGCGAGGCCCCGGGTCTGACGATCGAGGAGCTTCCACTGATCGCGGCGCGCGGGAGCAACACCGTCCGAATCGTGTTCGACGCTTTCGAAATTCCCGATACCGACGTCTGTGCTGTCGTCAGCGACGAACAATTCCAGAGCACCCAGCTCCCCGGCTTGTGGCTCAACGGCGCGATGGCCATGGGCATCACCCGCCGCGCTGTCACCGAACTCGCGGATCTGGGAGTCGACACCGACGCGTTCAAGGAACAAGCCACCCGGGCGCGCGCCGATCTCGATGCAGCACTGCGCGGCGGCGGCGACATGTCGGCCGCCCGCGCCCGAGCGTCGGAACTTGCGATACGCGCGTCGGCCGGACTCGTGACTGCGACCGGAAGCCGCGCTCTGGTCGGCAGCAACACCCCCGAGCGGCTCATGCGTGAAGCCACCTTCACTCTTGTCGCGGCTGGTCGCCCGGAGATCAAAACAGCTCTCGTGGAACGACTCAGCGGATACTGAGTACGCACGGTTGTACTCGATTACGCTGGGGCTCATGACCAGTGGAGAACCAGTACTCATCCCGGCCGGAACCGTGTTCACGCCGGAGGACCTGACGTTCTATGCCGATCGCGACTCCCGCAGTCTCGACGACGCCATCGCCGAAGCCGACCTTCTTGTCAGTTGCCCACACTCGGGTTCCGCGATTCCAGCAGAACTCTCACGTTTTCTCGCACCCGAGTTCACACAGCGGCTGCAATTCGACTTCACCGACATGTCCACCAGTCCCATCGTGCGCCGTTGGGCCGAAATCGATTCGCGCATCGTATACGTGGAGAATCCGCACCCTCGCATGATTCGCGATCCCAACCGTGCGAAGCCCGAAAACCTGGAAGCGTCACTGCGCGAAGCATTCGCCCGCGTCCACAAGGCCGGTGCAGGCAACAAAGCAGACCTCACCGGCGTCGACGCAGTTCGCCCTGTCACCTTCTCGTTCTACCCCCTGCTGCTCGAGCCGACCGACGACGCGGGTTGGAAGGACCTCGCCGAGACCTTCACCGAGACAGCTGAACACGGTTTGGGCGTCTACGAGAGAACTCGCGACGCACTGATCGAAGCCATGGTGGCGAAGAGCTTCGAACTCGGTCGATCGTTCACGACCTTGTCGTTCCACGACACGATGAACCACACCACCCGGCAGGACGGCGCCGTCAATGTCGAACGGCCGGAAGCAGATCGGCTCCCCGACGTCGTCGCGCTCTCCAATCGTGGCGACCACGACGGCAATCGACGCGGCGACAATCCCGTGACGATGGATCCGGAGCTCATTCGCACACTTGCGATCTCACATCGCAAGGGATTTCAGGTCGACGATCCGGATGCCGTCGCTCTCAATCAGCCGTACCTCGGCAGTTTCGAAATCATTCGAGCCGGAGCCAGATTCGCCGAATTGAGCGCCCGCGCCGCCGAAGCCGGGATCACGTTGAGCGCGGTTCAGGCCGAATTCAAACGAGAATTCCTACTGGGAGACGAACTGGCCGCCTACATCATGGAACCCGGCGTCGACTGGCCTACACCCGACGCCGAACGGGTGGACCAGCTCGCCCACGCGTGCAAGGCGAGCTGGGACCACTACCGCAACAGCTGACTCAGCGCTGTCACTCAGGGCTGACTCAGTCGCAATACTCAACCGAGCACCACTCCGAACAACGCGCCGGCCGCAATCGTCGTGACGGCCAAGATGATGGTCGGCAGGAAGAACGAGTGGTCGACGAGCTTGGAACCGAGCTTCGTGCTGCCCGAGAGGTCGAAGTTCGCAGCCGCGATCTGCGAACCGTTTGTCGGCAACAGATAGACGCCGGCAAACGCTCCGGCCCACATTCCGCTCACCAGACCGGGTGCAATCCCGGCAGCGAGACCGATCGGCACGATGGTCCTCGTAGCGGTCGACTGACTGGTCGTCAGTACACAGACCAGGAAGACACCGAGCGCGAAGATCCACGGCGCGGCGTTGACCCAGTCGCCGACGGTGCTCGTGATCAGCTCGGAATGGGCGCTGATGAACGTGTCCGTCAGCCATGCCAGACCGAACAGCGCGATGGCCGAGACCATACCGGCACGGAACACCGTCGACGACGGCACGTCGGCGACATTCGGGCGGCACACCAGCAGGATCAACGTACCCACGACGAACATCAGCATTTCGATGATCGGTGTCATCCCCATCGGAGTACCGTCGGCAGCTTCGGGACGAATCCCCTTGAACAGGCCGAAGATCACGATAGCCAGGACGCCGGCGAGGAAGATCAGTGCCGCGTTTCGTCCGGTCTTCGTCGAGACGAGTTCGGTCTTGGAGGCTGCACCAGGTCCGGCCAATTCGCCCGACTTCATCTTCGCCTGTATCTCCGGGTCGTCGTCGAGATCTTTGCCGAGTCGGTTGACCGCGATGGAGGAAAGGACGATGCCGACAACAGCGGCCGGGAAGGTGATCTTGATGATGTCGATGAGTTCGAAATCGTAGGGCGGCACGTCGGTCAGCGTGACCATTGCCGCCATTGCCGCGGACACCGGACTACACGCGAGCGCCACACCGGTCGAGACAACTGACAGCGACAGCGGTCGTGACGGCCGCACACCGTTCTTGTACGAGACGTCGTAGATGACGGGGAGCAGTGGGTAGAGGATGTTGGACGTGCCGGCACCGACCGAGAACAGGAATGACACCAACGGCGCGATCAGCGTGATCTGTTTCGGGCGAGATTCGATCAACTTGGCCGCGATGGTGACCATCCAGTCGATACCACCGGCCGCCTGCATCATCGACGACGCGAGGACGACGGACAGGACGATGAGGAGAGCGTCGACCGGAGGACTGCCGACGTCCTCTCCGAAGACGAACACGAGGACGGCAACACCTGCGCCGCCCCACAGACCGAGAGCGACACCGCTCGATCTGGTACCCATGACAATCGCCCCGAGCACTACCGCCAGCTCGAGGACAATCTTGACTGCTTCCATCAGGCACTCGCCTTCTCGATAACAAGAGAATCGCTATAACAGGGCAAATAGTATGCTCTGCACTTCGGCTGCAGGCACGAACACGCTGTCGGTGGGAAGGGGCAATATGGTGGTCGTGACCAACGTCCTCGGTAGGTTCTCGCCCGCCACACGCGAGTGGTTCGGCGGCGCTTTCAGCGCTCCGACGGCTGCGCAGCTCGGCGCCTGGGAATCCATCGCGAGTGGCTCTCACACACTTGTCGTCGCACCCACCGGCTCCGGCAAGACGTTGTCGGCGTTCCTGTGGGCCCTCGATCAACTCGCCGCCAAGGACGAAGGCGAACGCGCCACCAAAGTCCTCTACATTTCGCCGCTCAAAGCGCTGGGTGTGGACGTCGAGCGGAACCTTCGCGCGCCGCTGGTCGGCATCACGCAGACGGCGAAGCGTCTAGGCCTCACTCCGCCCGAGATCACCGTCGGTGTCCGTTCCGGTGATACGTCCCAGGCCGATCGGCGCTCGTTGATCAAACGACCCCCGGACATCCTGATCACCACGCCTGAGTCGTTGTTCCTGATGCTCACCTCCGCTGCCCGGGAAACACTGGTCGGTGTCGACACCGTGATCGTCGACGAGGTTCACGCGGTGGCGGGCACCAAGCGCGGCTCTCACCTCGCGCTCTCACTGGAACGCCTGGACGGCTTGCTCGAGCGTCCGGCGCAACGCATCGGATTGTCGGCCACTGTCCGTCCGCACGAGGAGATCGGGCGGTTCCTCGCCGGTTCGGCACCCATCCGGATCGTGGCACCGCCTGCCGCCAAGACCTTCGACCTCACGGTCCGTGTTCCCGTCGAGGACATGACCGAACTGGGGATCGCGACGCCGGACGACGGTTCCGAATCTCCCACCCCGCAAGCCGGTTCGATCTGGCCCCACGTCGAGGAACAGATCGTCGACCTCGTTCTCGACCACCGATCGTCCATCGTGTTCGCCAACTCTCGCCGCCTCGCCGAACGATTGACAGCCAGGCTCAACGAGATTCATGCAGAACGCATCGGTCTGGCCGTCGAGAAAACATCTCGCCCGCCCGCGCAGATCGGGGCTCCCACCGAGGTCAACTACGGCGCAGAACCCCTCCTTGCTCGCGCCCACCACGGATCGGTCAGCAAAGACCAGCGAGCCCTCATCGAAGACGACCTCAAATCGGGTCGATTGCGATGCGTCGTCGCCACCAGCAGCCTCGAACTCGGAATCGACATGGGCGCCGTCGACTTGGTCATCCAGGTGGAGGCACCGCCTTCGGTTGCCAGCGGCCTGCAACGTGTCGGCCGCGCCGGCCACCAGGTCGGTGAGATATCGCGAGGCGTCGTCTTCCCCAAGCATCGCACCGACCTGATTCATTGCGCGGTGACGGTCGAGCGCATGGTCGAAGGCAAGATCGAAGCGATGGCCGTTCCGGCCAATCCCCTCGACATCCTCGCTCAGCAAACTGTTGCGGCCACCGCTCTCGAACCGATCGACGTCGACGACTGGTTCGAGACGGTGCGCCGAAGCGGTTCCTTTGCAACGCTTCCCCGTTCGGCGTACGAATCGACTCTGGACTTGCTGGCGGGGCGGTACCCCTCGGACGAGTTCGCCGAATTACGTCCTCGCCTTGTCTGGGATCGTGAGTCCAACACGCTCACGGGCCGCCCGGGTTCGCAGCGTTTGGCCGTCACTTCCGGCGGCGCAATCCCCGACCGCGGCCTCTTCACCGTCTACATGGTTGGCGAGAAAGCTTCCCGCGTCGGCGAACTCGACGAGGAAATGGTCTACGAATCCCGGGTCGGCGACGTCTTTGCGCTCGGCGCCACCAGTTGGCGGATCGAGGAGATCACCTTCGATCGGGTTCTGGTCAGCCCCGCCTACGGCATGCCGGGTCGTTTGCCCTTCTGGCATGGCGACGGACTCGGTCGCCCCGCCGAACTCGGACAGGCGTTGGGACAATTCGTTCGAGAGACCGCGCTGGGTAACGAAGCCGACGTCGTCGAGCGTTGTCGCGTGGGCGGGCTCGATCACAACGCCACAACCAATCTGATCCAACTCGTCGGTGAGCAGAAAAATGCCACCGGGCAGGTGCCGTCGGATCGAACCCTGGTGGTCGAACGCTTCCGCGACGAACTCGGTGACTGGCGTCTGGTGCTGCATTCCCCGTACGGCCAACGGGTTCACGCACCGTGGGCCCTCGCCATCGGGGCGCGCCTGCAGGAACGATACGGCGTCGATTCCAGCCCGACGGCCTCCGACGACGGCATCATCATCCGTCTCCCCGACACCGAGAACGAACCTCCCGGCGCCGAACTGTTCACCTTCGACGTCGAGGACATCGAAGATCTGGTCACCCAAGAGGTGGGCGGCTCCGCGCTCTTCGCTTCCCGATTCCGCGAATGTGCCGCCCGCGCACTGCTTCTCCCCCGCCGCAATCCCGGAAAACGTGCACCACTGTGGCAGCAGCGTCAGCGGTCGGCGCAACTGCTGGACGTCGCCCGCAAGTTCCCGACCTTCCCGATCCTGCTCGAGACCGTACGCGAGTGCTTGCAGGACGTTTACGACCTGCCTGCACTGAAGGAATTGTTCGGCAAGATCGAGAAAAGGCAGATTCGAATCGTCGAGGTGGAGACGGCCTCTCCGTCTCCGTTCGCCAGTGCGCTCCTGTTCAACTACGTGGGTGCGTTCATGTACGAGGGCGACAGCCCCCTCGCCGAGCGACGCGCCGCCGCTTTGTCCTTGGACTCCACGCTGTTGGCCGAACTCCTCGGCCGCGTCGAACTACGCGAGCTCCTCGACGCCGGAGTGATCGAGCAGGCCGAACGTGAACTGCAACGGCTCGTCCCTGACCGAAAGGCCAAGGACCTCGAGGGTGTTGCCGACCTCCTCCGCATGCTCGGCCCGCTGACCACCGAAGAAGTCACCGAACGCTGTCTCGAGGACCCGGTCTCATGGCTCGAGAAGTTGGTTACGGACAAACGCGCCCTCCACGTCTCGTATGCGGGCGAGAGCTGGTGGACCGTCGTCGAAGATGCAGCGCGGCTTCGCGATGGACTCGGCGTTCCCCTACCCATCGGCGTTCCGGCCGCGTTCATCGAGCCGGTCGATCAACCACTCGACGACCTCCTGAGCCGGTACGCCCGCACCCACGGTCCCTTCACTCTCGCCGACGCGGCTGCACGCTTCGGTCTCGGAGTATCAGTCGCGCGTGACGTTCTCGGTCGGCTCGCGCTCGAAAAGCGGGTCCTGGAAGGTGAATTCCGCCCGTCTGCAACCGGGAGCGAATGGTGCGACGCCGAGGTCCTGCGTCGCTTGCGGCGACGCTCGCTCGCCGCGGCACGGCAGGAGGTCGAGCCGGTCAGCACCGCGACCCTCGGGCGATTCCTTCCCAGTTGGCAGCACGTGGGCGGCACGCTGCGAGGAATCGACGGTGTTGCAACGGTGGTCGATCAACTTGCCGGCGTCCCGATTCCGGCGTCCGCTCTCGAATCGTTGATCCTGCCGAGCCGAGTTGCCGACTACTCTCCCGCGATGTTGGACGAACTCACGTCGACGGGTGAAGTCCTGTGGTCCGGATCGGGAGCTATCTCGGGCAAGGACGGGTGGGTAGTGCTGCACCCCGCCGACCTGGCACCGATCACGCTCAATTCACCCGCCGACACCGACGTCTCGGAACTGCAGAAGCGCATCCTCGACCTGCTGTCCGGCGGCGGTGCCTACTTCTTCCGCCAGTTGGTCGACGCGTTGCGAACTACGGAGTCGGCTGCGGACACGGTCGACAGTGCGGTGACGACGGCGCTGTGGGAGTTGGTGTGGCTCGGACACATCGGTAACGACACCGTTGCACCGCTGCGCGCACTTCTCTCCGACACCACCAGAACAACAACCAGTCACCGATCACCTCGCCGTGTTCCGCGGGCCCGTCCGTACCGCGGAATGGCCCGCGCTTCCACGCCCGCGCGCACGGGACCGGCAACCGCCTCCGGTCGGTGGTTCCAGCTGCCAGGTATCGAACCTGACCCCACTATCCGGGCGCACGCCACGGCTGATCTGCTGCTCGAACGATACGGCGTCGTCACCCGCGGTTCGGTGATGAGCGAGAACGTGCCGGGCGGTTTCGCGTTGATCTACAAGGTACTGAGCACGTTCGAGGACAATGGGCGCGCTCGACGCGGATACTTCGTGGACACCCTGGGCGGCGCTCAATTCTCCACGCCTCCCGTGGTGGACCGCTTGCGGACGTTCGGCGATTCCATCGAGGGGCGCCACACCTCCTCGGCTGCAGTCACTCTCGCGGCGTGCGACCCGGCAAACCCGTACGGCGCGGCGCTGCCGTGGCCGGCGTCGGGGGGCGAAGAGTCACCAGGACACCGACCCGGGCGAAAAGCCGGCGCACTGGTAGTTCTGGTGGAGGGTGAGTTGGTTCTGTTCGTCGAGCGCGGCGGTCGCACGATCCTGACATTCACCGACGACGGCGGAACGTTGCGCCTGGCAGCACTGTCACTTGCTCAGAAGGTGACTTCTCGCGCCATCGACAAGTTGGTAGTTGAGAAGGTCGACGGAGAGACCATCCACGGCAACGATTTTGCTCCGGTCCTGGTCGAAGCCGGCTTCGCGGCCACCCCTCGCGGATTCCGGTTGCGGTCATGAGGATTGGGGTCATGATGATTGAGATCGTGGAAGTTGAGATCCTGAAGTGTGGGTGCGGCGACCATGCCTGAGGGCGATACCGTGTGGCGGGCCGCCAATGAACTGCGCGCTGCCCTGGCCGAGAAGGTACTCACCACCTGCGACGTCCGCGTTCCTCGTTACGCCACGGTTGATCTGTCGGGCCATCGCGTGGATTCCGTCGCCAGCCGCGGAAAACATCTCCTGATCCGAGTGGGCGAAGCGTCCATTCACACGCATCTGAAGATGGAAGGTCAGTGGCAGATTTATCGCCCCGGCGAGCGCTGGCGCCGACCCGCCCATCAAGCGCGCATCATCTTGGCCACCGAAGACTCTGTAGCAGTTGGCTTTTCACTGGGAATCACCGAGATCCTCGAACTCGGGCAGGAACAGGAGGCCGTCGGACATCTCGGACCGGATCTGCTCGGGACCGATTGGGACAGTTCCGTGGCCGCCCGAAATCTTCGGGCCGCCGACTCCGTACCGATCGGAATCGCGCTCCTGGATCAGCGCGTGATGGCCGGACTGGGCAACGTGTACCGAAACGAGATCTGCTTCCTACGAGGTATTCACCCGAAAACGCCGACACATCTCGCGGGGAATCTCGACGCGATAGTGGATCTGTCTTTTCGCACCATCAACGTCAACAAGTCGCGTCGCATCCGGGTCACGACCGGCGACACCCGTCCAGGTAGGCAGACATGGGTTTACGGCAGGCGCGGAAAACCGTGCCGCCGATGCGGAACCCGCATCAGAGAAGACACCCTCGGACCGGATCAGCTCACCGAGCGAAATATCTTCTTCTGCCCGGCCTGCCAGCCCTTCACGCCTGATTGGCGTTGATCAGCAGCCTGACGCAGTGGCGGACAAATCGATCACGGTCCACGACGATCGTGCCGTCCAGATAACCGATGAACAGTGTGAACAACGCCCCGACCAGTCCGACTGCCACCAGTTGCTTGTCCACGGGATCAGCGATCTCGGACAACTGGTCGTACACGAGGTCCACGAACGCCGGCATCGATTCGATACCGCGGCCGCTCAGGACGGGTTCCGAGAGCGGGGCGATCAGGAGCACTCTCCCCATCGCCGGATCGTCGACCATCAGCTTGACGAAAGCGTCGACCGCAGCGGTGGCGACGGCCTCGGATGTCGTCTCCGACTCCACTGCCGACGCAAGCGCCGACTGCGCACGCTCGGCGACAAACGTGTGGACCGCGACAACGTACTGATCGCGATCGGTGAAGCTTTCGTAGAAGTACCGCTCGGTCAAACCGGCGGCCTTGCAGACCGCACGCACATTGACGGACGGACCGTCGACGGCACCGAGCAGTGTCACTCCGACGTCGAACAACGTCGCCTTTCGAGTGGCCCTGCGTTCTTCGATGCTCACAACTTCCCCACTTCGCCGACACTTGTTCTTCAATGCACCCGGTATTCGATCCTTGACTACCGCTGTTGTCGATCCTAATCTGACAACATGCGTAGTCAACTTGACGACAGCAGCACCCCGGTTCCCCTCGGTCCGGATTCCCTGACCTGGAAGTATTTCGGCGACTGGCGCGGGATGCTCCAAGGTGTCTGGGCAGGTTCGATGCAAAACATGCACCCTGGTCTCGGCGCCGGGGTCGAGGAGCACTCGCAGTTCTTCGACGAGCGCTGGGAACGGCTGTACCGCTCGCTGTATCCCATTGCAGGCGTGGTCTTCGACGGCGATCGCGCGCAGCAGACAGCCGAAGAAGTCCGCGGCTATCACACACGAATCAAGGGCGTCGACAAGTTGGGGCGTCGGTATCACGCACTTGATCCCGACACTTTCTACTGGGCGCACGCAACATTCTTCATGGGCACCATCGTCACTGCCGAGAACTTCTCCGGTGGCTTGACCGAGGCCCAGAAACGTCAGCTCTTCACCGAGCACATTCAGTGGTACCGCCTGTACGGGATGAGCATGCGCCCTGTTCCCGAGACCTGGGAAGCATTTCAGGAGTACTGGGACCACATGTGCCGCAACGTACTCGAAGACAACAAGGCGACCCGCGACGTCCTCGACCTGTCGGGACTCGGCAAGCCCCCGTACATGACGTGGCTACCCGATCCGTTGTGGCGGCTCGCCCGAATCCCCCTCGCCCGCGGATTCGTGTGGCTGACGGTCGGAATGTACGACCAACCGGTTCGAGACCTACTCGGCTACTCGTGGACCAGTCGCGATCAGAAAATTCACAACGCTGTCGGCCGCACCGTCAACGCCGTCTTCCGTCTGGTGCCGTGGCGATACCGGTATCAGCCACGTGCTCGCGCGGGATGGGATCGAGCTGACGGCCGAATCCCCGCCGATGCACCACTGGTCCACACACCGGCGCGCAACCTGCCCCCGCTCGAGCAGCGAGATAACCCGATGCACTACAGCCCCAGGGTCTGATCTGCCATGCTCTGAACATGGAGTGGGACCTGCGAACCCTGCTGAACCGTCCGATCACGTCTCACGGTGCGCCGCTGGGACAAGAACGTGTGGCGGCGAGGACCACCGCGTACATCTACGGCAACATTCTTGTCCTCGCCGCACTCATACCGGTGACGAAATCTCAGGAATCGCTCGGCGCCGCGATTGTGGTCGGCACGGCATTGTCGACATACATCGCCCACACATTTGCCGAGGGTGTCGGCGAGAGCATTCGCAACGATCGCCGACTGACGACCGCGGAGAGAATCGACTCGCTTCGCGATTCCGTCCCGATCCTCACCTCTGCGGTTGTTCCTGTCGTCATTCTCGCGACGGCGTGGTTCAACTTCCTGGAACCACGGACGGCGCAGTTGATCGCGGAAATCGTCTTGATCCTGCGGATCGGTTCCACCAGTTACGTGATCAGCCGACTGCACGGCGAGAAAGTCAGTACGAACACCCATCTGGCAGCCTTCGGCCTCGCCGCCGTCGCCACCCTCATAGTCGGGTTGAAGATAGTGCTCACTCATTGACGAGCCACAAGTGCAAAAGAAGTCAGACCGGTCGTATATAACTAAGACGGGCAATTCGCAGAAACCTAACAATCGGTAATTTCGATGTGCGGTGATCGACGACTAACTCGGCCCACTTCTATCAAGTAGGCAGAGGAGCAGCCCGCAATGACAACACCACAGTCGCCGTACCCCTGGAACAACGACCCCAACAACACGACACCTCTCCCTCCGCCCCCTCCTCCGCCGCCGGGCATCACACCCGGTCAGGCTCCGTACTCGGGACATCAGCCTGCTTACACCCCGCCCCGGCCCCCATACGGTCAAGGCACTGGATATTCGCCGATGCCTCCCCGCCCACCGAAATCGTATGCATGGCTGTGGGTCCTACTGGGAGTTGTCACAGTCGCACTCGTCGCCGTCGTGGTCTACGTATGGGTTCTCCCTCTCGTCTTGAACGACAATTCCGACGAGAACACCGCACGCACGGAAACCGTGGTGATCACCTCACCTGCGGCCGCGCCGCAGAACGGCGTCGTCACACCCGCGCCCAACGAGTCGGTCCCTGCCAGCGCAGCGCGTTGTGGATCGGTGTTCTCGAACAACGAATTCACGACGTCCGCCGTCGGCACCAGCGTGACGTCTTGTGAGTTCGCCGAAGAAGTGCGCTACCAGTACGTGAGCCAGGGTCGACGCGGCGGCCCGGTCTCCATCAGCGCGGTCAGTCCGGTCACGGGAACTCGGTACTCGATGAACTGCGCCGGCAACAAAGTCGTCACGTGTACCGGCGGAAACAACGCGGTGGTCTATGTCTATTGAGCAGTGCGTCGAGGCTCGTAGCGGGACGCGCCGACGGCTCCTGGCGGTTGCACTCGCCACTGCTTCTGCAGCAGCCCTCGCGGGCTGCACGATTCCGACGCGAGACGAGTCGTCGGAGAAGGTCGAGACGATCACCGAGATCGTCGTCGTTCCACCGGAGCCGACAGAGACTCCTGCCGCCCCGGGCAACGGTGTCGGCCCGCTCGCCGGATTCGAGGCCCTGGGCAACACCCTCGGCGGCGCCGTGGGTATCGCACTCGTGCCCGTCGGCGGAGGTCAGTCACTCGTTGCCGGCGAGTGGCAGAACGGAGTCGCCTGGTCCACCATCAAAGTCCCACTGTCCATCGCAGCCCTCCACGAACCCGACAACACAGAACTCACAACGGTCAAGCAGGCGATCACCACCTCCGACAACGAATCAGCCGAAGAACTGTGGCGAGGCCTCGGCGATCCGACCACTGCCGCAGCGAAGGTCGAGTCAGTCCTCGTGGCCTCCGGCGATATGTCCACCACCGTGGAATCACGCACGCTACGACCAGAATTCAGCTCGTTCGGTCAAACACAATGGCCACTTGCCGTCCAAGCGCAATTCGCCGCCACCCTGCCATGCCGGAGCGACGCCACCGAAGTCTTCGGGCTCATGGGCAGCATCAGCCCCGACCAACAGTGGGGCCTGGGAGTGATCCCAGCCGCTCGATTCAAAGGTGGGTGGGGGCCGGACGACGACGGCGGCTATCTGGTCCGCCAATTCGGGATCATCAGCAGCGGCACCGGACAACTCGCTGTCGCCATCGCAGCCAAGCCGGACTCGGGCACTTTCGCCGACGGTACTGCGATGCTCAGCGACATCGGCCGCTGGGTAGGCGAACGAGCGCAGGCTTTACCCATCGGCGGCACCTGCCAACCGAGCTGAAGTACTGCCGGTCGAGGGAGGTACTGCCGTTACCCGGCTGAGCAGTCACTCCCGCCGAACCCCCGGCCGCCGCTACCGTGGACGACATGAGCATCCCGAGTCTGAAACTGAACAACGGCGTCGACATCCCCGCGCTGGGTTTCGGCGTGTACCAGACGCCGCCGGACGAAACAGTCGCCGCCGTCGAGTCCGCGCTGTCGACGGGTTATCGCCATATCGACACTGCGGCGGCCTACGGCAACGAGAAGGGCGTCGGTGAGGCGATCCGGCAATCCGGACTCGATCGCGCGGACATCTTCGTCGAGTCGAAGGTCTGGATCACCGACTACGGATACGACGAGACTCTGCATGCCTTCGACAAGAGCGCAGGCAAACTCGGTGTCGAACAACTCGACCTCCTGATCCTCCATCAGGCGTTGCCGAGCGAGTTCGAGCGCACGATCGACGCGTACAGGGCGTTGGAAACGCTTCTGGCCGACGGCAAGGTCCGCGCCATCGGAGTCAGTAACTTCATGCCGGATCACCTCACCCGACTCCTGGACGCAACGTCCGTGGTGCCGGCGGTCAACCAGATCGAGGTTCATCCGTACTTCAGGCAGTCGACTTTGCTCGAGGCCGACGCCGATCACGGGATTCTGTCTCAGGCATGGTCACCGATCGGCGGAATCACGTTCTACCGCGACGGCTCCCACGGCTCGACCCTCGAGGACGCCACCATCGGCGCCATCGCGACCGCTCACGGCAAGTCGCCTGCACAGGTGATGCTGCGCTGGCACCTCCAGCAGGGCCGCCAGGTGATCCCCAAGTCGGTGACTCCCTCGCGGATCGCGGAGAACTTCGACGTGTTCGACTTCGAACTCACCGCCGAAGAACTCTCCGCAATCGACGCACTCGACACCGGAGTTCGCGGCGGTCCCGAACCCGAGGTCATCACCCGCGAGAAGTTCGGAATCGAGATTCCCGAAGCCTGAACCCGGCAGCTTGAACAACACAGCAGCCCCAGTGATCTAGCTGGCGCTCCACCCGCCGTCGATGGTGTACGAAGCCCCCGTCACCATCGAAGCCTCGGGCGATGCCAGCCACCCCACCAGCGATGCCACTTCCGCGGGCTCGACCATCCGTTTGATCGCGCTCTCAGTGAGCATCACCTTCTCGACAACCTCGGATTCACTGATTCCGTGAACCTTTGCCTGGTCGGAGATCTGGGATCGCACGAGTGGCGTCAGGACGTAGCCCGGATTGACGCAGTTACTGGTGACACCGTGTGGGGCACCCTCGAGCGCAACAACTTTCGACAGGCCTTCGAGTCCGTGCTTTGCCGTGACGTACGCACTCTTGAATGCCGAAGCGCGGAGCCCGTGGACCGAGGAAATGTTGACGATGCGCCCGAATCCTTTGCGGTACATGTACGGCAGGGCCGCTCTGACCAGGAGGAACGGCGCTTCGACCATGAGGCGTTGAATCTTCCGGAAGTCCTCGACGTCGAAATCCTCGATGGGACTGACCCGTTGAATGCCGGCGTTGTTGACAAGTATGTCCGTCTCGAGTGCCAGATCCACGAGTTGGTCGGTGTCGAGGAGATCGACGGCCCACGCAGTGCCGTCAATCTCGTCGGCCAGCGCCTTCGCGGCGACGTCGTCGAGATCAGCGACGGTGACGTGGGCGCCGCGGGCGGCAAGGAGTCGAGCACACGCCTCGCCGATACCGCTGGCACCACCGGTGACCAGTGCCGTTTTGCCGGAGAGCGTCATGCGGAAACACCGGCCCGCTCGTCGGCGAGCACTCGTGCGTCGGCGGCATCGACGGACTCGAGCGAGATTCCCTTGGTCTCCCGCGCGAAAACGACTGCGACGATGGTGACCAGAGATGCCAACAGGAGATAGATCGCGATGGGGACCGAGGAGTCGAACTTGCTCAGCAGTCCGGTCGCGATGATCGGAGCCAGTGAACCTGCCACGATCGACGTGACCTGATATCCCAGGGAGACACCGGAATAGCGCATCCGGGTCGGGAACATCTCGGCCATGATCGCGGGTTGGCCGGCGTACATGAACGCGTGGAACACAAGCCCGATGATGATTGCCGACAAGATGACAGCATTGTGCCCGCTGTTCATCATCGGAAAGGCGAAGAATCCCCATGTTCCGGCGGTGACGGCGCCGATCATGTACACCGGGCGTCGACCGATCGTGTCGGACAGTTTGCCCACCAACGGAATCACTGCGAAGTGCACGGCATGTGCCATCAGCATCCACCAGAGGATGTGCGCCGTGTCCGCATGAACGACGACCTTGAGGTAGGTGATCGAGAAGGTCACCACGAGGTAGTACATGACGTTTTCGGCGAAACGCAGGCCCATCGCGGTCAACACTCCGCGCGGGTAACGCTTGACCACCTCGAAAACGCTGTACGAGGTTGCCTTGACCAGTTCTGCTTCCTTCTGCGCCGCAACGAAAATGGGAGCGTCGGTGACCTTGGTCCGAACGTAGTACCCGACCAGAACGATCACCGCGGAGAGCCAGAAGGCAACGCGCCAGCCCCAACTCATGAAGGATTCGTCCGAGAGCGTCGACGTCAGGATCAACAGCACGACAGTGGCCACCAGGTTGCCCATCGGCACGCCGGCCTGAGGCCAGGACGACCAGAACCCGCGAGATCGATTCGGGCTGTGCTCGGCGACAAGGAGTACCGCCCCACCCCATTCGCCGCCGACAGCAAATCCTTGGATGAAGCGCAGCGTGACCAGCAGTGCCGGCGCCCAGTAGCCGATCTGACCGTAGGTCGGTAGGCAGCCCATCAGGAAGGTCGCGGCACCGACCAGCAGCAAACTGAACTGCAACAATTGCTTCCGGCCGAACTTGTCTCCGAAATATCCGAAGACGATTCCGCCGAGTGGCCGGGCGGCGAATCCGACGGCGTAGGTGATGAAAGCCGCGATGATCGCATCCAGCTCGTTGCCGCCGCCAGGAAAGAAGACTTTGCTGAAGACCAGCGTGGCCGCCGTGCCGTACAGAAAGAACTCGTACCACTCGACCACGGTGCCCGCCATCGAGGCGCCGACCACCTTCTTCAGCCCCGATGGTGGGGCTTGGCTCTCGGGTTTCGGCATGTTGTCGACGCTCATCGTGGACTCCCTCGTCTTCAGTTCGCGATTCGCCTGCTCTTCACGATCAGGAATGTGACCGCTCGCACATTTTTTTGTGACTCGATGAGTATCGGTGCAGATTCTTGGCACGACAATGACAAATCTCGCACCATGCAGGTGCAAAAATGCAGATATGACACTCGGACTGAGCCCGGACGACCTACTGGTGCTTCTCGCGGTCGGTCGCACCGGCCGCTTCAACACCGCCGCCGACGACCTGGGCCTCAACCACACCACCATTTCGCGCCGCATCGCCTCGCTCGAGAAGAGCCTCGGCGGCCGTGTGCTGGTTCGCTCGTCCGGCGGCTGGGAGTTGACCGACCTGGGCAGACAAGCCCTCAGCGCGGCCGAGCGCATCGAGGCCGCGGTGAACGAACTGGCGCTCGACTCCACCGGTCAGCAGCAACTCGACGGCGTCGTGCGGGTCTCGGCCACCGACGGCTTCAGCGCATACATCGCGGCCCCCGCCGGCGCAGCGGTTCGCAGACGCCATCCTCGCGTGAGCGTGGAGATAGTCGTCGCGACCAGAAAGGCGTCGCAGATACGCTCGGGGCTCGACATCGAGGTTGTTGTCGGCAAACCTCAAGTTCACCGCGCCGAGGCCGTCCATCTGGCCGACTACGCGCTGGGTTTGTACGCCTCCCGAGAGTATCTACGTCAGAATGCAGTTCCCGAAAGTGCCGAAGATCTGGCCGAACACTCGCTCGTGTATTTCATCGACTCGATGCTGCAGGTCGACGAACTCGATCTGGCCCGCAAGCTCACGGTTTCCATGCGCGAGGCCGTCACGTCCACCAACGTGTTCGTCCACATCGAGGCAACGCGCGCGGGTGCCGGCATCGGCCTGCTCCCCTGCTTCATGGCTGAGCAGCACGACGATCTGATTCGCGTGTTGCCCGCTCACATCGAAGTCAGACTTTCGTACTGGTTGGTGGCTCGTTCTGAATCCTTGCGCCGCCCGGAAGTCGCAGCGGTGGTGACAGCTCTTCGAGAGACGGTGGATCGCAAGCGATCTCAACTCCTCGGCTCTCCCGGGGCGAACGAAGCGCTCAGTCCAGTGTCGAACGATGCTGGACGATGACCTTGCGCGCCAACTCGGCGATCTTGACGTTCATGTTCTGCGAGGTTCGCACCAGAATGTCGAAGGCCTCGTCGTCGGACACCCGATGCAATGCCATCAGCAGACCGACGGCCTGACCGATTTCGCGACTGCTCGCCAGGCCTCGCCGCAGCGAGTCGGCATCCTCTCCTCGGTTCAGCGCGGTGACGGCCACGGATGCAAACGATGCCAACATGATCGCGTGGTCGGCAACAGTTTCCGTGAATGCTCCCGGAGTGTCGGAGAAGAGGTTGAGGGCACCGAACTTCTGACGATCGACCATCAGTCGGAACCCCATCGAGCCACGAATGGGTGTCTCTGCCACTACTTTCCGAGCGAACTCGGGCCACTGATTCGGAGTGCGAAGATCTGACTCGAGCTGCGGCGCCTCCGTGTCGAGGGCGTCGATGCACGGCCCCTCACCAGTCGCACGTTCGAGATCGTCTGCATGCTCGGCGATCTCGTCGCTTGCCGCTACCGTGACGTTGGTGTTTCCCCGTCGCAGCATCAGGCTTGCGTGATCGCAACCGGGAATCAACTCGACAGCCGCCGAACAGATCGCGGAGTACACCTCGGCGCTGTCTGCGGCGGAGTAGAGGATCTCCGCCAACGCCGCGAACACTGCCGTGGGTTCTGTCAGTGCTTGGTCGCGCTCAGCCATCTCCATACACCTCGGGGTCTACCGTTCATCGAATTCTTCACCGAACGGTACAAACCTTACTTACTCGAGCGGATGGGGTCGCCGCCGCTCGCCGATTCCCGCCCGTCCGTCCCCTGAAAAGCTTCCGTGGCCGCGCGGTGATGCAGAGCCGTGACGGTGGTGATCTGCTTGGACACCAGGTCGTTGAGCTCGCGGTACTGCTCCTCCGTCTCCCCGGCCGGAATGTCTCTCAGGACCTCCCACATCGCACTCTTGCCGCACAGAGCGGTCCGCATGATCTCGAGAGTTGCCAGCTTCACGAGACGGTTGCGCCAGATGGCGTCGACATGGACGAGGCGCCTGATCCGATTGACCGTCGCGTCGATCTTGGAGTACCGCGGCAGAGATATGCCCTGGGTGTCCTCGATCAGTTGCAGCAGCTGCTCGATCTCGTACTCGAGCTCACCCGGCAACGAGTCCAGCTCACCGTCGGCCCACGCGCCGTACGAGTCCGAGAGTGACCGCGAGAGTTGCAGCCCTACCATCGCTCCGCACAGGTGAGTGACCAGATAAGCGGTGGCTATGTGTTCCTCAGCAGATCTCGACCGACTACCGAACATTGGGATCCTCCTGGGCGACGCTCGACCGGTCTGTGCTGACACGGGTGGTGATTCGACATCCGCCTACCCGCGACAGACCGAGAACAAACGACGGGCGACTCAGACCCGATCCGGCACCACGACGACGGGTTCGAGGATCTCGGCCCGAGACTCCGGCGCTGCGGCGCGCAAGGCGTCGGCCGACTCGTCGTCCGGCTGGGTCTGCGACTCGATCTCCGCTTCGACGCGCGCTCGGTACGTGTCGACCTCGCGCTCGACGGTGGCGGCATCCCAACCGAGAATCGGAGCAACCAATCCGGCAACCTGTTGCGCACAGTTGACACCACGATGCGGGTACTCGATTGCGATGCGCATGCGACGAGCCAGGATGTCGTCGAGGTGCAATGCACCCTCGGCCGCGGCGGCGTACACAGCCTCGACCTGAAGGTAATCGGGGGCATCTGTGATGGGCTGCAACAACTCCGGCGTCTGTCGGCCGAGTTCGAGGACCTCCGTGATGAGTGAACCGTAGCGGTCGAGCAAGTGCTTGACGCGATACGGATGCAAGCCGTACTGCTCGCCCAGTTGCACAGTCTGATTGATCAACGCGAAGTATCCGTCGGCGCCGACGAGCGGCACCTTCTCCGTGATCGACGACGCCACCCGCGCCGGAATGTCTTCTGCTGCGACATCGACGGCGTCTTCCGCCATGACCCGATACGTCGTGTACTTTCCACCGGCGATGGCGACCAGGCCTGGAGCCACACGGGCAACGGCGTGCTCGCGCGAGAGCTTCGACGTCTCGTCGCTCTCACCGGCAAGCAGCGGACGCAGGCCTGCGTACACACCGTCGATGTCGGCGTGCGTCAGCGGCGTGACCAGGACGGAGTTCACGTGGCCGAGGATGTAGTCGATATCTGCTTTGGTTGCCGCTGGGTGAGCGAGATCCAAGTTCCAGTCGGTGTCGGTGGTGCCGATGATCCAGTGACTGCCCCACGGAATGACGAACAGCACCGATTTCTCGGTACGCAGGATGATGGCGGCTTCACTGACGATGCGATCGCGCGGGACGACGATGTGTACGCCCTTCGACGCTCGCACCCGGAACCGTCCGCGCTGACGTGAGAGGGCCTGGATTTCGTCCGTCCAGACACCGGTTGCATTGATGACGACGTGACCCTTGACCTCCGCGGTACGGCCGTCTTCGCAGTCGCGAACACGAACTCCCGAGACCCGGTCCGCTTCACGCAGAAATCCCACGACCTGCGTCGACGTTCGGACGACCGCGCCGTAGTGGGCGGCGGTCCGTGCAACGGTCATGGTGTGCCGAGCGTCGTCGACGACGGTGTCGTAGTACTGGATGCCACCGGTCAGTGAACTGCGCTTGAGGCTCGGCGACATGCGCAGTGCGCCCGCCCGCGTCAAGTGTTTCTGGGAGGGGACCGATTTGGCGCCGCCCATCCGGTCGTAGAGGAAGATTCCCGCGGCCATGTACGGGCGTTCCCACACGCGGTGAGCCAGAGGGAACAGGAACTTCAGCGGCTTGACCAGGTGCGGAGCGAGCGTGGTCAGCGAGAGCTCGCGCTCACGCAATGCTTCACGAACGAGGCCGAATTCGAGTTGCTCGAGATAGCGGAGACCGCCGTGGAACATCTTCGACGAGCGACTGGACGTACCGGATGCGTAGTCACGGGCCTCGACCAACGCAACCTTCAGCCCGCGGGTGGCCGCATCGAGGGCCGCTCCGACACCGACGACACCACCGCCCACCACGACGACGTCGAATTGCTCGGTCTGAAGTTGTTCCCAAGCAGCTTCGCGCTGCTGCGGGCCGAGAAACTGCGCACCTTGCTGCTTACTCAACCCGGTCTCCTGTAAGTCGACGACGAATCCGTTTACAGGCTAGTAGCTTGATCCACATACTGCGACAGCGCACGGATTACTGCGAACACGCCCGAACCTAGGAGCACAGTGAATCAATACATCGCCGCCATCGACCAAGGCACGACGTCGAGCCGCTGCATGATCTTCGATCACGACGGCGCCGTGGTGAGCGTTGCGCAGAAAGAACACGAGCAGATTTTCCCGCGAGCAGGTTGGGTCGAGCACGATCCGGTGGCGCTGTGGATCAACACTCGGGAGGTGGTGGCCGGCGCTCTCGCGAAGGTCGATCTCACGCGGGCCGACATCGCTGCCGTCGGAATCACGAATCAGCGTGAGACGACCGTCGTTTGGGAACGTTCGACGGGTAAGCCGATCTACAACGCGATCGTGTGGCAGGACACGCGCACGGATCAACTGTGTGTCGAACTGGGCGGCGACGAGGGTCCGGACAAGTATCGAGACAAGACCGGACTACCACTCTCGACCTACTTCGCCGGGCCGAAGATCCGCTGGATTCTCGACAACGTCGACGGTGCGAAAGCAAAAGCGGAGGCCGGCGAATTGTGCTTCGGCACTGTCGACACGTGGATCGTGTGGAACCTGACCGAGGGCGTCCACGTGACAGATGTCACCAATGCGTCACGCACGATGCTGATGGATCTCGAGACCCTCCAGTGGGACGAATCGATCTGTGCGGATTTCGGAATCCCGATGTCGATGCTCCCGGAAATCCGTAGTTCCTCAGAGGTCTACGGCACAGGACGTCCACGCGGCAATCTCGCCGGTGTGCCGGTCGCCGGAATCCTCGGTGACCAGCAGGCAGCCACATTCGGCCAGGCCTGCCTCTCCGAGGGTGAAGCCAAGAACACCTACGGCACCGGCAATTTCATGCTTCTCAATACGGGCACGAAGCCGGTGCACAGCAAGCACGGACTACTGACGACCGTCTGCTACAAACTCGGCGAAGCCCCTGCCGTGTACGCACTCGAAGGTTCCGTCGCCGTGACGGGTTCCTTGGTCCAGTGGCTTCGAGACAATCTCGGAATCATTCAGAACGCCAAGGACATCGAGCCGCTCGCCGCAAGTGTCGATGACAACGGCGGCGCCTACTTCGTGCCCGCGTTCTCCGGGCTGTTCGCACCTCGGTGGCGACCGGATGCCCGGGGTGTCATCGTCGGCCTGACGCGCTTCGTCAACAAGGGACACCTGGCCCGCGCAGCGCTCGAGGCGACGGCATACCAGACCCGCGAGGTCATCGACGCCATGCGAGCGGATTCGGGAGTCGAACTGTCCGCACTGAAGGTCGACGGCGGCATGGTGGTCAACGAAACCCTGATGCAGTTCCAGTCGGACATCCTCGGAGTTCCCGTCATCCGTCCGGTGGTCAACGAAACGACAGCTCTCGGTGCTGCATACGCAGCGGGCCTCGCCATCGGTTATTGGGCCGATACCGAAGACATCCGCAACAACTGGGCCGTCGGCAAGACGTGGGAACCGGCGATGGACGAGTCCGAAAGGTCACGGCTGTACGCGGAGTGGAACAAGGCCGTCGAGCGGACGTACAACTGGTCCGAGTAATCACCCCGATCCTTCCATACCGGAAGAGCTGATCATGGTCGCCTATTGATACTCCTGAGGTATCAATAGGCGACCAAGTTGGTATTGGACGTGACCTACACCACTCTGCGAATCTCATTCAGGCACGCCACGTTTCGGCGCCGCGAATGTTGCAGAGAAAGGTCGCCACGCATGAGTTCACCCACTCGCAGTTCCGAGGAGATCAACGCCAAGGCGCGAAGAGCCGGTATCGCTTCGTTCATCGGAACCACTATCGAGTGGTACGACTTCTACATCTACGGCACTGCCGCTGCCCTGGTATTCGGCGACATCTTCTTCTCCGACACTCTCCCGAACGGAGTCGGAACTCTCCTCGCCTTCATCACGCTCTGGGCAGGCTTCCTCGCCAGGCCGATCGGCGGGATCATCTTCGGACACCTCGGCGACCGGATCGGACGCAAGAACACTCTCGTCATCACCTTGATGATGATGGGTGTCGCCACGGTCGGCATCGGACTCCTCCCCACCTACGCACAGGTCGGGATCTGGGCGCCGATCGGTCTGGTCACCCTTCGCGTCATCCAAGGAGTCGCGGTCGGTGGCGAGTGGGGCGGCGCAGTGCTCATTGCCAGCGAAAATGCACCGAAGGGCAAGAGCATCCTCTACTCCGCGTTCGCCCAACAGGGCTCACCCGCCGGAAATCTGTTGGCCACCATCGCGTTCTTCCTTCTGTCCTCGATGCCGACGCCGTCGTTCCTCCTGTACGGATGGCGCATCCCGTTCATCATCTCGGCGGTGCTGGTCATTCTCGGGATGATCATTCGCCTCAAACTCGAAGAGTCGGACGAGATGAAGGCCGTTCTCGCGCGCAAGAAGGTCGTCAAGCTTCCGCTCGCCGAAGTCTTGCGCAAGCATTGGGTACTGGTTCTCCTCGGCGCCGGCGCACTTCCCCTCGCCCAGGTCACCTATTTCAAGAACACCTTCGCATTGTCCTGGGCTACAAAAGAACTCGGATACGATCGAGGAACCTTCCTGGCCGCCATCGCGATCGCGCTCGTCGTGCAGTTCATCGTCCAACCTTTCGGTGCCGTCCTGGTCTCCAAGATCGACATGCGAAAAGCCATGTGCCTGATGGTGATACCGGAGTTCGTCCTCATGCCCGCCATGTTCTTCGCGATCCGAACCGGGAACTTCACCATCGCAGTCGTCGCGATGTGTCTGGCCACGATCCCGCACTCGATGTTCTACGGCGCCATCGCCGGCGTTCTCGCTCGTGCCTTCCCCGCCAACATCCGTTATACCGGTCTGTCGACGGCGTACCAATTGTGTTCCCTTGTCGTCGGCGGCGGAACTCCCGTACTGGCGCAGTGGATGCTCAACACGTCAGGCAATATCGTCGGGGTCGCGATCGTATCCGGGCTGTACGCCCTTGTCTCGCTGATCTGCACCCTGCTCCTGCTCCGACGTACCGGCTACAACGCGGGCGAACTCTCGACGGCCGAACAAGCGGACTACGACGAACTCGAACTCGAAAACACTCTTGTCAATACTGCGAACTCACCGAAGTCCGAAGCGGGTGAGATTCCTACCGGTCGGGCAACCGTCTAGGCCAGGGACGGCAGCGCCTGCTCGGACAATTTCAACACTTCGAGAAGAGCAGGTCTGTCGTCTCCCTCTCGCCAGGCGATACGCAGTTGAAGAGGAGGAGGTGGGTCCATGACCGGAACAAAGACAACATCAGGATTCACGATGCTCTGGGCCACCGAGGAAATGGTCAACGAGCATCCGATTTCCGCGGACACCAGCGCGATCAACGACATCGAATCCGGTGCCGTCTGCACGATGCGAGCCAGGAACCCTGCGTTCTTCGAGGCAGTGAGCAGAGACTCCCGCAGAATCGAACCTGGCTCCGCCGGAAGCGTCACCCAATTCTCGGACTCCAATTCGATCAACCGAACCGAGTCCCTCGACGCCAACGGGTGGTCTTTGGACATGGCCACCAGAAAGTTCTCCTCGGCGATCAATCTCGACGTGATCCCGAGCGGCGGTACGGTCCACCGCACCATCCCGATGTCGAGTCGTCGATCGAGCAGCATCAACAACGCCTCGTTCGCGAAAGCAGAACTGTCGAGCACGAATTCGATACCGGGATTGGTCTTTCTCACCAATTTCGCCCACCTCCCGACGAGCAGATGCGAAGAAGTCCCCGCGAAACCCAGGCGAACGCGACCTGTCGTTCCCTTGCCTGCCGCAGACACCGCGATCTCGGCCATCCGGCACGCGTCCAGAATCTCGCGCGCCGGAAGCAGCAGCGCTTCACCGGCAGCAGTGAGCCGCACAGTTCGAGTGCTCCGATCGAACAACGGCGAACCGAGCTGTTTCTCGAATTGCCTGATCGTTCGACTCAGCGGCGGTTGCGCAATCCGAAGCCGCTGCGCCGCACGGCCGAAATGTAGCTCCTCAGCCACCGCGAGAAATGCGTTGATCTGATGAATTTCCACCCGACATTGTTGCGCCACACCGGCCGAACATGTCAAGTTCCGAAACCGACCGAGTGCGCGAAAGAACAAGAAGAGGTACAGACGTGGACAAGACCCTCTCGATGAAAGAGGCCGTCGGCCGATACGTCGAAGACGGGATGACCGTTGCGCTGGAGGGATTTTCGCATCTCATTCCTTTTGCCGCGGCACACGAGATCATCCGGCAGGGCAGAAAGGACCTCACCCTCTGCCGGATGACGCCGGACATCGTTTCCGATCAACTCGTCGCCGCCGGCTGCGTCCGAAAGCTGGTTGCCTCGTTCTTCGCCAGTGGCTCCGCAGGTTCTCTGTACGAGTTACGCAGACGCATCGAGAACCAGGACCCGCTCCCCCTCGAAGTCGAGGAATACAGCCATTACGGCATGGTGTGCCGGTATCAGGCGGGAGCGGCCAGACTTCCCTTCTTCCCGCTGCGGTCGTACGCCGGTAGTGATCTACCCGCACTCAACCCACAACTGAGACTCGTCGAGGATCCGTACGGAGGCGGGAGCGTCTACGTTGTGCCGCCGTTGAATCCGGATGTGACGATCATCGGCGCACAGCGAGCGGACACGTCCGGGAACGCACAGATCTGGGGCATCGCCGGGGTGCAGCAAGAAGCCGTTTACGCCGCGAAGAAGGCGATCGTCGTTGTGGAAGAGCTTGTCGACGACGAGGTCATCAGGTCAGATCCGAGCCGAACTCTGATTCCCTCGCACGCCGTCGACGCGGTTGTCGTCTGCCCGCGCGGCGCGCACCCGTCGTACGCACAGGGATACTACGACCGCGATTGCGGCTTCTACCGACGCTGGACCGAGATTTCCAAAGACCCTTCGTTGCTGAGAAATTGGCTCGACGAATGGGTGTACACACTCGGCGATCACGACGAATATCTCGCCAAGCTCGGAGCCGACTACTGGTCGGATCTCGAGGTCGGATCAAAACTCTCCACACCTGTCGACTACGGGAGCAGACTGTGACCACCACGATTGTCAGCGGTAACACCACCTCCACCGAAACGATCGTCGCCGTCGCGGCACGCGAGTTGGCAGGTAAGCGCCGGGTCTTCGCCGGAGTCGGGCTCCCCACGCTCGCAGTCGATCTCGCGCGCCACACGTCGAATCCGGACGTAGAACTGATCTACGAATCCGGAGTGTGCGGCGCGCATCCGTCGGCGATGGCCGAAGGTATCGCCGACTCCGTCGTGGTCTCCGGCGCCGAATCCGTGCTCAGTATGGCCGCACTCTTCGGTTATGTCCTGCAAGGTGGCAACGTCGACGTCGGTTTTCTCGGGGCCGCTCAAATCGATCGAACGGGAAGCCTGAACACAAGTTTCATCGGTGACTGGAAGAACCCGACGGTCAGACTGCCCGGAGCAGGCGGGGCCGTCGAGATCATCGCGAACGCGGCCGAGATCTTCGTCGTGATGCGTCGCCACGACCTCAGTTCCTTTCCGGCCGCGCTCGACTTCTGCACCTCACCCAGCCCCGCCCGCGCCCACGCCAGCGGAAAGGGCATCATGCCGGCAGGTGCAGGAGTGACAAAGGTGTTCACCAACCTCGGTGTCCTGACACACCAGGGCCCCGGCGGCGAGTTGGAGCTGACCAGTGTCCACGAAGGCATCTCGGTCGATCAGGTGCGAGAGGCGACGGGATGGGATCTGGCCGTCGCCGACCACGTCACCGTCACCACCCCACCGTCCGGTACGGAGATCGATCTGCTCCGCAACACTATCGACAAAGTCAGGCTGTACCTGCGGTGACACTGTCCCGGAGCCTGCCGACGGCGTCGACCAGCACCGCTTCGGGATACGTCGCGAAACACAGTCGAGCGCTTCGACCAAGGTCCGCTTCGACCGCGAAGGCCGAACCTGGGACAAATGCCACGCCATGCGCGAGCGCGGCACCCAGGAATTCGGTGGTGTCGACGTCGTCGAGGAAATCCATCCAACAGAACATCCCGCCGCGGACCTCGGAAAAGCGTGCACGCCCACTCAATTCCGTCTCGGCGGCCGTGACCAACGCCTTCGCCCTCGCGCCGTACCCCGCTCGAAGCACGTCGAGATGCGCGTCGAACCATTCGACGTCGGAGAAGAGGTCTGCGGCGATCTGCTGGGTGAGCGAAGACCCGCACAGGTCAGCGCCTTGCTTGATCAGTTCGACCGCCTCGCAGACCTTTCGGTCGCCGTGCAGCCAGCCGACGCGCAGCGCCGGTGCCAACACTTTGGAAGCACTGGACAGCCGAATCACACTGTCCGACAACGCCGCCAGCGGTGCTGGCGGTTTCTCGCCGAAGTACAGTTCGCCGTACGGGTCGTCCTCGAGCACCCAGAACCCGTATCGGTCCGCCAGTGCCGCCAAGTGCGCTCGCCGCTGCGCCGAAAGCACCGCGCCGCGCGGGTTGTGGAAATTGCTCACGGTGTGAACAACTTTGGGCCGAAGACCGGCGGCGAGTTCCGTCTCGAGCGCGTCGGTATCCATTCCGTCCTCGTCCAGCTGGACCGGAACGAGACGGGCCTGCGCCGTTCGAAAGACCTGCAGCGCACCGGTATATGCCGGTTCCTCCACGACCACGACGTCACCGGCGTCGAGGAGGACCTGCGCGAGCAAGCTCAAACCTTGCTGAGAACCGTGGGTGATCACGACTTCGGACACGTCGAGTGTCCGCCCGATCTTGGATGATTCGCGCTCGGCGATCACCTCACGGAGGCGCCGCAGGCCTGACGTCTCGCCGTACTGAACGGACGAGGGGTCACCGAGTGCGTCGTGGGCTGCCTTCGAGATTCGCTCCCGCGGAATGAAATCGGGATCGGGCAGTCCGCCGGCCAAGCTGATGACGTCGGGCCGGGCAGTCAGGGTGAGCAGATCGCGAATTGCAGAACTACGGAGTCCGTCCATGCGAGCGGACAGCGCGGCGTGTGTCATATGAAGCTCCCAGGCACGCAGAATGAAGGTCAGAGGAAAACACCCTGAGCCGTCCTGGGTCAACGGGGCGGGAGAGCGCCGAGATACCGACCCTTGATTCGGTCGGTATCTCGACTATCCCACCAATACTTCAGTATGTGAAACAGAGTTCCCACATTGTAAGAAGACTCTGGTCGGTTGTCAGTCCAGGTCGTCGTGACGCATGAGCTGACGAGCAGCCTCGGTGATCGATCCGGTCAGCGACGGGTACACCGAGAACGTCTGCGCCAGGTCGTTGACCGTCAGGTTGTTCTGTACGGCGATCGCGATCGGCAGGATCAGTTCCGAAGCAGTGGGTGCGACCACAACACCGCCGATGACCACGCCGGTAGCCGGGCGGCAGAAAATCTTCACGAATCCGCGACGCAAACCGGACATCTTGGCGCGCGGGTTGGTGTTGAGCGGCAACATGACGGTGCGCGCAGGCACCTCTCCGTTGTCGATCGCTGCCTGCGAAACACCCACCGTTGCAATTTCGGGGCGTGTGAAGACGGCCGACGCGACGGTCTTCAGCTTGATCGGGCTGACGCCTTCACCCAGTGCGTGGTACATCGCGATACGTCCCTGCATCGCAGCCACCGACGCGAGCGGGAGCAGTCCGGTGCAGTCACCGGCGGCGTAGATACCGGAAACCGTGGTGCGCGAGACCCGGTCGACACGCAGGTATCCACCCTTGTCCAACTCGATGCCGACCCGCTCCAGGCCGAGACCGTTGGTGTTGGGGACGGAACCGACGGTCATCAGAGCGTGGCTTCCTTCGACCGTGCGGCCATCGGAGAGCTTGACGACGATGCCCTTCTCGGTGCGCTCGACGGCGTCCGCGCGGGCGTGCTTGACGAGGGTGACACCGCGCTCGGCGAGGGCGTCCTCGAGCACGAGCGCCGCATCGGCATCCTCGCCGGGCAGAACACGGTCGCGACTGGACACGAGCGTGACCTTGACGCCCATCTCGGTGTACGCGGAGACGAACTCGGCACCGGTGACACCGGAACCGACCACGACCAGGTGCTCGGGAAGCTCGTCCAAGTCGTAGAGCTGGCGCCACGTCATGATTCGCTCACCGTCGGGCTCGGCTCCCGGGATGATGCGGGGGCTGGCGCCGGTGGCGATCAACACGACGTCTGCGTCGATGGTCTTCTGCTCGCCGCTTCCGAGCGTCGCGCGAACCTGGTGTGCTGCCATGCCGAGGAGCGGATCGGTCAGTTCGGCGGTGCCGGAGAGAACCTCGACGCCTACCGTCTGCAACCGTGCGCGAATGTCCGAGGACTGGGACAACGCGAGACTCTTGACTCGGGAGTGGATCTTCGGCAGTGACACCGAAGCCTGCTCCGGATCCAGAGTGATGCCGAGGTCGGATGCACGACGCATGTCGGTGCGGATCCCGGTGGACGCGATGAACGTCTTCGACGGGACACAGTCGAACAGCACACACGCACCGCCGACACCGTCCGAATCGACCAGGGTGACCGTGGCCCCGTGCTGCGCGGCTACCAGTGCCGCCTCGTAGCCGGCGGGTCCGCCACCGATGATCACGATCCGGGTCATGTGTCCTCCAAGTCCTCGCGTGGCCGGCAGGGGTCTCCCGTCGACCAGTGTCACGCTATTCGAGCACCACGTGTCGCGCAGTGCTTGTACCAGATTACTTGCGTCCGGTGGTCCGCTTCGCCACACCCTCGGACCACGGTTTAGGCTTGCGCCCGTGTCGATTTATGCCGCCTACGGTTCCAACATGCATCCCGAGCAGATGTTGTTGCGCTGCCCACACTCCCCCATGTCCGGGACAGGGTGGCTGCGAGGCTGGCGCCTGACCTTCAGCGGCGAGGACCTCGGCTGGGAGGGTGCTCTCGCCACCGTGGTCGAAGATCCCGATTCCAGTGTTTTCGTGGTGCTCTACGACGTCCCGGAAGAGGACGAAGTGAGTCTGGACCGCTGGGAAGGTGCCGAACTGGGTCTGCACCGCAAGATCCGCGTGCGGGTCGACACCGCCGGCGACGCGGTACTTGCGTGGCTCTACGTCATGGATGCGTACGAAGGCGGACTGCCGTCGGCCCGCTACATCGGCGTGATGGCCGACGCCGCCGAGATTGCCGGAGCGCCGGCCGAGTACGTACGAGAGTTGCGGACGAGAAACAGCCGCAATGTCGGTCCGGGTAACGGTGTTACCGATTAGATAGCTGTCCTGCTCAAAGCAGCAGGAAATACGCGAGCACTGCCAGTGCTGCGAGCACCACCACAACCGTCACGCCGATGAGCACACGCTTGGAACCGCGCGACTCCGATTCGCCTGCGACAACTGCAGTTTCCGGCTCGGCGGTCGCCACCCCGGCAGCGGTTTCTGCCGCCACCTTCTCGCGTCCCAGGGTGTCGAACACCTCGGTCACGTCGTGTGAAGGCGGCAATCCGATCGGCACGATAGTGTGCGACGTCGAGGTGAATCCGGCAGCCAGAATTGCGGCTCCCAGCGCAGCCGACTGCTCAGGCCCGGGACCGAGTTCACATCTGACACCGAGCTTTTCGGCAATCCCGGCCGCTATGGACATCATGGCCGCTTTGTCTGTCGCCGGTTCGCCGTCACCGGTGACGACTACGGCGTCCAAGTTCTCCGGCATCCAACCGAACGCACCCAGAGCCGTCGCGAGGCGTGAACTCGGCGAACTCCCGTCGCCGGCAAAGCCGAATGCACGGCCGGCCGCGACACCAGAACGCACGAGGGTGACCGCTGCCCCGGTGTCGTCCACGTGATAGATGCCGATGAGCGTGCCGGCGAGTGCCGCGATTTCCGACTCGAACCACGCCGACACGGCCTCGGCATCCGAGACGAGTGTGACCCGTTCGAGGCCCGCGTAGACCAGCGAATCCTGCATGAGGGCCGCTGTCGACGAGTCCCAGCGTGACGGGTAGGTCGCGACGATGTCGGGCGCTCCCCCGCTTCGACCACCACGATCGGGCAGCGGCTCGCATTCCTGCAACAGACAGCGAATCGAGGTCGCCACCAAATCCTCGGCGCGGTAACGAGTATCGGCCGTTCCTGCGACGCCACTCGGGTCCCCGACGCGACCGACAAAGCCCGACCAGCTCTCGGCGAACTCACGGCCGGCACCCAGTTGCTCGGTGCCACCGAGCACCGTCGTTCCGTCCTTGCGTTGATTGAGGATCGTGTCCCTGACCAATACCACCGGATCAGCCGAACCTGGATCGTTCGACGCAACGACAGCCGTCGACACCAATGTGCCGATTCGCACTCCCACACCTATGGACATGCCCGTACCTTCACTCGAACGAACGAAAAACGGTACCCCCGACGGGAACCGGAACTATCCCAGAACCAGGCTCGTGAGAACCTTCACACCGACGCCGAGTGCTCGCTCGTCGAGATCGAAAGTGGGTTGGTGGATGTCGAGCTGATCGCCCTCACCCGACCACACGCCGAGCCGCGCCATGGCACCCGGCACGGTTTCGAGGTACCACGAAAAGTCTTCGCCACCACCGGATTGCGGGGTGTCCGCCAAAGCATCTTGTCCGACGGTCGCGATGGCGTCCTCGAACATCCGAGTGGACACCTCGTCGTTGACGACCGGAGGCACTCCGCGACGATAGTTGAGTTGGTAGCGAACTCCGGTGGGTGCGAGCAGTCCGTGGACGATTTCTTCCACGAGCGGTTCGAGCAACTCCCAGGTGTCGTGATCGCCGGTACGTACCGTGCCCGTCATCATGCCGGTCTGCGGAATCGCGTTGGGCGCCTGACCTGCACTGACCGCGCCCCACACCATGACGGTTCCGGTACGCGGATCGATACGACGGCTGAGCATTCCCGGCAGCCCGGTCACGACGGTGCCGAGCGCGTAGATCAGATCCGTGGTCAAATGCGGCCGCGACGTGTGCCCACCCGGAGAGTCGAGGACGACCTCGATCGTGTCGGCAGCAGAGGTGATCGCACCCAGGCGCATTCCCACCTGGCCTGCCTCGAGTCGCGGATCGCAGTGCAGAGCAAAGATTCTGGACACACCGTCGAGCGCGCCCGCGGCGATGACGTCGAGTGCTCCGCCAGGCATGACTTCCTCGGCGGGCTGGAATATCAGCCGAACCCCGACGGGAAGTTCGGGCAGCGTGGCCAGAGCCAGTCCGGCGCCGAGCAAGATGGTGGTGTGGGCGTCGTGCCCGCACGCATGGGACACACCGGGGACTGTGGACGAGTACGTCGCTCCGGTCGCCTCCTGCATCGGCAAAGCGTCCATGTCGGCGCGCAGTGCGATTCGTGGACCCTCCGGTCCGATATCGCACGTGAGACCGGTGCCACCGGGAAGGATCTTCGGCGACAATCCAGCGGCAGTGAGGCGGGTGGCGACGAATTCGGTGGTCGCGTATTCGCGGCGAGCCAACTCCGGGTTGGCATGGATGTGTCGACGCCACGCGACGAGGTCGTCGGTGTGCGCGTGAATCCACGTGTCGATTGCCGCGTTCACCGGCGATCTACCCCTTCCAACAGACGGGCGCGTTGTTCTGGATCGGACGCTACCCGGACAGCAGTGCGGGCCAACGCAATTGCACCGTCGACTACCGCTCGATCTGCGGAGGTGGTGATACACGCAGCCGCGAACTCCGGCTGATGTGTCACTGCCCCCGATGAATCCAAGCCTATGACCGGGTGAATTCCCGGAATCACATTGGTCACATTACCCATATCCGTACTACCCAGTGGACGGGAGCGCTCCCATTCCGCTGCCAGTGGCACCCGCCCGAGATCGACGATCTGTTCACGGTACGCCGCCGCCAGCCACGGATCGGGGGTCAGCTCGGTGTAAGTAGGCGATACCGTGCGGATTTCGTGGGTGCACCCGGTGCCGAGTGCACCCGAGGCGAAGCACGCGTCGGCACGCTCGGACAGATTGGCCAACGACGCGGCCGTTTCGGCACGCAGGTAGTAGAGCAATTCGGACCGAGCCGGAACGATGTTGGGAGCCGTGCCGCCGTCACTGACGATTCCGTGAATCTGCTGACCTGGCTGCAGGTGCTGACGCAACAGTCCGACCGCCACCTGAGCGAGCGTCGCTGCGTCGGCGGCGTTACGACCGAACTCCGGCGCAGCAGACGCATGCGCCTCGCGACCGTGATAACTCACGGCGATGTCCGCCAAGGCCAGCGAGGTCGCACCGATGATGTCGATCGGCCCTGGATGAACCATCATGGCAGCGCCGACGCCGTCGAAGGCACCACGCTCGAGCATCAGGACCTTGCCGCCACCGGTTTCCTCCGCCGGAGTACCGATCACTCGGACGGTGATCCCCAGTTCGTCGGCCACGGTAGCCAACGCGATGCCGGCCCCGACCGCGGCGGCGGCAATGATGTTGTGCCCACAGGCATGACCGATCTCGGGCAACGCGTCGTACTCGGCGCAGATCGCGATGACCAACTCTCCGCTGCCGTAGGTGGCATCGAAGGCCGTCGGCAGATCGACGATCCCGTGAGTGACCGCGAAACCGTGCTGCGCCAGCAGGTCCGACACTTTGGCAGCGCTGCGGAACTCCTCGAAGGCGAGTTCCGGGTCGCTGTGAATCGAATGCGACAGCGCAATCAGATCGGCCTCTACGGACCTGACTGCGCTGTCGACATTCTGGTTCACGCGATCATTGTCTCACCCGAAGGAGAAGTTGCTCTTGTCAGTCACCTGAGCGAGGTCTGCAAGAGCATCGCGGTGGATGCCTGCCTTGATTCCCGCCAAGTTCTTGCCGTGAGTCGACGTCAGTGCCGACGCCTTGGCCACAGCAGCGGCGAGCACTCCGTCTCCGTCGACCGTTTCCTGCACGATGCCCGCAGCAAGTGCGTCGGCACCGCCGAAGCGACGCCCCGTCGTCATGGCATCGACTGCCGTCTGCTTGGGCAGACGACTGTTCAGCAGTGCAGACATCCCGACAGTGAACGGCATGTTCAGTCCCACCTCGGGCAGGCAGTAGAAGCCGCGGTCCGCGCGCATGATCTGGAAATCGTGCGAGGACGCGAGCATGGCGCCGGCGCCGAACGCGTGCCCCTGCACGGCCGCGACCGTGGCCATCGGGAAGGTCAGCAAACGGCTGTAGATGGTGTGGACCTTGTCCAGGTAGCCGGGCAGACCGTCGAGATTGCCGAAGATCCACGTCGTGTCCAGGCCGTTCGTGTAGAACTTGCCCGTCGCCGTCGTCACCAGGGCTGCGGGCCCCTCGTGCGCTTCGATCTCGTCCAACTTGCTGTGAACAGCGTCGATCCACTCAGGGCCGAAGCGGTTCTCGTTGTCCGTTTCGCCCTCGTTGCCGAGGTACAGGATGAATACGTCGCCGTCGCGTTCGAGATAAGGCATGGATGGGAGAGTAACGCCCGCCAACTCACCCGGCGAACCGACCCGACTCCTCAGTAGGGTTGCTCACATGGGAACGATCGCCGAGGCCGCCGCCGCTGCTCTGTCCGCCATGACTGGCTCTTCGTCACCGTCAGTCGCCATCGTGCTCGGGTCGGGGTGGACCGATGCCGCAGACGTGTTCGGCGACGCCGGTGCGGACGTGACAGCCGAAGTCTCGATGGCGGATCTTCCTGGCTTCGCCCCACCGTCGGCGCTCGGGCACGCGGGCACCATTCGTTCGGTGCGCGTCGGGAATACCGAAGTCCTGCTGCTGCTCGGGCGCGCGCATGCGTACGAGGGCCACGATCTCGCCACCGTCGTCCACCCGGTCCGGACGGCCATCGCTGCCGGCGCCGACACCGTCATCCTCACCAACGCGGCCGGCGGTATTGCTGAAAACTACACAGTCGGTCAACCGGTGCTGATCAGTGACCACCTGAACCTCACGGCCCGCTCTCCCCTCGTCGGCGCAGAGTTCGTCGACCTGGTCGACGCCTACTCGCCGGAACTGCGTGCGCTGGCTCGCTCGATCGACCCGGACCTTGCCGAGGGTGTTTACGCCGGGCTTCCCGGTCCGCACTACGAGACTCCAGCCGAGATTCGAATGCTTCGTACACTCGGCGCCGATCTGGTCGGCATGTCGACGGTTCACGAGACCATCGCGGCTCGCGCGCTCGGCGCTCGCGTTCTCGGCATCTCCATGGTCACCAATCTGGCCGCCGGAATCACGGGCGCCCCGCTCGACCATCAGGAAGTGCTGGCGGCAGGCAAAGCCTCGGCGGCCCGGATGGGAGTGCTGCTGCGTCAACTGGTCGAGCAGCTGTGACACCACTGAACGTCACCGAGTGGATCGACGCCGATCCGGACCCAGTTACCCGCGCAGAATTAGCCGCCCTTTCCGAACATGAACTGACCGAACGCTTTTCCGCACCACTGACGTTCGGCACTGCTGGGCTTCGCGGGCCGGTGCGCGGTGGACCCAACGGCATGAACCTCGCGGTCGTCATCCGGACCACCGCCGGTCTGGCGGCCTGGCTGACAGCTCGCTGCCAGGGCGGGTCCCGCGTTGTGGTCGGCCGCGACGCCCGGCTCGGTTCAGAGGCATTTGCTCTCGCCGCCGCCGAGGTCATGGCAGCGGCCGGGTTCGAGGTGACCCTGCTCCCCCGTCCACTGCCGACACCGCTGGTGGCGTTCGCGGCGCGCAGGCTCGGGGCAGCGGCAGGTATCCAGATCACCGCCTCCCACAATCCTGCCGCCGACAACGGTTACAAGGTGTATCTCTCGGGCGGAGCGCAACTCGTCTCCCCCGCCGATCGTGAAATCGAGAGCGAGATCGCTCGCATCGGTAGTGCCGCCGACGTCGCGCGAGCATCGGTGATTCCGGCCGACGATTCTCTGGTCGAGGAGTACCTCGCCCGCATCGCGACCCTCCCGCACGGCGACGCCCGCTCGATCCGGATTGCGCTCACGGCAATGCACGGCGTCGGGGGTGAGACTGCGACCGCGGCTCTGCGAGCAGCAGGATTCGAGGACCTGCACGTCGTGGCGGAGCAGTTCGATCCCGACCCCACGTTTCCGACCGTCGAGTTCCCCAATCCCGAAGAGCCCGGCGCCGCAGACCGCCTGCTCGCCCTTGCCCGACGTGTCGACGCGGATCTGGCGATCGCACTCGACCCGGATGCCGACCGCTGCGCCGTCGGAGTTCGCGACGGTGATCAGTGGCGCATGTTGCGCGGCGACGAAACCGGGGTGCTCCTGGCCGACCACGTACTGAGCACGGCGCCCGAAGATTCGTTGGTGGCGACGACGATCGTCTCCTCGACCCTGCTCTCGAAGTTGGCGAAAGCCCGCGGAGCCAGGTTTGCGCAGACACTCACCGGATTCAAGTGGCTCACGCGCGCCGGCGACGGACTCGTCTACGCCTACGAGGAAGCGATCGGGCACTGCGTCGATCCGGATGTGGTGCGGGACAAGGACGGAATCTCAGCTGCCGTTCTGGTGGCCGACTTGGCTGCCACCCTCGCGGGCAGCAACAGAACCCTGTTGGACGTTCTAGGCGACTATGCCGTCGAATTCGGACTGCACCGCGGGGACCAAGTATCCCGCCGCGTCGAGGACTCGAGTGACATCGCGGAAATGATGAAACGGCTACGCGCCGATCCGCCTGGCCAACTCGCGGGTGAGCCGGTCACGACCGAGGACTTGTCCCTGGTTCGCGGTGGTATGCGCACTGACGCAGTGATATTCGACGGGCCGTCGATCCGCGTGGTGGTGCGACCGTCCGGAACCGAGCCCAAGCTCAAGTGCTATCTCGAAGTTGTCGTCCCGGTGGCGAACCGCGCCGACCTCGCGAACGCAGTAGAGCAGGCGAAGGCCCGGCTGGCCGAACTCCGAACCTTCGCCCTTTCGCTCTAGCGGGGTCCGAACTGCCGATCGCCGGCGTCACCGAGACCGGGGACGATGAAAGCGTTCTCGTCGAGTCCGTCGTCGATGCTCGCGATGACCAGACGAACCGGGTGGCCGGACGCTGCCAGCGCGTCGACGCCGGCCGGAGCGGCCACGACGCACACTGCCGTGACATCCGTCGCGCCACGCGCAACCAGCAAGTCGATGGTGTGCACCATCGAACCACCGGTGGCGAGCATCGGATCGAGCACGAACACCGGGATCCCGGACAGATCCGCCGGCAGGGATTCGAGGTACGGAACCGGCTGATGAGTCTCTTCGTCACGTGCCATTCCGACAAAGCCGACGCCGGCCGACGGAATCAGCGCACTCGCCTGTTCGACCATGCCCAGACCGGCCCGCAGCACCGGTACCAACAACGGCGGCTTCGCGAGCCGGATGCCCGTCGTCGCTGCTACCGGGGTGTCGACCGGAAATTCCTCGACCTCCGCGTCACGCATGGCCTCGTAGACCAGCATGTGCGTGAGCCTGCGAAGTGCGGAACGAAAAGTCGCGTTCTCACTGCGTGCGTCACGCATTGTCGTCAAGAGGGCCGCCGCGAGCGGATGGTCGACTACGTGCGTTTGCATGACCATCAGAATAGTTCCTCGGGAACCGGAGCACCCCGCGCGGCGTCCAAGAAGGAGTAAGCGCAACGGGGGGAAGACAAGTTGACAAATCTGGATCTGGACACTGAAAGCATCGCGGAGTTCGCCACGCGGTTGGGCACTGTTGCCGACAACGTCGCGCAAGCTCGACAGGACGCGGCGGGTGGCGATCACTTGGCTCTGTCCACTGTGCTGGGGCTGATCGGCGGCGACTTCGTCGATGTCGCGAGCCGAGCACAGCAAGCGCACATCGACGACATCGATCGACTGTCCGCTGTGATCTCCAGCGTCCAGTCAGCCACCCGCGACGCTCACGCCGTCTATCTCGACTCCGAGGAATCTGTAAGAAGGACTCTCGCTGAAGCCGCACGCTCATGATCGACGTCGACGCACTCGCACTCGCACGACCGATCATCGACCTGGTCGACACTGTCGGGACTGGTGTCCCCAGCACAAATGGACCTGACGTCGGCATCCGAATCGCCACGGACGCCCTCGAGATCGCCTACCAACTGGGAAGCGCTGCTCTGAGCGAACTGGCGTCCTCTCAGAGCTCGTCCACGGCACTCACCGCTGCGGTGACCAAAACCGAGCAGACGCAGACGTCGACGCGAAACCTCGCCGATCGCGGAAACGACATCGCCGGCGTCGTGGACGAAGCGACAACGTCCGTGTACGCGGGAATGACCGAACTCGGTGAGATTCTCCAGTCCTTTCTGACACTCGCGATCAAGGCCGGGCCGACGCTGATGACACCGACGGGCCAATTGATGTTGTTGTCGGCCGCGTTGGAGCACCTCGGACGCGCGGTATCGGTTATCGAGCGGGTACGCGGTGAGTTGGCCGGGTCGACCGACAAGATGTCCGCACTCGTCCCGTCCGTCCCGATACCCGATCCCGCACCTGGGGTCTCCGAGTCGGCGGGTGGTTCCGGTTCCGCAAGTGGTTCCGGTTCCGTCGGTGGCGTTGAGGTCGAACTTCCCGACGGCTCGATTGCCACCGCACCGAACGCCGAGGCCGCTGCTGCCGTACGCAACGCGCTCACTCAACAGGGTGTCCCGTACGCCTGGGGAGGCACGACGCCGGGAGTCGGTCTGGACTGCAGCGGGCTGACTCAATGGGCGTACGGCCAGGCCGGAGTCGATATTCCGAGGTTGGCTCAGGAACAGGGAATCGGGAACCAGGTCGATCAGAACAATCTGATGCCGGGCGACCTCGCGGTCTGGGACGGACACGTCGCCATGGTGATCGGCAACGGTCAGATGGTCGAAGCCGGCGATCCTGTCGAGATCAGCGCCATCCGAACCACGAACAGCGGCATGGGCTTTCACGGCTTCTACCGTCCGACGGAATGACAGGAAATCATGCCCGAGAACAAGCGCGAATCACCGCCGATCATCACAGCCGTAGCCGTCAACCGCGCCAGAACCATCGCGGTCCGCGCCACGGAGCACGCCGTGCCCGTGGACCTGCGGATCAGCCAGGACGAACTGCGGTACGGCGGGCAGCGGTTGGCGCAGCAGATACTCACGCTGTGCTCACATGCAGCAATCGAAGCCGGCGCCCGCCATCGTGTGGAGCTCGAGGAGACCGGAGTCCCGGCAGCGATCCTCGATCGGCTCGGTCTACCGACCCGAGACGAACTGGCCGATGTCGACGCCGCCGAGGGCCAGAACCTTCCGTCGAGCTGGATGCGTTCGATATGAGCGAGATTGATCGAATCATGGAGCTGGCGAAACACCGGACGGGACTCTTGCAGGACGCCGTCGACGGGGTCGGCGCTCTTCGGGTAGTCGTCTCGAGCGAGGGTGGGATAGTCACGGCGACTGTCGACGGGCTGGGCGCTCTGGTCGACCTACGGATCACCGACGCAATCACCGCGATGAATTCTCAGACGGTGGCCGCATTGACGGTGGCCACGATTCACCAGGCAGTTCAACAGTCCAACGACGAACGCGAGCGACTGGTCAGTGAGCTCCGAGTAGCCCTGAAACAAACGTGACGAACCCCCGCTATGCCTTTCGCGCTGCGGTGGATAGGCTTCCGCCCATGGCTGGAGACATCGTCCCTATCGAAATCGGACTCACCGACGGAGACCTCGTCACTTTGTGGGCACCTCGCTGGCGCGAGGGCGACGACGAGTGGGAAGCGTTTCTCGGCCATGAGGAAGACCTCTACGGGTTCTCCTCCGTCGCGGAACTCGCGGCCTTCATCCGAACGGACTCCGACAACGACCTGGTCGAGCATCCGGCGTGGGCCGTCGTCTCCGGACTGTCGGCAGCCGAGTTGGAACCGGAAGAGAACTTCACGTTCGACTTCGTCGGCGTGCCGGAACTGGCCGCAGGTGACCCTGAGGCACTGGTGGTCTCGGAACTCGAAGACACCCTGAACATGGCTCGCAACATCGGTGAGGTGTGCGAACTCGACGCGGTCATCCGCTTCTTCAGCGGCCATCCGGTACTCGGCGCGCTTGCCACCGGCGCCGGCACCTTCGAAGGCCGCGAAGGCCTGGAGCTGTGGGACCAGGTCGGCGCTGCGATCGTCAAGGACTGGGACGCCGTTCTCGACGCCATCGACAAGGTGGTCACCTCCCCGAAGGTCGATGCAGCCGCCGTCGCGGTCGCCGAAGCTGAACTGCTCGCTGCCGCCGAGAACACCGTCGACGCCGACGATGTCGCCGAGGAGGGCGAGGACGAGGAATTCGACGAAGACGACCTCGAAGAGGACGAAGACGAAGTCGAGACCTTCTGGGGCGAGGTCGGTGTCGACCCGATCCGCATCATCACCTCGGCCGAGACGTTCTACACTCTGCGCTGCTACATGGGAGATCAGGCGATCTTCCTCGGCAAGGACGGACTGATCACCGTCTTCCGTAGCGAGCGCGCACTCGCTCGCTACCTCGCCGACAACCACGAACACGATCTCTCGCAGGTCAGTACGTACGGCGAAATTCAGAATGCGGCCGTCGACGGTTCACTCGAAATCGAGGTCACGGACGAGAACGTCTACGTTCTGCCCGGTATCGCCGACGACCTCGCCCAGGGCCCGGACGTCGTAGATGCCGAGCAGCTGGAACTCGCAGTCGAATTGTTCACCGATGCAGCAGATTTCGCCGACGACGACTCCACCGAGGAGGCTCTGTCCGCGTCGAACGAGCTGGGTTGGTACGTCTCGTACCTCCTCAACCCCGATCCGTCGCGGATGGCTCCGAGTGCGCCGTTCACCAAGGAATCCGAGGCCTGGCGCGAACTCGAACGCGAGTTCGAGGCCCGGCTTCGATCTGAGTAGTCGGGCGCACGTCATCTAGCCGATGAGCACGGCGTAGCCCGGCTTGATGACGTCGTCGATCAACGCGAGGCGCTCGTCGAACGGGATGAAGGCCGACTTCATCGCGTTGATGGTGAAGCGTTCGAGATCGGTCCATCCGTAACCGAAGGTCTCGACCAACGCGGCCATTTCCCGGCTCATGGTGGTGTCGCTCATCAGCCTGTTGTCGGTGTTGACGGTCACTCGGAAGCGCAAGTCCGCCAAGAGTCCGAACGGATGGTCCGCCAGGGCGGCTACGGCTCCGGTCTGCACGTTCGAACTCGGGCACAGTTCCAGGGGAATGCGCATGTCACGGACGTAGTTCGCGAGCCGACCCAACTCTGCCCCACCTTGCACTCCTACGTCGATGTCGTCCACGATCCGCACGCCGTGGCCCAACCGATCCGCTCCGCAGAAGGCGATGGCTTCGTGGATCGACGGCAACCCGAAAGCCTCACCCGCGTGAATCGTGAAGTGAGCGTTCGCATCACGCATGTACTCGAAAGCATCGAGGTGCCGGCTCGGTGGGTTACCGGCCTCGGCACCGGCGATGTCGAACCCGACAACCCCGCGGTCCCGGAATCGCACCGCGAGTTCGGCGATCTCCCGCGACCGCGCGGCATGCCTCATCGCCGTGAGAAGACAGCCGATGCGGATCTCCCGTCCCGCGACCCTGGCAGCGGATTCGCCGGCCCGGAAACCTTCGAGAACGTGCTCGACGACCTCGTCCAAACTCAGGCCTTGTTCCAAGTGCTGCTCGGGCGCAAAACGGACCTCGGCATAGACGACGTTGTCGTCGGCCAGATCCTCGGCACACTCACGTGCCACCCGTGCAAGCCCTTCGGGGGTCTGCATCACGGCGACTGTGTGCGCGAACGTTTCGAGGTAGAGCTCGAGCGATCCACTGTCAGCGGCAGTTCGGAACCATTGCGCCAGTTCGGATGCCGTATTCGCCGGCAGCTCGTCGTAGCCACATTGCTCGGCCAGTTCGAGAACGGTCTCGGGTCGGAGTCCTCCGTCGAGATGATCGTGGAGAAGAACTTTGGGTGCGCTGCGGATCGTGGTCAACTCCGGTGCGTTCATTCGCCAACGCTAACGCGAATCACCCACAATTCGCTCGATGAGCAACGGTCGCGAAACGGTGTCGGAATCGGTCCCGATCGACCATCCACCGCCGAGGCTTCGTCGCGCTGCATCAAATCTCTCGGGAGTGTCGGTGTGCAGTGTCATCAGCTTCTGCCCGGCACGGACCACGTCGCCAGGCTTTGCATGCATCTCGATGCCGGCACCGGCCTGAACGGCTTCGCCCTGCCGTTCGCGTCCGGCTCCCAGTTTCCAGGCCGCGATGCCCACCGCCATGGCGTCGAGTCGGGTCAGTACGCCGTCTCGGTCCGCGGTGACGACGTCGCTGTGCCGAGCTGTCGGCAGCGTCGCGTGTGGGTCCCCACCTTGGGCGGCGATCATCGCGCGCCACCGGTCCATGGCTGTGCCGTCGGACAGTTTGTCTGCGGGGTCGATACCGTCGATCCCAGCCGCGGACAGCATCTCCCGAGCCAGGACCAGGGTCAGCTCGACGACGTCCGACGGCCCGCCTCCTGCCAGCACCTCGACGGATTCACGTACCTCGAGGGCGTTGCCCGCCGTCAATCCGAGCGGGGTGTCCATCCCGGTGATGAGAGCGCTTGTACGCACGCCGGCGTCGTTGCCGAGCTCGACCATCGTGCGTGCCAACTCTCGCGCGTCGCCGAGGTCCTTCATGAACGCTCCGGAACCGACCTTGACGTCGAGCACCAGGGCGCCGGTTCCCTCGGCAATCTTCTTGCTCATGATCGAACTTGCGATCAGCGGAATGGATTCCACCGTTCCGGTCACGTCGCGCAGCGCGTAGAGCTTCTTGTCCGCGGGGGCCAGATTCGCTCCGGCAGCGCAGATCACCGCGCCGATTTTCGGGTCCGAGAGAATGTCGACCATCTCCGTCCCCGTGAGCTCGGCTCGCCAACCTGGAATGGCCTCGAGCTTGTCGAGAGTTCCACCGGTGTGGCCGAGTCCGCGGCCCGACAACTGCGGGACTGCAAGACCACAGGCAGCGACGAGGGGTGCAAGCGGAAGGGTGATCTTGTCCCCCACTCCACCGGTCGAATGCTTGTCGACGGTGGGCAGCGGCAAGTCCGAAAAGTCCATCCTCCCGCCGGATTCGATCATCGCCTCGGTCCATCGGCCGGTCTCTGCTCGCGACATTCCTCGGAAATAGATCGCCATCGCGAGCGCCGACATCTGCTCGTCGCCGACGACCCCCTGTGTGAACGCCTGAACTATCCAGTCGATCTCGGTTCCCGACAGCTCGCGGCCGTCACGCTTGGCGCCGATGATGGAAACTGCGTCAAACATGGCGGAGCCCCTCTGCTTGTTCCGGCCCGAAAGCATCAGGCAACAGCTCGCTCAGCGGCTTGAACCCACTGCTCGTGTCGACAAGCATCTCACCCCCGCCGTGCTCGAGGAGAAGCTGTCTGCACCGGCCGCACGGCATCAGAATCGAGCCCTTCGCGTCACAGCACGTGAAGGCAAGCAGCCGGCCACCCCCGGTGGCGGCCAAGTTACCGACGAGTCCACATTCGGCACACAGGCTCAAACCGTATGAGACATTTTCCACATTGCATCCTGAGACGATCCGACCATCGTCTACCAGGGCCGCTGCACCCACCGCGTACCCCGAGTACGGCGCATAGGCGTGCCGCATGACCACTTGCGCGTTGTGCCGCAACAACTTCCAGTCGATGTCACCCATGGTTCGTTATCCAATCACGCCGACTGAATGGATGCAGAAACCACGCCGAAACCGTCTCGGCGAGATTGGAAAGGCAAACCTTACAAAGAGTTTGGTACGCGTACGAATCCCGCATCTGATTAGTTCCCGGTTTCACATAGGTTTAGAGTCTGAGTCAAGTCGGTTCAGGATCCCGTCGAGCCCGGGCTGAGGTACATCGAAGCTCTCTGCAGGCTCGACGCGTCCACCAATGACGTTGGAGGCACAGCACTCGATGAGTACTACGACTGAAGCCGCTCCTCAGAAGGAGCGCACGAGGTCGCTTTACCGGGGCGACCCCGGAATGTGGTCCTGGGTTCTACACCGGATCACGGGCGTCGCTACTTTCTTCTTCCTATTCGTACACGTTCTCGATACGGCACTCGTTCGGGTCAATCCCGATACGTACGACGCCGTCATCGACACGTACAAGAACCCCCTCGTCGGCCTCATGGAGATCGGCCTCGTCGGCGTAGTCCTCTACCACGCCCTCAACGGCGTGCGCGTGATGTTGGTGGACTTCTGGTCGAAGGGCCCGAAGTACCAGCGCGTCATGCTCTGGACCATTCTGACGATCTGGTTCCTGGTGATGATCCCAGGCGCCGGACGCATCCTCATCAACATGTTTGCGGAGCACTGACATGGCGACTACTCACGGACCCGAAGCCAAGAGCCTGGGCACCTCATACGACCGTCCCGCAAGCCTGGACAACCCGCGGTCCCCGCGCGCGAAGGCTCGGAACAATTTCGAGTTGTACGCATGGCTGTTCATGCGCTTCTCCGGCGTCGCCCTGATCGTTCTGGTCCTGGGCCACATGTTCATCATGCTGATGCTCGACGGTGGCGTTCACCGTTTGAACTTCGCGTTCGTCGCAGGTCGCTGGTCCAGCCCGTTCTGGCAGTTCTGGGATCTGACGATGTTGTGGCTGGCACAGCTGCACGGCGGTAACGGTCTGCGCACGGTCATCGCGGACTACTCCCGCAAGGACTCCACGCGCTTCTGGCTGACCACGATCCTCGTTCTCTCGATGATCCTGATCATGGGCCTGGGCACGTACGTCATCTTCACCTTCGACCCCAATATCTCGGCGAGCTAGGGGAGCACAGACTTCATGCAGGAACATCGTTATGACGTGGTCATCGTCGGCGCCGGTGGCGCAGGCATGCGTGCGGCAATCGAAGCTGGCCCCCGCGCCCGCACGGCCGTACTGACCAAGCTCTACCCCACCCGCAGCCACACCGGCGCGGCCCAGGGCGGCATGTGTGCCGCACTGGCGAACGTGGAGGAAGACAACTGGGAGTGGCACACCTTCGACACCGTCAAGGGCGGCGACTACCTCGCCGACCAGGACGCCGTCGAGATCATGGCCAAGGAGGCCATCGATGCGGTGCTCGACCTCGAGAAGATGGGTCTGCCGTTCAACCGCACGCCCGAAGGCAAGATCGACCAGCGTCGATTCGGTGGCCACACACGCGACCATGGCAAGGCACCCGTCCGCCGTGCGTGTTACGCCGCCGACCGCACCGGTCACATGATCCTGCAGACGCTCTACCAGAACTGCGTCAAGCACGACGTCGAGTTCTTCAACGAGTTCTACGCGCTCGACATCGCCATCACCGAGACCGAGGACGGCCCGGTTGCCACCGGTGTCATCTGCTACGAGCTCTCGACCGGCGAGCTGCACATCTTCCACGCCAAGTCGATCGTCTTCGCGACCGGCGGCTCGGGACGCATGTACAAGACGACGTCCAACGCGCACACCCTCACCGGTGACGGCATGGGCATCATCTTCCGCAAGGGCCTGCCCCTCGAGGACATGGAGTTCCACCAGTTCCACCCGACAGGACTCGCCGGTCTCGGCATCCTGATCTCGGAAGCCGTCCGCGGTGAAGGTGGCATTCTCCGTAATGCCGACGGTGAACGCTTCATGGAGCGTTACGCACCCACCATCAAGGACCTCGCTCCTCGTGACATCGTGGCGCGTTCGATGGTCCTCGAGGTTCTCGAAGGCCGCGGCGCCGGCCCGAACAAGGACTACGTCTACATCGACGTGACGCACATCCCCGAGGAAGTTCTCGACGAGAAGCTCCCCGACATCATGGAGTTCTCGCGCACCTACCTCGGCGTGGACCCCGTCAAGGAGCCCGTGCCCGTCTACCCGACGTGCCACTACGTCATGGGCGGTATCCCCACCAAGATCAACGGTGAGGTGCTGCGCAACAACGACGAGATCGTCAAGGGTCTGTACGCGGCCGGCGAATGCGCCTGTGTATCCGTACACGGTGCAAACCGTCTCGGTACCAACTCGCTCCTCGACATCAACGTGTTCGGCCGTCGCGCCGGCATCGCTGCCGCCGAGTACGCGAACTCCACCGAGTTCGTCGACATGCCGGAAACCCCGGCCGCGATGGTCGAAGACTGGGTCGGCGTCATCCTGTCCGATCACGGCCACGAGCGCGTTGCGGACATCCGCACCGAGCTTCAGCAGTCGATGGACAACAACGCCTCCGTCTTCCGCACCGAAGAGCGCCTCACCCAGGCACTCAAGGATGTGCGTGCTCTCAAGGAGCGCTACAACCACATCACGGTCCAGGACAAGGGCAAGCGCTACAACAGCGACCTGCTCGAGGCCATCGAGCTGGGCTTCCTCCTCGAAATGGCAGAGGTCACCGTCGTCGGCGCCCTCAACCGCAAGGAATCGCGTGGCGGCCACGCTCGCGAGGACTTCCCGGATCGCAACGACGCCGAGTACATGAAGCACACGATGGCGTACAAGGAGGGTGACGGCCTGCTCTCCGACATCCGTCTGGACTACAAGCCGGTGATCCAGACCCGCTACGAGCCGATGGAGCGTAAGTACTGATGTCTGCGCCTGCTGTAGATGCACCCAAACTCCCCGCTGTTCCCGAGGGGGCCGTCATGGTCACTCTCAAGATCGCGCGGATGAACCCCGAATCGGGCGAGGGCCAGCACTGGGACAGTTTCCAGGTCCCGGCACTGCCCACCGACCGTCTGCTCAACCTGCTGCTGTACGTAAAGGGTTACCTCGACGGCACCCTCACGTTCCGTCGCAGCTGCGCACACGGTGTCTGTGGATCGGACGCCATGCGGATCAACGGTGTGAACCGTCTGGCCTGCAAGCTGCTGATGAAGGACATGCTGCCCAAGGACGGCAAGCCGGTCACCATCACGGTCGAGCCCATCAAGGGCCTGCCCGTCGAGAAGGACCTGGTTGTCGACATGGAACCCTTCTTCGACGCATTCCGCGCCGTGAAGCCGTTCCTCATCACCAGTGGCAACGAGCCCACTCGTGAGCGCATCCAGAGCCAGCACGACCGTGCTCGTTTCGACGACACGACGAAGTGCATCCTCTGCGCATGCTGCACCACGTCGTGCCCCGTGTACTGGAGCGACGGCAGCTACTTCGGTCCCGCTGCCATCGTCAACGCACACCGGTTCATCTTCGACAGCCGTGACGAGGCCGCTTCCGAGCGTCTCGACATCCTGAACGACAAGGACGGCGTGTGGCGTTGCCGCACCACGTTCAACTGCACCGACGCGTGCCCCCGCGGCATCCAGGTGACAAAGGCTATTCAGGAAGTCAAGCGAGCACTGCTCTTCGCTCGATAGTCAGGCCTTCGACCCTGTGCGCGGTTAGGGAGTCTCCGGACTCCTTGACCGCGCACAGCTATGTCGGGGGCATGTTGAGCGGTGTCACAACTTGAACCGGTGACGTCGTAAAGCCGAAGTGAGCGCCCATGGCGCCGTGTTCCTTCATGACCACCTGACAGGCAGTGCGAACATCCGCACGCAGATCGTGGTGGAGCACCGCTGATATTCGCCTCTCCCCCAGCAACTTTCGATTGTCACCGTCGAGATCGTGGGCGATGAAGACACTGCACTCCCGGTTCAGTTCTTCGAACGCGTCGACCGTGGCCAGGTTGCCACCACCGATCGAATACACGGCACGGATCTGCGGATCGGATTCGAGTGCCGCTCGCACCAGTTTCCTACTCGTCTGATCCAGACCGTCACTGTTCGGAATGTCGATCAACCGTCGATGCGGAGCCGAGACTCGCATGGCGGAGCGAAAGCCCATCTCCCGTTCTTCCTCCCCGCGGAAGAACCCGCTGCTCATGCTGACCAGCACGTTGCCGTCCCGATCCCCCAGCCACTGATCGATCAAATACGCGGCGGTGGCTCCGGCGGCTCGGTTGTCGATGCCGATGTAAGCGGCTCGCCTGCTGCCGGCAACGTCGGTCACCAACGTGACGACCGGAATCTTTGCCGCCACGAGCCGATCGATCGCCGCCACGACTTCCGCAGTGTCGGGAGCCTTGACGATGACACCGTGGGACCCGCGTCGGCGAATCTTGTCGAGCGTCGATGTCATCGCTTCTACCGAACCGGTTTCACGAAAGTGAAACCGGGACCGCACCACAGCGGGCGCAAGGGTCGGCAGTTCGGCCTCGAGCGCATCGCGGACGGCGTCGGAAAACCGTGCGGGAGTTTGCAACACGACGTCGACGATGAATGTTCGACCGACCAGTTTCAGTTGCGAGCGTTGACGTTCCAGGTCCGTGATCGCCTGGCGAACCTCCGATCGTGTGCCGTCGCGAACTCCAGGACGGTCGTTGAGCACCCGGTCGACGGTGGCCTCACTCAAGCCCGACTGTTGGGCGATCTCCCGCACTTTGAATCGATGCGCCACAACTACCTCACAATGATGGATATTTGATGGTTTTTTGCTGTTGCTCGAGGTCTTCGTCACAGCCAGACTAAACCCATGACTTCTCCGCCGGGCGTAATCAGGCCCGCACTCCTAGCCGACACTGTCGTACTGGTCAGTGGTGGCTCGCAAGGCGTCGGCGCCGGCGTCGTACGTGCCGCTGTCCGTGAGGGCGCGCAGGTGGCTTTCACCGGCCGACGCCCTGACGTCGGAAAGACTCTCGAGGCAGAACTTCCGGGAACTCACTTCATCGAAGCCGATGTGGCACAGACGGATTCCGCACTCGCCAGCGTTGCCGAGACGATCTCACATTTCGGCCGCGTGGATGCCCTCGTCAATTCTGCCGGGCTCACCTCGCGCGGCACGCTGCTCGACACCACCGAAGAACTCTTCGACCAGCACATCGCGGTGAACCTTCGCGGTCCGTTCTTCACGATGCAGGCAGCAGTCAAAGACATGCGCGAGCGTGCGGTCCCCGGGTCCATCGTCAACATCATCTCCACGTCCGAACTCGGCGGGCAGCCGTATCTCGCGCCGTACGTGGCAGCGAAGGCCGGGCTGGCGGGTCTGACCCGCAACGCCGCCCATGCGCATCGCTGGGATCGTATCCGGATCAACGGTCTCGACATCGGGTGGACACAGACCGAGGGAGAAGACCTCACGCAGAGAGCTTTTCACGACGCCGGTGACGACTGGCAGGAACGCGCGGGCAGCACCCTCCCCATGGGCAAGCTCGGACAGGTCGACGAAATCGCCGACTTCGTCGTCTTCCTGCTCTCCGATCGCAGCGGAGTCGTGACGGGTTCGATCATCGACTGGGACCAGAACGTCTTCGGAGGGCTGGACTGATGGGCGCTCGCATCGGAGTCGTCGGCCTCGGACGAATCGGCAGCTACCACGCCCGAAATCTACTGACGCTAAACGGCGTCGACGCACTGGTTGTCACCGATGTCGACGCACGTCGAACCTCGGACGTGGCAAGCGAACTCGACGTGGAGTCCGCTGCCGATCCCGACGCGCTTCTAGCGTCAGGCATCGACGGCGTTCTGATCGCCGCGCCGTCGAGTTCACATGCCGAATTGATCGAAGCCGCTGTTCGCCTAGACATCCCGACGTTCTGCGAAAAGCCGGTAGCCGACTCCATCGAATCCTCCGTTCGTGTACTCGCGACTGCCGAGCAGACGTCGGTACCAGTCCAGATCGGATTTCAGCGCCGATTCGACCCGTCATTTGTGGCGGCGTACGACGCGGTTCGATCTGGAGAACTCGGTTGGATCCACACTCTCCGATCGACCACCCTCGATCCCGCTCCCCCGCCGATCTCGTACATCGAACACTCAGGCGGCATCTTCCGCGACTGCTCGATCCACGACTTCGACATCGTACGGTGGATCAGCGGCCGCGAAGTCACCACTGTTTTTGCCACCGGCTCGAATCAGGGTGATCGCGGGATCGCCGATGCCGGTGACGTCGACACCGCCGCAACGGTTCTCACTTTCGAAGGCGGAACCATCGCGGTCGTGTCGAATACCCGCTACAACGGCCGCGGCTACGACTGCCGACTCGAGGTACTCGGCTCGGCGGACTCCGTCGTTGCCGGGCTGGACGACCGCTTGCCACTCCGCTCCCTCGACCCCGAAACATCGTTCCCCTCGAAGGAGCCGTACACGTTCTTCATGGACCGCTTCACGTCCGCCTACCGTGCGGAACTCGAAGCATTCCTCGGCGTTGTCGCCGGGCGTCGGGAATCACCGTGCACGCCCGCAGATGCGGTCGAGTCGGCCTGGATCTCCGAAGCTGCAACGCACTCTCTGCGCGAGGGTCGGCCCGTCACGATCACCGAAGTCAAAGATCTGTTCCTTCACGACAAGAATGAGGCACACACATGAGCACTCCTCGCATCGCCGGCGCACCGATCTCCTGGGGCGTGTGCGAAGTCCCGGGCTGGGGCTACCAGCTCGACCCTGCGCAAGTCCTCCGGGAAATGCGCGAAGTCGGTCTGGCGGCAACGGAAATCGGACCGGAGGGCTTTCTGCCGACTGCACCCGCCGAAATGGCCAAGGTGCTCGCGGATCACGATCTGAGCGCAGTCGGCGGGTTCGCACCGGTACTGCTGCATGATCGCGATCATGATCCGGTTCCCGGCATCTCCCCCATCCTCGACGGTTTCGTCGCCTCGGGTGCCGAGGTTTTGGTCCTGGCCGCCGCGACGGGTTCCGACGGCTACGATTCACGCCCGGAACTGGACGAGCAGAGTTGGAAAACCCTGCTGCACAATCTCGATCGCCTCACCGACGCCGCGGCCGAGCGCGGAATCAGGGCAGTTGTCCACCCTCACGTCGGAACGATGATCGAGCAGCGCGACGAGGTCCTGCGAGTGCTCGACGGCTCGGCCATCCCCCTGTGCCTGGACACCGGCCACCTGTTGATCGGCGGCACCGATCCGGTCGACCTGGCGCGTCAAGCTCCCGAGCGCATCACCCACGTGCATCTCAAGGACGTCGACGATGCCCTCGCATCACGCGTTCGCAGAGGTGAGCTCACCTACACCGACGGCGTGAAGGCGGGAATGTACCGTCCACTCGGTGGCGGCGACGTCGACATCGCCGGTGTCACAGCCATATTGCAGCGCCACGGTTTCGACGGGTGGTACGTGCTCGAGCAGGACACCATTCTGGCCGAAGCGCCGTCGGACGAGGGACCGGTGCGCGATGTGCGAGCGAGCGTCGAGTATCTGCGGTCGGTTCTGTGACACCTCCTACCCCGCTGCGGATAGGCATTCTGGGAGCCTCACGCATCGCCGAGAACGCGATGATCAAACCTGCAACGGCCACCGGGCACCGCCTGGTGGCCGTTGCCGCACGCGACCCCGAGCGGGCCAGAGCCTATGCGGCCCAGCATGGGATCGAACGGGTGGTCGGTTCGTACGCCGAGCTGATCTCGGATCCGGAGGTGGAGGTCGTCTACAACGCGCTGCCCAACAGCCTGCACGGACCGTGGAATCTCGCCGCCGTTCAGGCCGGCAAGCACGTGCTGACGGAGAAACCGTTTTCGAGCAACGCGGTGGAAGCGCGTGCTGTAGCCGAGGCAGCACGCGTGAGCGGCGTGACGCTGCTCGAGGGGTTCCACTACCTCTTTCATCCGGTGAACCGGCGCCTGCTGGATCTGGTTCGAAGCGGCGCCGTCGGCGCGGTCACTCGGGTGGAAACCGTACTGCGGATGCCCACACCATCCGAGAACGACCCGCGGTGGGAGCTCGCCTTGGCAGGCGGGTCACTGATGGACCTGGGCTGCTACGGGTTACATGCTTCCCGGACGCTGAGTGACGTCTGTGGTGGTGCGCCAGTGGTGACCGAGACCCGCCACGAGGAATATGCTCCGAGGGTTGATTCGTGGTTCGACATCGAACTCGAATACCCCAGCGGCGCCACGGCATCCGTGGTGACCACGATGTTGGACGAGCGGTATCACTTCACCTTCCGAGTATTCGGCACTGAAGGAGACGTCCTGGTACACAACTTCCTGCAGCCGGACATCGACGACCGTGTCTCCGTCACGGCCGGTGGGCGCACGAGCGTCGAGCATCTGGGCACGAAGTCGTCGTACACCTATCAACTCGAAGCGTTCGCCGATCATCTGTCCGGGGTCTCGGCGCTGCCGATCGGGCCGGGCGACGCGGTAGCCAACATGACGATGATCGACGAGGCGTACATGCATTCCGGCCTCGGGGTTCGGCCGACGACCATCCTGTGACGAAACGACTACAGCCTCGGTTCGATTCGAACCGAGGCTGTAGTCGCGAGGTTTTGATCTAGCGGCGAAGCTCGTGGGTCAGCGTCTCGAGCTCGTCACCGCCCGCCATCTCCTTGGTCAGTTCTTCGAGTGAGATGTCGTCGTACTTGGCGTCGAGCTTCTGCCTGCCTCGGTTGAGGAGCACGAAGTGATCGCCGACCATGTACGCGTGGTGCGGATTGTGCGTGATGAAGATGACGCCGAATCCCTGTTCCTTGGCAGCGGTGATGTAGCGCAACACCATTCCCGACTGCTTGACGCCGAGCGCTGCTGTCGGCTCGTCGAGAATCAGCACGCGCGCGCCGAAGAAGATGGCGCGGGCGATGGCAACACACTGACGCTGACCGCCCGAGAGACTACCGATCGGTGCGTCGACGTCAGGTAGTTCGATGCCCATCTTCGACAGTTCCGAAAGAGTCGTCGCGCGCATGGCGTTGGCGTCGAGCGACTTGATCAGACCGCCCTTGCGCAGTTCCTGCCCGAGGAAGAAGTTGCGCCACACCGGCATCAACGCAACGACGGCGAGGTCCTGATAGACCGTCGCGATGCCTTTGCCGAGAGCTTCTTTCGGCGAGTGGAACGTTGTCGGTTCACCGTCGACGAGTAGTTCACCTTCGCTCTGTTGGTGCAGACCGGCGATGATCTTGATCAGCGTGGACTTGCCTGCGCCGTTGTCACCGAGCACGCCTGTTACTTCACCCGCACCGACGCGCAGGTTGATTCCCTTGAGCGCGATGATGTTTCCGTATTGCTTACCGACGTCCTTGAGCTCGATCAGTGGCACGTTGCCGCCCGAGTTCGAGAGAGCGGGAACTTCAGCTGTGGTACTCATGTGTCACCTTTTCGCAGCGTAGTTGCGGAATGCGTTGTTGGCGATGACCGCGAAGAGCAGCATGGCGCCGAGGAAGAACTTGAACCAGTCCGGGTTCCAGCCTGCGTAGACGATGCCCTGGTTGGTCATACCGAAGATGAATGCACCGATCGCAGCGCCGATCGCGGTTCCGTAACCACCGGTGAGCAGGCAACCGCCGATGACTGCGGCGATGATGTACAGGAACTCGTTACCGACACCCTGACCGGACTGAACGGTGTTGAACGAGAACAGCAGATGCATGCCCACGAACCAGGCAGCAAAGCCGACGGTCATGAACAAGCCGATCTTGACTGCGGTCACGGGCACACCGATCGCGCGGGCACTGTCCTGATTGCCGCCGACCGCGAAGATCCAGTTGCCGATCTTGGTCTTGAACAAAACAAATGTTGCAATCGCGGTGAACAGCAGCCACCACACGACCGTGATCTTGACGGACACCCCGAAGACCGAGAACGACGACGCGAATACCTTTTTGGCGGAATCGAATCCAGCCATGTCGGAGACGCTGGGTGTGGCCACCTGACCACTCACGAGCTTGGTGACGGCCAGGTTGATACCGGTCAACATCAGGAAAGAACTCAAGGTGATGAGAAAGCTGGGAATCTTCGTCTTCATGACGAGGTAGCCGTTGAAGAATCCGACGGCGAGCGAGACGACCAGCGCCAGAATCGCGCCCACCCACAGGTTGAGGTGCAGGTTGTAGGCGATCATCGACGCGGCGAGAGAGGACGTGGTGACTGCGACGCCGGCGGAGAGGTCGAACTCGCCGCCGATCATGAGCAGGGCGACCGCGCAAGCCATGATGCCGATCGTGGAGCTGGAGTAGAGCACTGTCGCAAGCGCTTCCGGCGTACGGAACGGTGCCGCGACGATACAGAAGAAGATGAAGATGGCGATGGCGCCGACAAGTGAACCCATCTCCGGGCGGAGCAGCAGACGCTGAATGCGCTTTTGCTCCTTCACCCGTTCATCGGTCACGACTTTATGGGCGGCAAGGTCGAGATCTGCCTGAGTGGACATGATTTCCCTTCCGTGCTGGACAGGCGCACGGAGGGCGGACTCTCAGCCCTCCGCGCGCCCGGATCAGCGAGTTCCGTTCTTGGCGTACTCGGCGACCGAGTCGATGTTGGTGTTGTCGATGAACGCGGGTCCGGTCAGGGTGGGCAAGCCACCACCGATCACGTTGCCGTTGTTGAGGTAAAGCCACAGCGAATCGATGGCGAGGTAGCCCTGCAGGAAGGGTTGCTGGTCCACTGCCCACTGCACGTCACCGGATTTGATGGCGTCGACGAGCGCCGCGTTGGTGTCGAAGGTGACGACCTTCGCCTTGCTGCCCGCATTGCCGACCGACGTCACGGACGTCAATGCAAACGGCGCACCGAGCGCGAGAACTCGATCGATTGCCGGGTCCTGTTGAAGTTTCGCGGTGATGGTCGACTCCACCGACGGCATGTCCTTGCCGTTGACGTTGAGAATCTCCGTCGTTCCCTTGAACGACTTCTTCACACCGGCGCACCGTGATTCGAGGCTCACGTTGCCCTGCTCCTGAATCACGCACAGCACCTTGGTCGCACCTTCGGTGTTGAGTCGCTCGCCGGCAGCTTCACCGGCAATCGACTCGTCCTGACCGAAGTACTCCTTGACGCCCATGTCCTTCCAAGTTTCGAGGCCCGAGTTGAGGGCGACCACCGGAATGCCCGCGGCGGTGGCACTTTGGACCGCGGCAACCATGGCGTCGGGCTTCGCGAGGGTAACGGCAATCCCGTCGACCTTGCTGTCGATCGCGCTCTGAACCAAGTTGGCCTGATTCGGTGCCTCGGGATCGGCGGAGTACCGAAGTTCGATGTTGTCCTTCGCCGCTGCGGTTTCGGCTCCCTTGCGCACCAGATCCCAGAACGTGTCACCGGGAACTTCGTGGGTGATCATCGCAATGGTGGCGCGGGGCGTGTCCGCCGTACCCGCGCCCATTCCGGATCCGGATGAATCCGGCTTACCGCCGGTGCTGGAACAGGCGGCCAGACCCAAGACCACGACTGAGGCTCCGGCCAGTACGGCAACGCTCTTGCGCCCCGTGAGAAACGACATGTGAACTCCCTCTCGACATCAACCAACGGCCCGCGAACGGATGGTGCTCGGTTGTATGTGAAAGATGTAATACCCGTCACAGTCGAATGTCAATAGTTTGTTCTGACATTAGGACTGCTTATCAAAGACGGGACGAACCGGGTCCCGTGGAAACGCCAGGTCAACGCGCTGAAGGTCCAGTTGAACCTCGAACTACTAGTTGTGGCTGCGCGACTATGTCCTTGCCCAAGAGTCCACTTCCGCCGTCGAGGCGTTCGGAGATCCGCTCCACCGCGGCGCCGCCCAGAAACGTCGTGTCCTGCCCGACACTGGTCAGATCGATGTGCGCCAAACCTGCCAATGCACTGTTGTCGAATCCGATCACGGAAACGTCGCCAGGCACCGAGATCCCGGCACGCAGGAAGACGTCGAGAACTCCGAGCGCGCAGCGATCGTTGAAAGCGAAGACCGCCCCGGGTAACCCACCCTCGACCATCGACCTGGCGGCAGCTGCGCCGAACTCCTCCGTGAGACCGCCGGGAAGAATTCTCGGCTTCAGACCTGCCGCTCGCATGGCCTTGCGGTAGCCCTGACGCCGTTCCTGGGCGCCCGGGCCTCGCCCGCCGTCGACGTGGGCGATCGAGCGGTGCCCGAGTTCGACAAGGTGATTCACGGCCATCACCGCGCCCGCCTCGTCATCTGTTCGGACAACATCCACGTGCACTGACGACATCTTCCGCGCGATTACGACAACGGGAACCTTGTCGGCCAGGTCGACGATCTCTGCTTCCGGCGCCTGTGAACCCAACAGCAAGATCGCCTCACACCGGTCGTCGAGCAGGGTCCGCGTTGCACGAGAATCCGGCCGTCGCTCCGAGACCGCACTGAGGACGACGTCGTAGCGCGACCGTTCGGCGGCCACATAGATTTCGTCGAGCAGCTCCGCGTGAAATGTTTGCGCCGCAACGTAACTGACACCGATCAGGCGGCTGCGATGTTGGCGCAGCAGTCGCGCCGCGTTGTCGGGTCGATAGCCGAGTTCGTCCGCGGCCGCCTTGACCCGTACCCGCGTCGCATCGCTGGCACCTGGGACATCACGAATGACGATGGACACCAGAGCGCGTGACACTCCGGCCAGGTCTGCTACGTCTTGCAAGGTGGGGCGTCGACTGTTCACCTCCACAGACTAGATCGTTCCAGCGAATAAGCACCGAAGCATTGACGCGCGCCGCATCCGGCGCTTTACTGGCATGGACTAGAACGATCTAGTTCCTCATTCTCACTCCGAACGGAGCCCCCATGTCTGCCTCTGTTGCAGTCGGTCTCATCGGCGCCGGATGGATCGGCCGCTTCCACGGCGAGTCCGTCGCGCTGCGTATCCCCGGCACCCGTCTCGTCGCCGTCGCCGATCCTGCGCCCGGCGCTGCGGCGTCGTTGATCGAACGTGTCAGTCCCGACGCCCGCGCGTACACCGACGCCCTTGAGCTGATTGCCGATCCGACCGTCGAAGCGGTGCTCATCAGTACGCCCGCATCAACTCACACCGATCTCGTGGTGGCCGCAGCGGAGGCCGGCAAACATGTCTTCTGTGAAAAGCCGATGGCCTTGACGCTCGAAGACGCCGATCGCGCAATCGGCGCGTGCGCTGCGAACAACGTTGCGCTGCAGGTCGGTTTCAATCGGCGCTTCGCCGCTGATTTCGCGGCAGCCCACGACGTGATCGCCACCGGCGGGATCGGGACCCCACAGCTACTGCGTTCCCTGACCCGCGATCCGGGCATCACCGCCGACGTCGCTGCTCGGGTCAAGCCGTGGACCATCTTCAACGAGACGCTGATTCACGACTTCGACGCTCTGCTATGGCTCAACCCGGGGGCACGCGTCGTCGAGGTGTTCGCGCAGGCCGATGCTCTCGTCCATCCGCAGTACAAGGAGCAGGGGTACCTCGATACGTCGATGGTTCAGTTGCGGTTCGACAACGGCGCCTTCGCGTCGGCCGAGGCCAACTTCCAGGCCACCTACGGTTACGACGTTCGCGGCGAGGTTTTCGGTTCCGGTGGAATGGTGAGTGCAGGCGAGGTCACGCGGACCGCGATGCGTCATTACAGCTCACCGGGCGTTCTGGCCGACACACCTCGGGTGAACATCGAACTGTTTCACGACGCCTATGTTGCCCAGCTGGCGCACTTCGCAGACTGCATCCGCTCCGGCAGCGCGCCGTCGGTCGACGGTCTCGATGCTCGCAACGCCCTGGAAATCGCACTGGCTGCAAAAGAATCCGTGGAAACCGGACTGCCCGTCTCGTTGCTGGCGGTGCCGCAGTGAGCCCCTTCGATTTGGCGGTCTCTTCCGAGATGACGTTCACCGAACTCCCTGTCGTCGAGCGCGTTCGGCGGATCTCGGAGGCGGGGTTCGCAGCTGAGATCTGGAGTTGGCAAGACAAAGACCTCGATGCTCTGGTCGCCACCGGGGCTCGGTTCTCCTCGATGACCGGCTATCTTCACGGCGATTTGTTCGACGAAGCGGGCAGCGCCGAACTGGTACGTACAGCGGCGCTATGCCTCGCGCCGGCAGCGAAACTCGGCGTTCCTCGGCTGAACTTCCATACCGGCGAGCTGATCGACGGACAGGCCGCGCGCCCGCAGTATCGAACTACGGGAGCGATGTGGCTGACGGCCCAACGCGCTCTCGAGAAGATCGCGCGACTGGGTGAAGACGCCGGAGTCGTCTTCTGCCTCGAGAATCTCAATACGATAGTCGATCACCCTGGCGTACCGATGGCCCGCGCCAAAGACACTCTGGCACTGGTGGAATCCGTCTCACACCCCAACCTCAAGATGATGCTCGACCTCTACCACGCACAGATCGGCGAGGGAAACCTCATCGAACTCGTGCGGCGTTGTGGTGACAACATCGGCGAGATTCAGGTGGCCGACGTACCCGGTCGATGCGAACCCGGAACCGGCGAGATCAACTACCCAGCCATCGCACGCGTTCTCGCCGAGCAGGGTTACACCGGCACGATCGGTTTGGAGGGCTGGGCATCCGGAGACAGTGACACCGCACTCACTGCTTTCCGGAAGGCCTTCACGCTCTAGCCCTCACCCGGGAACGTGATCCCCACCTGACGGCGGATCTCGTCGAGGATGTCGAGCGTCGCAATGGCCGCGCCGAGCGGATGGACCGGCGACTCGATATCCCCGGCGGTGATCCGCCGCGCCGCCTCGGCTGCCTCGAACGCGAGACCTCCGACGTATCCGTCGACCGGATCGTCGTAGCGCGCAGATCTTCCGTCACCTAGCCGAACAGTGAAGGCCCCGGGCCGGTAGAACGTCGAGTCCAGAACGATCATCCCCTTGTCGCCGCAGATCGAGGCCATGTTGGGCGTGTCAGCAAGGATCGTGGTGTTCAGACTGGCCTGAGCAATGCCTGCCCAGGACAGAACCGCTGAGATCTGGCCGTTCACCATGTCATTCGCCGGTTGACCGAGCGCGACCACCGTACTCGGAACACCTAGTAGCCGGTGCGCCAGACTGACCGGATAGGTCCCGAGGTCGAGAAGTGGCCCGCCCGCCAGCGCTGGATCGTAGATACGATGATCGGTCTCGAACCGTTCGCCGTGATCGGCCAGAACCGTACGTATGGTTCCCAGCAGTCCAGCCTCGAGGATCTGGTCGATCACGTCGAACTTGGGCAGGAACGACGTCCACATCGCCTCCATGCAAAACAGTCCGAGCGCAGCCGCCCGCTCCTGAATCGCCCGTCCCTGCGCTCCGTTCAAAGCCAGCGGCTTTTCGATCACGACATGCTTGCCGTGATCCAATGCCGCCATCGCGCAATCGAAATGAGCAGTGTGCGGTGTTGCGACATAGACGACGTCCACATCCTCGGAGGCAAGCAAAGCGTCGTAGCTACCGTGAGCGCGTCGGATCCCCCAATTGTCCGCGAAGGCCTGAGCGCGGGTGAGTCCGCGCGAAGCGACGGCCGTGACTTCCTGCGCTGTATTACTCTGGAGTGACTCCACGAAGCGCTGTGCGATCCAGCCAGGCCCGAGGATCCCCCAGCGCAAAGTCGGAGCGTCGACCGGATCAGGGACCCGGGTGCGAGGGAGTTCCAGAACTGTAGAAGATGTCATGCCTCGAACTGTAGAGTCGAACCTCGAATTATGTAAGGACATTAGGTTGTCCATTTCAATCCTCTGGAAGTAGGAACCTCATGTCGATTCGTGTCGGTGTGATCGGAACCGGCGTCATGGGCGCCGACCACGTCCGCAATCTCCACTCCACGGTCTCCGGGGCAACGGTCTCTGTGGTTGCAGACCTCGATCAAGAGCGAGCAAAGTCCGTAGCGTCAGCAGTCGGCGCACGGTGGGTGACCGATCCGTTGAAACTGATCAACGACGCCGGTGTGGACGCCGTAGTCATCGCTTCCCATGATTCAACGCATGCCGACCTCACGCTTGCTGCTGTCGAAGCCGGAAAACCGGTTCTGTGTGAAAAGCCCCTCGCAGTGACAGCAGAGGACTGCCGACGCGTCGCTGCGGCCGAGAACCCCGAAAGCCCCCTTGTGAGCGTCGGATTCATGCGCCGCTTCGATCCGGGATACGTGGCGCTGAAGGCCGAAACACATTCCGGTCGTATCGGTGACCCACTGATCGTGCACTGCTCGAGTCGCACTGTCAGCGCCTACCCGGGTGGCAGCTCGGAATCCACGGTGACCAACTCCGCGATTCACGAACTCGACATCGTGCCGTGGATCTTGAACTCTCCCGTCGTCGCAGCCAGCTGGCACTGCGGGCGCTCGAGTTCGCTGGTGACCGATCGCCAGGATCCGCAGATAATCATGCTGCGCACCGCCGACGGCGTTCTCACCACGGTCGAGGTCTTTCTCAACGCGCGGTACGGCTACGACACTCGGTGCGAGGTCGTGGGCGAAATCGGCGCCGCTCGTCTCGCCGAACCGGTGGTCATCCACACCGACGCGGATCGATCCCACTCGTACGGCTATGCGGCGGATTGGATTCCGCGTTTTGCCGAGTCGTATCGGCGCCAATTTCAAGAGTGGATCGACGCATTGAGCACCGGAAGACCGTCGACCTTGGCCACAGCCGCGGACGGCCTGCGGGCAAATCTCGTGGCAGCTGCCGTGATCAAGTCGATGCACTCCGCGGGGACAACTGTCTCGGTCGAGCCCGTGGGGGAAAGTTTCTGAGGTCTTTTTGATGGATTTCAGGGGTAGTTTCGATGGGTTCTCCTTGGCAGTCTTTGAGGTACAGCGCATCTTGAACACCGCAGGAAAGGCCCCGAATGACTCCATCACTGACCAACCACACCGTGCCGTCCGCAGGTAGGTTGCACCGAGAGGACTGCAACATCGACGACTTCGCCGCTTTGGTCGCGCACGACACCGACCTTGCCGATTACCCGTACGCCGATTCAGTGGCCGACGGGGTTCTTCTGTACCGCTCCGAAGCATTGGTAGAGCAATCGTCGAATCCTGAAACCCGGGCCGAGATCCAAGACGAGATCGCCCGGGCGTTACTCACCGGCCCCGGCATCACAGTCTTTCAAGGCGCGTTCGACGCGGAGATACTGGATCGCGCCAGCGCGGTCTTCCGTGAACTCATTGCACGCCAACACGAATCCGGTGCAGCGTCCGGAGATCACTTCGCCAAACCTGGTGCCAATGACCGAATCTGGGGCGCACAACTGAAGTTGGCGCTCGAAGATCCCAAGGCTTACGTCGACTACTACGCAAACAGCATTGTCGCTTTGGCTTCGGAAGCGTGGCTCGGCCCCATGTATCAGGTGACGTCGGACGTCAACGTCGTCAATCCCGGTGGCGCCGCACAGAATCCACATCGCGACTACCACCTCGGCTTCATGTCGAGCGACGTAGCCGCGAAGTTTCGGGCGCATGTTCACCGCTTGACCCCTGCCCTCACCTTGCAAGGTGCGGTCGCCCACGTGGATATGCCGGCCGAGACGGGCCCGACCAAGTATCTGCCGTACTCCCAGCAATTCGAATCCGGATACCTCGCGTTCGAGCGTCCCGAGTTCAAGGAGTTCTTCGAAGCCAACTACGTCCAATTACCTTTGAAGAAGGGAGATGCCGTCTTCTTCAACCCAGCGCTGTTCCACGCGGCAGGCCACAACAAGTCCGCCGACGTCCTGCGTATGGCAAATCTTCTCCAGGTGTCGTCGGCCTTCGGTCGAGCCCTCGGAACCATCGACCGGGAGGCACTCGTCAACACGATCTATCCGGCACTGCTCGCTCTCAGCGAGGCGGGGTCCGACGAGGCAGTTCGGTGTGCCGTCGCCGCCTCGGCCGAGGGCTACGCCTTCCCGACCAATCTGGACCGAGACCAACCGATCGACGGCCTCGCGCCTCAGACGCAGGCCGAACTTGTGACGGAGGCAGTTCGTGAGCGGATTTCACCTGATCGACTGGCCGATCTACTGAAGGCACAGTCAGCGAGACGAATGAGCTGAGGGACGGCAGCACTGAAGAGACTTGGGCCGCTTAATGCCGATCGGTCGGTACGCTCGAAGCATGGGGTGGGACTTGTTAGTGCTGTTCGCCATGATCGGCCCGTTGGCGACGTTCGGGTGGGCGGCTGTTCGGGCGAAGCGCCGCGGACTCGGTGGCTCGTTCGTGGGCCGTTTCAGGAAATGTTCGATCCTGGTGCGGCGCGAGCACAGACGGTCATCGAACAGATCGCGGAACTGCCGGATCCTGCGGACTCCGGCGACCCGGACAACGATGACGATGTGCCGTACACAGTCACCTATGAGGGCGTTCGGCTCCACATCAATCCCGGTAAGGCTCGACAGCGTGGAGGCGAAGGGACCGCCAAGCGGGCTGACTGAAAGTTGCACCAGATCCAACATTCTGTATGGGGTTTTTTCGACGTGCAGTACAGGGATCGCTACTGTTCGAGAATTCGGGTGAGGGAGAACTGGTTCGGTCAGGGCCGGCGCAGTTGATAGGTGACACCGTTTTCCAACTCGTCCGAGCTGAACGACTTCGGGGAAAAGCGGCCCAAGCTCACCTCGTAGTTTTTCTGGTTTGCGGGGACGGTATCAAAATGTGCGGTGTAGGAGCACGTGCTCATTCCGTCAGGAAGTTGATCGATTGCCTCGACCTCGAGGGTCGACCTGACGGACGCAGCGCCACTGCCCCCGAAAATTTGAATCTGGTCGTTCGGAGCGACACGGATCGAGTCGATCACGCACTCTCCAGAGCCGGCCTCGACTTGCTCTGCCTGACCGGTCACCGTCAATGTGGCAGCAAATGTCTTCGGCACATCGACATTGGTCGTGCAGCCCGTGAGTATCAGCACTCCGACGGCGATCAAGGCCGCGGGCGCGATCTGCCCCAATCCTTGTCCCATAAACGGCAACGGTAGTGCACCCGAGGTGTCACGGTGCTCGGTTACCGAAATCGAAGCGTCACGCGCGGTCCCTCGCCGACCGGCCGAACCATGTGGACAGCTGAGTATCCAACTCCGCCTGCGAATCCCCCACCCATGCCACGTGACCGTCCGGTCGAAGCAGGACAGCCGGTGAGTCCAATTCGGTGCTGGTGTCGACTACGTGGTCGACTCGATCGCTCCAACCATCTACCGCCAGTTGGCTACCCTGGTCGAGAAGAAGTCCGCGGCCGGATCGCATCAGGTCGTACAGGTTGCCGCGCGTCAACGCGATGTTCCGCAGCCGCCGACCGAGTAAGTCGTCGCCTTCGCCGAAATCGTAGCGAATCGAGATCGCAGTGATCTTCTCGGTCAGATAGCGCTTGACGTCTTCGAATTCCATCAGCTCGGAGATCAAGCGCCGCACGGCTTGTGGACCGGCAGCGGTGGAGATCAGCTCCGCCTGCGCGCGCGTGTTGTCGAGAACGTCGGCAGCCACCGGACGCCGTTCCAATTCGTACGTGTCGAGCAGGCCGTCCGGTGCCCAGCCGTTGATCTCGGCGGCGAGCTTCCAGCCGAGGTTGAAGGCATCTTGCACACCGAGATTGAGACCTTGACCGCCCATCGGTGGGTGGATGTGTGCGGCATCGCCGGCGAGGAACACCCGGTCACGCCGGTAGTGCTCCGCCAGACGGGTGGCGTCGCCGAAGCGCGATAGCCACCGCGGTGAGTGCACACCGAAGTCGGTACCCGCAATGGCCAGAAGCTGTTGTTTGATGTCGTCGAGGGTGGTCGGTGTTGCGCGACCGTCGGCAACTTCGGCCGCAGGGACCACGACACGAAAAGCACCGTTGCCGGCGGGACCGACTCCGAATCGTTTGTGCGTTTCCCGGATTTCGGCGACAACGACGGCCAGTTCATCAGCCGGCATGGTCACGTCCATTTCGCCGATCAACGTGTCGGCGCTCGACGGCTCGCCGGGAAACCCGACGTCGATCAGCTTCCGAACAGTGCTGCGGCCGCCGTCGCAGCCCACGAGATAACGCGCGTGAAGTGTTGTGCCGTCGGACAATTCCGCTGTGACGCTATCGGTATCTTGACGGATCGCGACGACGCGCTTCCCTCGCTGAATGTCCGCGCCGACTTCGGTGGCATGTTCGGCAAGAATCCTGTCGATCTCGGGCTGAGATATGCCCAGTACGTACCCGTGCGCAGTATCGAGGTGCGCGGGTGCCGGTTTGCTGATCCCCGCGAAGAATCCACCGAGCGGATACTTGCGGCCGTGCGCGAGGAACTTGTCCAGCAACCCGCGCTGCTCCATGATTTCGATGCTGCGCACATGGATGCCGAGGGCACGGACGAACTGGGTCGGCTCCTCGTCCTTGTCCACGACGACGACATCGACGCCCTGCAGCCGGAGCTCACCTGCCAGCATCAATCCAGTTGGTCCAGCACCGACAATGATGACGTCACTCATGCGATCCCCTCCTTCGGGCAAGGCTTTTGCTTGCTCGCAGCAGACGAGTGTGCACCATCACCGGGGCCTTGCCGCAAGCCCCGGGTCCCGCGTTATGATGAAGGTGGCGGAAGACGCTTCATCATCGGCGCACCAACACCACAGCACCTGCATCGCGTGGGAGCCGCCAACTCTCGATCACCGTCGGCACCAGCATGGCCCCGAGAACACCCAGCGTCAGAGAAAACGGCACTCCGCCGCTCAGATCCCCCGACTCCGCCAACGGTGTGCAGAGCGTGATCACCAACGCGGACAGTGCAATACCCAGACCGGATGCCAACTCTTGCAGCGTTGCATGCAGAGTATTGGCATCGGTCAGCTCACCCGAGTCGACTTCGGCGAACGCCAAGCTGTTGTACGCGGTGAACCCGATGGATCGCAACGCGCCACTGACAAACAGTGCGACAGCGATTACGACGTCCGGTGTCGTCGACGAGATCAGTACCAGCGCACCGAAGCACACCACCGACAGAACTCCGTTTCCCACCAGAACTAGTCTGATCCCGAACCTGCGCATGAGCGGAGTGGTGAGCGGTTTGATCGCGATATTCCCCGCGAACAGAGCCATCACCAGCAGACCGGCCTTGAACGCCGACATTTCGAATCCCACTTGGAACAACAACGGCAGCACAAACGGCATGCCCATGATCACGAGCCGGTACAGCGAGCCGCTCGACGCGACGACCCGAAACGATCGAAGTCGGAGGACGCCGAGCGCGATGAGCGGGTGATCCGACCGGATGAGGTGAATGACGGCCAAGCTCAACAAGATCAGAGCCGCAACGATCCCGAGGCCCACTCGTAGCCAGTCGGTTCCGGCACCGTGCACGCTGTCGAGCGCCACGACAAGCACTGTGACGCCTGCTCCGATCACCACCAATCCCAGCCAGTCGAGGCTCCGTTTCTGCGTTTGCCGAATGTCGGGCACCGTGCGCAATGCCAGCAGAAACCCGACGATCCCGATCGGAACGTTGATCAGAAAGATCCAGCGCCACGAAGCGATCGACACGATGGCTCCACCCACAGCGGGCGCAAGAACCGGCGCTGTGAGCGCCGGCCACGTCAAGTAAGCGATAGCCCGTACGAGTTCCGCCTTCGACGTCACCCGCAATACTGCGAGCCGCCCTACCGGCACCATCATGGCGCCGCCTACCCCTTGTAGTGCGCGCATTCCCACCAGCATCGGGAGGGAGGTGCTCAGTGCACATCCCACCGACGCCACCGTGAAAACGGCTATGGCAGAGATGAAGACACGTCGCGTTCCAAATCTGCCGGCTATCCATCCGCTCGCCGGGATCAGGACGGCCAACACCAGGAGGTACGAAGAAACGGCGACATTGACGTCGACGGCATCAACTCCGAAAGATTGGGCGATCGACGGCAGTGCCGTTGCGAGAATCGTCGCGTCCAGCATCTCCATGAACAGCGCTGCTGCCACGAGCAGCGCCAGTCCGCGGGGAAATGTCACTGCACCAGAGCCTTTCGGAGGAGCTGTCGATCAGCCGAGAGAAATCCAGCTGCCGGAGGTCACCGAGGCGACCATCGCGTCCAGAGCCTGTGCGGACGCGACTGCATCAGCGATGGTCGCGCCCTGCGGCGCTCCGTCCACGATCGAGGCGATGAAATTGCGGGCCTCGATCACTTTCAGGTCGTCGTAGCCCATCGCGTTGGCCGCGCCAGGCTGGAAGCGGCCGAACTCACCGGACTCGGGGCCGACCAGAACCGTCGTGACGGATTGGTCCTGGTACTTCGAGCCGAGGCTGGTGCCCAGTTCACCCATCCGGCGGTAGTCCCAGAACACGGCACCTTTCGTGCCGTGAATCTCGAATCCGTAATTGTTCTGCTCTCCCACGGCGACGCGGCATGCTTCGAGGGTGCACCGGCCACCCGACCCGAGGCGCAGCAGTGCGCTGACGAAGTCTTCGTTCTCGACAGCCCCCATCTCCCCACCGCTGGCCCGCGCATGTCCACTGGTAGCGGCGGACGGACGCGCACGCTCCGGGATGAAGATCGCAGTATCCGCAACGAGAGCGTCGACGTCACCGAGAAGATGACGAATCAGATCGATGCCGTGCGAAGCCAAGTCGCCCAGGACGCCGGCGCCGCCGCGCTCACGCTCGTATCGCCAACTCAAAGCACCTTCAGGGTGGGCCGCATAGTCGCTGAGGAAACGAAAACGCGAGTGCGTGATCGTGCCCAACTCCCCTGAGTCGATCAGGCTCTTTGCCAGGGCCACAGCCGGCGCGTTTCGGTAGTTGAAGCCGACGGTCGACTGCACACCGGCCTTCGAGACTGCTACGGCAACAGCTTTGGCGTCTTCCGTGGACAAGCCGACGGGCTTCTCGATCCAGATGTGTTTGCCGGCCTCTGCCATTGCGACGCCGATTTCACGGTGCAAGAAGTTCGGGGCCGTGATGCTCACCGCGTCGATGGCCGGATCGGCTGCGATATCGCGCCAATCCTGGGTGAAAGCTTCGAAACCGAACTGGTCCGCTGCTTCCTCCCCTCTGCCAGGCACCTCGTCGGCGACGGCGGCCAGGCGGATCACGGGAAGCTGCGGATAGTGCTGCCGCAGACGCAGATACGCCTGCGTGTGGACGCGGCCCATCCATCCGAATCCGGCAACTGCTACTGAAATGCCTGTCATGAGGCTCCGTTCGGGTCAAATGATCGAAGGATCGCAGAAATGCTGGGATCACAAATCACCCCCACTGACTCGGTCAGGCGGGTACTCGTGTCACCGGGATCGAGATCTAGCGGTCGACCACGGTGGTGTCGAAGTAGTAACGCGACGCTCGGTAGCAGTGGCTGCCGTACTCGACGGCGCTACCTGAATCGTCAAATGCAGTGCGGCTCATGGTCAAGAGGGCAGCACCCACTTTCTCGTCGAGCAATCCTGCTTCTTCGCGAGTCGCCGCCCGAGCGCCGATTCGCTGCCGCGCCACACGGATGTGAACGCCGCGAGTTCGCAAGGTTTGGTACAGCCCCTGCGTCTCCAACTCCTCGGGATCGGGTGCGATGTCCACCGGAATGTAATTGGTCATCACGGCAAGCGGTTCGCCGTTGGTGCTTCGCAGACGCCTGATGGTGGCCACTTCGGCGTCAGGTTCGAGGTTGAGTTCCGCGGCAACGTCCTCGGCGGGAACTCCCACCGTGAACTCGAGCAGCTTGGTCGTCGGCGCCTGGCCGGCCCTCGCAAGGTCGTCGAACAGGCTGGTGAGCTCGACCGGGCGGTGCACCGGACTTTGCACCACCTGAGTTCCGACTCCCCGCTTACGAACAAGTAGTCCCTTGTCCACCAGCTCCTGGATCGCGCGTCGAGTGGTCGGTCGTGAGAGATTGAGCCGTTTGGCCAACGCCAGTTCATTCTCGAAGCGATCACCTGGGGCAAGTTCGCCACCGAGAATAGCGCCCTCGATTGCCTGTGCCAGCTGAAAATACAGCGGCACCGGGCTCGAGCGGTCCAACTCGACGGCGAGTGCTGCGACCACGGCCAACTCCGATCTGTCTTGGGAAGGCGCCGTATCGACGCTACTTCTCTCGGCAGTGTATGCGAACACTAACATTCACTTGACCGCAAGTCATAATGTCCAGACAAACTATTGACAATCGCTGTGTCGCGGCGCACAGTTTCAGTCATACATCGGTGCCCTGCGTGGGCAACCCACCACGAACTCTCGGGAGTCAGTTTTGACAAGCATCAACACTCACCAGAGCGGGTCACACATCCCTGACACACCCTTCGACGTGCTTGCCATCGGCCGATCGGGTGTGGACATCTACCCACTTCAGACCGGTGTCGGACTCGAGGACGTCGAGACGTTCGGCAAGTTCCTCGGCGGCAGCGCAGCCAATGTCTCGGTGGCGGCCGCGCGCCTCGGTCGGCGAGCAGCACTGATCTCCGGCGTCGGCAACGATCCCTTCGGGAAGTTCGTCACACGCGAATTGGCACGTCTCGGGGTCGACAACAGGTTTGTCGTGACCAATTCGGAGTATCCGACACCGGTGACGTTCTGCGAGATCTTCCCCCCGGACGACTTTCCTCTGTACTTCTATCGCAAGCCGCATGCGCCTGATCTTCGGATCACCCCCCAAGACATCGACCTCGACGCCGTTCGAACATCGTCCCTCTACTGGTCGACTGTGACGGGGCTGTCCGAAGAACCGAGCCGCAGGGCACACTTCGCCGCTTGGGAAGCCCGCGAACGCCGCCCGCTGACCGTTCTAGACCTGGACTACCGCCCGATGTTCTGGTCGACGCCGCAGGACGCGACCACGCAGGTACAGCGCGCCCTCGCACACGTGACGGTAGCCGTGGGGAATCGTGAAGAGTGCGAAATCGCTGTCGGTGAGACCAACCCGAACAAGGCCGCGGACGCGCTTCTCGACCTCGGAGTCGAACTGGCCATCGTGAAGCAGGGCCCGAAGGGTGTACTCGGTAAAACGCGAAAGCAGTCGATCACCGTGCCTCCCAACACCGTCGACGTGGTCAACGGGCTGGGAGCAGGCGACAGCTTCGGCGGATCACTGTGCCACGGACTGTTGGCCGGGTGGCCGCTGGAGAAGGTACTGCGCTACGCCAACGCGGCCGGCGCGATAGTCGCATCTCGGCTCGAATGCTCCACTGCGATGCCGACCGCCGAAGAAGTCCACGATCTCGCCGAAGCCACAGCCACGGAGGCAGTCAATGTCTGACAAGCTCGCCGCCCGCCCCCTCGCCACCACCTACGCCGAAGTGACGGAACTGCGTGCGAGCGATCCGCAGATCATCGAAAAGGCCTGGGCAGCGCGAACTCCTCGCGCCACTGTTCGAGGCAATGGCCGGCTCATGATCGTCGCGGCCGATCATCCGGCGCGTGGGGCGCTGTCTGTCGGCGGCAAGCCGACAGCGATGAACAGTCGTACCGATCTGCTGGACCGGTTGCGCACTGCTCTCGACAATCCCGGAGTCGACGGCGTTCTCGGTACTGCGGACATTCTCGACGATCTGCTCCTCCTCGGCGCCCTCGACGACAAGGTCGTCTTCTCGTCGATGAACCGCGGCGGCCTGGCAGGCGCCAGCTTCGAACTCGACGACCGCATGACGGGTTACACCGCGGCCGGTACCGCAAAGTTCGGTATGAACGGCGGAAAGATGCTGCTGCGCATCGCACTCGACGACGCGGGCACTCTGCCCACCATGACGGCATGTGCGGAAGCCGTGGACGAACTGGCCGCGGCCGGACTGATCGCGATGCTCGAGCCGTTCCTCTCCAGTCGCGTAAACGGCAAGGTGGTCAACGATCTCAGCCCCGACGCCGTCATCAAGTCCATCCACATCTCCCAGGGCCTCGGCTCCACCTCGGCGTATACGTGGATGAAGTTGCCAGTCGTCGACGAGATGGAACGGGTCATGGATGCGACGACTCTCCCGACGCTCCTCCTGGGCGGCGATCCGCAGATCGCGCCGGAAGAGACGTACGCAAAGTGGGATGCCGCCCTTCAGTTGCCGTCCGTGCGCGGATTGATAGTCGGGCGCGCGCTGCTCTACCCACCCGACGGCGACGTGACCGCGGCCGTCGACACCGCAGTCAAGCTCGTCCACTAGAACCGACCTGGCAGGAGCAAGATGTTCAGCAAGTACTACGTCCCCGCCGGATCGTCCTCCGACGGTGATTTCACGACAGTGGTCACGCCGGAGTCTGCCGGGTGGACCGAATCCAGCTTGTGGATACTCGAACTCGCCCCGGGTGCGAACGTCCACCTGCGGTCCGGCGAGAACGAGATCATCGTCGTTCCACTGGCGGGTTCGGCCGTGGTTGTTGCCGAGGGGACGGAGATTCCCCTGACCGGCCGCGCATCGGTTTTCGACGGCCCGAGCGATTTCGCGTACGTAGGACGCGACGCCGACTACTCGGTCAGCAGCGCTGACTGGGGCCGCTTCGCTCTGTGCGGAGCACGCGCCGGCGCAAAGCTCCCCCATCGCTACGGTCCGGCTTCAGGAGTTGCGGTCGAGCTCCGCGGTGCCGGGAACTGCAGCCGACAGGTTCACAACTTCGCCACTGCAGACACCTTCGAGGCCGACTCCATCATCGCGTGTGAGGTCATCACCCCCGGCGGGAACTGGTCGTCGTATCCCAGCCACAAACACGACGAGAACAGCGACGTCGAATCGGCCCTGGAAGAGATCTACTACTTCGAGATCGACAGAAGCCCCACCGGGACCGAAGGTTTCGGCTACCACCGCGTGTACGGAACCGCCGAGAGACCTATCGAGGTGCTCGAGGAAGTCCGCTCGGGCGACGTCGTCCTCGTGCCGCACGGCTATCACGGCCCGTCCATCGCAGCGCCGGGCCACCACATGTACTACCTCAATGTCATGGCAGGTTCGGGCGAGATCCGGGCGTGGAACATCTGTGACGATCCGCAACACACCTGGCTACGTGGAAGCTGGGATCACCAGGACATCGACCCTCGACTGCCGTTGCAGTCCCACAACTGACGGAAGTGAAAGCTGTGGCACCCACCAACAACGCAACCGGCAATCGTCCACCTCGCGACGAGCCGACCGTATACCTCACTGTTTCTCAAGCTGTCGTCCGCTTCCTCGCCAACCAGTACACCGAACGCGACGGCCAGCGCACCAAGCTGTTCGCCGGCTGCTTCGGAATCTTCGGGCACGGCAACGTCGCCGGACTGGGACAGGCACTCTTGCAGGCCGAGATCCAGGATCTCGACGCCGGCCGTGAGCCGACACTCCCCTACGTGCTCGGCCGCAATGAACAGGCGATGGTGCACTCGGCTGTCGCGCACGCCCGCATGAAGGACCGCCTGCAGACGTGGGCGGTCTCGTCCAGCGTCGGCCCCGGTGCCACCAATATGATCACCGGCGCGGCACTGGCCACCATCAATCGTCTACCTGTATTACTCCTTCCCGCAGACACTTTCGCGACCCGCGCCAGCGCCCCCGTCTTACAGGAACTCGAACTCCCGTCGAGCGGCGACGTCACAGTCAACGACGCTTTCAAACCGGTCTCACGATACTTCGATCGGGTATGGCGCCCGGAGCAGTTGCCGAGCGCTCTGCTCGCCGGGATGCGCGTTCTCACTGATCCCGTCGAGACCGGCGCAGTCACCATCGCCATCCCGCAGGACGTGCAGGCCGAGGCTTTCGACTGGCCCGAGTCCTTCTTCGCCGAGCGAGTCTGGCACGTGGCCCGCCCGCTCCCCGAACGATCGGTGATCGAACGCGCCGCCGCGATCATCCGCTCGGCTCGCAAGCCACTGATCGTCGCCGGCGGCGGCGTGATCTACAGCCAGGCCAGCGACTCTCTATCAGCGTTCTGTGCGCAAACCGGAATCCCCGTGGGGCAGAGCCAGGCGGGGAAGGGTTCATTGGTCTACGACCATCCACAATCCGTCGGGGCGGTGGGGTCCACCGGCACTACGGCTGCAAACGCACTGGCCACCGAGGCTGACGTCGTCATCGGTATCGGCACGCGGTACAGCGATTTCACGAGCGCGTCCCGCACCGCGTTCACCAATCCCGACGTTCGCTTCGTCAACATCAACGTCGCATCACTGGACTCCGTGAAGCAGGGCGGAGTCAGCGTTGTCGCCGACGCACGTGAGGCACTCGACGCGCTGGCACTTGCACTGAACGACTACCGGGTGGACGACGAATACGCGTCCAGGATCGGTGACCTCGCTCGCGATTGGGATGCGATCGTCGAATCCGTCTACAACCCAGCCGAACCCGCTGCCGACGGGTCACTGAATCAGAATCAGGTGATCGGCCTGGTCAACACACTGTCCGATCCACGTGACGTCGTGGTGTGCGCTGCCGGGTCCATGCCGGGTGACCTCCACAAGCTGTGGCGAACCCGTGATTCCAAGGGGTATCACGTCGAATACGGGTACTCGTGCATGGGATACGAAGTTGCCGGCGGTCTAGGCGTCCGCATGGCGTGCCCCGATCGCGACGTGTTCGTGATGGTCGGCGACGGTTCCTATCTGATGATGGCCACCGAATTGGTCACCGCCGTACAGGAACGCCTCAAGGTCATCGTCGTCCTGGTGCAGAATCACGGATTTGCCTCCATCGGTTCACTGTCCGAGTCGCTGGGTTCCCAGCGCTTCGGCACGCAGTACCGCTACCGCTCGAATGACGGACGTCTCGACGGAGGGGTTCTCCCGGTCGATCTGGCCGCGAACGCTGCCAGCCTCGGTGTCGACGTCATCCGCGCCAACACCGCTGCCGAGTTCGCCGACGCGATCAAGGTTGCCAAAGCAAGCGACACCAGCACCGTCATCCACGTCGAAACCGATCCGCTGATCGGCGCCCCGGACAGCGAATCCTGGTGGGATGTACCGGTATCGGCCACCTCCGAACTGGAGTCCACCAAGAAGGCACGGACAACTTACGAGTCCTGGAAGAAGATCCAGCGACCGTACCTCCGTCCATCCGAATGAAAATTCCGCACAACCACACCCCATAAAGCTTGCCCGCGAAAGGAATCTAGACATGAGCGCGATTCGCGTCGGATCAGCCCCCGACTCCTGGGGCGTGTGGTTTCCGGACGATCCACAGCAGACCCCTTACACACGATTCCTCGACGAGGTATCCGCGTCGGGATACGAATGGATCGAACTCGGCCCGTTCGGATACCTTCCGACCGATCCAGCCAAGTTGACGGACGAACTCGGCGCCCGCGGCCTGAAGCTTTCGGCCGGTACCGTTTTCGAACACCTGCACCAGGACGATTCCTGGGATGCCGTCTGGAATCAGATCAAGGACGTCGCCAAGTTGACCGCAGCCGTCGGCGGCAAGCACGTGGTGGTCATCCCTGAGATGTGGCGCGACCCTTCCACCGGAGCGGTACTCGAAGACCGCAATCTGACGCCCGAGCAGTGGCGTAAGAAAACCGACGGCATGAACGCTCTCGGGAAGGCAATGCTCGAGGAGTACGGCGTCATGGCGCAGTACCATCCTCATGCCGACAGTCACGTCGACATCGAAGACAACGTCTACAAGTTCCTCGAAGGGACCGACGAGCGTTTCGTGAATCTGTGTCTCGACACCGGCCACATCAGCTACTGCGGCGGCGACAATCTCGCAATTATCAACAAACATCCGGAGCGCATCGGGTACCTACACCTCAAACAGGTGGATCCGGCGATAGTCGCCAAGGTTGAGGCGGAGGACCTGCCGTTCGGTGAGGCCGTCAAACTCGGTGCCATGATCGAACCGCCGCGCGGAATCCCCGACATGCCGCCGCTTCTGGAGGCCATCGAGAAGCTCGGCATCGACGTGTTCGCGATCGTCGAGCAGGACATGTATCCCTGCCATCCCGACACACCGCTGCCCATCGCAGCGCGCACTCAGAAATACCTGTCCACCTGTGGCGTCCCCGCCGTCCGTTTCAACTGAGCAACACAATCGAGGAGTACCACCGCATGTCTGACAACCAGGATCTCCGGATCGCAGTGCTCGGCGTCGGCATCATGGGGGCCGATCACGTCGACCGCATCACCAACAAAATCGGCGGTGCCCGCGTCACCGTCGTCAACGACTACTCTCTCGCCCGCGCCGAGGAAATCGCAGCACTGACGCCAGGGGCGCGCGTCGTCGTCGATCCGTTCGATGCCATCGCAGCCGAGGACGTCGACGCCGTTGTTCTCGCAACCCCGGGCCCGACCCATGAGAAGCAGGTTCTTGCCTGCCTCGAAGCGGGCAAGCCTGTTCTCTGCGAAAAGCCGCTGACCACCGACGCGGACAGTTCGCTCACGATCGTCAAAGCCGAAGCAGCGCTGGGAAAAAGACTGATCCAGGTTGGTTTCATGCGCCGGTTCGACCACGAATACACCCAGCTCAAGGATTTGATCGACAGCGGCGATCTCGGTCGCCCTCTCGTTGTGCACTGCGCGCACCGCAATCCTGCGGTTCCGAACGGCTTCGACAGCGCGATGATCGTCAAGGACTCACTCGTCCACGAGGTCGACGTGACACGATTCCTGCTCGACGAAGAGATCACCTCGGTGCAGATCATCCGACCGGCCGCGAATTCGCTTGCTCCCGAGGGCATTCAAGACCCACAGATCGCAATATTCGAGACCGAGTCCGGTAGACACGTCGACGCCGAGGTATTTGTCACCACCGGAGTTGCCTACGAGGTGCGCACCGAAGTTGTCGGCGAACTCGGAAGCGCGATGATCGGACTCGACGTGGGACTGATCCGAAAGACCAAGCCCGGCAACTGGGGTGGGCAGATCACCCCAGGATTCCGCGAACGCTTCGGGCAGGCCTACGACACCGAGTTCGCCCGGTGGATCAAGGCAGTGAAGACGGGCGCCGGCACCGGCAACTACATCGACGGACCAGGTGCCTGGGACGGGTACGCCGCGGCCGCTGTCTGCGCCGCCGGCGTGATGTCTCTGGAGACGGGTCAGCGCGTCGCCGTGGACATGGTTGCGCGCGACTCTGTGGCCGGAGCTTAGCGATGAAGGTCGCACTCGACCCCACACCTTTCCATCACGATTACTCACTACTCGAGCTTCCTCAGGTTGTTGCCGATCTCGGGTACGAGTACCTGCAGCTCACACCGCACGTCGACATGATCCCGTTCTTCAATCACCCGAAAGCCGACGACGCGCTCGTCGCCAAATTTCGGAAAGCTTGCGCGAGTGCTGGAGTCGGCATCGCGTCGGTACTCCCGGTCCTTCGCTGGTCCGGCCCGGACGAGGACGCCCGCGAAGCAGCCGTGCGTTACTGGAAGCGGGCCATCCAGATCACGGTCGATCTCGGTGTCAACGTCATGAACACCGAATTCTCCGGCCGCCCCGAAAAGGCCGAAGAGTCCGAGCGTGCGTTCTATCGTTCGATGGAGGAACTGGTTCCGATCATCGAACGCGAGGGAATCGACGTCCTGATCGACCCCCACCCGGACGATTTTGTCGAAGACGGACTAGCCGCGATCCGCACGATCCGTGGTGTGAACTCCAAGAACCTCGGCATGGTGATCGTGGCGTGCCACCAATTCCACATGGGTGGGGACCTTCCCGCCATCATGGAGGCCGCCGGCGACATGGTCCGACTCGTTCACGTGGCGGACACCATGGATCATCACCGTTCCCACGGACTGCGCTACATCACCAACCCGCCAGGCAATGCCGTTCGAGTGCATCAGCATCTCAAAATCGGTGACGGAGACGTCAACTGGGACGAATTCTTCGGCGGTCTCGGCAAACTCGGCTTCTACGAACGTGAGAACACCGTGATGGTGTCGAGCGTCTTCGCCGAGAACGAAAACGCGCACGAGGTTTCCCGGTACCAGCGCGAGACGATGAACGACTACGTCGCCAAGTACACCTCCCCGAACTCCTGAGTCACCAGACCACTAGGAAATACCATGACCAGCACTGATACTCGTGTCATCGCGCACTGGCTGGACGGCAAGCCGTTCGCCGGAACGTCCGAGGACACCGCCCCCGTCACCAACCCCGCCACCGGACAGATCACCGGCCGACTGGCCCTGGCGAACCTCGAGGACGCCCGCGCTGTCATCGACGCGGCTGCGGCGGCCTTCCCCGCCTGGCGTGACACCTCACTGGCCCGGCGCACACAGGTACTGTTCAGCTTCCGCGAACTCCTCAATGCTCGCAAAGGTGAACTCGCCGAGATCATCACAGCCGAGCACGGCAAGGTTCTCTCCGACGCCCTCGGCGAAATCAGCCGCGGGCAGGAAGTTGTCGAATTCGCTTGCGGAATACCGCATCTCCTCAAGGGCGGATACACCGAGAATGCATCGACCAAGGTCGACGTCTACTCCATCCGCCAACCCCTCGGCCCCGTCGGCATCATCTCCCCCTTCAACTTTCCCGCGATGGTCCCGATGTGGTTCTTCCCGGTCGCCATTGCCGCCGGGAACACCGTGATTCTCAAGCCCTCGGAGAAGGACCCCACCGCCGCGATCTGGCTCGCCGAACTCTGGGCCGAAGCCGGTCTGCCTCCTGGTGTCTTCAACGTCCTCCAAGGTGACAAGCTCGCCGTCGACGAACTCCTGGAAAACAAAGCAGTCAAAGCGATTTCGTTTGTCGGATCCACCCCCATCGCCCAATACGTCTATGCCACCGGCACCGCCAACGGCAAACGCGTGCAAGCACTCGGCGGCGCCAAGAACCACGCCATCGTTCTGCCGGACGCCGACCTCGACCTCGCCGCCGACGCAATGGTCAACGCGGGATTCGGCTCCGCGGGTGAACGATGCATGGCGATCTCCGCCCTGGTTGCAGTCGGCGACATCGCCGACGAACTGGTTGCCAAGATCGTCGAACGCACCACTCCCCTCGTCACCGGTGACGGCACCAAGAACTCCGACATGGGTCCGCTCGTCACCAAGGCCCATCGCGACAAGGTCGCGTCCTATGTCGATGCCGGCGAGAAGGACGGTGCCACGATCGTGGTCGACGGACGCACAGTTCAGGCCGATGGTGGACCGGACGGCTTCTGGCTCGGGCCCACCCTCATCGACCACGTCACCACCGACATGTCGATCTACACCGACGAAATCTTCGGACCTGTCCTGTCCGTCGTGCGTGTCGATACCTACGACCAAGCCCTCGAACTGATCAACAACAACCCGTACGGAAACGGCACCGCCATCTTCACCAACGACGGCGGCGCTGCCCGACGCTTCCAGAACGAGGTGGAGGTCGGAATGATCGGCATCAACGTCCCCATCCCGGTTCCCATGGCCTACTACAGCTTCGGCGGCTGGAAGAACAGCCTCTTCGGTGACACCCACGCTCACGGGACAGAAGGTGTTCATTTCTTCACGCGAGGTAAAGCCGTCACCAGTCGCTGGCTCGACCCCAGCCACGGCGGAATCAACCTCGGCTTCCCCGAGAACAGTTAGCCGGCAAGACATCTGTGGCCGAGACTCTCGAAGAGTCTCGGCCACAGATGTTTTCGAAAGGTCTACGTGACCGTGGGGTGGTACGTCAGTACTTGAACTCCGGATTCGTACCGACGATCGTCCTTCAACTCGAGGACGATCTTGTCGGCCGATTCGGGGAACACTCTCCCGCCGGACCCGAGAATGACCGGGAAGACCATCAGGCGCAACTCGTCGACCAGACCGGCCAGCAACAACGCGTGGACGAGCGTCCGACTTCCCGCGACCAGGATCTCGCCGTCGATCTGCTCCTTGAGCTTCGGGACAGATTCCTCGATGGGACCGTCGAGCGCCGTCGAGTTGTTCCATTCGAGCGGTTCGGTCGAACTCGTGACGACGTACTTGGGCATCTCGTTCATCTTGTCCGCAAAGCCTTGGTCGTCCTCGCGCTCGGGCCAGGCACCGGCGAAGCTCTCGTAGGTCCGCCGCCCGAGCAGAAGGACGTCCGCGGCGAGGGTTTCGTCGAGTTTGAACTTCATCTGATCGCCCTCCTGGTACGGAAAGACCCATCCAGTGTGCGCATAACCCGGTTCGCCACCGGGAGCTTCCATCACCATGTCCAAGGACACGAATTCTGTCACCACGATCTTGCCCATACCGATCCCCTGTCGTCAGTGCGTGTGCGCCATTCGAGTAGCCGACTACCCCACTGTTACAGACTCTGCGTGGTGGTGGAACTCATCGGCGGCGATCGTCCACTATGACCGATGTACAAACCGAATCGCCTGTTTTCGATCCCTCTGCTTGCGTGGCGATTCGGACGTTCCCTCACGTTCGCATACCCTCGTATATCGATGATGTGGCGTCGAAAGTGTGCAGTGGCAGTAGCCGGAACAGTGCTCTCAGGGAGCATTGCGTTTACCGGTGTCGTAGGGACCTCGGGAGTGGCCGGCGCCCAACCGGCCCCGCCGCCCACCACCACCGAAGCGCCGTTCACAACACCCAACACCGACAGCTGCCCTTTCACGAGTAGCCCGGCACCGGCGATCGATCTCTCCGAAGCACCCGCGCCCGGATCTACGGCCCCGACTGCTGTCCCGATTCCGGAAAGCCCTGTCGGTGGAGACAAGCTCGGCGAGTGCGGTGTTGTACTCCCTGACGGCGCTCCCCCGCTCCCGGCGGATATCGCGGCATCCGGATGGGTACTCGCGGACGCCGAAACCGGTGAGGTCCTCGCCGCGAAAGATCCGCACGGTCGCTACCGACCGGCCAGCACCATCAAGATGCTCTTGGCTCTTGTCGCGCTCGACGAACTCGATCTCGACACCGAAATCACCGCAACGGCCGAAGACGCGGACGCTGAAGGTAGCGCTGTCGGCATCGGCAAGGGCGGCAAGTACACCAACCGGCAACTGATGCAGGGCCTGGTCATGGCATCGGGAAATGATGCCGCGCACGCTCTTGCCCGCCAACTCGGCGGTGACGCTGCAGCCGTGTCGAAAATGAACGCGCTCGCGGCCGAACTCGGCGCCCTCGACACCCGCACGGCAACTCCATCCGGACTCGACGGCCCGGGGATGAGCAGCTCGCCGTACGACCTGGCCGTGATTTTCCATACCGCCCTGCAGAATCCGACGTTTGCCGGTCTGATCCATACCGAGACCGTCGAATTTCCCGGCTTCCCCAAAGATCCGACGATTCCCGACGATCAGGACCGCCCCGGATTCACTCTCGCCAACGACAATCAACTGCTCTACAACTACGACGGCGCATTGGGCGGCAAGACCGGCTTCACCGACGACGCCCGCCACACGTATGTGGGTGGCGCGGAGCGTAACGGCCGGAAACTACTGGTGACATTGATGGGCGGCGAAGCCAAGCCGATCCGTCCGTGGGAACAAGCTGCCCGTCTACTCGACTACGGATATGCACTCCCCGCGAGCACAACCGTCGGCTCGTTGACGGACCGATCCACCGACGATGCCTCGCCCGATGTCACTCGCACACCGTCTGCCGCTGCACCAGGCTCGATCTCGGCTGCACCCACCGCTACCGACGCCGAATCCGACACCACTGACCGCATACTCATCGGTGCTGTCGGTGGAGTAGTGGTGATCGCGCTGGTGGCGGGAGCCGTTGCCCTCAACCGTCGGAGGCGCTAGCGCGGCCGACGACGCATGAAGCCCGAAAGACCCAGGCCGGCAACCGCACCCGTGGCGATCAGCGCAGCCACGCGAGACGGTGAAGCACCGTCACTGACAACGATTCGCGGCGAGATCACTGCGGGATCCGGCGGCGGAACGAACGCCAGGGCCATACTTTCCTTGGTCGTCGCCGCCCACGCCGTGCAGAACAGCAGCATCCGTGACGCCGTGAACACGAACACGAGCAAACCGATGATCGGACCGAATGCCACGCCCGCTGGTCCGTTGGTGACGGCAGCGAGGTAGATCGCACCCACCTGCTTGAAGATCTCGAACACAATCGCGGCGATAACCGCTGCCTGCGCAGCGCTACGCAGCGTGACAGGCTCGCGCGGCAGCCGGGCGATCACCCACAGGAACACCGCCCACGTCGCCAGGAGTGAGAGCAACAGTGAAACAACTCTGAGCCCCACGCCGACACCGGTGATGTTCTCGAGGTTGAGCCATTTCACGATCTGAGTCGCAACCGGCCCACTGCTCAGCGCCGACATTCCCAGTGAGACGACCATGGCGAGAGCCAGACCGACGAGGGCCCCTGCGTCACCAAGTTTGGTACGTACGAACCCCTTGGGCTCGCGCTTGCTCTCCCACATCGCCGTCAGCGCGTCGCGAACATTTGCCATCCAACCGAGACCCGCGTACGCAGCACCCAGGAGGCCGAAGATTCCGACGCTCGCGCGCGAGTCGATGGCCGAATCGATCAGCGTGTTGATGGTGTCACCCAAGCTGCCCGGAATGCTCTTGGTGATCTGCTCCTGAATCGACTCCAGGTACTCGGGATGCCCGGCCAATACGAAACCGGCCACTGCAAACGCGACCATCATGATCGGAATCAACGCGAGAACGCTGAAGTACGTGATACCAGCAGCGTAATAGTCGCCTTTTTGCTCTTGAAACCGTCCGGCCGCGCGAACCAGATGATCGAGCCAGGGTCGCGCTGCCCGTTGCTTCTCGAGAAAGCTCGGTGCGTCGTCGTCCGTGTCAGCCATTGCCGTCCCCCTCATGTTCGGTCAGGCGTCGTGAGTCCGAATTCGCGTATGTCAGCCCTTTGGTGCCAGGAATCCGACCTTGTCATAGACGGCGGCGAGAGTGCGTGAAGACACCTCACGGGCGCGGTGCGCTCCGGCCGCGATGATGCGATCCAGCTCTGCCTCGTCGGCAAGGTAACCGTCGACCTTCGCCTTGAGTGGGGTGACGAACTCGGTCAGCACGTCAGCGGTATCGGTCTTGAGGTCGCCGTACCCCTTGCCCTCGTAACCGGCCACCAGAGTCTCGATCGGTACTCCCGAGAGAGCCGACTGAATGGTGAGCAGGTTGCTGACGCCCGGCTTGGCCTGCGGGTCGAAACGAATCTCGCGCTCGTTGTCGGTGACGGCCGACTTGATCTTTTTTGCCGACACCTTCGGATCGTCGAGCAGATTGATCAGTCCGGCCGCACTGGCGGCGGACTTGCTCATCTTGGCGGTCGGATCCTGCAGGTCGTAGATCTTTGCCGTGCCCTTGATGATCTGCGGCTCGGGAACGACGAACGCCTTGCCGTAGCGGGTGTTGAACCGGCCGGCCAGATCGCGTGCGAGTTCGAGGTGCTGACGCTGATCCTCACCCACGGGGACGCGCTGCGGGCGGTACAGAAGGATGTCCGCGGCCATCAGAACCGGATACGTGAACAAACCGACACTGGCGTTGTCGCTGCCTTGCTTGGCGGACTTGTCCTTGAACTGCGTCATACGGCTGGCTTCACCGAAACCGGTGATGCAGTTCAGGACCCACGCCAACTGTGCGTGCTCGGGAACCTGACTCTGTACGAACAGCGTCGCCCGATCCGGATCGATCCCCACCGCAAGGAGCTGAGCCACCGCAACCTTGGTGCGACGACGCAATTCCTTCGGGTCCTGCGTCACCGTGATGGCGTGAAGATCCGGAATGAAGTAGAAAGCGTCGAAATCGTCCTGCAACGGAACCCACTGCTGCAGCGCACCCAGGTAGTTGCCGAGGTGGAAAGAATCCGACGTCGGCTGGATTCCGGAAAGCACGCGAGGCTTTGCGGTGGGCTTCTGTTCTGCAGGGGTCGACATGGTTCCGATCTTTTCACGAGTGGAAATCAGTGCAGTGGCGTGGTGCCCGGGTAGTCGAGTTCGACGAGGTCTTCACCGTGGGCGGTGAGGTCCTCCGCACCGAACTGGTAGACGGTCCGGAAAACGACGGGTTCCCATTCTTCGGCGTAGAAGTCCATCGTTTCGCGGAACCACTCCAACTGATCCTGTTGCTCGGACAGTAGAGAACCCGCACCTCGGACCACAACTACATATCCGGCGCCGAGTCCGAGGACGTCGTCGAGATCGCGCATGACATCGTCGAAAGCGTCTTTGTTTCGCCCGAAGTGGGACGGAAACTGGAAGGCTGCCGCAAACTCGTCGAAGACCTGCGCCGTTGTCCGCATGTTCTCTCCGCGAACCACCCGAACGATAAAATTCTCGGCACGGAGTTGACGTGCAAGATCATCTGCAACGGCCGGGTCGCTCTGCAGCGCCACCGAAACCACATCCGAAGACGGATCCAGCCACTGCGCCACGCTGACCGTAGACGAATCGGACATCAGCGAATCCTCACAAACGTGTCGTAGTGATCGAGGGTGTACCACGCCGAACCGTCGTTGCCGGTGACGATTCGCTCGGCGTCGCGTCCTTGGCCGTTCTTCTTCGCGTTGACGTCCCATTCCTGATAGACGACACGTCCGCCACCGGCACCGACAGCGGGCAGACGGCCTTCGCTGTTGCGGAAGGTGATGCCGCCCTTGGTGCCCGGCGCATTGGCGGAATCCGGCCACCGCCCGGCGTCGATCTCCACCAGCGTGGCGAGAACCCGCGCCGGCACATCGCTGTTCGTCTGCTGCGTTGTCTTGACAGCGGAGCTCGAGGGCACGGAACTCGACGGCGCAGCCTTGGTGGTAGCACCCGGCTTGGCTTGAACAGTCGAGGACTGGGCACTCGAGGACTTCGTCACCGACGACGCCGAACTGTCGGAGTCACGTGAAGAAAGGGTGACCGCCAGTACGAGCGCAACCACCGCCACCACGACGGTGATGATGGCGTTGCGCGTCTTTGCGCTCGGCATTTTCAGACCTTCAGACATACGCGTCTCTATCGGTACGAGACGGTGACAGGCGCATGATCCGACCAACGGAGGTCGTAGGACTCAGCGCGTTCCACGAGCGCGACCTTGGCCCGCTCGGCGTATCCGCGAGTGGCAACCTGGTAATCGATACGCCAACCCGAATCGTTGTCGAATGCCTTTCCGCGGTACGACCACCACGAGTACGGGCCCTCGACACCCGGATGGAGGGTGCGGAAGACGTCCACCCACGCGGAATCTTCGGCGAACAGCAGATCCATCCAGGCGCGCTCCTCGGGGAGGAATCCCGAAGACTTCTTGTTGGTCTTCCAGTTCTTGAGGTCGAGTTCGGTGTGCGCGATGTTCCAATCGCCGCTGACCACCACGTGACGATCGGCAGCCTCGGCCGCCGCAGCGGTGGTAGCGAGGTGAACTGCGAAGGATGCCATGAACCGCTCCTTCTCCTCCTGCTTCGGCGTGAGCGCCTCACCGGAGGGCAGGTACAGGCTCGCGACGGTCAGATCCGCGAAGTCGGCTTCGATGTATCGACCGGCGTCGAGAAACTCGTCGTCCCCGTGACCGATCCGCACCGCGTCCGGTTCCGTGCGTGAGAGCACCGCGACTCCGTTGCGTCCCTTCGCGGACGGCTCGGCGGAGACCAGGAACCATCCGTTGCCGAGTGCCGGCTCGAGAGTCTCGCGAAGCTGATCGTCCGACGCACGCGTTTCCTGAAGGCAGATGAAATCCGCCGACGTCTTCTCCAGCCAGTCGAGCATGCCCTTGCGGGCAGCTGCGCGAACGCCGTTGACGTTCACGGACGTGATGGTGTGGGGCGCAAGAATGTGGGAGTCAGCAGTTTGTGGCACGGCAAGCACCGTAGCCGATTCCACCGACGCGGATGGGCGCCCAGGTCAGCGCGCGGCCCTACGCTGCAGAATCACCGCTACCGCCAGCACGACGAGACCCGCGACGGCCAGCAACGACCCCACCGCTGCCGGCGCGGTGTACCCGTAACCGGCTGCGATGACGACGCCGCCGATCCACGCTCCGAAGGCGTTGGCGATGTTGAGTGCGGCGTGATTGAGAGACGCGGCCAAGGTCTGAGCATCCTCGGCGACATCCATCAACCGTGTCTGGAGGCCAGGCACCATCGACGACCCGGCGAGCCCGATGAGGAAGACGAAGACGAGCGCCGTGTACGGATTGCGCACGGCGATCACGAAGACCGCGAGGATGACCACGAGGGATCCCATCGACAGGAACAAGCCCTTCATCAGTGCGCGATCCGCGAGGTATCCACCGACGAAGTTGCCGGCCACCATGCCCAGTCCGTACAGCATGAGTGCGAGGGGAATGAACGAAGCGCCAAGCCCGGACACGTCGGTGAGAGTCGTACTGATGTAGGTGTAGACGGCAAACATCCCGCCGAATCCGACCATGCCCACGATCAGGGTCATCCACACCTGAACGCGGCCCAGCGCCCCGAGTTCGGTGATCGGATTCGTCACCGGCATGCCGTCCAAACGCGGAATCCAGACGAAGAGCGAAGCAACGGTTGCCACTCCGATCACCGCAACCAAGGCGAAGGCGCTGCGCCAGCCGAGTGCCTGGCCGATCCAGGCCGCGACCGGTACCCCGATCACGTTGGCCACGGAAAGACCCATCATCACCATGGCGACGGCCTTCGCGCGTTTTCCCGGTTCGGCCAGGTGAGCTGCGACCAGAGCGGCGACTCCGAAATACGCGCCGTGCGGCAATCCGGCGACGAAGCGGGCCATCATCAGCGTCGTGTACGAGGGCGCGAAAACCGAGGCGGCATTGCCGACGGTGAACGCGACCATGAGTGCGATCAACAGGGTGCGGCGCGGTACTCGTGCGGTGAGTGCAGCGATCAGCGGAGCGCCGACGACAACCCCGAGCGCGTACGCCGAGATCACGTGACCCGCGACGGGTTCCGAGACGCCGAGTCCGGATGCCATTTCCGGGAGCAACCCCATGGCGACGAACTCGGTTGTGCCGATACCGAAACCGCCGAGAGCGAGAGCGAGCATCGCCGGACCTCTGGCGGAACGAACCCCGGGTGTCGAGGTGTCAGAACGGGAGAGGGTAGACGAAGTCACTGATCAATTGTGGTCTCACACCTGGTTGAACTTCCAAGTGAGAGCGGGTGAGTTCACTCACGTGAGACCGCGAACACAAATGGGACGCCCGGTTTCCCAGACGTCCCATTTGACAGGTGAAGCGGTGAATCTACTTCGCGGCCATGGCCTTCTGCAGGTTCACGTCGAGCGCGCCGAGGAACTCCTCGGTGGTCAGGTAGCCCTGATCGCCGCCGACCAGCATCGAGAGGTCCTTGGTCATCTGGCCGCTTTCGACGGTCTTGATGACAACGTCTTCGAGCGCCTGCGCGAAGCCGATGACCTCAGGGGTGCTGTCGAGCTTGCCACGATGCTCGAGCCCGCGGGTCCACGCGAAGATGGACGCGATCGGGTTGGTCGAGGTGGGCTTGCCCTGCTGGTGCTGACGGTAGTGACGCGTCACGGTGCCGTGAGCAGCCTCTGCCTCACAGGTCTTTCCGTCCGGTGTCAGCAGAACCGACGTCATGAGGCCGAGCGAGCCGAAGCCCTGGGCCACGGTGTCGGACTGGACGTCGCCGTCGTAGTTCTTGCATGCCCAGACGTATCCGCCCTCCCACTTGAGTGCGGAAGCGACCATGTCGTCGATGAGGCGGTGCTCGTAGGTCAGACCTGCAGCATCGAACTCAGCCTTGAACTCGGTCTCGTAGACGTGCTGGAAGATGTCCTTGAAGGCACCGTCGTACGCCTTGAGAATGGTGTTCTTGGTGGACAGGTACACCGGGTAGTTCTGCTGCAGTCCGTAGGTGAGCGACGCGCGAGCGAAGTCACGGATGGACGTGGTGAAGTTGTACTGCCCCTGGACGACGCCGCCCTCTTCGGGGAAGTTGACCAGTTCGTGCTCGATCGGTGCGCTGCCGTCCTCAGGCGTGTAGGTGATCATCACCTTGCCGGGGCCGGGGACCTTGAAGTCTGTGGCGCGGTACTGGTCGCCGAATGCGTGACGGCCGATGATGATCGGCTTGGTCCAGCCCGGAACGAGTCGCGGAACGTTGGAGATGATGATCGGTGCGCGGAAGATCGTGCCGCCGAGAATGTTGCGGATCGTTCCGTTCGGGGAACGCCACATCTTCTTGAGACCGAATTCCTCGACACGTGCCTCGTCCGGCGTGATCGTGGCGCATTTGACGCCGACGCCGTGCTTCTGGATCGCGTGCGCTGCGTCGATGGTGACCTGGTCGTCGGTCTCGTCGCGGTACTCGATACCGAGGTCGTAGTACTCGAGGTTCACATCGAGATACGGATGGATCAACTTGTCTTTGATGAACTGCCAGATAATGCGCGTCATCTCATCGCCGTCGAGTTCGACGACGGTGCCCTCAACCTTGATTTTGGACATGGGTGCTTCGCGTCCTCCTAGGAAGTTTCCCTGGTTACACGGTTGCGGTCACACTTTGTGAGTGGGTCCGCGAACGGTTCGATTATCAAACCTAGACGGTGTGGACTGATCTCGGGAGATGAGTCCCAAACAAGACAAGCGTACTGCTAACCCGTGAGGCCGCAACCGGCAGGTCCACTCATCGGTCTCTACTCGCGAGTAACTTTTGCCTGCTAGTGGGCTGCGTCGCCCTGCCTCGCGTGCGGTTGCGGCTCACATTTCGCCCCGTGTCAGGACTGCGCTCACTTCCCGGTAGAATCCGACTTGGTCATGAGTGCCAGCGTCAAGCCCCGGCTCGCTGGACGGCAACCCTCCAACCGCGGTGGGGTGCCCCGGGTGATGACCAGGTTTCCCGACGTGGATCTGCTCGCGCAGTTCCACCGCAATTCGGGTGACAAGCGCGGGTCCGACAGGGACGGACCCCAGACCGGGCCGAGCCCCACGGAGGTATTTCAGTATGTGTCGCACTTGTAGATAGACCCCAGCACGGGGCGGCGATCATTCGCCCCCGTCCGACATCTATCCGTCAGACCACTGGAGTGAACAAATCATGACCGACAACACAGCCGACGCCGCAGCAACTTCGGATCCGACCGCGAACTGGTCGTTCGAGACCAAGCAGGTGCACGCCGGACAAACAGCGGACACCGCCACCAACGCGCGCGCTCTGCCGATCTACCAGACCACCAGCTACGTCTTCGACAGCACCGATCACGCTGCGGCACTGTTCGGCCTCGCCGAGCCGGGCAACATCTACACGCGGATCATGAATCCCACACAGGACGCCGTCGAGCAGCGCATCGCTGCCCTCGAAGGCGGAGTCGCCGCACTCCTCCTCTCCTCGGGTCAGGCCGCCGAGACCATCGCGATCCTCAACATCGCCGAGGCCGGCGACCACATCGTCTCCAGCCCGTACCTGTACGGCGGCACGTACAACCTCCTGCATTACACCCTTCGTAAGCTGGGCATCGAAGTCACGTTCGTCGAGGATCCCGACAATCTCGAGCAGTGGCGCGAAGCCATTCGCCCGAACACGAAGGCGTTCTACGGCGAAACGATCGCCAATCCGAAGAACCACATCCTCGACCTACCCGGTATCTCGTCACTGGCCCACGAGAACGGTCTTCCGTTGATCGTGGACAACACAGTCGCGACGCCGTACCTGCTTCGCCCACTCGAACACGGCGCCGACATCGTCGTTCACTCCGCCACCAAATACCTTGGTGGACACGGCACCGCGATCGCCGGCGTCATCGTCGACGGTGGCACTTTCGACTGGACGCAGGGTCGCCACACGAACTTCACGACGCCTGATCCCAGCTACCACGGCGTCACCTTCGCGGACCTCGGCGCGCCGGCGTTCGCACTCAAGGCCCGCGTCCAACTGCTGCGCGATCTCGGTTCCGCCGTGGCGCCGTTCAACGCGTTCCTCATCGCGCAGGGTATCGAAACCTTGAGCCTGCGCATCGAGCGCCACGTATCCAATGCACAGAAGGTCGCCGAATTCCTCGACGGTCACGTCGAGGTCGCCTCCGTTTCCTACGCGGGACTTCCCTCCTCGCCATGGTTCGAACGTGGAAAGCAGCTGACGCCCAAGGGAACCGGCGCAATCGTCACCTTCGAGCTGCCCGGCGGTATCGATGCGGGCAAGACGTTCGTCAACGCCCTGACGCTGCACAGCCACGTCGCCAACATCGGTGACGTTCGCTCACTCGTCATCCACCCCGCCTCGACGACACACTCGCAGCTCACCCCCGAAGAGCAGCTCGCCTCCGGTGTCACCCCCGGGCTCGTCCGCCTCGCGGTCGGCATCGAAGGAATCGACGACATCCTCGCCGATCTCACCGTCGGCCTGGCAGCGGTGGCAAACTCGTGACCGTGAACGAATTGGAGCCCAGGATCGACCTCCTGCCCCCACCCGACGGCCAGGTGGGGTTCGTCGACATCGGTGCCTTGGAACTCGAGAGCGGCGCGGCAATCCCATCGGTTTCGCTCGCCGTTCAGCGGTGGGGTGAGCTTTCCCCGAACCGCGACAACGTCGTACTCGTCGAGCACGCACTGACCGGAGACTCACACGTCACCGGACCGATCTCCGCGAATCAGCCCTCCCCCGGCTGGTGGAACGGGATGGTCGGCCCCGGCGAACCGATCGACACCGGCGAATGGTGCGTCATCGCAACCAATGTCCTCGGTGGTTGTCGCGGCACGACCGGTCCCAGTTCGCCGGCCGACGACGGCAAGCCGTGGGGCAGCAGGTTCCCGGAGATCTCCATCCGGGATCAGATCGCGGCGGAGAAGAAGCTCGTCGATCTCCTCGGGATCGACCAGTTGGCCTCGGTAGTCGGCGGATCCATGGGGGGCATGCGCACCCTCGAATGGGCAGTTACCTACCCGGACGGCATTCGCTCCGCGTTGGTTCTCGCAACCGGTTCACGGGCCACTGCAGATCAGATCGGCACCCAGACGACGCAGATCGCTGCCATCGTCTCCGATCCGGATTGGCAGGGCGGTGACTACCACGGAACGGGGCGGGCACCTCGCGCCGGACTCGGCATCGCCCGTCGCATCGCGCACCTCACGTACCGCACCGAGGCCGAACTTGACGCACGCTTCGAGAACTCCGCTCAGAACGACGAAAATCCTTGGAACGGTGGACGATACGCCGTACAGAGTTACCTGGAACATCAGGCAGACAAGCTGGTCGACCGCTTCGACCCGAGCACGTACGTCCTCCTGACCGAGGCCATGAACCGGCACGACATCGGTCGTGGACGCGGCGGTGTTGCGGCGGCGTTGGCATCGATCACGGCACCGGTCGTGGTGGGCGGCGTCGACTCGGATCGGCTGTATCCCCTTCGCTTGCAGGAGGAGATCGCCGACGGAATTTCCACGTGCAGCGGCCTCGAGATTCTCAAGTCCAAGGACGGCCACGACGGCTTCCTGACGGAGGCGGACGCCGTCGCCGGACTGCTTCGCCGAACGATGGAGTTCGCGCGTACGGCTCGCTGATTCGGCACAGAGCCACGTTTTCAGGATTCGTCAATGTCGGGAAAACCACAGCTGATCTGCGGGTTTTCCCGACATTCTCATTGGCGAACGTGAGCCGGCGCGGCTAGCATCGGCGAACGTGAATCAGCCATGCTCGACGCGCCTGCAGGCTACGTACATTCCCGAGCACATGTCCTTCGCGTTCTGGGGTGACGCAGACCCGGCAACGCGGCTGTCGGCACTGGGGATGCCGACCGGGTCGCCGGGCGTGTGCAGGCTTGCGATCCCGGTCGACGAGTCGATCACAGCAACCGACGTCGAAGCGCAACTGCTCGACCTCACCACCGCGATCGACGCCTTCCACAACCTCGATGCTGGTCGCGGCGACCTCGGATCGTCGCTGCTCGCATGGAAGCGCGTCATCGACACCGGCGCACATGACATTCCGACCGCAGCGCATGCCGCGATCGATCGCGACGACACGAAGATCCGAAGCGCCGCGTCCACGGTGCGGTTGTTCACGGAAGCGCGCGCGGCCATCGAGAGTCTTCGCCGAGCAAAGATTCAGGCGACTCTGCGCCCGTATCAAATGCAGGGAGTTGCCTGGCTGACGGCTCTGTCGGGTTCGGGCGGTGGGATCTTGGCCGACGAGATGGGTTTGGGTAAGACACTGCAAGCGATTTCGATGATCGCGATCCGCGCCGACGACGGTCCGCATCTGGTTGTGTGTCCCACCTCGGTGATAGGAAACTGGCGCCGCGAGATCGAGCGATTCGCTCCGCATCTGCCACTGCACGTTCATCACGGGGCCGCCCGTGCACTTCCCACTCGTATCCCCGCCGGCACTACGGTTCTGACCAGCTACAGCGTCTTGCGTTCCGACGCAGCCCAATTGGCCCCGGTTCATTGGAGTTCAGTGGTCTTCGACGAGGCGCAACAGATCAAGAACCCCGCTTCCCTCGCCGCGAAAGCAGCAATGCAGTTGTCGGCGGACGTCAAGGTAGCGATGACCGGCACGCCGGTGGAGAACCGCCTCGAAGAATTGTGGTCACTCTTTCGCGTCGCCAACCCCGACGTCCTCGGAACTCGCGCACGGTTTCGTCAACGCTTTGCCGTCCCGATCGAATCCGGTCGATCGGCCACCGCGGCGACCAGACTTGCCGCGGTGATCGATCCTTTCATTCTGCGCAGAACCAAAGACATAGTGGCCAAGGATCTTCCGCCCAAACAGTTCTCCACGGTCTCGTGCACTCTGACGTCGGAACAGGCGCGCATCTACCGGTCGGCAGTTGCCGATGCGTTCGACTCCGGATTGGGCACGGGAATTGCCCGGCGTGGCAACATCCTTGCGCTTCTGACCACTCTCAAGCAGGTATGCAATCACCCGGCGCAGGTCACCGGCGATACGGACGACCTCTACGGAAGATCCGGAAAGCTCGACCGCGCAACGGAAATGATCGCCGAGATCGTCGACGACGGCGATCGCGCGCTGATATTCACGCAATACCGGACGATGGGCGAGATGCTCTCGCGACACCTGGGAGCCGAACTGGGAATCGGCGCCGTGCCTTTCCTCCACGGCGGCCTGAACACCGACAAACGAGACGCGATGGTCGACGCGTTCCAGAACGAGACGGATTCACCACCGGTTCTGATTCTGAGCTTGCGCGCCGCCGGCTTCGGCCTCAACCTCACGCGCGCAAGTCATGTCGTGCACTACGACCGGTGGTGGAACCCAGCCGTCGAGGATCAAGCAACCGACCGGGCACACCGCATCGGCCAGAAACGCACCGTCAACGTCCACACCTTGGTGACGGGCGGTACCGTGGAGGATCACATAGCAGCGATGCACGAGTCCAAACGAGTTGTGGCCGATGCTGTCTCCGGGAACGTCGAGGCCGCGCTGGCCGATCTCCCCGACACCGAACTGCGTGAACTTCTCGAACTCGACGGCGCGGTGATCATCTGATGGCCAACGAATTCGGCGTCACCGCTTGGGGTCGAGCGTGGCTGCGCACGGTGGAGCGGACCGCGGCGTCCGGTCCGAACCCGTCCCTGCCGACGGCTCGCACCCTGGCACGCAACGGTTCCGTGGAGTTCTCCGTCGTCTCGTCGGGGACCGTCGTCGCCGAGGTGAGCACCAAGGCAAAAACTTCGTCAGTGACGATTGGTGTCCCGCTCTGGACCAAATCCGAGATCGCTGCAGTGAAGAGCCTTCTCCGTTCGGCTGGAAAGGCGAACAGATCCGTCTCCACCGGCGAACTGCCGGACAGCATCGTCACCGAACTGCAGGCTCGAAATATCGCAGTAGCCGTTGATCTTTCGGAGTGCACTGCCAGCTGCGACTGCTCAGGTAGACGCTCGCCGTGCGTTCACCATCTCGCCGCGATCTACGCCCTCGCCGGGCGAATCGACGAGGAACCTGCACTTGCGGTGACGTTACGGAGTGCACCGGTCAAGGCTGGAAAGAAGTCGACATCCGCACATTCACCGGAGTGGATCCCTTTGAGTGATATCGATATTCGCTCGTTCTACGGGGGCTGATCTTCTCAGTCGGTACCGAGCGGATCGATGGTCAGGGCGAGCGTCGCGATCAGCACACCCATAACGCCCATCGCCGCGGTGTCGAAGACCCTTCCACGCACCGCGAGCAACCCCACACGGTTCTCGGGAACGAACCACCGAGCGGCAGCTCCGATGATGACGGCAACACCGAAGACGAGGGCGCCGCGACGCCACCGGTCGGCCAGCACGAGAACCACGGCCGCCGCAATCACGGCGAGGACCGCGAGCATGGGCAGATTCTTCTTCGCGAGGCCGACCAGTGAGGACATCGGACTCAGACTCCGGCCAGAACCCGCTCGGCGCGCTCGACCACGTTGGTGATCAGGAACGCGCGGGTCAGCGGTCCGACACCACCGGGATTGGGTGAGACGAAGCCGGCGGCACCGTTGACGTCGGCTGCGACGTCGCCGCGCAGGCCGTCGTCGGTGCGACTGACGCCGACGTCGAGGACCGCTGCCCCGGGCTTGACCATGTCTGCGGTGATGAGGCCGGGAACGCCTGCGGCAGCGACGATGATGTCGGCGCGGCGAACCTCGGCCGCGAGATCGCGGGTACCGGTGTGGCAGAGCGTGACCGTCGCGTTCTCGCTACGACGCGTCAGCAGCAATCCGATCGGGCGACCGACTGTGACGCCTCGTCCGACTACCACCACGTGTGCGCCTGCAATAGGGACCTCGTAGCGGCGCAGGAGATGCAGGATTCCACGCGGGGTGCACGGCAGCGGGGCTTCCTTGCCCAACACCAGTCGACCGAGGTTGACCGGGTGCAAGCCGTCGGCGTCCTTGTCGGGGTCGATGCGCTCGAGGGCTGCGTTCTCGTCAAGGTGCTTGGGAAGCGGCAACTGCACGATGTAGCCGGTGCACTCGGGATTGGCATTGAGCTCGTCGATCGTCGCGTTGAGCTGCTCCTGCGTGATGTCGGCAGGCAGGTCGCGTCGCAAAGAATTGATACCGACCTTGGCGCAGTCGTTGTGCTTGCCGCGCACGTAAGCCGCGGATCCGGGGTCGTCGCCCACCAGGATGGTGCCCAAGCCGGGTGTGATGCCCTCTGCCTTCAGAGCGCTCACCCGCACCTTCAGGTCTTCGAAGATTTCGTCGCGGGTAGCTTTGCCGTCGAGGATCGTTGCAGTCACGGCGACCATTGTTCCAGGTTAGGGTCGATGAGTGACAACGGCTCCGGAACTACGCGGCCCGAGGGTGCTCCTCTCCCCCGTCGCGCCCGATCATCACGCCCGTCTGCGGGCAATTCACCTGCACCCGGACGTCGTGCACTGGTGGCAAAATCCCGACGACGACTGGCCTGCAGCGCCGGAGGCTGGCACCACGCGCTACAGCATCTTCCACGGCGACCACCTGATCGGCTTCATCCAGTGGTATGAGGCGGAGGACAACCCCGACTTCCGCCACGCCGGGCTCGACTTGTTCCTCGATCCCGACTTCCACGGCCGAGGGTTCGGTCGCGAATCGATTCGCGTGCTGTGTGCCCACCTGATCGACGACCTCGCATTCCACCGTCTGGTCATCGACCCGGAGGTCGACAACTCCGTCGCCATCGCGTGCTACCGATCGGTGGGGTTCAAAGACGTCGGGGTGATGCGCGAGTATTCGCGAGATCGCCATGGTGTGTGGAAGGACGGACTGCTGATGGATCTGCTCGCACGGGAATTCATCCGCTGATCGACTGGGACGAGTTCGAAAGGACCGACATCATGTTGCTGGACAAGGAATTCACGGCCACCCTGCAGAAGAGCGACGCCAAGGGCGGGTGGACTTATGTGATCTGGCCGGAGTCCGCCGAGTTCTTCGGCACCCGCGGCCTGGTCAAGGTACGCGGGACGATCGACGGACATCCGTTCCAGAGTTCGTTCATGGCGTTGGGAGACGGTAACCACAAGCTGCCGGTCAAAGCCGATCTTCGCAAAGCCATCGGCAAGGAGACCGGCGAGCTGGTGACGGTGCGCCTCGAGGAGCGCTTGGAGAGCTAGGCGCTGCTACTTCATGTCGACGACAAGACCGTGCGCCGACGCGTACGCCACCGCCTGCATCAACTCGATCTGCGCGTTTCCGACGGACGCGGACGTCCACAGGCTCGGATCGATCCGCGCACCGCGCAGATCTGCACCTTCGAGTTTGAGTCCACCCGTACGAGCACCGGACAGATCCGCCGACGCCAGCACCGCGCCCCGCATGTCGGCCCGAACCAGGTTCGCTTCACGGAATCGGCATGAGGTGAAGTCGATCTTCCTCAGGTCCGCCCCACCGAGTGAGGTCAACGAGAAGTCGACTTCGTCGAGCGTCAACGGCCGGATGCGGCAACCGTCGAACGTCGACCCGAGCAGACTGCAGTTTCGGAACGTGCTGTGCCACAGGCTGGTCCGGGCAAAATTGCACGAGCGGAACGCAGTTCCCGTGTGCACGGACTCCCCCAGATCGGTGCCGGTGAAATCACAGTCCGTGAACACCACCGACTCCGTCGTGAGTCCCGTGAGATCGGCATCTCGGAAATTGCAATTGGTGAAAGTGCGCTGACGCCACTTCTGCCCGGCCAGCCGCGCGTCTGAATAATCTTCGCCGACGACATCGTCGGATTCTTCGGGGAGCATGCCGTCCATACTGCCCCGCCGCACCGACACCGGTTCGATCGCCTAGGTCTCGCAGGCCACGCCGTCACCGTCACGATCAAGCTTGGACGAATAGCCGGGATCGCCGCGGTAGATCGGGGCAGCACCGGCCGCTCGCACGGCTGCACAGTTGGCGTAATACACCCCCGCGTCAGGCACCTTGGCCGGCGGCGGAACGTACGCCGGTTCCGTTGTCTTCGGCGGTGTGTACGCCGGAGCGGGCGGAACATACGGCGTAGTCGTGGTCTCCGGGACCTGCGGAACCAGCGGCACTATTGCCACGGTGGTTGTCGTCGGTGGCGGCACGATCGTTGTCGTCGTCGGCAAGAGGGACGAAGTCGTGGTCTTTGTCGTCGACGGGACAGTGCTCTTGGTTGTCGTCGCTGCAGCTGTCGTCGAAGAGGTCGCAGCAGGCGTCGTCGATTCTTCCGACTTGCCCGCTCCCGTCGCCGCGGCGATGGCAACCAGCCCCACGACTGCCGCGCCGGCGATCCACGGCCACTTACGCCGCGTCTTGCCTTCCTCGGCGTTAGTGTCCGGCACCGCCGATCCGGGTGCGCCGAAGACCTGCGTGGGAGTGCCGAAAGCCTGAGTGGGTGCGTCGACGCCCTTGGGCCGTGTCTGCGCGGTCCACTGCTGACCGTCCCAGTAACGGTCGATCGTGGGGTCGAAGGGGTCGGGGTTCCAACCGGCGGGAGGGTTCATGAAATGTCCGTTCTGAGAAGAGTGCCGGAAATAGGTTCGCACGGACTGGCCGGTTTGTTACCAATTCGCCCACACTTCTCCACCGCTCTTCTCGCAGACGCGGGCACCGATATGCCGCCCGGTACAGTTCCTCGAGTGTTCCGAGTGATGTTCCACGAGCCCCGCATCCCACCCAACACCGGAAACGCGATCCGCATGGTCGCAGGCACCGGTTGCGAACTCCACCTGGTCGGCCCTCTCGGGTTCGACTTGTCGGAGCCGAAGCTCAAGCGCGCAGGCTTGGACTACCACGACCTGGCGACTGTCACGGTCCACGAAAACCTGACCGCTGCCTGGGAAGCCGTCACCCCCGCTCGCGTGTTCGCCTTCACCGCGCACGCGACCACGTCGTATGCCGATATCGCCTACCAACCCGGCGACGTCCTGCTGTTCGGGCCCGAACCCACCGGACTGTCCGAAGAAGTATTGGCGGATGAACACGTCACCGAGCGCCTGCGTATCCCGATGCTGCCCGGACGCCGGTCCCTCAACCTGTCCAACGCTGCCGCCCTCGTGACGTACGAGGCCTGGCGTCAGCACGGGTTCAAGGGCGCTGTCTGATCGACGTCAGTAGACGTCCCGGACATAGCGCTTCTCCGCCGAAAGAGCCTTCACGTACGCCTCGGCACTGCGAGGTGCCAGTTTTCCGTGCTGAGCGACCACCCCGTTGAGGGCACTGTCGACGTCCTTGGCCATCCGGTTGGCATCGCCGCAGACGTAGAAGTGCGCTCCCTTCTGCAACCACTCCCACAGCAGTGCACCCCGCTCACGCATCCGGTCCTGCACGTAGACCTTGTCGGCTTGATCCCGGGAAAACGCGAGGTCGAGTTCGGTGAGGAATCCGTCTTTCCGCAATTCTTCGATTTCTTCGCGGTAGTAGAAGTCGGTCGCGGCGTGTTGTTCTCCGAAGAACAGCCAGTTCGGACCCGTGTGCCCCAATGCCCGCCGCTCATGCAGGAAGGCACGGAACGGTGCAATGCCGGTCCCCGGACCGACCATGATCATCGGGGTCTCGGGATCGGAAGGTGGCCGGAAGTGGGTCGACTTCTGCACGTAGATGCCGATGTCGTCATCGTGAGCGTGGTCGGCGAGGTAAGTCGAGCACACTCCACGCCGTGGGACACCCGCAACGTTGTAGCGCACCGCGGACACCGTCAACTGCACTTCGCGCGGGTTCTCTTTCGGACTGGAAGATATCGAATACAGCCGCGGCTGAAGCGGTTTGAGCAGCGAGAGCCATTCGTCTGTCGAGGCACGAACGGGCGACTGTGCGAGAATGTCGACGGACTGTCGTCCCCACGACCAGTCTTTGAACGTGGAGACATTCTCCGGCTTCAACAACTCGGCCAGGTCCGAATCGCGGGTTCGTTGATGCACGAATCGAATCATGTCGGTCGAGATTCGAGTGATCTCCAAGCGCTCGGTGAGCGCGGTACGCAGCGTCATTTCCCCGTACTGCCCCAGTTCGACGGTCTCGTCACCGTCGAGGCCGGTAAGGGTGAGCCACTCGTCGACAAACGGAGAGCTGTTTCGGGGCCAGACTCCGAGAGCGTCACCGGCTTCGTAACTGACCGTGTCACCTGGAAGGTGAAAGCCCAACTGCCGCACGTCTTTGGAAGAACCCGGACGGTTGAGCACGACATTGCGCGTCAAGGCTGTGGTCAGCGGCGCCTTCTTGTTGTATCGCAGCGGCGGCGACATCGCCGGTGAAATCGGCGCGGCTGCAACGGTTGTCCCAGAATTCTTCTTTGCAACGAGGACGTCGGTCGTCTCGCCGGCCACCGAGCTCCGAAGCTCAGCCGTGACCGCCTCCAGCCATCCAGCAGCGGTGTCCTCGAAATCGGGCTCGCAGTCGGCGCGATCGACGATACGACTGGCTCCCAGTTCGGCAAGGCGGGCGTCGAGCTTTCGTCCGTGTCCACAGAAGTCGGCATAGTTCGAGTCGCCGAAAGCGATGACTGCATAACGTGTCTCGGACATGCGGGGCGCCGTGTCAGCAGACAACGCATCCCAGAAACCGCTGCCGTTGTCCGGGGATTCGCCGTCACCGGAGGTACTGGTGATCAGCAGGACCTCTCTGGTAGCTGCCAGGTCGGCGGCCGGGAATTCGTCCATCGCGTGCATCACGACGGGCAAGCCGATTCCCCCGAGACGAGTGGCGCACTCAGCAGCGAATTCTTCCGCGTTTCCGGTCTGCGATGCCCAGAGCACCACGATCGGCGCGCGCTCGGATCCAATACTCGGACTCGATGACAACGCAGGCCCGTCGGTGTCAGGAAGTGAGATCCGCGAGTACAGGCCGGCCAGAACACCGTCGACCCACATCCGCTTTTCGGCATCGAAGGGTGCCGTCGACGGCAAGGTAGGTACCCCGGCAGTGCGATCGGCGTCCGCACGCAACGCAGCGAGAAGGCCGGCCAGGTAGCTCTGCTGGAGCGCATCGAATACCACTGCAGGTGTTCCTGTTTGACCGAGGACATCCGCGAGGACATCGGTTCGCGACAAAGCCTGATCAGCTGGCGCGGGAGCCTCCAGCGCCGCCTCGGCGAGCACTGTTTCAGGTGTGTTCACGGCGACCTTCGTCATCGTGACAGCGCAGGCTTTGAACTCCGGTTGCTGCGAGGCAGGGTCGATGGCGTCGTTGGTGACGGCGTTGATGGACAGATATTCACCGAAGGCGTCGTTCCAGTGAAATGGGGCAAAGCAGTTCCCCGGACGCACTCGGTCGGTGACAACAGCCGGAAGCACAGCGCGACCGCGGCGTGAGGCAACCTCGATCGCATCCTGGTCGACGATACCGAGCCTGGCGGCGTCGTCGGGATGGATCTCGACGAAGGGACCTGGGTTGAGCTTGTTCAACTTGGCCACCTTGCCGGTCTTGGTCATGGTGTGCCACTGGTGCGCGAGACGACCGGTGTTGAGCAGGAAGGGGTAGTCGTCGTCGGGCATTTCGGCGGGAAGCATGTGCGGCCGTGCGAAGAACATCGCACGGCCAGTGGCGGTGGGAAATGCGAGCCGCGGAGTGCTGCCGTCCTCGCGGATCAGGAGCCTTTGACTGACACCGTCATTGACGTATCGGATGGGATGACGGTCCTGATCACTGTCTGGCGGGCATGGCCACTGAATCGATGTCTTGCGGAGGCGCTCGTAGGTGACGCCGCGTAAGTCGTAGCCGGTCTTCGGATTCCAGAACTGCTTGATCTCTTCGAACACCTCTTCGGCACAGGTGTAGGTGAACGCTTCGGCGTACCCCATCTCGCAGGCGATCCGGGCGATGATCTGCCAATCAGGCAGCGCCTGCCCAACCGGATCCAGTGCCTGCTGAAAGAGCGTCAGGTTGCGTTCGGAATTGATCATCACTCCGTCGGACTCTGTCCACAGCGACGCGGGCAGCAGAACATCGGCGTATTCGTTGGTCTCGGTGCCCAGGAAAGCATCCTGGGTGATGACGAGGTGGGCCTTCTCCAAGCCGTCGATGACGGTCTTGCGGTTGGCTACCGTCGCAACGGGATTGGTGCAGATGATCCAGCACGCTTTGATGTCGCCCGCTGCCATTCGGGAGAACATGTCGATGGTGCCACCGCCGATGTCGGTGCGCAGCGAGCCCTGCGGGATCCCCCATCGCTCCTCGGCGAAGTCGCGATCGGCGTCGACCATCACGGCGCGCTGACCTGGCAAACCTGGCCCCATGTAGCCCATTTCACGCCCACCCATGGCGTTCGGCTGACCGGTCAACGAGAACGGACCGCTGCCGGGCTTGCAGATCGCACCGGTCGCAAGGTGAAGGTTGCAGATGGCGTTGGTGTTCCACGTGCCGTGGGTGCTCTGGTTCAAACCCATTGTCCAACAGCTCATCCAGTTTGCAGCCTCACCGATCCACTGCGCTGCAGTGTGGATGTCGGCCTCGGGGATACCGGTGATCTCGCTGACCTTCGCAGGCGTGTACTCCGCGAGGAAACTGGGCATCACCTCCCAGCCTTCGGTGAAGTCGGCGATGAAGTCCGGATCTGTGTGGCCGTTCACGACGAGCAGGTGGAGTAGTCCGTTGAGTAGCGCGAGATCGGTGCCGGGAGCGATCTGCAGGAACAAGTTCGCCTTGTCGGCGGTGGCGGTGCGTCGAGGATCGACGACGATCAACTTCGCGCCCGCCTTGACCCGCTCCTGCATTCGAAGGAAGAGGATCGGATGGCAGTCCGCCATGTTCGCGCCGGTCACGAAGAACACGTCGGCATGTTCGAAGTCCTGATAGGAACCGGGCGGTCCGTCGGCCCCGAGCGATTGCTTGTATCCGGTGCCGGCACTTGCCATGCACAGTCGGGAATTCGATTCGATCTGATTGGTCCCGATGAAGCCCTTGGCCAGTTTGTTCGACAGGTACTGAGCTTCGAGTGACATCTGCCCGGACACGTACAACGCAAACGCGTCGGGACCGTGCTCGTCGATTATTGCCCGCAGGCGCTGGGCGGTGTCAGTGATGACTGCGGCCATGTCCGCCGCTTCGATCGCATCACCTCGGCGCGGACGGCGATATGCAGATTCCATGCGCCCCGGGCCGGCGAGCATGTCTGCGGTCGTGGTGCCTTTGGTGCACAGACGCCCGAAGTTGGTGGGATGTGTCTTCAGACCGGAAGACTTCGCAGCCTTCCGACACCCCGTCTCGGGATCGGTGATGATGTCGAGGACAAGACCACAGCCCACCCCGCAGTATGCGCAGAGTGTGTCGACACTGGTGGTGGTGAGTTGAGCGCCCATCGATTCATGCATCCCTTCGACCGAGGATCAAGGTCGACTTCTATCTTCGGATGCAGTTGTTTCGGGAGTTCATGCCCGATGTTGCGTATCAATCACTCTTTCCTCACCGCGACCTTCGGACCGATGTGCGGTCCCGGGACCAGCGGTCGTCGACGTGCAGCTGTACGCGAATGCCCAGTTCTACGCTCTGCCGCCGAATCGAGCGATGTAGTGCCAAACCTTCTTGACGTCCTGCGGATCGAAGGATGCACCCCGTGCGAGCCCCAGGACGGCAGGCGTCAGCCGCCTGCCGTGCGCAATTTCTCGGGCAAGGTCGATCACGGCCGCTCCCCGGTATTCGGGATGTTCGGCTATCTCGTCGACATCGACCGCGTATCCCTCGTGCCACAGCACCGGGCACGTGAGCGAGTGGGCGATCTCTTCGATCCGTGTGCCCCGGTAACTCGGATCCAGAACGAGCGCCTCGACGTCCGTCCCGATGTCGACGACGCCGTGAACGTGCGCCTCGATGTAGTGGTCGAGCGGATCGTCGAGCTCGGCAGCCCGTGCGGCGCCGACCAAGCTCATCGCTTCGGCCGTTCCGAAATGATCAGGCTCGAAGACGCTGTCGGGAAAGCAGAAAGTGGTGCGGTCGAGCGTGTGCTCGGCAAGCCGGAAGTAGGACGAGCCGAACCGAGGGGATGCCCCGTAGGGATCGGCGGAGAAGTTCAACGATCCGTACTTCGGCCGTTCCGAGGGCTCTCGCTCGTCGTAAGCTCCGCCGAATATCCGACTCTCCCAACGCCAACGATCGCCGCCGTGATGCGCCGTCAGTCCGCCGTTGCTCGTTCGAGTCTCGAACTGGGTCACATAGGTGCCTTGACGTGCGATCGAGGCCAGTGTCAGACCACGTTCAGACGGGAGGTCCGGATGAAAGTGCAACGTCACCCGGTGATTTCGATCCAACGGGCCGCCCTTCGAGAGACCGCTCACGTGCGCAATCGCGGCAGACCAAGGAGTGGAATCAACAGGCATTCGCCCATTATCCGGATATGGAAGCAGCGCCGGTGAAGAAATCGACCAGTGAATACGGTGCGCCTTCACCGAGGCAGAGATCAAGGATCACGTGCGAGTCCGCGGACTCGGATGCGCTGCGCACGAACATCGCTTCTTCGTACTCGGCGAGTGCCCCTTCGATGTCGTCGGGGTGCGCGGCGATCGCCTTTCCCAGTTCGGCGCCGTCGAACATGGCCAAGTTCGCACCCTGACCGGACGGGGCCATCAGGTGCGCCGCGTCACCGAGGAGCGTCACCCCAGGCACTCGATCCCATCGGTGCTCGTCGGGAAGTGCATGGATCGCGCGCGGAATCGGAGCGGTTTCGCCATCGGTGATCAGCGCCGTGAGTTCCGGTGCCCAACAGTCGAACTCGGCCGCGACCCGCGCTGTCGCAGCGGCGGCGTCGGTGAAATCGATACCGGCAAACCACTCCGCCGGACGGTTCAGCTGAACGTAGGTGTGCACGATGTCTCCCGCCTCTCGATGCGCGGCGATCGCTTTTCCTGGTGCGGGCGCGTACATCGCCCCGTCCCCGACGGCTTCGGCTGCAGCCGAATGCTTCTCGTCGACGTCGTAGAGGTAGGTCTCGACGAACGTGGTGCCGACGTATTCCGGCTTCGCATCGGAGAGCAGCGGCCGGATCTTCGACCAGGCACCGTCTGCACCGACGAGAAGGTCGGTGGTCACTGTCGAACCGTCGACGAAGGTCAACTCGTGGCGATCATCTCCGAGCGAGCGCACAGTGTCGACTTTGCGTCCCCATTCGATCGTGTAGTCCGGAAGGGAATCAATCAGGATTCGACGGAGGTCGCCGCGCAGCACCTCGGGACGTGTTCCCGTGCCGTCGTCGGGTTCGTCGAGGAGCACGGCGGCGTGTTGATCGAGTACGCGCGACGCGGCGCCGCCCGCGTGGATGATCGCGCGGAACTCGTCGGTGAGGCCGGCGGCGTCGAGCGCGGCCTGACCGTTGTGTTCGTGGATGTCGAGTTGACCGCCCTGCGTGCGAGCTTCTGCCGACAGTTCCGCCTCGTAGATCTTCGACCGAATTCCATGAACGTGAAGGACACGTGCGAAGGTCAGACCGCCGAGGCCCGCCCCGATGATCGTTATCGAGTTGCTCATGTTTGTTTCCTTTCAGGCTTCAATTGGAACGTCGTTCCAATGACATCTTGGAACGGCGTTCCAGATATGTCAAGATGGTTCGCATGGCGACCAGGAATCAGCGGACCGAACGACGTACGGATGCGCTCTCGAAGGAGCGAATCGTCGAGGCTGCGATCGAGATCCTCGACGACGAGGGCGAAGCCGCGCTGACATTTCGCGCACTCTCCGCACGCCTGGCAACAGGTAGCGGGGCGATTTACTGGCACGTTGCCAACAAGAGCGAACTGCTCGCCGCGGCGACCGACGACGTCATCGCCCGCGTGACAACCGGTGCAACCGAAGGCGCAGCCCCACGGGAGGCGATCCGGACCATCACCCTCGGCGTGTTCGACGCGATCGACGCGCACCCGTGGGTCGGCACCCAACTCTCTCGCGAGCCATGGCAATCAGCGGTGATGCAGATCTTCGAAAGTCTCGGCGAGCAACTCCAGGCGCTCGGCGTTCCCGAATCGGCACAGTTCGACTGCGCGTCCGCGCTCCTGAACTACGTGCTCGGTCTCGCCGGACAGTACGCCGCGGGCGCCCGTCTGCTCCCCCGTGAGACAGATCGGTCCGCTTTCCTCGCGGGCGTCGCCACGCGATGGGAAGAACTCGACTCTGCGAAGTACCCGTTCCTCAATCAGGTGACGGCGCAGTTGCGCGACCACGACGACCGAGAACAGTTTCTGGCAGGCATCGAGCTCATCCTCGCGGGGATCGACACCGTCCGATAGCGGCCGTAGCCGTCAGCGTGAATGAACAGCAGTGTTGGATCCGAGCGCTATGTCGAGGAAATCTCTTGCCGCACCGCGCAATCCGCGATCGGGATCCCAGACGGCTTGGAGTCGACGCGGCATCCGCAAGCCGTCGACGTTGACCGCGACCAGTCGGCCGTCCGTCAGGTCGGCGGCAACTGCCAGCGACGACAGAACAGCCGGGGCGTTGCCTGCCACCACCGCAGCCTTGACAGCGGTACACGAGGTGAGCTCGAGCAGCGGCGGCACACAATCGGGAACAGCATTCTCGAGCGTCAGGCGCGTACCGGACCCTGACTCGCGCTGAATCAGCGGTGTGCGTGCGAGTTCCTCGACCGGAACGGGCACACCATTCGCCCAGTCGTGTCCCGGCGGCACAACCACGACGAGGTGATCACGCGCTACTTCGCACGACGCGAGCGCCGACGGCACATCCGGCCCTTCGACAAATCCGATATCGGCCTGGCCGGCCTGAACTTGAGCAGAGACGTCCGAGGAATTGTGCAAGCTCACCGACGCCACGACGTTGGGGAACTTGTGCCGCATCGCGACCGTCCATCCGGGAACCAGATACTCGGCGATGGTCATGCTGGCGGCAACCGTGACGGCAGCATCGCGTTCACCGCGAAGTGCGGCAACTCCCGATGCCATTTCCTCGGCACTGACGAGGATGTGACTTGCCCACTCGAGAATCAGACCGCCCTCGGCGGTGGGACGAACACCGGTCGCCGCTCGATCGAACACCTTGATTCCGAGTTGGCGTTCGACCGAACGCACCCGGGCGCTGACCGCCTGCTGACTGAGTCCGTGCTCCCGGCCGGCAGCACCCATGCTGCCCAGACGCCCTACGGAAAGGAGGACGTCGAGGGCACTGAGTTCCGGCACCCGAGGAGACAACGACATAGTCCCAAGATTAGACCCACAAGGCGAGTTTGTGGGCATTCAAGAACAACCGGTCTACCGGTACGGACCGGATGAGACGACAGTGAAATACATGACCACCACAACGAGTTCCACCTTCGCCCACATCACTCCGAACTGGTTCGCGGCAGCGATGGGAACGGGAATCGTGTCGGTGGCCGCCGCTTCGCTCGAACCGGAGATCGAGGGCTTGAAACTGGTCTCCGAGATCTTCTGGGTTCTGGCGGTTCTCGTACTGTGCGCCTTGATCGGAGCATTTGCCACCCATTGGTCACAACATCGATGTCAGGCCCTCGCCTACCTGCACAGCCCCGCGATGTTCCCCTTCTACGGCGCCGTCGCAATGGCACTGCTGACCGTGGGATCCGCAACCGGCATCACCGGCCCGGACTTCCTCGGCCACGACGTGGCGATCACCGTGTCGCTGACACTGTGGACACTCGGCACGGCACTCGGCCTGGTCACCTACGTCGTGATGATGATTCGACTCGTTCGAGATGCCGGGATGGCGACGGCAATGCCGTTCTGGCTCATGCCCGTCGTACCTCCGATGGTCTCGGCCACCACCGGCGCAGCGGTCAGCACCCACATGCCCGAAGGCGCTCCACGCATCGCGGTACTGGTTTTCTGCTACATCCTGTTCGCTCTGGCGCTGACCGCCGCCATCGGCATTCTGGTAGCCGTCGCCAGGCAGTTCGCACGCAACCGTTCGGCCGGCGTCGACGTGATCCCGTTCAATGCCATTCCCTCACTGTGGATTCCGTTGGGCGTGATCGGACAGTCGATCGCGGCATCCAACCTGTTGGCCGCCGCCTCACGGCATGCACTCAGCCCCGAGCATGCCGACACCCTGCACGAATTCGGGATCGCCTACGGAACCGTCGTCGGAATCATCGGCGTGATCGCGTTTGTCACCGTCACCGTCGTCACCATCCACGCACTGCGCCGCGGCTTGGACTTCTCGCTCGGCTGGTGGAGCTTCACCTTCCCCATCGGAGCATGTGCCGTCGGAGCGAATGCCTTCGGAGTCGCCACCGGTTCCACCCTGATCCTGGGAATCGCACTTGCCCTGCTGACCGTACTGATCCCCATCTGGGCAACCGTCGCGGTCAGGACCGTCCGGTCGATCCGCAGTGGAGTTCTACCGGCGGCTGCATGAATTCGCACCGATGAGTTTTGGCTCGCCGTACGGTCTGTACTCACGTAGACCATTGTCGAGAGCAGGAGTACACGGTGAGTCAGTTATTGCGAGTGCAGAATTTCGGCGTTTCGAGTGACGGAATAGCCTGCGGTCCGGACCAGAGCTTCGAGAGCCCGTTCGGCCTGGACCACGGTGAAATGTTTGCGTGGGCAGGAGCTACGGCCAGCTGGCCCAATCGCACCGATCCCGGCGGCAGCCGAGGCCTCGACGACTATTTCACGCGGGACTTCTCCAACAACATCGGCGCCGAAATCATGGGCCGCAACAAATTCTCACCCTACCGCGGCCCTTGGGAGAATCTCGAGTGGCAGGGCTGGTGGGGCGACGAGCCACCGTTCCACACCCCGGTTTTTGTCTTGACCCACCACGTGCGGCCGTCGTTCACGCTATCGGACACGACATTCCACTTCGTCGACGCCGACCCCGCGACGGCCCTCGCGCAGGCACGTGAGGCAGCGCAGGGCAAGGACGTTCGACTCGGCGGCGGAGTCAGCACTATCCGTGAATTCCTCGACGCCGATCTGGTCGACACGATGCACATCGCTGTCTCCCCGATCGAATTCGGATCCGGTCTACGACTGTGGGAGACACCTGACGAGTTACTCGACCGCTTCAACCTCGACGTTGTGCCGAGCCCGAGCGGCGTGACGCACCACCTGTTCTGGCGGAAGTGACGTGTTGGGGCAGCTCCGTAAACGGGAGCTGCCCCAACAGTTACGCACTATTCGCCGGTCTCGACCTGGCGCCCCGACTGGTACCACGCCATCGTTCCACCGGCCACCGAAACGGCATTGATGCCGCGAGCCTGCAGATACTCAGCGGCTTGCAAGCTCCGACCACCGACGGCGCAGATGATGTACACCGTTTCCGCGTCCGGAATTTCACCCACGCGAGAGACGAATTCGCTGAGCGGAATGAGCGTCGCACCGGGAACTCGGACCTGAGCGAACTCGTCGGCCTCACGGACGTCGATCAACGGCTCACCCGCTGCCAAAGCCGTGTCCAGTGCATTCAAATCGACTTCCAACATTTCTTCTGCGCCTGCCTTCGTGTTCGCTGCTGTCCGAATAGACGGTACCCGCGCGTTTTCGTGCAGCTCCCTTTACGATCTGACAATGACCAATACGGTTCCCGAAAAGTCCGGTTTTTGGAGTCGCCCCACCGTATGGAAAGTGCTCCTGCTGATCGTCGTCTACCTGGCGTTCTATCTTGCTGTCGGGCAGGTTACCTCCAGGGTTTTTGCAGACCAGATCGACACGGACAATGTCGTGGCAAGCGCCTCCAGCATCCTCCTCGGCGTCGCATTGCCCATCGCGATCGGCGGGATCGCCCTGCTGGTTTTCACGACAAAGGTCGGCTGGCTGCGCGGCGTCTTCGGCCCACAACCCATTCGTGGGCGCGGTTGGATGTGGATCGGTCCGATCATCGTGGTCGCCGCCATTGTTGCGCATCTGGCGGGAACCGATTGGAGCGCCTGGACCACCGGCGAGGTAATCGCCCTGCTGGTGCTCGGTGCGTGCGTCGGCCTGACCGAGGAATTGGCCACCCGTGGCCTGGCAGTGAAGATGCTGCGCGACGCCGGCCACCGCGAGCGCTTTGTCGCCGTCGTGTCTTCCCTGGTGTTTGCACTCATGCACACGGTCAACCTGATCGCCGGGATGAAGCCGTCGACCGTCCTTGTCACCGTGGTCTACACCTTCGGTTTCGGTATGTGCATGTACCTGACAATGCGTGTGACGGGCACGATCTGGGCCGCAATCGTGTTACACGGCCTCACCGACCCCACCACAATTCTCTCGACCGGCGGGCTGGACACTTCGGTGACCACGGAAGTGAGCGGCGCCGCCGCCATCACCTCTCTACTGACGGTCCTCTTGGTCGTCTTCGGGGTGATCGCCGTCTTCCTCATCCGAGATCGAATCGGCGAAGAACGGCACACACCCGTCTCGGCCTGACCGACCGCGACCGTACAAGACATACTTGTGCCCATGCCTTCTCGAACCAAGTACTCGTTCGCCGTCGTGACTGCATCGTGTGTGCTGGCACTCTCCGGTGCCGTCACCCATGCCACCGCGGGGGTTCCGACAACTCCCGAAGTCGCGACCACCGAATCCATCGCGTCGGAATCGAACAGCGATCTTTATGCAGCCCAGGGCGCGCACGAAGTGGCTGCCGATTCAGTTCCCGGGTACCAACTGTTCTACCCAGCCGACTTGTCGTCTGATGGCAATCGGCATCCCGTCATCACCTTCGGCAACGGCAGCTACGCGACTTACGAGGAGTACGAAGCGCTCCTGCAACATCTCGCTTCTTGGGGTTTTGTCGTGGTGGTGGCCGACAGCAGCGTGACCGGCGACGGTACCGAGATTCTGGGTGCCGCCCATTACATCGTCGATCAGAACACCAACGCTGACAGCATTTTTCACCAGAGGATCGACACCGAAAACATTGCCTCGGTCGGCCACTCCCAGGGGGCAGGCGGCGCGATCAACGCTGCAACTCAGTCGGCGAATCTGATCACCGCCACAGCGGTGCTCGATTTGCCGGACCCGTGGTGGGCCTCGCGACCTGTCGACGTGATCGACGTGGCCCAGTTGACCGGACCGACGTTCTTCATGACCGGCGCCGACGACCCGGTCTCCACCGCCGATCCGCAAGCTGAGTACTTCGACAAAACCGCCGGACCGGCGGTCCGCGGCAGACTGCTTGGCGTCGGCCACAATTGGGCCGCAGATGGCGAAGGATTCCGGGGCTACCTCACCGCATGGCTGAGATTCACCCTCAGCGGCGACCAGACTGCCGCACGTGCATTTGTCGGCGACTCGGCGGAAATCCTCACCGATCCCCGTTGGGACCGGCAAGCGATCAAGGGTTTGTGATGACGATCTTGCCGTAGGCCTGCCCGGATTTCTGCTGCTCGAAAGCGTCAGCGAGGTGGTCGAGGCTGTAGGAAGAATCTATGACGGGACGAAGCGCCAGGCTCTCCAGCCCGGCGACCATCTCCTCCTGATGTGCACGACTGCCCACCAGAACACCTTCGATGGTGACCTGTTTGGTCAGTAGCGAAGTCAGGTCGATCGACGACGACGGGCCGTTCATGATTCCCAGCGCACAGATCCGCCCGCCGGGTCGGACTGCCGCGAGAGATTGACCGAGCGTGGAAGGCCCGCCGACGTCGAGGACGAGATCGATTCCGCCGCTGAGCCGCATCGCCTCCGATCCCCAGTCCGGGCGCTCGCGGTAGTTGACCACGTGATCGGCACCGAGTTCGGTCAATCGAGCCATCTTGTCGGGGGCCGACGAGGTTGCGATCACCTGGGCTCCAACAGCTTTGGCCAGCTGGACGGCAAACAACGCTACCGTGCTGGTCCCAGGGATCAACACCGACGACCCTGGGATGATCGGGACTCCGGCAAATAGTGCGCGCCACGCTGACAAACCTGCGGTGGGCAAGGTAGCGGCTTCCTCGTAGGTGTAGTTTCGCGGCATCACTGTCACAGCAGATACCGGCACGGTGACGGTGTCGCGGGCGAACCCGTCGACACCGTCACCCGGCGAATTTCCGAATCCGTCGAAATCCGGTGTGCCGCTCCGCCAATGCGGCAAATAGGTGTTCATCACGCGATCTCCGACGCTGAACTGCGTTACGCCGTCTCCGACCGCAACGACCTCCCCGGCAGCATCGGACAACAGGATCCGCGGACCGTCGGTTGCTATCTCTCCGGTCGCCACGAGGTAGTCATGGTGGTTGAGCGAATTAGCGTGGATCGCGATCGTCACCTCACCCGCACCCGGGCCCGGGGTCTCGATCGTCCTCGATTCGAGGTTGTTCAATCCTCCAGGCGGGAGTACGTACACGGCGCGGTTGGTCATGTTGTGGATCCTCGCACGAATGGTGATCGGGTGACGTTCGGAAAGGGTTCTGCTGCTCAGAGGAGAGAAGCGGTGAACCCTCCGTCGAGAACCAGGCTGCTGCCGTTGCACCACGACGACTGGTCGCTCGCAAAGAACACTGCGGCGGCGGCAACTTCCTCGGTCCGGCCGTAGCGCGTCTGCTTAGTGACCATCAGGTCGTCGAATCCCCCGGACTCGAGGCCGAGGGCATTCTCGAAATCCTGCTGGTGACTCTTGACCAGGTCTGTGTCGATGAATCCGGGCAGCAATGCATTCGCGCGGATTCCATGGAAGCGAAGTTCGGCTGACAGGGTTTCGGTGAGATTGCGGACTGCTGCTTTGGCGGCGGCATAGCTGCCGATCAAAGGCGAGCCGGTGGTCGACGAGATCGACGAGATGTTCACGATCGAACCGCCACCGGATGCGACGAGAGCGGGCAGCGAATGACGCACTGTCAAGAACACTCCATCGAGGTTGACCGACATGACTTTCCGCCAGTCCTCGAACGAGGTCTCGATCAGCGGGGTCGTGGTGGCGATACCGGCGTTGGGTACTACGACGTTCAGTCCGCCGAACTCTTCGACCGCTCTGGCGACGAGATCCTTGACCTGCTGTTCGTCGGTGACATCAGTGGTGACAGCAATGGCTCCGTCGATCGAGTCCGCCACTGCCTGTGCTGCGCCACCGTTGATGTCGGAGACCACGACCCTCGCGCCCTCCGCCCCGAATGCCTGGGCAATGGCGGCGCCGATTCCGGCACCTGCGCCGGTGACAATTGCAACTTTGTTCGCGAGAAGATCGGACATGTCAGCGTTCCCCTTCAGTTCTCGGTCGGGACGTAGAAAAGCAATTCGGGTCCGGTGTCGCCGGTGGTCGCGATGGCCTCGGACATGTCGAGAGTTCCGTCGCCCAAAGCACTTCCCAACGCCTGCGCGGTGCCCGCGAGATCTTCCGTGTCGAGTTGATAGATGCTCAGGTAGCGGCGCGCGGGCAATGCATCCTCGGGCAGCAACTGCACATCCGCCAGGAAGAATCTGGAGGCGGAGACAACTCCGGGCACTCGTTCGACGACCTGCGGAATATGCACGTCGTCGTACCAGCGGTTGAACGCATCCTCCGAAGACGGATCGGCGGGGTGTACGTGTGCGACGAGAATCGCTGTGCTCATGAAGTTCCTCTTCGACTCGAAGTGCTTTTGGTTCAGCGCGTTTGGAAGGCGACGATATTCACGCGCAAGGCAACTGACCGCGGCTGCGTGTGGTGAATCGATCGCGCTCAAGCGACAACCCTAGGGAGCAAATGTGACCCGCACCATATGCTCGGAGGTCAGAGTTGAGCTCCACATTTGTCCTCTCGGCACAAAACTGTCTCTCGGTACTAACACGGTGGCCAGAATCAGGCGTTAACGGAAGTCTCGCGATTTGGCCGTGACTCGCAGATCCATCAGCTGCATCCGGTCTGCCACGACGGTGACAGCGCCTTCTGCATTCTGCACCTTCCCTCGAATAAGCAACGCCGGCGCCGTATTTGCCAATTTTCGGTACTTTGCCCACAACCCCACCGAACACACGACGTTGACCATGCCGGTTTCGTCCTCGAGGTTGATGAACGTGACGCCCGCAGCTGTGGCCGGACGCTGCCGGTGTGTGACTGCTCCCCCCACCAGCACACGGTCACCGTCCGGGATGTCGAGAAGTCTCGACGCCGGCACCACGCCGAGCGCGTCGAGCTGTGGGCGGAGGAATTGTGTCGGGTACGTGTCGGGAGATACTCCTGTCGCCCAGACATCCGCCGCCGCCAATTCGACGTCGCTCATGCCGGGCAGGGTGGGAGCTGTGACCGACGCACCGATACCGGGCAAGCGGTCGGGGCGCTCCCCCGCCGCAGCGCCCGCTGCCCACAGCGCTTCTCTACGCGAGATACCGAAGCTGGCTAGCGCACCGGCGGTCGCCAGCGATTCAGCTTGTGCGGTAGTCAGTTCCACCCGCCCGGTCAGATCGAGAAACGACGTGAACGGTCCACCGAGGTCGCGCTGTTCGACAATTTTCTCGGCGAGTGCATCGCCGATGTTGCGCACTTCCCCCAGCCCCAGCCGAACCTCGAATCCACCTGCCTCGACGGTGGCATGCGCGAGGCTGACATTGATGTCTGCACCGTGTACCTGCACTCCGTGCCGGCGCGCATCGGCAACCAAGGACTGCGGCGAGTAGAAACCCATGGGCTGCGCGCGCAGAAGTCCGGCGCAGAACGCAGCGGGATGATGAAGTTTGAACCACGAGGAGTAGAAGACCAGCGCGGCAAAACTCTGTGAATGGCTTTCCGGGAAACCGAAATTAGCGAATGCATACAGCTTTTCGTAGATCCGGTCGGCAACCTCGTCACCGATGCCGTGTAGGTCTCGCATGCCCTGATAGAACCTCGCGCGCAGTTGTTCCATCTTCTCGGTGGAGCGTTTCGATCCCATTGCCCGACGCAATTGATCGGCCTCGGACGGCGTGAAGCCCGCAACGTCGACGGCCATCTGCATCAACTGTTCCTGGAACAGCGGAACCCCCAACGTGCGTTCGAGTGCCTTCTCGAGCGACGGATGGTCGTAGGACACAGGTTCGAGTTTGTTGCGCCGACGAATGTACGGATGCACTGATCCGCCTTGAATCGGCCCCGGACGGATGAGCGCGACCTCGACTACCAGGTCGTAGAAGTTTCGAGGCTTCAGACGCGGCAGTGTCGCCATCTGCGCACGTGATTCCACTTGGAACACCCCCACCGAATCTGCCCGCTGCAGCATCTCGTACACCGCCGTTTCCGACAGATCGAGTTGCGCCAGATCGACTGTGATGCCTTTGTGTTCGGCCACCAGATCCATCATGTAGTGCAAAGCAGAAAGCATGCCGAGGCCGAGCAGGTCGAATTTGACCAGCCCAGCGGCAGCACAGTCGTCCTTGTCCCACTGCAGGACACTACGATTGGCCATTCGCGCCCACTCCACCGGACAGACGTCGGCGATGGGACGATCGCAGATGACCATGCCGCCCGAGTGGATACCGAGGTGCCGCGGATAGCCTTCGATCTGCGCCGCCAGTTCGAGTACCGGACGCGGAATATCGGTATCCGCATTCTTGTCGATACCGCCCCACCGGCCGACCTGCTTACTCCACGCATCTTGCTGGCCCTGCGAAAAGCCCAGCGCCCGAGCCATGTCCCGCACCGACGACTTTCCTCGATAGGTGATGACATTGGCTACCTGCGCGGCATACGTACGCCCGTACTTCGCGTACACGTGCTGGATCGCCTCTTCCCGGCGGTCGGACTCGATGTCCACGTCGATGTCCGGCGGGCCGTCACGTTCAGGCGCAAGAAACCTCTCGAACAGCAGTTTGTTGCGAACCGGATCGACATTGGTGATGCCGATCGCGTAACACACCGCCGAGTTCGCAGCGGAACCTCTTCCCTGACAGAGGATGTCGTTGTTCTTGCAGAACGACACGATGTCATGCACCACCAGGAAATATCCGGGAAAGTTCAATCCCTCGATGATGGCAAGTTCATGTTCGAGCTGTTTGTATGCCTTCGGTGCACCTTCCGGCGGTCCGTAGCGTTCCAGCGCCCCCACCATGGTGAGCTCACGCAACCACGACGCCTCGGTATGCCCGGCGGGAACGTCGAACGGTGGCAATTTGGGCGCGATGAGCTTGAGATCGAAAGCGCACTCACGACCAAGATCGGCGGCACCACTGACAGCCTCGGGATAGAGCGAGAACAGTGCCGCCATCTCCGCGCCGGACCGCAGGTGCGCTCCGCCGGTAGGGGCCAGCCATCCTGCTGCCTCGTCCAAGCTTTGACGCGACCGCACAGCCGCCATTGCCATGGCGAGGCGTCGACGCGGAGGAGCGGCGAAGTGCGCGGCGGTGGTCGCCACCGTACGTAGTCCATGCTCTCTCGCCAATTCGGCCAGAACGGCATTGCGCTCGTCGTCCTCCGCCAACCCATGATGAGTGAGTTCCACCGACACTCGCTCCGCCCCGAAACGCTCGACCAGATCCCCCAAGGCATCCGCCGCTGCTTCGCGACCACCCGACGTCAAGGCTTGCCGCACATGACCTTTCCGGCACCCGGTCAGGATCTGCCAGTGCCCACCGGCCGCTTCGGTCAGCACGTCGTAGTCGTACTGCAGTTTGCCCTTCTCGCCGCCCGCCAGATGCGCGGCAGCGATCTCCCGCGAAAGCCGGCGATACCCTTCCTGCCCACGGGCAAGCACCAGGAGGTGTGTTCCACCGGGATCTGCCGTGCCGGTTCTGGGTACCGAATCCAGAGACAACTCGGCCCCGAACACGGTGCGCATTCCCCATTCACGTGCGGCTTCCGCAAACCTCACCACGCCGTAGAAGCCGTCGTGATCGGTGACGGCGATAGCTTCGAGCCCGAGACGCACTGCTTCCTCGACCAGCTCTTCCGGCGGCGATGCACCGTCGAGGAAACTGAAGGCCGAGTGAGCGTGCAGTTCTGCGTAAGGAACTACACCGGCACCACGGGTGAGCTCGCCCGCGTGGTACTCGCCGCGCTTTCTTGACCAGGCGGGGCTGTCGCTTCCATCGCCCGGAAACAAATCCTCATGTTCCACACGGCCGGGTCGTCCGGAAAGCACCCGTTCCATCTCGGACCACGTCGGCGGCCCATTTCCCCAACCCACACTGACCTCGCACCTGATCGAGTCGGCCGTCAGGGACGACCGACTGCTCGAGGATGCCGAAAGGGAAGACGCACCACATGCATCGAACTGATGTTCGATGCAGATTCAGTCTGACAGGTCACTCACCCACAGTCAACAGAGCGAATCTCAACCCTCACCGTCTCGTCACATTCAGATGTACGCATGTCTGCACTCCGTTCACTTTCGCCCCAGATCATTAGCGGCGTTCATAATCTCCATCCATACTGTTTCCAGGAGTACTACTCGTATGTCGTTCTCGCGCAACACACGTAGGTTGACGGCCGTCGCCGGCGCCGTCGCCGTTCTGGCCGCTGCCGGCTGCAGCAGCAGCGCCGACGAGGCCACCGGCTCGAACGGCGCGACCGTCGATCGCGCCGCGACCGGCGAACTGTCCTCGAACGGTGGCGCTCGTCGCATCGACGGTGATCAGTCGGCCGCAGTGCGCGACGCCGTCAATGCCTCCGGCGCGAAGAACGTCATCCTCCTGATCGGGGACGGCATGGGCGACTCGGAGATCACCGCCGCACGCAACTACGCCGAAGGCGCTGCGGGCAGCTTCCCCGGCCTCGACGCCCTGCCGATCACCGGCCAGTACACGCACTACGCACTGACCAAGGACGGCAAGCCCGACTACGTCACCGACTCCGCAGCCAGCGGATCGGCATGGTCCACCGGCACCAAGACCTACAACGGCGCGATTTCCGTCGACATCAAGGGTCAGGCCCAGTCGACCGTCCTCGAGATCGCCAAGGCGAACGGCAAGGCCACCGGCAACGTCTCCACCGCCGAGGTGCAGGACGCCACCCCCGCAGTGCAGGTCGCGCACGTCAGTGGCCGCAAGTGCTACGGACCGGAGGCAACGTCCAAGTCCTGCCCGGAGAACGCCCTCGAGAACGGCGGCAAAGGGTCGATCAGCGAACAACTCCTCGACACCCGCGCCGACGTCACCTTCGCCGGCGGCGCCAAGTCCTTCGCTGAGACCGCGAAAGCCGGTGACTGGCAGGGCAAGACACTCAATGAGCAGGCCGCCGCCCGTGGCTACCAGCTGGTGAAGAACGCCGCCGAGATGAACGAGGTCGGCAAGGCCGATCAGGATGCACCCGTGCTCGGCTTGTTCGCCGACGGCAACATGCCCGTCCGCTGGGAAGGATCCGTCGCCACCCGCGACGGTTACCTGCAGCCCGCCGAAACCTGCGTCGACAACCCCAAGCGAACCTCCGACGTGCCCAAGCTCGCGGACATGACTCAGAAGGCCATCGACCTACTGAAGGTCAACGACAACGGATTCTTCCTCCAGGTCGAAGGTGCCTCGATCGACAAGCAGGATCACGCAGCCAACGCATGCGGTCAGATCGGTGAAACCGTCGACCTCGACGAAGCTGTGCAGAAGGCACTCGAATTTGCGAAGACCGACGGAGAAACCCTGGTCATCGTCACAGCCGACCACGCTCACACCAGCCAGATCGTCACCAATGTCAGCGCCGACGACATCGCCACCATCGCCAAGGACCAGAACATCCCGGTCGAGCGCGCCCAGGAAATCGTCTACCCCGGACTGACCCGCAAGCTGACCACGAAGGACGGCTCGGAGATGACGATCAGCTACGGAACGTCCGAGGATCCGGCCGTCGAGTCCGAAGGACACACCGGAACTCAGTTGCGCGTAGCAGCTTTCGGCCCGCATGCGGCCAACGTCAGCGGTCTCACGGACCAGACGGACCTGTTCTTCACGATGACCGACGCGCTGGGACTCGACCGTTCCAAGGTCGCAGCTCACTGATCCGATAACACCTGAATCCGCCCACCCACAGTCACACCAGAGCGGCCAAGGCGCGCACCCGATCTTCGGGTGCGCGCTTCGGGCAACTGGTGCATTTGCCTTCACCGGGTACCTCGTAGATCAGGCAGCACGACGCCCGCTGCGTGAATCTGCGTCGCCCGAATGCCACCGGCGTCAATGGATTACCCACGCGCACAGCAGATTCTCTGCGATCCACGTCCACGAAACGCGGGACCGGAATGCCCGGGTTCTCACCGCGGAGAACTTCGATCAGGCCAGCCGCAAATGCACTTCCGCGCTCCCGCGCATTACCGGCGGCATCGAGGCTGCGATTGGCGATGGAGTCCGTCGTGATCGCCCACAGCGCCTGCTGCCGAACGCCGGACACCTCGGCGAGTACCTCGATCACGGGATTGAGCGAGCGGAACATCGCGTGGCCCAACTCCGCCACACTCCGCGAGATCGGAATGACCGATCCGGCAGCAAAACCGCCCAGATAGCCGTTGTCACGCAAGAAGATCCGCCCACCGTCCAACGATGGATCGGCCGCGAACCCGGTGACCATCCCGGTTCCGATCGGAATGCCGGTCAGCGTCGAGCTGGCCGAGTACCACCACAACGTGCCGTTCACTCGACTGTCCGCACTCCCCCATCGCTCTGCCGTATCGGCGACACGTGCTGCCAACCACTGGGGGTCGGTCATCAACACCGCGGGCACCGTATCCGGATACGCGCTCAGGTTGTCGAAGAACGGCACAGCTACTGCCATACGGGCGTAGATCCCGGCCACCGATTCCGTCATGCCAGCCCCAATATCTCCATCCGCGGACGTACTCCGCGTTCGACTCGCGCCCTGATGCCGAAAACCTCGGCCAACAACGGCTCGTCCAACACCTCGACCGTAGACCCACACGCGCGGAGTTCACCTTCGGTGAGCACGGCAAGGTTGTCGCAGTACTCGACTGCCAACCGTAGATCGTGCATCGTGACCACAACTGCGAGCCCCGCCGACGCAAGTTCGGTAAGCAGTTCCATCACGATCAACTGGTGACGAAGATCGAGATGATTGGTCGGCTCGTCCAACAACAGAACCTTGGGCTCCTGAGCCAATGCGCGAGTTATCGAGACACGTTGCCGCTCACCACCCGACAGGGTCGATACGTCTCGTCCGGCAAGCTCGACCAAACCGACCTGCTCGATGCACCGGTCCACGATGGTGGTATCGCGCTCCGTGCTTCGGTCCAACCAGCTGCGGTGCGGAGTTCGTCCGAGCGCGATCGATTCACGAACCGAAAGTCCTGCCGAGACAGTGGGTTCTTGGACACTTGCCGAGACAGTTCGGGCGATGTCCTTACGCGAGAGCGTCGTCGAGTCGACTTGATCGATCAGAACTGCGCCACCTGTCGGCGTCAAAGCGTTGTAGCAGCAGCGCAGCGCCGTCGTCTTGCCACTCCCGTTCGGCCCGACCAAGCCCAATATTTCACCGGACTTGACTGCGAAAGTGATGCCGCGCAACACTTCGCGATTTCCGAGCCGCGCCCGGGTCTCGACGAGTTCGAGCAGGGGCGCAGTTTCGGAGTCTTTCGGGAGTGTCACTGTTCTGGCCTGTGTCACTGTTCTGGCCTGTGTCACTGTTCGAGCCTCCGATACTGCCGGTAGAGCATCCAGACGAAGATCGGTGCACCCACGAGGGCCGTGATCACTCCGACCGGAACTTCAGTGGATTGTGCCACCGAGCGCGCAGCGGTATCCGCGGCAACCATCGCGACGGCGCCCAGCAGGGCTGCAGCAGGGAGCAGTCGAATTGCTCTGGTGCCGACGATGAAGCCGGCCAGATGCGGGATCAGCAGACCGATGAAACCGATTCCACCGGCAACGCTGACTGCTGCGCCCGCCAGTACGGAGACCGCGAGCAAGGACAACACACGGAACCGTCGGACGTTCATACCGAGTGCAGCAGCCCCGTCGTCACCGGTCTGCAAAACGTCCATCCATCGCGAACTGAACAGAAGGGCTGTGCCGACGACGGCCAGTGTGATCGTCGGGAAGATCAGCGTCGACCATCGTGCATCACCGAATCCGCCGGCAATCCAGTGCATCACCGACGTCACGTGCCGATCATCGGCCAATACCAGGATGCAAAAGGTGATGAGCGCCGAGAATATCTGGGCGAGCGCGACACCCACCAAAATGATCGCGGTCGGCTGCGGATACCGGCCGCCGATCAGCAGTGCGAGAAACAACGGGATCATCGCCCCGACGAATGCTGCGACCGGAATCGTGAAAACCCCGAGGAGGCCGGCGCCGAAACCCAGCACCGACACGAGCACCACCATGAATCCCGCGCCCGACGAGACTCCGAGCAGATACGGGTCGGCAAGAGGATTCCGTGTGACAGCCTGAGCAACAGCACCCGACATCGCCAACGAAGCACCCACCACCGCGGCAGTGAGTGCACGTGGCAGGCGGGAGTCGATCACGATCGACTCCCGCGCCGCGGTCCACCACGTCTCGAAAGTCCCTGGCGCCAAACGGGCTCCGACTATCGCCCAGACGTCACCGACGGGAATGCGAACCGATCCCAAGGAGACGGCCAACCCCAGGACGATCGCCAAGGCGACCGCCAAGCCGACAAGCAGGGCGCCGTACCCGTAACGCGTGCGGGTCACTTCGCCGCGTCAGCGCCTGAATGGAAGGCTGTTGCGATGGTCTGTGCCGAACGCACCAACCGTGAACTCTCGAACAGGTCAGCGAGAGGAACCACGACGAACCGGTTCTGCTGCACAGCAGGGGTGGTCGCCATCAACGGCTGGGCACGGAGGAAGTCGATCTTCTGCTCGGCTGTCTTGTCGCCGTAGTCGATGACCACGATCGCCTGGGGTGCACGCTCGGCAACAGCTTCCCACGATGCGTCGATGTAGGGCTTTGTCCCTTCGGCGAAGATGTTCGAGACGCCGGAGTATTCCGCGACCAATTGACCGACGCCGACTCCGCCGATGGTCGTCGGAACCTGGTCACCGCTGTCGTAGAAGAAGGTCGGTACCGGCGCCGCGTCTCCGACCGAAGCGCGGACGGAATCGAGACCATCGCTGATCTCCTCTGCGACCTCGCGGGCGGAATCTTCGACGCCCAGGACTCGACCGAGTTGCGTGTAGTCGTTCTCGAGCAATCCGATGTCGGGGAAACCGGTGCCACAGTATTCGGAGAACAAGAAGGTGTTGATTCCGCGCTCGCCGAAGGCGTCTCGGGAACGGCCCTGCTTCTCGTTGAAGGCACTGGTCATTCCTCCGACCACGAAGTCCGGATCGACGTCGAGGACCTGCTCCATGCTGGGGAACGTATCGGAAAGGCTGGGAATCTTGTTGAATACATCGGCGGTCTCGGCAGTTGGCGGGTTGTCGCTGTACGCCCGCCCGACAATCCGATCACCCGCGCCGATCTCGATGAGGGCTTCGGTGACGTGTCCGTTCAAAGACACGATGCGCTGCGGCGGCGAATCGAAGGTCATCTCGCGATCGCAGTTGGTCACGGACACCGGCTGTGCGAAGGATTCCGCAGCAGACGCCGACTCTGATTCCTGACCTTTGGAACAACCTGCCGAAACCAAGGCGACCGCGATGAGAACAGCGGCGGCGCGGGACGGGGAGAACTGAAGTGACACGGGGACCTCGTAAGGGCTCTGAGCCACGAATGAGAATCCGACAGACAACTCCGCCCGCACGCTGATCCTCGGCCAGAGCTCCTGCTGGACTTCCTTTTCGTAGACCACGACGAATGGATGTCGCACACCGCGCGGCGGGTAATCGGGCTTGCCGACACTCGGTGACTACCGAGAATCGACCTACCGTTGCGGGTCAGCGCCGGATTCGGACCGGCTTCCCCCACACGCGTGGCTTGCAAGTGCTTCGAGCAGTATGCATGACGTTTCCGATTCAAGACCAAACGCCCACTACAGTCGATCTGGCCAGACGCCCCCACACACCGGAGTTGATACATGACACGCTGGGCCCAAACCGTCGTCGCCCGGAAATGGTGGGTACTGAGCCTCGCGGTTCTGATAGTTCTCATCGGTGGGGTGTGGGGACTCGGAGTGTTCGGCAAGCTCAGCCAGGGCGGCTTCATAGATCCGGGCAGCGACTCCGCGAAGGTCGCCGACATCATCGAAGACAATCTCGGACCGCAGACCCCGGACATCATCGCGATCTACTCACCCACCGACGGTAAGACCCTCGACGACATCGGGCCGGCAGTAACGGCCGCCGTCGACCAGTTCAAAACGGAAGTGCCGACCGCGTCGGTGAAGTCGTATTGGGGAACAGACGCCGCGGCCAAGGCCAGCCTGCTCTCGAACGACGGATCCATGGCGGCCGTTGCGATCACGTTGGCACCGGACTCGGGCGTCACACCGGCCACTTTCGCCGATCTCCTGCCGAAGCTCGAAGTCGAAGGTGCCGAGGCACAATTCGCGGGTAACACCGTCGTCGGCGTCGCATTCAACACCAAGCTCGAGAAGGACCTGGTGGTCGCCGAAGCCATCGCCATTCCGATCACTCTGGTGCTGTTGGTCTTCATCTTCGGCGGCATCGTCGCTGCTGCCGTGCCCGTGTTCGTGGGTGTACTCAGTGTCCTGAGCGCTTTGGCGGTTCTGCGAATCCTCACGCTGATCACCGATGTGTCCTCGTTCTCGATCAACGTCGCTTCTCTTCTCGGGTTGGGACTGGCCATCGACTACGGACTGTTCGTGGTCGGTCGGTTCCGTGAAGAACTGAATTCGGGCTCGGACCCGGGAGCGGCTGCTCAGCGGACAGTTCTGACGGCGGGTCGCACCGTCATGTTCTCGGGTCTACTGCTGATCTGTGCGTTCAGCGGCATGCTCGTATTCCCCCAGGCCGTCATCCGGTCTCTGGGCTTCGGCGCGATCGCTGCGGTATTGAGCGCGGCCGTCCTGTCGCTGACCGCTGTGCCTGCGCTGCTTGCCATTCTGGGGCATCGCATCAACGCCCTGACGTGGCGCAAGGATGCGGCGCAACGCGGCGAGGAACGCTCGCGCAAGTTCTGGGGCCGCGTCGTCACGTGGGTGATGAAGCGTCCGGTCGCAGTCTCGGTGACGATCGTGGCCGTGCTGCTCGTGATGGCCTCGCCGCTGCTCGGCGCCCGGCTGGGAGAACTCTCGTACACCGCACTACCGGACAACGACCCCGCTCGCGTTGCAATGGACACGTTGGTCAACGACTTCCCGCAAACCGGAAACGGCGCAACGATGATCCTTCAGGCCGAGGACGGGAACACTCTCACCCCGGCCGAAGGTGCAGCGATCGCCGAGTCCGCCGGTCAAGTCGAGGGCATCGGTCAGGCGACCGTCGTCGCGAGCACCAATCAACTCGTCGCGGTTCAGGCTCTCTACAGCGAGGGCTCTACACCCCAATCACAGAGCGCCGCAGTGACAGATCTGCGTGCGATCTCCGCTCCCGACGGAACGGTGCTGCTTGTCGGCGGCGGTCAAGCCATGGTCGACGACGGCAACAACGCCGTCCTGCACTGGCTACCGGTGATGATCCTCATCATGGTCGGATCCACCCTGATCCTGTTGTTCCTCGCGTTCGGTTCGGTGGTGCTGCCGATCAAGGCGGTGCTGATGGCAGCCCTGAGTCTCGCGACCACCTTCGGTGTCCTCACCTTCGTCTTCCAGGACGGACACGGCGTCGAACTCCTCGGGGTCAGTCAAACTCCGCTGGAGGCGACGTTCGTCGTGCTCATCCTGGCGGTGGTCTTCGGATTGTCCACGGACTACGAGGTTTTCCTGATGTCACGGATGGTCGAGGCCAAGAACGCGGGAGCGACGACAGAGGAAGCGGTCAAGTTCGGAACCGAGCGCACCGGCCGCATCGTGACGGCTGCCGCCTTACTCCTGATAGTGGTGACGGGGGCCTTCGCAATGTCAGGGCTGTCAGTGATGAAGTTCCTGGGCGTCGGCATGATCGTCGCGCTGATCGTCGACGCGACCATCATCCGCATGTTGCTCGTGCCCTCGCTCGTGAAGTTGATGGGCGAAGCGAACTGGTGGGCTCCTGTGTGGATGAAAAAGGTTCACGCGAAGGTCGGCATCGGCCACTGATCGCGACTGGATCATGTCGCTGAAGAGTCCCTGGGATCCTGCGGAGAGCCGTGTTTGACTAGGGGTCGTGGATGACTTACCTGAGAGTGTTGTGGTCGGCTCGGCAGTGTTTTCGCGTGTCGACTCGGACGATTCGTTGGCGTGCTGGACATCGATCATCGATGTCCAGGGGGTCGGTGACTCCAGGCCGGTGAGTCTGGTTATCGAGCCGGCCACCGTGCCGGAGTCTGCGGTGTGTGAGCTCGCTGCGACCGTGATGGCCCGGTTCGGTGAGTTTGCCGAAGTCGCCGCCGATTACCTGCGTCAACAGCTGCGTGGGCCACAGTTCGGCCTCCGCCACTCCGAACTCGTGGAGTTGGACGCCACGGAGTCACTGTTCGGCGAACCTGAGGCGGTGATCTGGGCTGACGGAACCTGGCTGCTGCGGTTCGCTGAGTCAAAGCTCGAGATGGCCGATCCTTTCGGGATCGGTGTTCTGTTCGAAGGAACGACTCCGTATGCGGTCGAGGACTTGTCGGGCGCTGAACCGGCCTAGGGTTTGCCGGCCTGTCCACGCCATCGCCTCGACGATGGTGCGCCGGTCTACTGGCGGACGGCGCATGGCCTTCACACCCTCGGAACAACGGCCGCCCACATCTCATCCGAAATCACGTCACGCGACGCAAGGACGAGCGCGCACCCCACTGCGCCCGAAACTCTTCAGCAACAGACCTAGTGGATTTCCCTGATCGGGCAGTCGTCCTCGAGGATGACTGCCCGATCGTCTAAATCGCTCCGCAGGGCGATGTTCTCCGTAGCTGATTTCGTCAGACTTGGAGCATGACAATTTTCGAATGGATCCTTGCAATCCCCGCTCTTGCGCTTGCCGTCGCGTTCTTGTTCTCCGGAATCATCTCCGCGGGCATCGACTTCGACGCCGAGGACGGTGTCATGACGCACTGATGTTCGTTTCCCTCTAGCCGCTGATCTTACTTTGGAGTAAGTTACGGACTATGGCCACTTACATCGTCACTGGCGGTAGCGGATTCCTCGGACGAGCTGCACTGCCACTCCTGCTCGAGCGTGATCAAACTGCTCAGATCCATGTGCTGGTCAGAGCCGGTTCTGTAGCCAAACTCGAAGAACAGGTGTCGGCAATTCCCGGCGGCGATCGCGTGCATCCACTCATTGGAGATCTGACCGAGCCGGGACTGGGCATCGACTCTCCCCCGCCTGCCGACCACGTCCTTCACCTCGGCGCGATCTACGACATCACCGCCGGAGACGAGCAGGCTTCGACGAATGTCGAGGGCACACGCTCCGTGGCCGACCTTGCCGCACAGCTGGGAGCCACCCTTCATCACGTGTCATCAGTCGCAGTTGCGGGCGACTACCCGGGAACCTTCAGCGAAACCGATTTCGATTGCGGTCAAGGCTTTCCCACTCCGTACCACCGAACCAAGTTCGAGGCGGAGAAAATCGTTCGAGAACGAGAAGGCCTCACCTGGCGTGTTTATCGGCCGTCTGCCGTGGTCGGTAACTCCGTCACCGGCGAGATGGACAAGATCGACGGTCCGTACTACTTGTTCCCAGGACTGGCGCTACTCGCGAAATTACCTGCAGCACTCCCCGTCCCGATCCCCAACCTCGGCGCAACCAACGTGGTGCCCGTCGATTATGTGGCCGCCGCCCTCGTCGAATTGATGCATGTGCCCGGCCATGACGGCGAAGCATTCCATCTCGTGAATCCGAAACCTCAACCGGTACGCGAAATCTATGCCGGACTCGCCAAGGCCGCCGGAGCGCCCCGGCCCGCACTCAGCCTGCCGGGCGTGATCGCCAAACCCTTTGTCTCGCCATTGCCGATGGATTCGGCAGAATCGGCGCGGAAGGTCTTCCTCGATCGCATCGGCATGCCTGCAGCATTACTCGACAACATGACGATGGCGCCGACCTTCACCTCCGCGAGAACCGTTGCCGCCCTGGCCGGATCAGGACTGGCGGTCCCCGAGTTCGGGTCGTACTCCACTGTGTTGTGGAAGTACTGGCGCGCAAACCTCGATCCCAATCGCGCACGACGTAACAGTCCCGAAGGACCACTCGTGGGTCGGATCGTTCTGATCACCGGAGGCTCTTCCGGAATCGGCAAGGCATCGGCCATTGCCGCCGCTCAGAAGGGCGCCACCGTTCTCCTGATCGCACGCCGCACCGACGAACTCGATGCCGCAGTACAGCAGATTCGATCAGCCGGAGGCAAGGCGTTCGGTTACCCCTGCGACATCACCGACGACGAGTCGGTCCAGCACACGATCAAAAGCATTCTGACAGAACACGATCACGTAGACATGTTGGTAAACAACGCCGGCCGATCCATCCGGCGCGGCATTTACCACTCCACTGATCGTTTCCACGACTACGAACGAACGATGGCCGTGAACTACTTCGGCGCTGTGCGATTGGTGCTCGCCTTGTTACCGACCATGCGTTCTCGCCGCTTCGGCCACATCGTGAACATCAGCAGCGCGGGAGTCCAGGCGGCAACGCCTAGATTCTCGGCCTACGTGGCGAGCAAGGCCGCCCTCGACGGTTTCTCGGACGTAGCCGCCTCTGAAACCCTGGCGGACGGAATCACTTTCACGACCATCCACATGCCGCTGGTCGAAACACCGATGATCGCTCCGACCGGCGAATACAACAACGGCCCGATCACCAGCCCGGAAAAGGCTGCGGCAATGGTGATCCGCGCGCTGATCGACCGCCCCAAACGCATCGACGTACCACTGGGAACCCTGGGTGATCTGGGAACCCTGTTCGCACCGCACACCAAGGACCGAATTCTCAACCAGATGTACCAGGCCTTCCCCGATTCTCCGGCGGCAAAGGGTCAGGTAGACAAGGAAACTCCGGCAGACGCTCCGGCAACACCGACGCGACAGCACCACTCGCGCTCGCGCATCCGCAAACTCGGCCGTCGTGCCGCCCGACTCGTTCCGGGTACGCACTGGTGACCGGTGGTGTGACTTCGTCTCGGAGCGTTTCGGCAAGAGGAACGGATCTGTAGGTTCAGTCGGCGAATCCTCACCGGGTCACGCTGACAAAATCAATCAACCGCCAGTTGCACAGGGTTCCGTATCGGTGCCTGACCCCGGGACCACCAGACCAGACTCGTAGGCGATGACGACAGCGTGCGTCCGATTCTGAGCACCGAGCTTTGCCAGCACGTTCCCGACATGCGTTTTCACTGTCTCCAGGCTCACAACCAGAACCTGAGCAATATCCGAGTTGGACAGCCCGGTGGCCATCAACCGCAATACCTCTTCCTCCTTTGCTGTCAGCGCTGCATTCGGGAACGCCTCAGCGGAGACCAACGGGCGGGGCGTAACCATCCGGCGTAGCGCGGCAGGGAACAGGATCACTTCGCCCGCCGCCACCACACGTACTGCCGCTGCGATCTGCGGGACTGGGAGCCGCTTCAGCACGAAGCCACTCGCGCCCGCACTGAGTGCGGCCGTGACGTAGCCATCGTTTTCGAAAGTGGTGATTACCAAGACTTTCGGCGGTTCGGTGCACTCGGCCTGGAGGTGCCGAGTTGCCTCTATTCCGTTGCGCAGCGGCATCCGCACGTCCATCAGCACCACATCCGGACGAAGTTGCCGCGAAAGCTCCACTGCTTCGATACCGTCGGAAGCCTCGCCGACGACCACAATCCCGGGCTGAGCTGCGAGCAGCATACGCAGGCCGCTGCGGGTAACGTCGTCGTCATCCGCAATCAGCAGGGTGACTGGCATGCTTGCAGGGTTGGCGGCGTCCTCACTCCAATTGGCTTCGGTCATCGTGCCACCCGTACCGGCAACTGAACACTCAATCGCCAGCCCTGGGCTCCGTCCGGTCCAGCCTTGAACTCACCGTTCAAGAGTCGCACGCGCTCGGCCAAACCTGCCAGGCCGCGCCCTGATCTTCGAACTACGTCTGCCTTTCCCCCGGTCACTGCCCCGATGCTGTTGACCACTCTGAGCTCGACGCTCTCCGAGCCGACTGCCACCGTGATTTCGATCGGCCCGCTGTCCCCGTGCCGCAGAGCATTGGTCGTCCCCTCTTGCAGGATCCGGTACGCCGCGCGAGAGAGTGTCCCCTGGATCTGTGAAAGGTCTCCCGACAGGTTCACCTCCACAACCGCCCCCGCATGCCGCAACCGATCAATTAACGCAGGCAAGTCCGACAGCGTCCGAGAAGGTACAGCCCCAGGCCTCTCCTCGCGAAGTACACCCAGTACGTAGTCCAGGTCCTCGAGCGCTGCCCGTGTCGACTCCTCGATGCTACGCATGGCGGCCCTCGCTGCGGCAGGATCGGAGGCAAGCACCTCGCCGGCCACCGCCGCCTGGATCGTGGCGGCGGTGAGCGTGTGTCCGATCGAGTCGTGCAACTCGTGAGCGACCCGATTACGTTCGGCCAGTTGCAGTTCACGTTCTTCCGCCAGCGCGAGCCGTTCGGCCGTGGACGGCCCCAACAGTCGTGGCGCCAGCCATCTCAGCAGTGTTGCCACCAGGACACAAATTCCTACCGCAAGCAGGAGGCAGCCGGCCGCCACGACCCAGGTCCATCCACCCGTCACGTCAACCGACGTATCGAACAGACTGATTCGCGCCGTGCCGCCGAGCCAGTTCCCCGGGAGCGAAATACCCATGATGAAAAGGACGCTGGTCGCGAGCGCCGCCAGCCAACCCACCATGACATGCAGGACAATCCAGAGCGGGGCCCGCCAGCGATCAATGTCCGAGAGGTTAGGAGTACGGTGTCCGAGCGCTGGACTCGGCAGCGACACCTGCAGCAGTCGGCGGGCAGAAACGATGAGCGCGCGTCGCACAGGATGCACCAGGCCGAGTGCTCCTACCAAAGTCACCCATATGAGCAGGACCGAAAGCACCCGGACGAACTCGGGTGCGGATTGCCACGCGAGAGCAGGCAACATCGCAACCACCAGAAGTGGCAGGCTTGCCAACACACCACAAAAGGCGAAAAGTACAGCTGAGTATGTAGAGCCTCGCATCAGCGGTCGTAGTCCTGTGATCATGATTCGACAAGTATGACTGGGCCGCTCGGCGATGGCCTCCCCCGATCGAGGGAGATGGTTTTCCCGCGTCGGAGCGATGCGCGACCAATCCTCCAGCAGACAGGATCGTGTCCAGACCGATCAATCTCTCCAAGGAGTTCTACTGATGCGCCGCCACAGTCGACAGGGCCAACCTCCCTCACCCCAAAGACAAAGCCGGAAACGGCACCGCGCCCTCTGTTCCGTCGCAATGACTCTCAGCGTGGTCACCCTCGGTGCGTGCTCGTCGTCCGCCGATACCGTCGCTGCGCGGCACGATGCGGTTCAACACTCACTCGACGCACTGGTGAGCGAGGACGGACTACCCGCCGCCCTCGCAAGCATCCAAGACCGAAACGGCAACTCCCACAACTACACCGCAGGAGTCGGTGACCTGACCACCGGATCAGAGGTACCGCACAACGGCCAGATACGGATCGGCAGCAACACCAAAACCTTCACCGCAGTAGTGGTCCTGCAACTGGTCGCCGAAGGAAAGATCGAACTCGACACCCCCATCGAGACCTACCTACCCGGACTCGTCCGCGGAGACGGGATCGACGGCCACAACATCACCATCCGCCAACTCCTCCAACACACCAGCGGACTCCCCAACTACAGCAACTACCTGGAAGACGAAGTCCGATATTACGACCCACGCGAACTTCTCGACATCGCGCTCGAACATCCTGCCGACTTCGCCCCCGGAACGAGTTGGAAGTACAGCAACACCAACTACGTCCTCGCCGGCCTACTCGTACAGAAGATCACTGAAAAACCCCTCGCCGAGGAGATGAACCGGCGAATCTTCGCGCCGATCGATCTGCAGCACACATACTTTCCTGAACCATACGACGAGAAGATCTCGGAACTTCACCCCCGCGGCTACTACCGGGAGTCATCGGACGCGCCTCCCGTCGACATCACAGAGATAGACCCCTCGTGGGGATGGGCCGCAGGGCAATTGATCTCCACCACCTCGGACCTCAACCAGTTTCTCCACGCACTCCTCGACGGACGACTGCTCCCCGCAGCCCAACTCGACCAGATGCGCACAACCGTCCACGCGGAGGAAACCTTCGGACCCGATGCCCGCTACGGACTTGGATTGGTCAGCCGTCCGCTACCGTGTGGCGGCCTGTCCTGGAGCCACGGCGGCAGTTTCCCTGGATACGAGACACGCGGGGGCGCTACCGACGACGGACGCGAAGCGAACATCGCGGTCAGCATGCAAGTAGTCGACGACGCCACCCGGAGAAAACTCGAACACGCGGTGGATATCGCCCTTTGTCGCTGAGGCCTCCTGTCAATCACCAAAGGGCGCCTACTCCGAAATAGCTCGTCAAACCGACAGTATCGGCCGCGAGACGCGGGACTCCGAGGTGCAGCCAGTTACACCCCGTACGCTCCGGCACGCACCACCGAGAGACTGCACTTCGCACCATGGAGGACGCGTATGCACGTCAATACTGTTCTCTGCATGTGGAACTCACCACGAGATTCGACGAACAGGAGACCACAACCAATGACCACCCTTCGACGTCGCCCCCTGCTCACCGTGCTTCCGGCAGTCACCGCTGCAGCCCTCATATTGGGCGTGAGCGGATGTGGTGACACCACTGACTCCACTGATTCCACTCGGCAAAGCGACGCTGCCGTGCAACAGGCGCTCGACGGCGTCATCGAGCAGGGGATCCCCGGCGCACAACTCGTGATCTCCGACCCGTCGCGGGGCACTCGCATCATTCGTGCAGGAATGGGAAACACCGCCACCGGCGAGCCTATCCCCGATGATGCGCGGGTCCGAATCGGCAGCAACACAAAGGCCTTCGTCTCGACCGTCGTCATGCAACTCGTCGACGACGGACTGCTCGACCTCGATATGAGCATCGAGCACTACCTGCCCGGAACGGTCGTAGGCAACGGGAACGACGGCAACCGAGTCACCATTCGAGATCTCTTGCAGCACACCAGTGGACTGACGGACTACCTCGCCGCCGGCGGAGCACGGCCGGAAGACATCAAGCCCGGCCAGCTGCTGGTGGGGACAAGCGCACAACCACCGGAGCACTTCTCCCCCACTGAACTGGTCGATATCGCGATGTCTCTTCCACCCGGCCCGGCAGCCAAAGACAAGGCTGTCTATTCGAACACGAACTACATTCTGCTCGGGATGCTCATCGAGAAGGTCACAGGACGCCCTGCCGCGCAGGAGATCACCACCCGCATAATCGATCCGCTCGGACTGATGGACACCTATTTTCCCGCCTCCCGCGAGACACAGATCCGCGGTTCTCATGCACAGGGCTATCACCCGATTGACGGCATTCAGGTCGATGTCACCGATGGCGACGTGTCGTGGGCCGACACCGCAGGTGCGATGGTCGCAACGGGCGCCGACCTCAACACTTTCTTCACGGCTTTGCTACGCGGCGATCTCGTCTCGAATGACAGGCTCGCCGAGATGAAACACACCGTGCCGTTCGACAGGAGCCCGCAGGACAGCTACGGACTCGGACTAGTCCGCGTGAACAGCTCCTGCGGGAAGGAGATCTGGGGTCACGGCGGCGGAATTCCCGGCTTCGGCACCTCGGGCGGAGTCGATACCACAGGACGCGCTGTGACTCTCACCCTCAATCACATCCCGATGAGCGAGGACGCCTTCGTAGCAGCACAGCGAGTTGTCGACGCAGCGATGTGCGAGAAGTGAAGGAAACATGTTCGTGCACGACTTCGCACGCAACATCGAACAACAATTCTTCCCGAGCGAACGATGTCCCGAACCTACCAATCCTCAGGAGTTCTACTGATGCGTAACAATATTCGAAAGGGCTTCCCTTCCTCAGATCGCCGGCAGGACCGCAAACGGCACCGGACCTTTTCGGTCGTTGCCGCGGCGGCCCTCGGTGCCATGACGCTGGCGTCCTGCTCGCCGTCATCCGCCCTCAGTCCCGATACCGTCGGTTCTTCCTCCACCGAGTCCGACGCGGTTCAACGCTCCCTCGACGCGCTGGTGAGCGAGGACGGACTACCCGCCGCCCTCGCAAGCATCCAAGACCGAAACGGCAACTCCCACAACTACACCGCAGGAGTCGGTGACCTGACCACCGGATCAGAGGTACCCCCCAACGGCCAGATACGAATCGGCAGCAACACCAAAACCTTCACCGCAGTAGTGGTCCTGCAACTGGTCGCCGAAGGAAAGATCGAACTCGACACCCCCATCGAGACCTACCTACCCGGACTCGTCCGCGGAGACGGGATCGACGGCCACAACATCACCATCCGCCAACTCCTCCAACACACCAGCGGACTCCCCGATTACGGAATACACGTCAATGACGAAGAGATCAGATACCGCTACGCCGACCCCCACGATTTGCTCGACGTCGCGTTCCAACACCCCGCCGACGCACCGCCCGGAACGAGTTGGGGGTACAGCAACACCAACTACATTCTGGCCGGCCTACTCGTACAGAAGATCACTGAAAAACCCCTCGCCGAGGAGATGAATCGACGTATCTTCGCGCCGATCGGCCTGCGCGACACCTACTTCCCACCCCCGGGAGACATGACCATCCGGGGTCCCCATCCCAAGGGATACCACCGCACCGCACCAGACAGCCCACTGAGTGACGTCACAGAGATGGACCCGTCGTGGGGATGGGCCGCAGGGCAGCTGATCTCCACCACCTCGGACCTCAACCAGTTCCTCTACGCGCTACTCGACGGACGACTGCTCCCCGCAGCCGAACTCGACCAGATGCGTACCACCGTCCACGTCGGCGGGCCCACCGGACTCGAGTACGGCCTCGGCCTCACCAGCAGGACTCTCTCGTGCGGCGGGGTCTACTGGGGCCATGGCGGCGACATAGTCGGTTACGAGACCCGCGGCGGCATCACCGACAACGGGCGCGCCGTAAACCTTGCGGTGACTGCTCTTCCCACGACTGCGTCCGCCACGCAACACGTCGCAGACACCGTGGACAGAGCTTTGTGCAGTTAAAGCTCTGGTGACAGCGTCACCCGGAATCTCACCCGAGTGACGCTGTACCGCCCGACGAAACATTCGGTCGGTTATTGGCCGAACGGACCAATGCGGCCTACGTGTCCGCTGCCACACTTCATCAGTCCATGCGGCACAACGCAATTCAGGAGGCATGATGAAGTCGGAACGCGCCACAGTTGAGGAACCCTCGCATAGCGGCGGCAAGTCGATACAAAACATATTGGACAACAAGTCAATTCGTCGAACAGCGACTATGACTGTTGGGCTGCTCAGTACGATCTGGATGATCGACATGATAGATCGCGTGATGATCGGGCTTGCACTGCCGATGATCGGAGACGAATTCTCCCTCAGTAATACGCAATTGGGCGGAGTCGTGTCGATCTTCGCCATCTTTTACATGCTCGGGCAGGTCCCCGGCGGCATGCTGGCCGACCGATTCGGACCCCGGCCACTGTTGATCGTTGCGTTGATCCTGTGGTCGGCGTTCACCGCACTGACAGGATTCGCCTGGGGACTCGTCTCGCTGATGGTCATGCGTGCGATGTTCGGGCTCAGCCAGGGTCTCTTCCCAGCAGCGTCGTTCAAAGCTCTGGCTGAGCGAACCCGTCCGAAAACTCGCGCCACGGCCATGGTCTTCATGATCGGTGCAAACAACCTGGGCCCCGGCATCGCACCATTGATCATCGCCCCAGTTCTCATGGCCGTCGGTTGGCGGGACGCATTTTGGCTGGTGGCCATAGTCGGCGCCGTGATCGGCACAGTCGTCTGGTTGGTGCTCCCGGCGCCGCTGGACACAGAGATCACGGAAGATCCGGAGGCCGCACTGCAACCGCTCGCCCGTGAACACTCACGCGCCGCGGTATTCAAGTCCGTTTCGGTCTGGAAGTTCGCACTTCTGTTCTGCCTGGCTAACATGGCCGGATATGGGCTGTTGACCTGGGTGCCGAGCTACCTCCTCAACGAAAAGGGGCTCTCGCTGATCGATACGGGAATCTTCGCGGCGATCCCGTTCATCGTCACGGCATTGGCCATCGTCGTCGGTGGACGTCTGGTGGACAAGTACTTTCACGACAGCGCGCGCATTCTGCTCGTTCCGTGCATGGCCACCTCCGCCATTCTGCTGTTCTTGATGACTACCACCGATACCGTCGCGATGTTCACGTTCTATCAAACCCTCGCGATGGGCGTCAGCGGACTGTGCTCGATGTCGATCTTCGCCCTCCCGTTGCGGGCATTGCCTGCCGAATTCCTCGGTTCCGGAATGGGTTTGATCAACGGTTGTGGACAGCTCGCCGGTTTCATCACCCCCCTCGTGATGGGATGGATGGTGGACCAGTTCTCGTACATGGCCGCGTTCGGAGTCCTGGTCGGCGCGACGGCTGCGGCGGCTCTGGTGGCCATGATCGTTCCGCAAACCCCGGCGAAATTCTGAGGGCTCTCAGGTGGTCCGGCGAAGTGGCCGCTGAAGGGTCGTTCCCGGCAGTGGCCGCTTCGCCGATCCGGAGCTGACCCCGGTGCCAGCTCGTCACCTCACTGCATCGAACCCGTTGCGCGAGCGCCGAAGTGCGCGCCCTGCAAGCATCCCCGTCGGCACCCCGTCCGACAGTGCCGGTTGCCCATTGACCACAACGTGCCGCATTCCGGTCGCATACACTCTTGGGTTGTCGTATGTCGCGAGATCCTCTACCTGCGAGGGGTCGAAGATCGCCAGATCGGCGTATCCCCCTGGCGCAATGTAGCCCCGCTTCGCCAAACCGAAGTTTTCAGCAGGAAGGCTGGTCATTCGGCGAACGCATTCCTCGACTGATTGCCCGCCAATGCCGCGGGTGTAGCGGCTCAGAATACGGGCGAAAGTTCCGAATGAACGGGGGTGGACGGGTTGCCCCGCGAAAAGGGTCTCCGTGCTTTGAGCATCGGCATCGGAACCAACCGAAACCCAGGGACGCTCGAAGGCAGTTCGCGTGTTGTCCTCCGACGCAATGAAATAGGCAGCCTCGGCTGTGGGGAGAGCGTCGAGAACAGCCAGTATGGTGTCTACCGGGTCGTGATGCCCCATCCTCCGAGCAATAGATCCCAGAGCTTCCCCCGCTCGGATCCCGAGTGCCGGTACCTCGGACAAGATCGTCACCCCATCGGCGCCTCCGGACGCAGCGTAGAGATTCTCCCAGTCCTCGTCCTCACGATGGATCCTCTCGCGGATCTGCTCTCGGACACCGGTCGAGTTCAGGTGCGTGCGCCCGGCCGTCGTGTCACGACACCGAAACTCCGGTGGCAACGCGGCACTGAGCAGCGTGTTCCCCGCCTCGTACGGATATACGTCCGCGGTGATTCGCACACCGTCCTCGCGAGCCGACTCAACCAATTGCAAGGCCTCGGACATTTTGTGCCAGTGCGACTTACCAGCAACCTTGAGGTGGTAGATCTCCCCGCGCGCTCCTGTCGTTCGAGCGATATCGACCAGTTCCTCGATGCTTTCGAGAAACCTCTGCCCTTCGCTTCGGAGATGGCAGATATGGACGGCATCGTGTCTGGCGAGCACCTGCGAAAATGCTCGCAACTCGCCGGAATCCGCATAGCTTCCGGGTGGATAGATCAGAGCCGAACCCACTCCGAGAGCTCCATTTTCAAGCTCCTCGTCGAGCAGGGCACACGCTTCGGCCAGCTCTTGTTCACTCAACAGGCGATTGTCCACACCCGCAACCACCATGCGCAGATTCGCCGCGCCGACGAAGCTCGCCACGTTGAAACCGACGCCGTTCGTCTCCAAGGATTCGAGAAAATCATGCAACCTCGGCCAATGTGATTGCACCCCAGTTGGAATCGCGCCCAATCCGAGCATCGCCGGAGTCATCGAACCCGTGACCGGTCCGAGAGACACGCCTTCACCGAAGACCTGGGTTGTGACCCCCTGATACAAGTCCGACAATCCTCGTGGGTCTTGCTGCAGCGTGAGGTAACTATGGCTGAGCACATTCACAAAACCGGGAGCCACCATGCAACCGCGAGCATCGATGTCGATCGCCCCCGGCACAGCACCGATCGTTCCGACTTCCACGATCGTGTCACCGGAGATCGCAACATCCGCTTTCCTGGGCGGGCTCCCTCTACCATCGAGCACAGTCCCGTCCCGAACGACGATTGTCGGCAGCATCACGTCTCCTCCACGGTGGCCTTGCTGTCGCGAGATGCGACCCTGTTCACTTTGCTGAATCGTGGAAGCGAAATCTTGTTCCAGACACACATACGCGATGCAAAATTGGTGCCGCCCTACCAAACTGGCCCATGGTTCCGATCATGCCATCGGTCAGCCGACGACCCTGCGGATCTCATTCTCGGAGGCATTGGCGCCCGTGCAGACAACAGCAACGCGCTCGCCAGCGAAGGTGTTCGGATGCGCATAGACCGCAGCAAGTGCGGCCGCACCGGCGCCTTCGCTCAAAGTGTGAGCGTCGTAGAGCAACGCCCGCTGCGCGAGGGTGATGTCGTCGTCCGTGACGAGCAGGAATCCCCCGAGGCGTTCACGCAAGACACGTTGAGTGAGTGCGAACCCGGCACCGGTCGCAAGCCCTTCGACACGGGTGGTGTTCGGGCGCTCGACGCACGTGCCGGAACTCCACGAGTCATGTGCGGCTCGTGCGGCCTCAGACTGCACTGCGAACACCTCGAGGTGCGGTGCAAGCGCACTGGCGACGAGACACGCCGCCGCCGCACCGCTGCCGCCACCGACTGGGACCACCACCGCGTCCAGATCAGGTTGTTGTTCGAGGAGTTCGACGTAGGCCGTTGCAACACCGGCGAGGATTGCCGGCTCATTGGCGGCGCTCACGAGACGCAGGCCGTCACGTTCGCTGATGAAATCGGCATGAGCACGTGCCTCGTCGAAGTTCACACCGTGCTCGATGAGCTCGGCTCCGAGCATGCGGACAGCGTGAGCCTTGACTGGATTCGCCCCAACCGGCATGACGATCACACACCGCACGCCCGCACCCGCCGCGGCATACGCCAAGGATTGAGCATGGTTTCCGGTCGAGTAGCCGACAATCCCCCGCGCCCGCGTCGCCTCATCCAGTCCTGCCACCAGGTTCAGTCCGCCGCGAACCTTGAACGCACCCGTGGGGTGCACATTCTCGTGTTTGACGAACAATTGGCTGCACGAGCCCGCACCCAACGTCGGGTGCGATATCAGGGGCGTGACCGGTAGATGCCGTCGGACGACCTGACTGGCACGCTCGATGTCTGCCCATACGGGTGGATGTAGCTGGTTTGATGCCGTGAGATCAGATGCCGGTGCCATGTGATTCACCCTGCCAAACACCGATTCATAGGTCCAATACGTGTTTTCGTCCAAAGCATCGAAATCTTCTATGATTTTGGCATGCTCGATCTAATTCGGCTGAGGGTCCTGGTAGCTGTTGCACAGGAAGGATCGGTGACAGCCGCCGCCGATTCTCTCGGTTACGCGCAGCCCTCCATCAGTCACCACCTTCGACAGCTCGAATCGGAAGTCGGGGTTCCACTGTTCCAGCGAGCGGGTCGTGGACTGCGCCTGACGGACGCCGGCGCAGTGCTGGTTCGGCGAGCCACCGAGATCCTCGGCCACGTCGACGCAGCGGTAGCCGAAGTCCAGACGTACGCAGGACTGAGGGCCGGGCGGGTACGACTGGCCGCATTCCCGTCAGCCCTGGCGAGTTTGATTCCGCAGGCGATGGCAGCGTTCACGTCCCAGTACCCCGATGTGTCCATCAGCCTCGTTGATGCAGAACCACCCAAAGCACTTGCACTGCTTCGTAACAACGATGTCGACGTAGCTGTTGTCTTCGCGCACGAGGACACCCCTGAAGTCGGGCTCAAGCATGTCGCGCAGACGGCTTTACTGGAAGATCCGTTGTACCTGATCACCTCTGCGCGGAATGCAGATGCCGCCAACGAGATCACGGACTACGCCGGTGAGACCTGGATTGCCGGCTGCCCGAGCTGCCGAGCCCACCTCCTCACCGCTTGCAATCGAGCTGGATTCATTCCGCGGATCGAGTTCGAGACCGACGACTACGTCGCCGTCCAAGCCCTGGTCGCCTCCGGAAGCGGGGTAAGCACACTTCCGGCCCTCGCCCTCCAGGCACATCAGAACCCGAGTATCCGCGCACACCGCATTCCCGGCGAGCGACGCACTGTCTCCGTCGCAACCTACGGCAAACCTCCACTTGCTCCCGCGATCGACGCGTTCGTCAGAACTCTGACAGCGATATCCGAATCCATGCGTGAGCGCGTCGAATTGGATGGGCACCAAGATAACCGGTGACCTCAGGTCCGGCCGACCACCGCGACTATCAGTGCGGCAAGTTCGCTTCGAGCATCGTCGGGCGAGAGCGCTCCCGCTACCGCCGCATGCGAGAGTGCCTCTGCAGCACCGAATATTGCGGTCATCGAAGGTTGCGCAAGTCCTCCGCCCGCACCAAAGGGAGTCAGCACCTCCCGACATCGTTCGGAATAGGCGTGTTCCGATTCACGCTTGACCCGCTCCAGCTCGGGCGAACCCTCCAGCGCTGCAAGCACACCCGTCAGTTCACGCCCCTGCGCCAGCGAACATCCGACGTAGGAGTCGGCGATGGCATTCGCGCGTCCGTTCAGAGACTCATCCGCGGCATCGAGATACTCCTCGAGCATCACCGTCTGACGATCGTCGAATTCCTTGAAGAGCGCTGCCAACAACGCGGCGCGAGAGGCGAAATGGCTGTACACAACTGGCTTTGCAACGCCGGCACGTTCAGCCAACCGACCAAGGGTCAGCGCGTCCGCACCCTCCTCTCGCACCAACGCCCACGACACCTCCACGAGTTGTTCGTACCTGCCGGCTCGCGACAGTCTCGTACGTGCCATCGGACACCTCCTTGCGTTATATACCAATAGTAACCTACTCTTAGTACATAAGCGCACCATCTACCGAAGGACGCTCATGACCACACTCGTCGTAGTCTCCCACTCCGATCCCCAGTCACTTACCCAGCATGTCGCCCGTTCTACCGCCGACGCGATCCGCGACCTGGGCGGCGACGTCGACTTCGCGGACCTACATGCCGAGAATTTCGATCCCCGATTCGCCGAAGCCGATGTGAACCTGTTCCGCGGCAAAGGGACTCCCCCGGCCGATGTTGTAGCCGAGCAGGACCGAATCGATCGTGCAGACGATCTGATTCTCGTGTTCCCGATGTACTGGTGGTCGATGCCCGCACTACTCAAAGGTTGGATCGATCGAGTCTTCGTCAGCGGATGGGCGTACGAATTCACCCCGGGAAGCGAATTCGTGAAGAAACTGGACCGACTCACCGTCCACCTGATTCCAGTCGCAGGTGACGACGCCGAGAGTTTCGACCGACACGGCGTGTACGAGGCCTTCCGGACACAGATCGAACGCGGAATCATCGAATATTGCGGTGCCACACTGGGATCGACAACCTTCGTTCACGAGTCGGACACGAAGAGCCGAGACGTCCTCGCCGCAGAAATCCACGACCTCAGCGAAAGCATCGCGTCCCGTGTCGCCTACCCTGCGACCGCGACTTCCCGTTGACGGTCAAAAACGGTCAACTGGCGCTTGACCGGCCCGTGGCCGCCCAGTAGCGAAGCGTGTCTCCCGAATGGCCGAGGTTGCGCGACAACTGATCAGCTGGGCGCACGCTATCGAGAAGTCCCCCACACCCTTCGATAACATTACGCGAACCCGCGTTCGTTTCGTCGCAGGTAATCAGGACGCGACTGAGCCCCACCGGGTCGCCGGCATACGTGAGCACTTCCCGCAGAGCAGCCGACGCTATCCCTTTCCGCCGTTCCGACGGCCGAATCCCGTAGCCGATATGACCACCAAGATCAGCCAAGAACTCATTCAAGCTGTGTCGCAACTGGATAGCACCGAGATACCTGCCGTCTCGCACGATCCACCAGTTGGTTGCCGGGACAATGTCGGGCCCCGGCAACGCCTCGGGCTGCGCCAACAACTCCTGCACCCAGTGCCCGAACCCATCGCGGGAGGCAAGGTCGAGATCCAGACGTTGCGCAACTCCCAACGCCGAACCGGGCTGATCCGCCTGCGGTCCACCCCACTCGTCACGCGACTCCAACCAGGACACCCACAAGGCCTCGTCAGGCGCAACCAAATCGACTGTCATAGCAGCGATGCTACGTCGCACCCGCAATGGTCGAGACTTCGGCTCAATCCATCGCAAAAGCACATAGTGTCGATGTATGAGTGGACGATTCACAGCTGGGGTCTTTATCGTCGTCGTCAGTGTCGTCGCCGTTGCGTTGGTTTGGACCGGCGTTCGAGACTATGAATCTTTCACTCCACCGGTCGCGACGGCGGTCGATCGGGCAGACTGCCTCGCCCCTGATATCACCGCCGCGCTCGTAGCCCCCGAGGCACGCGACAGCAGCATCGCACTTCGCCCCGAGGGAAGTGGTTACCCGCCTCCTGATTTCAGCCCCGTTGCCGTTGTTCGATGCGAACGCGGAGAAACGTCCGACGGTGGGTTGACCATCGACTCCATACGCCTCGAGGGGGACATCCACGCGGTGGACGATGCATTCCGCGAACAGTCTCGTCGATTTCCTGCCAACGTCCGGGCCGACTGCGCGGAGTCGATCGGACAACCGTTCGCGACGACCACTGAAGCTGACATGAGTCGCATGGCAGAACACGAAGACACTCACGCGCGCCCACTGACGGAAACAGCTTTGGCTACACCGATTTCCGACGTCGGCAGACTACTGGTGTGCCGCTATTCCACCGAACCGCCGCTGCCCGAGTCCCGAATCCGCTTGTCACGCCAGCAGAGTACTGATCTGATGGAGGTTGCATCCACCGCGCCACCTGCAGGCCCATGCGATCTCGTCGCCCATTACATCGCTTCGATCGACGTGCTTCGTCCCGACGGATCGGGCGGCACGCGGATGGCAGTCGAACTCGACGGATGCCAACGCGTAAACCTCCTCGGACAACGTCAATTACCGCCCGCAGTCATTGCGCTCCTGTTGCAGTAGCGATGACCCACACCCGAGTTCATCGAGACTGATCGTAGAAAACCGACGATGAAATCACAGGTCTCGAATCGACGTGACCACAACTGGCCTGACCGGCTTGGGCGCCGCGCCGCAACTCGGTGGACGCGGCGCGAGTTCGGAGACTGCAGTCTCCACGGCCCATTGCCGGCCGTCCACATGTGCGACGACGCATGTCCCGTCACTCGCCTGCTCGATGACAGCCAAGTCGTCGATTCCGCAGGTTATTTGCTGTCGCACAGCAATTTCCGAAGCCTGCCCCGCAGGAGACCAACAACTCCGTCCACGCAGGCCTGGCAAATGGACCTGATCTCGGGAAGCCACCTCCACGGCCGTGACACTCTCACTTGCCGACAGACGGCCGTACGTATTGCCGCTCGGCAACAGGATCATCGACGGCGCAAATCGGTGCCCGCCGGTATGCGAACACTCCCACACCTGGGGTCCGAAGGACGACATCAGCGCTGCGGCGATCGGCCTGCCGAATACAGCGCAGCACTGGTCGCGCTTGCCGTGCGCGCAGACCAATACGACTGGCTCGGTCACTTGCTCGCCCAGTCCTGGTGGCGGCCCATCCAACAGGGAGAAATCGACGTCGAGTAAGTCCATCGGCGAATCGATGTGCAACCTTTCACACCATGAGTCGCTCGGATCGGAGCGCGCAAGCAGGACGGTGTGTCCATCAGTCATCGGATCGGTACGCCCGGGTCGCCGAACGAACATGATTCGTACGTTCGCTGCATCGGCTCGGCGGCTCAGCTCGGCGGCAAGCTCCTCCCCCAAGGCCGTACCGTCCAACACGTCACGACCCCACGCGGCATTGAATTCGAGGCATACCCAGCCCTGCACGACGGCAGCGCTGCCTGCCAGCGGCTCATCGACAGCAGACAGTGCGGAACAGGTTTCGGCTTCGATCACGAGGCCCATTGTGTCAGCCTCGCTGGGTGTCGATTCGCAAGTACCTGTGGCCCAGTGACGCGGCAGCTCAATAGAACTTCTTGCCCTCCGCAAGCTGGTTCACGAACTTCTCGATCCGCCTGGCTCGCGTCTCCGGACGCTTTGCCTCCTGCAGTCGGTACGCGATGGTGAATCGGTTGGTGGAATTGAGCGTCGCGTAGAACTCACGAGCCTTCGGGTTTTCCGCGAGCGCATCGAGAAAGTCTTTGGGGACCTCGGCCTTGGCTGATCCCTCGTACGCGCGATCCCATCGACCGTCGGCCTTGGCCTTCTCGATCTCGGCGATGCCGGAAGGCTCGAGAAGTCCCGCAGCGTCGAGGCGGGCGACTATCTCGACGTTGCGTTTGGACCACGGACTCCGCGCGGTGCGTCGCGAAAACTTCTGTACGAAGAAATCGTCGTCGATTCGCCGTGCGAGGCTGTCGATCCAGCCGAAGCACAGGGCAACGTCCAACGCTTGGTCGTAGTCGATCGAACTGTGCGACGAGGTCTTCTTGGCCATTTTCAGCCAAAGGCCGGGGACCAACTCGTGGTTCTCGGACAGCCATCGACGGAACTCTGCTCCGTCAGCGAAGTATTCGGTGCCGAGTTCGACTGCCATCAGTGCTCCTCATTTTCGCGATACCCATACTCTGACAAAACCCTGCGACAAATATCCGAGAGTTCCGAGTGCGAGCACCCATTTGGCAATACTGACGGTCGAAGCGGCGCGAACCCTCGAGTCGGTGATCCTGTCGCGATGATCGAGGAAATGGAGTCCGACCACGTTCTCGACGTAGTCGCCGGCCGCCGACAGTACGGGCACTACGGCAAGGGCGCGCCGAGTTGCCGGGGAAAGGGGAACCCACTCCCCGAGCCTCGTGCCCGCTGACCGCAAAGCCATCGCGTAGATCGCGGGATGTACGAAGTCGGGGTAGTAGTGACTACGAAATCGTGCCGTGGCCTCTGCGTCCATGGAGTCCAATATTTCGACGTACCGGCGAGCAGAGAAGGCCGTCTGCACTTCCAATACTTTGGGAGCCACCGGCCCGAGTAGGCGAGCAATATTCGCTTGTGAGACAACAAAAGCGGTAGTCCACAGTGCCATCGCCTTCGCAGATCCAGTTGGTGCCATGCCACGATCGTGCCATCTTCGCACAACAGAACGGAACGGCCCGACGGAAGAGCTCGCCGAAAATGTGAATGAGGTTGTGAAAAACGGGCATTCCGTATCGATCATCGGTCCGATAGCGGGGAGCGCGCATGTCGCCCAAGTCCAACCCGACTGTTCTGTTCATCCACGGACTTTGGATGCACCCGACCACGTGGGACCCCTGGGCGCAGGTTTTCAACGCGCAGGGATACCCCACGATGGCGCCGGGGTGGCCAGGGGACGCGTCGACCGTGGGTGAGACGCGTGAACACCCGGAAGACATCGCGGGACACGGCATCGAGGACGTGACGGATCACTACGCCAAGGTGATAGCCGATCTCGACGAACCACCGATCGTGGTGGGGCATTCGTTCGGAGGTTTGATCGCGCAGAAACTGCTGGGCCAGAAGTTGGCGACCGCGGCAATTGCCATCGACTCGGCTCAGCCCAAAGGGGTGTTGAAACTTCCCCTCGTTCAACTGGGCAGTGTTTTCCCGGTCCTGTCCAACCCCGGGAACTACCGGAAGGCGTACTCACACAACAGAGAGTCGTTCCACAAGTCCTTCGCCAGTGCCGTGTCCAAGGACGAGTCCGACGCATTGTTCGAGCAGTATGCGATTCCCGCCCCTGGTCGGCCGTTGTTCGAGGCAGCACTCGCCAACTTCGCGCCCCACAGCCCCGCTGCAGTAGATTTCAACGCTCGCCGCGGGCCACTCCTGATGATCGGCGGCGGCAAGGATCGCACAGTCCCGAAAGCCAGTTCGGACAGCTCGTTCAAGAAGTACGCCAAGGCCCCGACGATCAACGAATACAAGGTCTTCGGCGATCGAGGTCACTCGCTGACCATCGACCACGGCTGGCGTGAGATCGCGGACTACAGCCTTGCCTGGCTCGACAAGCAGGGCATGAGCCCGCCGCAAGGCAAGCACGAAAGTCAGTCTCAGCCGAAAGCTTGAAAACGACGGCGGTACACCTGCGGCGAGATTCCGAGATGCGTCGAAAATGCTCGTCGTAGGGATTCGGAACTGCCGAATCCCGCCAATTGCGCGGCTTCGGTCACCGAGTGGCCGGCATCGAGGAGCGCTTTCGCGGAGTCGAAACGGATCAACTCGACGTATTTGGCCGGCGTCGTACCGAGTTCTTCCCGAAAGAGCCTCGTCAGATGCCGTGGGCTCAGGTGCGCCAGGGCAGCCAGTTCGTCGACCGAGTACTCCCCCGCCGGATCGGCGGCCACCGCCTCGACCACTGCGCGAAGCGCGGGCACCCGGGGCCGCGGCCCGCTCAACGACGGCGAGAACTGTGACTGCCCACCTGGACGTTGGAGAAATACCACCAGAAGCTGTGCGACACGTCGGGCCATTTCTGCACCATGATCTCGCTCGAGCAATGCGAGCGCGAGGTCGATCCCGGCGGTCACACCCGCAGACGAGAACACCGTGCCGTCCTGGATGAAAATGGCGTCGGGAACTACCGTGATCTGCGGATAGGCGCGCGCCAGCGTTGCCGTGTGTTGCCAATGCGTCGTTGCGCGGCGTCCGTCGAGCAGTCCACTCGCCGCCAGGATGAATGTCCCGGTACAGATCGAGGCAACCCGACCCGAACGTCTCGCCAGATCGCTCGCTGCCTCACGCAGTTCCGGACTCACCGGCATCGACGGGAACACGTCGCCACCCATGACCAGCAACGTGTCGAAGGAACCGGAATCTGCGACGTCACAGTCGACCGGAATGCGCATGCCGGTCGACGAGTCGACATCGTGTCCACCCACCGAGCAGATCACCAACTCGTAGTTCGCTCCGCCGCGATTGGCCTCTGCGAACACCTCGCTCGGACCTGCGACGTCGAGCAGTTTGACGCCGTCGAATACCAGGACGGCAACTCGATGCACTGCGGTCACGATCGCTCCCCTTCGTCCTGATCTGTGGACAGTATGGCCGAGATCAGGGTGCGCCCGCGTGCGTGTTCGACCGACACTGGGACAGACCGAGAAATTCGCAGCAGCGACGAGCAGAGCAGGTACCGATGAACACGATCATTGCCGGTGTGAAAATCCCCGATTCGAAGATGGCTGCCGACGCCACCGAACTCGTCCGAGATACGGCGTCCGAGTTACTGTTTCACCACTCGCGACGCGTCTTCCTCTTCGGATCGCTGCAAGGCGCGCGTTTGGGACTGCACGCCGACCCTGAATTGCTATACGTCGGCGCCATGTTTCACGACCTGGGGCTCACCGAGAAATTCCGGGACAGTACGGCGCGATTCGAATTGGACAGCGCGGACGAAGCGCGGCGATTCCTCACCGGCTACGAAGTCGACGAAACCGACATCCGCAAAGTGTGGGAAGGCATCGCTCTACATACGACGCCCGCGGTCCCCTCGCGGCTGGAGCCCGAAATCGCCTTGGTGACAGCGGGTGTGGAGACCGATGTACTGGGAATCGGATACAGCGAACTCGACCGGGCCGACATCGACGCCGTCACCGCGGCCCACCCCCGTCCGGATTTCAAGAATCAGATCTTGAAGGCCTTCACCGACGGCTTCAAGCACCGTCCCGAAAGTACGTTCGGGACGGTGAACGCTGACGTACTCGAACATTTTGTGCCGGGATTTCGGCACATCGATTTTGTCGAGGTCATCCAGAACTCGGCTTGGCCCCAATAGAATTCGCAGTCATTTGGCCGCCTCACTCATCGCAGCGGCATCTTCTGCCCCGAACTTTTCCTCGAGGGTCTCCGGCGAATAGTCGAGGTCGATCTCGGCGACGTCGCGCCCGCGTGCAGACTCGATCGCCGAAAGTCGGCGCTGTGCACGGTCTGCGGCATACTCGAGGAACTCCTGATTGTCCAAACCGAACGGCTGCACCTCGAATTGATCGTTGACCCAGTTGATCATTCCGAGGGCCATGGGCATGAGTTCACCCATCCGCTGCTGGACGACGTCCCAGTTGTGATCGTCGGCGGCGACGTGCCTTCGGCAGGTGAACGTCCCCCAAGCCATGTGCCGTCGTTCGTCGTCACCGATCTTTCGCACCAATTGCTGCATGCCAGGGAGGATTCCGCGCGTCGCACAAACTTTCTGCCAGGCGTAGTAACCCGTCAACGCCAGACTGCCCTCGATGACGTGGTTGTACGTGACGCTGGCACGCACCTGGTTGACCGGGCTGGGGTCTGTCTCGAGAATGCGTAGCGACGACGGCAGCTCCTCGTAGAACAGTTGCCGGTAGTACGGATTGTCAGCGACGTAGGAATGCAGGTCACTGGTCAATCCCACTTCGTCCATCCACAGCCGAAACACCTGGGTGTGCTTGGCTTCCTCGAAACAGAACTGCGTCAAGTACATCTCGTCGCCGAATCGTCCCTCGGTCGACATTGCTTTCATGAACGGTTGAATGTCTTCGGTGACGGCTTCTTCACCGGCGATGAACTGCGCACACAGGAAGGTGGCGCTGCGCTGTTGTTCGCTGGTCAGCTCCTGCCAGTCACGGGCATCCTGCGAAAAATCGAGGTCGGTTGGGTTCCAGAATTTGGCGTTTCCCTTGGTGAACAATCGGAGTGGGAACGAATCCCAGTTCAACCCTCCAGACCGAAGAGAACTGAAACCTTCTCGCCCCGGCGAGGTGACAGTCATGACATTCCTTCTTCCCGAACCGAAGACAGATGCCCCACCAGCATGCCCGCAGAACTGAAACGTGAATCAGTTTTGACGAAATTCGATCTATTCCTTCAGGGAAACACCCTTGGTCTCCATCACTGCGAAGAGCTTGGCGTTCATCTGGGCTGCCAGATCCGGCCGATACGAACCGATGTTGAGCGGATTGGCGAGATTGTTCAGTTCCAAGGGGTCGGCTTGTAAGTCGTACAGTTCGTATTGCGGCGCAGCAACTCCCGCAGGATCGAAGTACATCGTGTACTTCCAGCGGCTCTCGCGTATGCACCGAATGTGGTTGGGCTGCGTGACGATGTTCTGACCGTCGGGCGTCGCACAGTTCTGATCGTCGTAGGTGAACAGAATCGTGTCCTGAACCTGCGCGCTGGGACTTTTCGGATACGCCGCAGCGTCGACGATGACCGGTGTCAGATCGGTACCCAGGAAGTTCCACGATTGACGCGCAGGCGCTTGGGCGAGTGTGGCGAGAGTGGGCATCACGTCGATCAACGACGCCAGGGCGTCGGTGCGAACGGGTTCGGGAAACAGCAAGGGGTTGCTGATGACCAGTGGAACGCGCAGTGTTTCCTCGTAGGCGTTGAACACTTTCTGCCGCAAACCTCCGTGGCTCATCCCCATCTCCCCGTGATCGGACATCCGAACGATCACCGTCTCGTCGAGCATCTGTGGAGTGGCTTCGATCGCGTCGAGCACGCTGCCGATGTGTTCGTCGACCACCTTGTGCATATAGGCGTAGAAGTTGATGTAGTTACGCGCCTGATCGGGTCCGAGCAGCGGCCCGAGCCCGGCTGCCAACAGCAGTTCCGACTGAACCTGGGCTGTCGGTTTGTGATTGAGCGCCAAGATCTCGTCGAAGGTGGGCGGCAAGTCGATACCCTGCTCGAAGGCGCCTGGCGCGTCCGATCCGTAGTTGTCGCACGTGCCGTTCATCGCGTTCCACGTCTGGGGGTACGCGAGGACATCGTGCGGGTTCACGAACGAGACGATCAGCGCCCAAGGCTGTCCGGATTCGACTGCGGGTCCGGAGAGAAACTCGACAGCTTCCTCGGCGACACGGCGATCATGGTCTGCGCACCCGCCACCGAAATGATCCGGATTGGTGTCCTGGCCCGCGTCCGGCGGAATCCACCCCTCGAAGCCGAATCCTGCCACGTCCTCGCTTGTCGGATCACCACCCTCGACGCCTTTGCTCAGATGCCATTTCCCCCGGTACTGGACGTTGTAGCCGGCCGACGCCAGCAGCTTTGCCATGTTCTGTTCGGAGACCTGCAACTGTGGCTCGGTGGGTGAGACAGTGCCACCTTCGGTGAGCGTTCTGGTGACCCCGTGCTGCGCGGGGTAGAGGCCGGTGAAGAACGTACTGCGACTGGGCGAGCACATCGCGGTGTTGCACACTGCCTGGTCGAAACTCAGCCCGTGATCGGCAATCCTCTTGCGGTTGGGCAGATTCTGTTCAGCCCAGCCTTGGGGCCAGTACATCGGCCGGCGTTCCTGATCGGTGATGATGACAACGATGTTGGGTTTCTGTGGAAACCGATCGGCGGGCGCTGCTTGTACCGGCGCCGCGCTCACCGCGCCGGTTGCGACGTCTGCCACTCCGGCGAGGACAAGAGCACCGACGCCACCGAGGAACGTCCGGCGCGGCAATGAATGACAATGCGAGGCTGGAACGTTCTCTGGGTTCACGTGCGTCGTCCTCTCGGAGGCGTTGTCGCCCCAGAGTTGACCGAATCAGTGTTCGCTACACATGCTCGAGCAAACCGCCTGACTGATCAGCTCGATTACCCGATCCGCACAGCGCAGCGGATCCGGTGTCCGGCCGATGCCGAGAGTGTCGACTATCGAAATCGTCCTTCGCACATCAGCCTCCTCGACGCCCCACGACCAACCGAAGTCGTGATTCCAGAGCAGAACTGCGTTCTTCCCCGGATGGTTTCGGGCATGAACGGGGAGAACAATCACCGCATCCGTGCTCGGGCCCTGCGGCCATCGAACTGTCTCACCGTGAACGGATCGTGCTACCGCGTCGACGTATTCGTGTGCGGACCAGTCGTTGCCGTTGGTATGCATGGAAGTACATTCGGTGCCACACACGTTTCGGATGGGTTCGTGGCATCACCGATCGAGTATTGCCCTTTCAGGAAATGAACGGCAACACAACGGATTCGAATTGGCGATGACCGTCGCGGTGGACACTGTGGCCGGTACGGAAAGAGACCAATTCGCAGCGTGCGACGGTGGCTGCAACAGCGTCGAGGCGAACAGGATCCACCATCCCGCCCAGACCTCCACGCAGGAACAACATGTCAGCCTCGATGAGCGGCAACCGATCCCACCACTGCGGATCCGGTCGGCGGAACTGCTCGAGCGCGGACCGCGTCATCGAGCGATCGAACGTCAACGCGGCTCGCGGATGCCGCACCAAACTTGTTGTGGCGTACCACAGTTCTGGGACACTCGGCAATTTCCTCGCGAACACCTGTTCCGGGTCACCCGCACGTAGTGGTAACGGCGCTTCCTCGATGACCAACTTCCGCACCGCAGTGGGACGTTTCTGCGCGATCAACGACGCCGCGTGCCCGCCGAGCGAGTGGCCGACCAGATCCACCTGCTCGAGTTCGAGATGATCACACACGTCCATGACGTCGTCCGCGAACTCCTCGAACAGATACGACGACGCACGAGCGCTCCGGCCGTGGCCGCGAAGGTCGACCGAGACAACTCGCCGGTTGCGTGATCGCAAGGTCCGCGCGAACTTGTCCCAGGTACCGCTGTCGCCGCCCATCCCGTGCACGAGGACTACCGGAGGCAGATCGGCCACACTGGGATGCGAGCCGGAATCGCGGTAGCTGATCTGGACCCCGCCGGCACTTCGTACGTTAGCGACACTCACGAGTTCCCAGGATAGACCCGTCCTCACGGATTGCTGACGCGGTCAGCCGAGGCCGCAACTCCCCTGGTCGCGTGACCTCGTCGTAGCGACCGAGTCCGATCCTCGCGATGTTTCGCAGCGACTCGCTTGCATCGGCGAAGTAGCCGCAATGCCCTCGAACGGCACCGGTACCGAAAACAATGGCTCCGTGCTGCGCCCGAACTGGAGACGGGCCGTGCCCGATGTGGCCGATCTTCACGCGTGAGAAGTAGCGGATCCAGTCCGACGGACCAAGCGCAGCCCAGAGATTTCCGGCAAAGCACAGGTCTTCGCGCGAACTGGTCCCCATCCCCGGACTACCCAGCACCACGCAATCGTCCACTCGCGCCGACGGGAGAGCGAGTCCGCACACCACGGCCCCGTAGCTGTGCCCGACGAGCGTCACATGCGCCGATCGCGGCAGGATACGAGTCAACCGCGCCAGATCTATCGCACCAAGTTCTGCAAGTGTCCGGGAGAACGACTCGAGAAATCCCCACGGCGTCCGATAACCGACCCACACGATCACCGCGACGCGGTCGTTCGGCCCGAGCGTTCGGAGCATCCTTCCCAGTGTCCATCCGCTCGCCCGTGGTCCTGTCGGACGGTTCTCGTCGAAGTAGTTTCCCAGTCCGTTGTCGTTGCCCGGCACGAAGATCATGATGTGCTCGGCTGTGGCGACATCGCCGAACACCTCCACGATCCGGCCTTCGCCGGACTCGTCGTATGCCAGAAGTTGTGCGTCGCGTAGCTCCATCGGCTCGTAGTGAAGTCGATCGGTTCCGGAAACGTCAGCTCGACCCGCCGTTTTCATGACACTCCTCGCGAAGAGTTGCAACGACGAGAATCATTGCAACAGTGAGTTTTTGAATGTCATCAACGCTAGGCGCCCGATGGCGTCGGTGCGATGGCGCCAGCGCCCCTACTGTTCGTACAGTCGACTCGACCATGTCCGGTACAGCTGGCTGTACCTACGAGCTCATTCGTACACGCCCTCCACCGACCATCCACCGCCTTCACAGATCATCAGCAACGCCCGCGATTCCTCCAACAGCACCTGAGCCCGCGCGGCCGTGCGCGCCGAGGCTGCGTCCCACCATCGCTCGTCCACCGGCCAGGGCCCGGCCCATCCCTGCACTGCCCATTCCTTGCTCCCCCACTTCAGCCTTCCCGGCTGCGAGCTGAAGACACCGCGCTCAGTGACGTACACGGCGTTGCCGGCCACATCCTCCAGCCATACCTTGGGATTGTCGACGAAGATCGACCCCGGAGACGGCTGCGGCAGACGACCAGGCCACGGGGCTGTCGGATCATGAGCAGCTACCCGCTCGTCACCCAAGGGCAACAGGGTAATTCGCTCCGAGGGCCCTCGACCACCGCTCAGGACACCGACCTGAACCGATTCGCCGCCCAGAAGACCTTGCACGCGCACCAATGCTCGCCTGGCCCGCTCCTCCTCGTCGCCGACACCGCCCCACAGCCCCAACTGCAAAGCGCCGGCACTGACCACCTCCACCGGTTCCAGACGCAACACCGCTATGCCTGCGGTCGGCCGGGTCCCACTGCGCCCGGTGAGCCAGCCGTCCAGTTGCCATCGCACTCGATCGGCCGTTCCCTCCGGTGTCAGAGGTTCGGCGCAACGCCAAGTCCGAGAAAGATTTTCACCGTTGCCCGTGCTGGCCGAAATCGACAGGCGGGTACACGCCACTGCGGCAGCCGACAATTTGTCGTGCAGGAGACTCGCCAAGGCGCGCCCGGCAAACGCTGCGGCATCCACCCGCTCGATCGACGGATCGTAATGCTGCTCCACTTCCAGATCCGGCGGAAGCGTCCGCGCCGACGGTGGCCGCTCGGGTTCACCGCGCGCCGCACGATGCGCGAGCACCGCATCGGCCCCGAAACGCGAAGCGACGTCCACTGCCGGTAAATCCGCGAAAGCACCGATGGTTCTGATCCCGAGCCTGCGCAGCAGATCCACCAACTCCCCGCGATGCGGCGCAGACAGACTGGGCTCGGCCGCCAACTCCGGCATGGGTAGCGGCGCCAGAAACCGTGCCCCCTCCCCCGGCGGCACCAGCGCTGCCCGGCGCGCGGCAATGACCGCTGTGGACAGTTGATCCGCCACACCCACCTGACTCTCGACGCCCGCAGCAGATGCCTGATCCACCAATCGTTCCGCCGCGGCTTCCTCCGAACCGAAGTACCGACTGACACCTCGCGCACTGAGCACCAACAAACCAGGACGAAGTACCTCGACGCCCGGTGCCACCGCATCGATGGCCGCGGCGACCGGCTCGAACAATCTGGCGTCGCGTTCCGGATCTGCCATCGCCACATACAGTTCCGGGCAGCGGGCCTGCGACTCGCGTCGGCGCAGGCCTCGTCGCACTCCCTCCGCGCGGGCCGTCGCCGAACATGCGATCACCCGATTACCCGAGGTGACCGCGACAGGATGCGTGGCAGGAAGATCGGCAAGCGCTGCCGCTGCCACCGCCGGCCAGTCCGGGCACCACAACGCTAGAACTCTGCTCACAGTGACACCACCCGCGACGACACCACCTGCTCCGACACGGCCTCGACCGGCCGGGAAGGTACCCACTCGACCCGCCCGGCTGCACTGCAGATGTCCAGACGCGTGGTCCGGGGCTGGAACGAGCGCCCCCGAGCACGAACCGCGAGGCTCAGGGAACTGAGCCGACCACGCCCCAACTCACGGCCCTGACCGAACCCACCGTAACCATGAACCCGAGCGTCCAACCGAACTTCGGCCCCGTCCCAGTGACCTTCGGTGACAACAAGAGTCGAGCCCTTGCTCCGGGCGCGCGCCACCACCGCTCGCGCACGCGACGGGGATACCGACGCACCCGCCAATCCCAGAATCACCAGATCCATACCGTCGAGCAGCACAGCAGCGATCTCGACCGGATCCGGCCCAGGCGCCGGAATGAGCGCCAGACGTTCCAGTTGCGCACCCATCTCGTACGCCGCCAGCAATCCCAGTCGAGGTTGCCCGATGACTGCCACATGCCCCCCGGACGCCGTCACGGACGCGACCAATCCCAAGAGCAAGGAAGCAGCGCCCTCGACGGACACCACGGTTCCGCGCACCAAACCGCCCTGCGGTAGCAATGCCCCGATACCTTCCGGCACTGGGAGAACACCAGCCTTGTGCGCGCGGTCCACGACCGGCATTTCCCGGTCGGCAACACTCTCGAAGGCTGCTGCACTTGTCCCGGAAACACCAGCCACGGAAACACTCGGTCCCGAAAACGACGTATCGCCGCGAGAGGGAATGGACGCGATCTGTCGGCGGAGCTGTGCCAGCCGATCCTGACGGGACAACCCCGCCGCATCTGCCGACAGCTCCACCAACTCGGTCACCTCGGTCATCCCCATCCTCCGGAACACCGGAAAAACTCACTCGGCAGCAATCCATAACCAGCCGGCAAACCGCGGGGAAGTCGGGTCTGACATGCATCCAACGAACAGCAATTTCGAACATATTTTCGAACTGTTTTCAGTAAACCGTGTCACTCCCGACACGTCAAGCAGAGCAAAAAACCCAGTTCACAGGAGCCTCGAGCGTCACAGTGGCATCAATCCATTAACCTTGAGATGTGACAGCTCAGGAGCAGACCGGGAGGGGCATCGGGCCCGAATACCTGCTGGCGGGGCGGTACCGACTCCGCTCCAAGATCGGCGACGGAGGCATGGGCGCCGTCTGGCTGGCCCGCGACACCCTCCTCAGCCGTGACGTCGCGGTGAAACAGGTCACAAGCACGGAAGGCCTCGACACCGAAACGGCCGAAGAGGTCCGTGAACGTACATTGCGCGAAGGCAGGAACGCCGCAAAGCTCACCCACCCCCACTCCATCGCCATGTACGACGTCGCGATCGAGTCCGGTGAACCGTGGTTGGTCATGGAGTACTTCCCCGCCCGCAGCCTCGCCCAGGCGATGAACCTGGCCGACACGTTGCCACCGCTGGAGGTCGCGCAGATCGGCGCGCAGATCGCTGCGGCACTCACCGAGGCGCACGCCGCCGGCATCGTCCACCGCGACATCAAGCCCGGCAACATCCTGATCGCCGACCGAGGCAAGTCTCTCGGCACCGTCAAGATCAGTGACTTCGGCATCGCCCGCGCAAAGAGCGACGTATCCGACACCCAGGACGAGGTCATCACCGGCACTCCCGCGTACTTTGCACCCGAAGTTGCCCGCGGCGACGATCCCACCGAGGCCAGTGACGTCTTCTCACTCGGGTCGACGCTCTACACGGTGATCGAGGGTCAACCGCCCTTCGGCATCGACTCGGACGCCATCGCTCTACTGCATCGTGTCGCCAAGGCCGAGATCTACCGACCCACCAAGTCCGGACCGCTCACCGACGTTCTCCTTCAGCTCCTCGAGCCGGACCCCACCCGTCGGCCGACGATGGCTCAGGCACGCGACGCGCTCGCTGCAGCCGCGACGGGCGGTGGCACGATCGAGCAGTTGATCGACGCTCCCGTCTACTCGTCCGAAGGCGCCGTGCCGGCGTGGGCTCACCGCACCACACAACTCGCCGACCCACACCGCCGCAATCGCCTGACCGGCTCCACGATCACCGGACTGCCTGCAGTGCAACAGAACACGCCACTGCGGAACGTTCCCAGCCCCATGGACATGTTCTCCTGGCCGCCGCGGATACCGACCGGCCCCGCCGATGCCAGCACCCGCGACAAGGTAGTGGCTTGGGCTCCCCTCGCCATGACAGGCATGGTTGCCGTCATCATCTTGGCCGCACTGATCGTCGTCATCCTGGTGTTCACGGCCTGACCGGACGCTCTACGCGGGCAGAATGTTTGCGTTGAGGTGAAACACGTTGTCCGGGTCGTACTTCGCCTTGACGGCGGACAATCGCGCGTACTTCGCCGCACCGTAGGACGCTCGCACTCGGTCCTCGTCGACATCGGTCATGAAGTTGACGTACCCGCCTTGATTGGACGAGAACGGACGCAAGGCTTCCCAGGTCTCACGCACCCACGATCGATCCAATTCCAGTGTCCCGGCATCGGTGGCCGTAGCCGTCATGTTGCACACGTAATGTGGTGTGCGAGAACCACCGAACGCAGTGTCGTCCTCGCCGACGGAGGTGAAAGCTCCCTGCAGCGGAAAGATCGGCATGAAGGACATCGGCGACGATTTCTCGCCCGCTTGCTCGGTCAGAACATCGATCACGTCGTCGGAGAAATCCACCAGGTCCAAGGCCTTCTCATAGGCGTATGCACCCCATGGTTCCGATTCGTCGAGCATCGACTGTAAACCGATGTACGGGAGCGGGGTGACGAACTCGAACAGCGTCGGCACGCCCTCTCGAATCGGCGCAATCGCGTTCGAGTGTTCCTCTTCCGATCCGAAACCGGCTACCAGCAACGCGTATCCGGGTAGCAGGTGAAACTGATCCGGAACAAACGGTGCCGGAGGCGCGGACAAACCGACGGCAACCATCGCTCCGGCATTTCTCGGCAGGGCAGGCACCACTTCGCGACACAGACGAAGCGCTGCGGGTCCGTCCTCCATCCCCCAGAAGAACAGTCCCAGATGCACTTCCGGACCGATCTCACTCAGACGGTACTCGAACTCGGTGACCACTCCGAAGTTTCCGCCGCCGCCGCGCAGCGCCCAGAACAAGTCGCTGTGATCGTTCTCGGAGGCCCGCACGATCGAACCGTCGGCGAGCACCACCTCTGCCGACACCAGATTGTCGATCGCCAGGCCGAGCGTGCGCGTCAACCACCCCATGCCACCGCCGAGGGTCAGGCCACCGACGCCGGTATCACTGATCACTCCACCGGTCACTGCCAATCCGTGTTCCTGCGTCGCGGCGTCGAGGTCGGCAATCGTCGCACCACCACCGACCCTGGCTCGCTTCGCGGACGGGGCGACACTGACTACGTTGATCGCACTGAGATCGATCATCACACCGCCCTCACACACCGATGTACCTCGGTAGGAATGCCCACCGCCTCTGACCGAAACCTCCAACGAATGGGCTCTGGCAAATGCAAGTGCCACAGACACATCCGACGCCGACCGGCACCTGGCGATCACCGCCGGACGATGATCGATCTGCCCGTTCCAGATCGACCTGGCGTCGTCGTACTCCGGATCTCGGGGGCTGAACACAGAACCCGTGATCGCCGATTTCAGTGGCGCGAACTCGACCGTCGTCATCATGCACCGCCCTCGTCGGGTGTCGCGGTGAGAAGCAGGTACTCCCACTCCATCACGAACGGCTCGCTTCCTCTGCCGTACTTCTTTGCCAACTCGAGCAGATCGCGATCGAGCGCCTGCGTGCGGTCAGGATCGTCGGCGATGTTCCGGTACACCGCGATGGTCGGGCCGTAATTCTTCTTGAAGAAATCGCGGAAATCTTCCGGCCCGCTGAATGTGTCCACACGAAGTACGTCTTTCCTTGCGGCAACATCGCCGAGCAGATCACGAACATGGTTCTCGTCGCCCCACAAAGGCGCCGGCTGCGAACCAGGAGGCGGGGGCGGTGCATACGGCTTCATCGTTTTGAACATCTCGCCGATGAACCCCGTCGGAGTCCAACTCAGCACTCCGATCTTTCCGCCGGGTCGGCATACTCGCAAAAGTTCGTCCGCGGCGCGCTGATGATGCGGGGCAAACATCACACCGACGCAAGAGAGCACTACGTCGAACTCGTTGTCGCCGAACGGAAGAGCCTCGGCATCGGCCTCCTGCCAATCGAGTTCGACACCCGCGAGCGCCGCGGCCTCCCGTCCTGCCACGAACAGTTCGGGAGCCAGGTCGGTGGCGATCACCTGCGCACCCAGCGCAGCCGCCGGAATGGCGGCGTTGCCGGACCCCGCCGCGACGTCGAGCACCCGATCTCCTTTCTGCACGCCGCATTCACGCACCAATACAGGTCCGAGTTCCGCGATGACCTGCGTCGCCACCGCCGGATAGTTACCGAGCCCCCACATTGCCCGGTGCTTGGCCTTCAGCTCCCGGTCCAACCCGAGAGTCCCCGTTGATTCACTCATTACCGTTCTCCTTCAATAATTTTCGTACTCGGAGCCCGACAGCGTTCATGCCGTTACTCCGACGCTACGACGACGGTTCGCTCCTCTCCAGTACGAAATCTGTACCGGAGCACCCCGGAGGCCTACGATCGAGAGATGGGGTCCTCGTACCACCAGTTCTGCCCCGTCGCCAAGGCGATGGAGCTACTCGACGAGCGGTGGACACTGCTTCTCCTCCGCGAACTGATCATGGGAAGCGAACATTTCAACGATCTCCGCCGCGGGCTCCCGCGAATGTCACCGACTCTGCTCTCGACCCGGCTTCACCAACTCGCGGTCGCCGGCATCGTGGAGCGAGAAGAAACCGACTGTGTCGTCAGCTATCGTCTGACCGACGCCGGCCGTGAACTGCGCCCTGTGGTCGAAGCTCTCGGCATCTGGGGTACCAGGTGGATCGGTGAACTGGGCGACGAAGATCTGGATCCGAAACTGCTGCTGTGGGACATGCATCGCCGCGTGGATCATTCCGTGGTGCCTGAAGGCAAGACCGTGGTGCACTTCGCATTCTCCGGAGTACGTGGACATTCGCGGAACTGGTGGCTCGTCATCAATTCCGGGGAAGTGGACATGTGCGATATCGATCCGGGTTTCGACGTTGCAGTGTCGGTCTCTGCGGGCTTGCGACAGATGACCGAGATCTGGCGAGGTAACCTGACCTGGTCGGACGCCATACGGTCCGGTGACGTCACCATCTCTGGGCCTACTGCGTTGCGTCGTAGCTTGCCTTCGTGGTTCGAGCTGTCGACTTTCGCGTCGATCCCGCGCCCCGCGTAGCGCGCGCTCACCAGCCCCGTTCCGTCCTGTTACAGAGCTGTTGCAGACCGTGACACCGTCGACGAACGGTGACCACCTGCCGGTGACACTGACCGAGAAGTCTCTGTTGTATGCCCAGCCACCGCGGAATCATCCGCTTCGTCGCACTCGGTGCAGTCGTGCTCGGTGCGGTCGCGCTCAGCTCCTGCTCGTACACAGAAGAAGCACAGCCGAAGAGCGGTAACTACCTTGCCACTCAGCCTGATTCAGGACCCTCAGGCGGCGAGATCGAGGACGGCATCAGCTTGCAGGACACTCATGTGCCCGCGCTTGCCCGTCTCGATTCCGCACTGCTCGCGGCGCTCCAGTCGGCAGCGGCCGACGCACAGGCATCCGGCGTGGACATGCACGTCACGTCGGGTTGGCGGTCCGCGGCATACCAACAGCGACTGTTCGACGAAGCCGTCGTCAAGTACGGCAGCGTGGACGAAGCGTCCAAGTGGGTGCACTCGCCGAGCCTGTCCAAGCATGTCAGTGGACAGGCCGTCGACATCGGACCGACCGACGCCGACGACTGGCTCATTCAGCACGGCAGCGATTACGGCCTCTGCCAGACCTACGCCAACGAGATGTGGCATTTCGAATTGGCAACCACTCCTGGCGGGGAATGCCCGCCACAACTGAGCAACCCCTCGGACGAGAGAGCGGAAGGCTGATCATGACACGAGTCAAACCAGCGAGACTGATTGCCGCACTGGCAGTCTTGATCCTCGGAGTCGTCGAATTCGAATTGGCGGTCAACACCACCGGTGGTCAGATCGTCGACCAACAACTCATGGTGGGCGCGGCCACCTCCGAACGCCTCAGCGTGTTCTCCGCCGAGTTCATCGGCCTCGTCACCCCGATACTGATAGTGGGAGGAGTGCTCGTGGCGCTCATGATCACATTGCGCAACAACCCGATTGCGCTAGCCTTACGCGTCGTCGTCGTGACCCTCGGCCCCATCACGACAGCCTGGGTTCTCAAACAATCGCTGAATCGACCGGACCTGAACGGTCTGGTGATGCACAATTCCTTCCCCAGCGGCACTTTGACGGCCATAGCTGCTCTGGTCTGCGCGATCGTGATCGTCACGCCCTCGAGGTGGCGGGCGGTCGTTGCGGTCAACGGTGCGCTGATCACCATCGGAACCGCGATCTCGGTAGTCGTGCTGCAATGGCACCGCCCGAGCGACGTGATCGGTGCACTACTGCTCGTCGGCTGCTACACCCTCGCTGTGTCGGCATTTCCCTTGAACACCAGCGTCGCCCGGCATGCGGTGCTGGCAGACTCAGGCAACGAGCGACTCTCGCGAGTGTGACCCCTGTAGCCTTGGCTGACCGAGATTTCTCCGACCGCAGAAGGCCCCTGATCATGGCGAGTCCAAGGTGAGCTCATGGTGAGCATTCTTTTCATAGAAGACGATCCAGCCGTGGCCGAGGCAATCACGTTGGGACTGAACCGACTCGGGCACGACGTCAGCCATCGCCCCGACGGTAACGGTGATTTCGACGACGTCCTCGGCTCCACCGACCTCGTCCTACTCGACCTCGGGCTGCCGGGTGCCGACGGTTACGAGATCTGCCGACGTATCCGCACCCGAAGTTCGATCCCGATCATCATTCTGACCGCTCGATCCGACGACATCGACACCGTCGCCGGCCTGGAAGCCGGTGCCGACGACTACGTCGTCAAACCGGCCAGTCCGCGCGTCCTCGACGCTCGTATCAAAGCCGTCGTGCGGCGCTCGGCACCCGCAACGACGCGCCCGGATGCGACGCCGGGTGCAGAGACGTTCGGCGACCTGGAATTGGATCGGTCGTCGCTGCAGGTCCGCAAGGCCGGGATGCTGCTGACCCTCACCCCGACCGAACTCCGACTGATCCTGGCGCTGACCGAGAACCCCGGACAGGTCCTGAGCCGCCGACAGTTGTTGTCCGCAGCCTGGGACCAGGAGTATCTGGGTGATTCCAGAATCGTCGATGCAGCAGTGCAGCGGCTGCGCGGAAAGATCGAGGACGACCCGGCCGCACCGACCGTCATCGAAACGGTGCGCGGGTTCGGGTATCGCTTCAACACCAGCCCAGCCCGATGAGACCGACCTGGCTTCAGGTCGACGGTCTGCGAACCAGGCTCGTGCTCGTGTTCATCGCAATCGTCGTGATCATCGCCGGGGCAACCGCGGGTGTCGTCTCGTTCATGGCGCGGTCGTGGATCTATTCCAACGCTCAGGATGTCGCGACCGCACAATTTCGCGACGAACTGCAATACGTCAACGGAACACCGGTAGACGAGTTGACGCCTGCCAACCTCCAACAGATCTTCCAGTCCGACATGACGCTGATCGTCGACGGCGAAGTCATCCGTCAAGGATCCGTGGATGCGGCGACCATTCCGCCCAGCTTCGACGAAGGTTTGGACAGTCCGAAGCTGATCCGTTTCGAGAGGCTCGACTCCCAGCGCATCATGTTGGGAATGTCCGTCAATGTCGTGGACATGAGCGCGGACGACAGCTACGACAACGAGACATTGGTCAAAGCCGTCACCATCCGGCCGCTGGTAGGAGTGCAGGACAAGTTCGACGACCTGCTTCGAGCTGTCGGCCTCACCCTCGCCGCCGGTGTGTTGGTGAGCGGACTACTCGGGCTGTGGATCGCGTCGACGCTTGTCCGTCCGCTCAAACGCCTGGACAAGGCGGCCGCCCGCGCTGCCGACGGCGACCTCAGCGTCCGACTCCCCGAAGACGGAGTAGCCGAACTCGCCCAGGTCACAACAACGTTCAACAACATGGTCGCTCGCAACGAAGCGGTCATCCGAGGTCTGGAAGAATCGGAAGAGCAGTCGAGAAGGTTTGTCGCCGACGTCTCCCACGAGCTCCGGACGCCGCTCGCAGCACTGGTGCCGGTCAGTGAGATCCTCCGTGAAGAGATCCCCAATCTTCCGCCCGACGCCGCCGCTGCCGCGCGCATCGTGAGCAGTGAGATCGGCAAGCTCACTCGACTTGTCGAAGACCTCATCGAAATGTCTCGCCACGACTCTCAGCAAGCGCACCTCGTCCTCGACGACGTCGACCTCGTCGAATTGACCGAGCGCACACTCGAGAGCCGCGGATGGACAGATACCGTCGAACTGCGCGCACCCGAAAGTGTCAGCGCCAGAGTCGATTCGCGTCGGATCGACATTGTCGTCGCCAACCTCGTCGGCAATGCACTGCGCCACGGAGCGCCCCCGGTTCGCGTCGAGTTGAGCGTCGAATCCGGTTTCTCCGTCATCACCGTCGTCGACCACGGCCCCGGCATCTCACCCGAAGACCGGCAGGCGATCTTTCGGCGGTTCTACAAGGTCGACACCGCGCGCGGACGCAGCGAGGGCAGCGGACTCGGACTCTCGCTCGCCGTCGAGAACGTGCACCTGCACGGCGGCACCATCGGCGTCGACCAGGTGGATGGTCGCACGGTCTTCACGGTTCGTCTGCCCCGTCGCTGACCCCTTCCCGAGCGAACGTACCTTTCGGCGCACCCAAGGCGATCGTCGTACCGTTCGCTCGAAAAGGGGTGGGCACTTCGCACCCTGAACCGTCCGCGTTTGACCAAATAATGGGATTCTGGTTTCAACATGTGAAACCACGGGAGTAGCGTCGGCATCGTCGAACAGCGTAGAGATCGGAGGGCACCATGACGCAGGCGTCGCGGCTGGAAAAGACGGCCGTCTCCCCGAAGGCGTGGACGATGCTCGGAATCGGCGTCGCAGCCCAGGCCGCAGGCACCGTCTTCGTCAGCACCCCCGCCTTTTTGATCCCGCTGCTGCATTCCGAGCACGGCCTCTCGTTGACGCAGGCCGGAACTCTGGCCGCTGCACCCACTTTCGGCATGGTTCTCACGCTGGTGGCGTGGGGAGCGATGGCTGACAGATTCGGCGAGAAATGGGTCATCTCAATCGGGCTCGGCCTGACGGCGATCGCCGCGCTGGCCGCGACCACCACCGACAACTACACCCTCCTCGGGATCGCATTTCTGCTGGGCGGAATGGCTGCGGCGAGCACCAACGCTGCCAGTGGACGTGTTGTGGTCGGCTGGTTTCCCAAGGATCGGCGCGGCCTCGCGATGGGAATCCGGCAGATGTCACAGCCCCTGGGCGTGACCATCGCGTCGCTGACCATCCCGACTCTCGCTGCGAACGTAGGAATCGGTTCGGCTGTCGGACTGTCGGTAGCTCTCAACGGCGTTCTCGCCCTGATCTGCGCCGTCGCATTGATCAATCCCCCGCGGCCGGCGGCGCGGCCCACAGACATCCCGGTCGAAACGGTAAATCCTTATCGCTCGAACTGGTTCCTGTGGCGCATTCACGTCGTCTCGGCACTGCTGGTGTTTCCGCAGTTCACCCTCTCGACATTCGGTCTGGTCTGGCTGATCAGCGAGCAAGGATGGGACGCTGCGCCCGCTGGGCTCCTGATCGGGATCTCCCAGTTCGTGGGTGCACTCGGACGCATCGTTGTCGGCATCTGGAGTGATCGCGCCGGAAGCAGAGTAGGCCCGCTGCGGTTGGTTGCCGTCTCCGCGTCTGCGGTCATGTTGGCAATGGCGGCAGCCGGCGCAGCGCCTTGGGGCGTTCCCGCCTTGATCCTGCTGCTGGCAACCACTATCAGCGTCGCCGACAACGGTTTGGCATTCACTTCCGTCGCCGAAGCTGCCGGGCCGAAATGGCAAGGAAAAGCATTGGGCGCACAGAACACCGGGCAGTTCGTTGCCGCGTCAGCAGTGGGCCCGGTGGTCGGTGCGCTGATCGGCGCGGTCGGCTACCCGCTCGCCTTCGCGATAGTCGCGGCATTTCCCGCCGCAGCAATTCCCTTGGTGCCCAGCCGCGATCGCGACATCAGCGTCTAGTCCCTCATCGGATTCGGTTGCACTGCAGGTCCCGTCAGATCACAATGCGGCTTGCAGGCAACCGAATCCGCTTCCTGAACAGGCTCTACTGTCGGAGTTCGGATCAGCGTCGCGGCGATCGCTGCACCGATCAACAGCAGTGCCACACAGATGTACATCGCGTACCGGAACCCGTCGGAGAAACTCGTCGGATCGACCAGACTTTCGGCGTCGATACCCACGAGGGCAGGCAAGGCCGCGACGGCAAGAAGTTGGCTCGTGCGAGCAACGGCATTGTTCACACCGGATGCGATTCCGGACTGCTCCACCGGTACCGAACCAAGCACCGCGGCGGTCAACGGCGCGACCATCACCGCCAGGCCGAGCCCGAACACCAGAACTCCCGGCAGCACGACGGTCAGGTACGACGCATCCGGGCCGATCCGCGTCATCAACACCAACCCCACCGCGGCAACGGCGGGCCCGACCGTCATCGGCAACCGCGGTCCGTGCGTCTGCGCGTAACTGCCCGCGCGCGAAGACAACAGCAGCAATGCCAAGGTGATCGGTACCGTTGCGACGCCGGCAGCCACCGGCGAGTACCCGGCAACCAATTGCAGTTGCAGCACGAGCAGGAAGAACACACCGCCCAGCGCCGCATAGACCGCAAGGGTCACCAGATTGGCCGCGACGAACATCCGCGAGCGGAACAGGGACGGCGGCACAAGGGCACTCGGTGAGCGTCGTTCCACCACGACGAACAGGCAGAGCGCAATCACTCCGATCAGCCCGACTATCGGGTTGACCTCGATCAGCCCGTACGTCAGTGCGCCGAGACCGACTACTGCGCAGGCAGATCCGACCACGTCCAGGTGCTCGGGCGGATGCGGGTCGCGGCTCTCCGGTACATGGCGCACCGCTGCCCACACCACGACGATCGCCAGCGGGATATTGAGCAGGAATACCGATCGCCATCCCGCCACTTCCACCAGCCAACCACCGAAAAGCGGTCCGATGGCGCCGGCAACACCACCTAAACCCGACCACAATCCGATTGCCGCGCCGCGGTCCTCCTCACGAAGTGACGCGGAGATGATGGCAAGGCTGCCAGGTGTCAAGAGCGCAGCTCCCACTCCCTGCAGGATTCGTGCAATCACCAGAAACGTGATGTCCGGTGCAATTCCGCAGAGCAACGACGCGACCGCGAACCAGACCGTCCCCCACACGAATACCCGTCGCCGACCCCAACGATCACCGAGGGCTCCCCCGAGCAGAATCAGCGACGCCAAGGCCAAGGTGTAACCGCTGAGCGTCCACTGCAGTCCGGCGACACCGGAACCCAGTTCTTCACCGATGTGAGGAAGAGCAATGTTGACGACGGTGCCGTCGAGGAGAGCCATGCTCGAGCCGAGAACGGTGGCGGCGACAACCCAACGCCCACGCTTCGACGCGAGCGCCAGTGGTTCCGTCATCGGTCCATGGTGCGCCTTCGCACGCAATCGCGAAAGAGCGCGCGGGAATTCAGTCGATCTGGCGGCGATGTGCCCAACGCGTCAACGCATTGCGATTGGACTGCTGAGTCTTTCGCAGGACGTTCGATGCGTGAGTCTCGACCGTCTTCACGGAAATCACCAGGTCCTCGGCGATTTCACGGTAGGTGTACCCACGTGCCAGCAATCTGAGCACTTCGAGTTCTCGCGGAGTCAGCGAGTCGAGTTCCGGATCGAGTTGCGGCTCGGGTGCATTGGAACGCCCAGTGAAGGAGTCCAGTACGAAGCCTGCCAGGCGAGGCCCGAACACTGCGTCACCACCGGCAACGCGTCGTACACCCTCGGCCAGCTCGGATCCCGAGATCGTCTTGGTCACGTACCCGCGCGCACCGCCTCGGATCACCGCGATCACGTCCTCGGCCGCATCGGAAACGCTGAGCGCCAAGCACACCGGGCCGGAATCGATTCCGCGCAGAACTGCCACTCCACCACCGTCAGGCATGTGGACATCGAGCAGAACGACATGCGGTTTCGTCGAGTTGATACCCGCGATCGCCTCAGCGACGCCACCGGCTTCACCGACTACGTCCATGTCTGCCTCGCGCGAGAGTTCCGCCCTCACCCCGGAGCGGAACACTGCATGATCGTCGACAAGAAATACGCGGTACGGGGGCGGCGCAAGCGAAGTCACTGGGGCTGTTCCTCGGGGTTGTCGACACGGTCAGCAGTCTGGTCCCACTTTAGAGCAGAGTCACCGAGCGGCATGTGCACGCGGATCTCGGTGCCCTTTCCGATGTCGGATCGAACCACGACGCGGCCACCCCGTCGCTCGATGCGACCACGAATCGACTTGGCCAAGCCCTGACGGTCCTCCGGCACCGCATTGACGTCGAATCCAACTCCGCGATCACGAACGAACACACTGACCTGGTCGCCCTCGACCTCGGCGAAAAGATTGATTTCCTTCTCCCCCGAGTGCTTTGCCGAGTTCACGAGAGCTTCACGCGTCGCACCGAGGAGCGCGGTGAACGCTTCCTTGGGCAGACCGTTCTCGACGCCTTCGCCTTCGAGTTGTACGTCGCCGACCGTGACGGGGCGGACCGTGACGCCATGCTGGTCCTCCACTTCACCGGCGATGATCTTCAGACCTTCGGTCAGGCTCGTGTGGTCGATATCCCCGCCGCTGAACAACCACTTGCGCAGCTCGCGTTCCTGACCACGGGCCAGGCGCGCCACCTCTTGCGGATTGTCGGACTGCTTCTGAATCAGCGCCAACGTCTGAAGTACGGAGTCGTGCAGATGCGAGGCGATCTCTTCACGTTCGTCGTTGCGAATTCGGGCCGCACGCTCGGCGCCGAGAGCCCGCCACATCCGCAGCCACAGCGGCACCGTCAACAATCCGACACCGATCAGCGTCACCACCACGGCCAGCAGGGACGAGCGCAGTGCTTCGAGGTCGACCTGAGCGAGGACGACGACGCCGAGACCCAAGATGATCAAGGTCGCTCCCCCGACCACCCGCGCCCACGTGAGAACGGTAGGCCGCTGCGGCAAGCCGATGACGGTCCGGGGACCGTCGGAGTCGAACTCGCGCCACACCAAAGCAGCACCGATCGCGACGACGAAGAACGGTGCGAGCACCGAACCCGCCGTGCCGCTGAACAGCCAGGACAACGCGGCTGCGCCGCCCAATCCGAGTGCGATCAAGCCGTACGCCCGCTGCCGCTCGGCCGCGGACGGCTTCTGGGTGTCCGTGCCGGCTGAGGTGAAGATCCAGAGGGCGCCGTAAATCACGATGCCGGATCCGGCCATCGCCGCCAGAATCGCGAAGGCGACTCGAACCTTCAGGACGTCGATCCCGAGATGATCGGCGATACCGCCTGCAACACCGGCGACGATGCGACCGCCGGAGCGCCGCTCCAGCTTTCGCAATGGAACACCGCCCGGAATGGGCACACCCTTCTTCATGGGTACGGCATGCACCGGTACCCCGTTGACGGGCGGGCCTCCCGTGAACCCGGGAGCGGGACCGCTCACGAACGGCGGATCTGACAGATATTGCACATAGTCGATACTGGCACGAACCACTCGGACTCACATCAGGGTCCAACCCTGAATCAGGGCGGCGCCCCTGGCCCCGATCGTCACAAAGATCAGGGTTGGCCCTGATGCGCGGAGGCCGCCCCGGAAGCCAGGATTGATTCATGAACAATCCGACTTTCCAAGAACAGATCCAGGATCTGTGGCGGACCCGCCCCGTGCGTCTGCCGGCACAAGGTCACGTGGCCGGGGTATGCGCCGGAATCGGATACCGGTACGGCATCGACCCCATTCTGGTACGTGTCGCGTTTGTGGCCTCCACTATTTTCGGCGGCTCAGGCATCCTTCTCTACCTCGCCGGGTGGTTGGTGCTCGCCCGCGCCGGTGACGGATCGTCCCCCGCACAGTCGTTGATGGGCCGCGGACACAGCTCCGATTCCAGTACCAAGACCATCGTCTTGTTGGTGGCTCTCGCCATCGCGGCTACGACCGTCGGGCCTGTCGGCGTCGGCCTGGGTGGTTCCGGTCTGATCGGGCTGATTCTGATGGTCGGAGGCCTGTGGCTGCTCTACCAACGAGCGCCGGTCCCGCCTGCACTGCCACAGAGCACGTCACCGTACGTCGGCGCGGGTACCGCGTATCCAGGCACGGGATTCACGCCCGGGCCGTTCACTCCCGGATACTTCGCACCCAATCAGCCGCCCGTGTACACGCCGTACACAAAACTCCCCGACAGCTACGTGCCCGAGGAACGGCCGGCCGAACAGTCACCGCAATCTCAGGCCGATCATCCGACGATCAACCTGTCGAAGGACCCGAGCGCTTCAGCCGCCGCCAATCCGACCGAGGTGATCGGCGAGGCCGCCATCACACCGCCCTCCTGGGATCCGCTCGGTGTCGCTCCGTTCGCCTGGGATCTCCCGGACCCGGCAGTCAAAGCCACGCCGCTGCTGCCTTTGCCACCACGTAAGCGTCGCTCGCGATGGACGCTGACAGTGCTCGGACTCGCGATCATCGTCGCCGCCGTCACCGGGGCAGCGGGCGCGGCAACCGGCAACGAGTGGTTCACTCCCGGCCGAGTCGGTGCTGTCGGACTCGCCGTCATCGCGCTCGGCCTGATCCTCGGGGCATTCTTCCGCAAGGGGTACGGCCTGCTGGTCGTCACCGGACCGCTCGTGGGTTTCGTGCTTCTCGCCTCGTTGGTCTACCCGATCGATTTCGACGCCTCGGGTGAGCAAAGATGGACTCCGGCAACCGCTTCCGAGTTGGAGCCGTCGTACTCGGGAGCCTTCGGAAGCTTCACTCTCGACCTCAACGGGGTCAAGTTCACCGAGGACAAGACCATCGACGTCGCGGCGTCGTTCGGTGAGTTCGTCGTCATGGTGCCACCAACCGTCAACGTCAAGAACAGCTGCACCGTCGTCATGGGTGACGGATCAGGTTGCCTCGACGGCGGAATACACCCGGGCCGTGATGTGACACCGGATTCGCCCACACTGACCATCAACGCCAAAGCAACGTTCGGCAGTCTGAAGGTGACGCAATCATGAGCGAATACGACGAGACCACAGAGCACGACGAGACCCGAGAATCCAAGCGCCCCTCGGCACTTCTGCTGATCGCCGGACTGGCCGCACTACTGGTCAGCGTGTGGGCGTTGGTCGGGCCGTTCTCCCTGGCGCCGGCAGCGAACATTCAATTCCGTTGGCTGTTCGTCGGTGCCGCCGTCGTGGCAGGACTACTGCTGGTGATTCTGCCGAATCGGCGCAACCGGAAGTAAAACTGCTGTGCGCCTTTATTAACCGCGGGGGGTTAATAAAGGCGCACAGTTGTTTTTACTCCCACTCGATAGTTCCCGGCGGCTTGCTCGTCACGTCGAGGACTACGCGGTTCACGTCCGCAACCTCGTTGGTGATTCGAGTCGAGATGCGCTCGAGGGTCTCGTACGGCAGACGCGTCCAGTCCGCGGTCATCGCGTCTTCACTCGAGACCGGACGCAGCACGATCGGATGACCGTACGTCCGGCCGTCACCCTGCACGCCCACGCTTCGGACGTCGGCGAGGAGAACGACCGGGCACTGCCAGATGGTTCCGTCCAAGCCTGCAGACGTAAGCTCTTCGCGCGCAATGGAATCTGCCTGACGCAGGATCTCGAGGCGATCGCGGGTGACCTCACCGATGATGCGGATACCGAGTCCGGGACCGGGGAACGGCTGGCGTCCGACGATCTCTTCCGGCAGGCCGAGTTCGCGGCCCACTGCACGGACCTCGTCCTTGAACAGCAGACGCAACGGTTCAACCAACTTGAACTGCAGGTCTTCCGGCAGCCCGCCGACATTGTGGTGGCTCTTGATGTTTGCAGTTCCCGTGCCGCCGCCCGACTCCACGACGTCCGGGTAGAGCGTGCCCTGGACGAGGAAGTCGACGGTCGCACCATGAGATGCGTTCTCGCCCAGAACATCACTGACTGCGCCTTCGAAGCTGCGGATGAACTCGCGGCCGATGATCTTGCGCTTGGTCTCGGGATCGGTGACGCCTGCCAGCTCACCGATGAAGGTGTCCGCGGCATCCACGGTGATCAGACGAGCGCCGGTTGCCGCGACAAAATCCTGCTCGACCTGCGTGCGCTCACCGGCTCGCATCAAACCGTGATCGACGAAGACGCATGTCAACCGGTCGCCGATTGCGCGCTGAACCAAAGCCGCAGCGACAGCGGAGTCGACGCCACCGGACAGACCGCAGATGGCGTGTCCGTCTCCGACCTGCTCGCGAACCTGCTCGATCAGCGCATCGGCGATGTTCGACGCCGTCCACGCTGCCGGAATACCGGCAATCTCGTGCAGGAAGCGGCTCAGGACCTGCTGACCGTGCGGGGAATGCAGAACCTCAGGGTGGTACTGCACACCGGCGAGCTTGCGGGCGCGGTCCTCGAACGCCGCGACGGGAGCACCGTCGCTGGTCGCGGTCACCTCGAAGCCGGAAGGCGCTTCGGTGACGGCGTCACCGTGGCTCATCCATACCGGCTGCGTCGAGGGAAGACCGTCGTGGAGCAATCCGCCGGATACCGCGATGTCGGTACGGCCGTATTCGCGGGTACCGGTCTCGGCGACGGTGCCGCCCAGGGCGCCTGCCATCGCCTGGAATCCGTAGCAGATTCCGAAAACCGGAATGTCGTGATCGAACAGTGCGGGATCAAGCTTGGGAGCACCGTCTGCGTAGACACTCGAGGGCCCACCCGAGAGCACAACAGCCAAGGGGTTCTTGGCCACGATCTCCTCGACGGTCGTGGTGTGCGGAATCACCTCCGAGTAGACCTTGGCTTCGCGAACTCGCCGTGCGATCAACTGCGCGTACTGCGCCCCGAAGTCGACGACAAGAACTGGTCTCTGCTGCTCGATATCTGCCACAGGTGCAGTCTAATCGCCGCAGCCAGCGCTTCTGCGCATGCATGGACTCAGCCCGCTACTCGGCCGAGCGAGCGCGAGGTACGTCACTACAAAGGCCGCCCCTCAGAACTGCGCGGCGACCTCGCGCGGATCTAGACCACCGTCCAGGTCAACGGTGCCCAAATCACCCGCACCTTAGCTTCGGCAATCAATTCGGCAGCATCATCGCAGGCCAGAGCCCGAAATGGACGAAGGGTGAATTTTCTGGACGTTTGACCGATTCGCCTGAACCAAACGTCCAGTAAAGGTAATCTCGCCCGTCAAGTGATCAGGATCACGATCGCAAACGGCCGGCGCCGCCGAACGGCGCTCACCTCGAGGAGGACCTGTGCGTCGATTCATACGACGACTCGCCATACCTGTCGCGGCTGTGACGGCTGCCGCCGGACTTCTAGTCCTCGGCACGCCGGCCACCGCTGACGAAGCCCCGCCGACCACTTTCACCGGCACGACCGACAACCTGATCTTCACGAAGAGTGTCATCGGGAACGCGGCAGTTCACCCAGGCGACACCGTCACGTACAAGACCGAGATCAAGCACAACGAAAGCGGCATCGAACGGTCGATCGCAAAGATCCGTGACATCCCGCCCGCAGGATTCGTCCTCGTGCCGGGCAGCGCCAAGGCCACCTACCTGGGTGTGACCAACCGGGCCACGATCAGCAACGAATCAGACGGCGGAGTCTCCGCGAAGTGCTCGAGCGGCTGCACCTTCCTGGTCGGTGGATTCGTCGTCAAGAAGAACCAACCCGTCACACTGGAAGCGACCTACACGGTCCCCGTCGGCACAGCATTCGGGACGTACGACAGCGGCATGCTCTTCGACGTCAACGCCTTCAGCACACAGCAGGGCCTCAACCCGATCAACGTCAACGTCCAGGTAGTCGACCCGTCTGTCGCCACCGGAACCACACTGGTTGCACCGGCAACGGCGAAGGTCGGCACGCCGGTCGACCTGACCGCGACAGTTGCGCCGTCCGACGCGAGCGGCACCGTCCAGTTCAAGGACGGCGGCAACGACATCGGCTCACCGGTCCCGGTCTCGGGCGGTAGCGCCACCCTCTCCCACACCTTCGACAGCGTCGGCGCCCACGACATCACCGCCGCGTACAACGCCGGTCCGGGATTCCACAGCTCGACCTCCGGAGTCCAGACCGTCGACGTCTCCGCGGACACCACCACCACGATCTCGGCCCCGAACGCCGCGCTGGTAGGTGACAGCATCACCGTGAGCGCTGTCGTCACACCGGCAAACGCCGTGGGCACGGTGCAGTTCAAAGACGGCGAGACCAACCTCGGCGCACCGGTGGCTGTAGTCAACGGGACGGCTTCCCTGACCCGCAGCTACGACGCTTCGGGCACCCACAGCTTCACCGCAGTGTTCACCGGCGAGGCCGGTTACGGCGATTCCGTCTCCACCGCAACCCAACTCGAAGTCAGCGATCCCGACTGGGGAACCACGACCACAGTTGTCGAACCACTCACCGCTGTTGTCGGTGAACCGACCAACCTCTCGGCCACCGTCTCCCCCATCCCGAGCAGCGGAACCGTGACGTTCAAGGTCGACGGCGCCGAGGTCGGTACCGCACCGGTCGGCACGGGTGACGGCGTCGCGATCCTCCCGCACACCTTCGCATCAGCGGGCACTGCAGCCGTGACGGCAGAGTTCTCCGGCGGAACCGGATTCATCGGCTCCACGTCCACGTCGTTCACTGTGAACGTCACCGATCCCGAACCCGCCCGCGCCGACACCACGACGTCTCTGACCGTCAGCGGCTCGGCTCAGGTCGGAAAGGCATTGCAGCTCAAGGCCACCGTCGCACCCGGAACAGCAAACGGAATGATCCAGTTCAAGTCCGGCACGACGCCCATCGGCGCACCCGTTGCCGTCGTCAACGGCGTCGCGACACTCACGCACACCTTCGACGACGAGGGAACGTTCGGCCTCACTGCCAACTTCGTCGGCGACGCCGGTTGGAAGAACTCCGTCTCCGGCCCGACGGTCGTGCAGGTCGGCACCGCACCGACAGACGGCGGCGGCACCGGAAGCGTGGACACCGGTTCGCTCAGCGGCCTCATCCCGCTCTTCGGAAGCTAGTCCCCCACATCAGCTTTGGACACCACTCCCGTACCCAGCTCAGGAGAATCCATGTTCGTGTACTCCAGACGTCGCATCGCGGCGCCGATCGCCGCCACGGCACTCGCCAGTGGCGTCATCCTCGCGGGAATCCCCGCATCAGCGGCCCCCGTGACAACAACCTTCGGCACGAGTTGCCTGGCAACCCCGTCCGCTGTCGCCGGTCCGACCACGCAGTCACAGTCCGGCTCGGTCATCGTCGACGCACCGGAATCCATCGGCGCCGGTGAAACCTTCGAGGTCACCATCCAACCCGGCCCCATCGCCTTTCCCGGCTCCGCTTCGGGGGCGACCGTCCAGAACGTCTCCCGCATCAAGGTCGACGTCGACGTTCCTGCGAACGCCACCCTGGTGGAAGCCACCATCGTCCCCGGCACTTCGGCGGGGCTCAGCGGTGTAGCGCCGAACATCCTGCGCGTCAACGAGAACGGCAACGTCGATCCCAACGGAACGATTCTGCGCCTCTCCGGAAACAACCAGGTCATCGGAAACAGCCCCAGTTCGAGCATCAACTCCGAGGGCGGCATCGTCGTCAAGGCGACCGGCAAGAACGTCGACGGTTCCAACAATGCCGACGGCTACACGCAGTTCCAGCTCCCCCAGGTCAAGGCAGTTCTCAAGGCCGGCGATTCAGGGGACGTCGCGATGAAGGTACGCACCGGCGGCAGCGCGGGAGCGTGGAACAACGATCGCAACTTCCTCACGTTCCTCCCCAAGGCCACCCTGGTCATCACCGCCTGGGCACCCACGCGATGCACCCCGCGTGACGCCGAGAACGGTCCGCTCAACAGCGGCGCAGGCCCCCTCGCCACGACGCGGATCATCGAGGCGGACAAGGCAACCACCACCACAGTCGTCGGACCGGCCAACGCCAAGAACGGAACTCCCGTCACCCTGTCAGCCAACGTGAGCGGCGGCGCAAACGGTGGAACCGTCCAGTTCTTCGACGGCGACAACCCACTCGAGGACGCCGTGCCGGTAACCGGAGGGTCGGCCAGCATCTCCCCGACCTTCACCGAGGACGGACCGCACTCCATCACCGCGAGCTACAGCGGAGCCCCCGGGTTCCTGGCGTCGACGTCGGCGTCGGCCAAGATCGTGACCGTCACGACCGATGCACCGCCGGACGCCGTGACCACTACCGCCACGGTGTCGCCGTCGACCGCGAAGGTCGGACAAGACGTCAACCTGACTGCCAAGGTCGATCCGCAGGGTACCGGCGGCACCGTCGATTTCATCGTCGACGGCACCGAAACGGTCAGTGCTCCGGTCGGAACCGACGGAGTTGCCGTCGCTCCGTACACCTTCACCTCGACCGGAACGCACAAGGTTGTCGCGAAGTTCACGGGCTCACCAGGATTCGCGCCGTCCGCTGCCCCGGCATTCCCGGTCAGTGTGACGACGCCGGCTCCGGCCGACGTCGAGACGACCACGGTTCTCGACGCTGTCGGAACTGTTCAGAAGAACACCCCGGTGACGCTCAAGGCAACGGTCGATCCGTCCGGCGCCACAGGCAAGGTCCAGTTCAAGGTCGGTGACACCCTCATCGGTGGACCGGTCGACGTGGTCAACGGTGTCGCAACGGTACCGGCGACGTTCTACAACTCCGGGACCTACAGTGTCACCGCCGAATTCGTGGGCGCTTCGGGCTACACGGCCTCCGCATCCGCGCCGCAGACCCTGACCGTCCCCGGCGATACGGACGGCGGGCCCGGAGGCGGGACCGGCAGCCTCGACCTCGGCACTCTGTTCGGGTCGCTAGGAGGCTGACACTCTGAAACAGAGATGGGGCGTGTCGTCGAATCCTCGACGACACGCCCCATCTTCGTTCGCGGCGAACTATCCGGCTGCCGGCTCCGCCGGAACAGCGGTAGCTGTCTTGCCGCCGGTGATCTTCACGATCGGCAGGACCAGCGCGGCCGGAGCCGACGCCGGCACCACAGGCGACTTGGGTGCAATCGGAGCCAAACGCTCGTAGCCGCTGCCCTGGGCGGGACGCAGGTCGGTCTCCCCCTTGTTCGGCCACAGCGAGGCCGAACGCTCGGCCTGAGCGGCAATGGTCAGCGACGGATTCACGCCGAGGTTGGCCGAGACCGCTGCGCCGTCGACGACGCTGAGCGTCGGGTAGCCGTACACGCGGTGGTACGGATCGATGACGCCGTGATCGGAATCCGACGCGATAGCGCAACCGCCGAGGAAGTGCGCCGTCAGTGGAACGTTGAAGATCTCGCCCCACGTGCCGCCCGCGACGCCGTCGATCTTCTCGGCAACTCGACGCGTCGCCTCGTTGCCCTCCGGGATCCACGTCGGGTTCGGCTGACCGTGGCCCTGCTTGCTGGTGACCTTGCGTCGACCGAACAGGCCCTTCTTCGTGTACGTGGTGATGGAGTTGTCGAGGTTCTGCATGACCAACGCGATGATCGTGCGCTCACTCCAGTCCTTGACCGTCAACATGCGCAACATCTGGTACGGATTCTTCGCAACCACACCGAGGAACTTGATCCATCGGGGCGTCTTGCCGCCGCCGTCCGTCATCAAGGTCTGCAACAGGCCCATCGCGTTCGATCCCTTGCCGTAGCGGACCGGCTCGATGTGGGTGTCGCTGCTCGGGTGGAACGACGAGGTGATCGCCACTCCGCGAGTCAGGTCGAGTGCGGGATCGACCTTGTACTTGCCTGCGCCGACAATGGATTCGGAGTTCGTTCGAGTCAGCTCGCCGAGCTTGTCGGAGAGCTTGGGCAGCGCTCCGGTGTCCTTCATGTCGAAGAGCAGATGCTGAGTGCCCCACGTTCCGGCCGCGAGAATGACGTTCGCAGCCGTGTAGGTGCGGCGGTTCTTTCGTCCGAATGCACCGGTTCGCTCGGTGAACACGTCCCACGAACCGTCGCGAGCCTCACGAAGCCCGGACACGGTGGTCATCGGAATGATCTCGGCGCCGGCTGTCTCGGCAAGGCCCAGATAGTTCTTGAGGAGCGTGTTCTTCGCTCCGTGACGGCAGCCCGTCATGCACTCGCCACACTCGATGCAACCGGTGCGCTCGGGTCCGACGCCGCCGAAGTACGGGTCCTTCGCCTTCTTGCCAGGTTCACCGAAGTAGACGCCGACAGGGGTCTGGATGAACGTGTCGCCGACGCCCATGTCATCTGCGACGGACTTCATGATCTCGTCAGCGGGCGTCATGTGCGGATTCTGCACGACGCCGAGCATCTTCTGAGCCTGCTCGTAGTACGGGGTGAGCTCGCTTCGCCAGTCGGTGATGTGCGCCCACTGCTTGTCCTGGAAGAACGGCTCCGGCGGCTGGTACAGCGTGTTGGCGTAGTTCAACGACCCGCCGCCGACGCCTGCGCCCGCGAGAATGAGGCAGTCGCGCAACAGGTGCACGCGCTGAATGCCGAAGCACCCCAGCTTCGGAGCCCAGAGGAACTTCTTGAGATCCCAACTGGTCTTCGCGAAATCTTCGTCGGCATACCGTCGGCCGGCTTCGATGACGCCGACCTTGTAGCCCTTCTCCACGAGACGAAGCGCGCTCACGCTTCCGCCGAACCCGGATCCGACGATCAGTACGTCGTAGTCCGTTGCCCGTTGCTTGCCCATCAGGACACCTCCACCGTGAACCGTAGTTACCCGCCAGTATGCACCTATCCCTTGTGACTACCACCACAAGGGGCCCCATAAGCGTAACCGCAAGTATCAGGAACGGAAGAAAGTCCTGCACAACGAACTGTGGCCCCGGTTCACGAAGAACCGGGGCCACAGAAAGGTACAAACTACGCGCGGACTGTCAGCCCGACCTTCTGGAACTCCTTGAGATCGGAGTATCCGGCCTTCGCCATCGACCGACGGAGACCACCGACGAAGTTCAGCGAACCGTACGGATCGTCCGAAGGGCCGCTCAGAACCTGGTCCAGACTCGGACGCTCACCATAGGAAACCGGAAGAAGTGCTCCACGCGGAACCGAAGGATGAGCCGCAGCGGACGGCCAGTACCAGCCACCACCCGGCGCCTCGGCGGACACGGCCAGCGGCGTGCCCAGAACGGCAGCGTCCGCACCGCAGGCGATGGCCTTCGCCAGATCACCCGAAGTTGCGATGTCACCGTCGGCGATGACGTGGACGTAGCGTCCACCCGTCTCGTCGAGGTAGTCGCGCCTGGCTGCTGCAGCATCGGCAATGGCCGTGGCCATCGGAACGCCGATGCCCAGGACCTCACCGGTGGTGGTTGCACCCTCGGTAGACCCGTACCCGACGATGACACCGGCAGCGCCGGTACGCATCAGGTGCAGCGCGGTGCGGTGGTCACTGACCCCACCCGCGACAACCGGAACGTCGAGTTCCGAGATGAACGTCTTGAGGTTGAGCGGTTCCTGCTCGGTGTGCACGACGTGCTCGGCCGAGATGATCGTGCCGTGGACGACCAGGAGGTCGATTCCCGCCTTGATCAGCTCCGGCGTCAGTGCGCGCGCATTCTGCGGGCTGACGCGAACGGCAGTGGTGACCCCCGAATCACGGACCTGCGCCACCGCAGCTGCCAGAAGACCGGCCTGCAGCGGTGCCGCGTGCAGCTCCTGCAAGTAGCGGATGGCCGCGTCGACGCCACCGTCCTTCTCGGCGATCTCGACGAGACGCCGGAGCTTCTCCTCGACATCGGGGTGACGGCCCCACAGGCCTTCACCGTTGATGACACCGAGGCCGCCGCGCTTACCCAACTCGATCGCGAAAGTCGGCGAGACCAACGCGTCGGTGGGATGTGCGAGGACAGGAATGTCGAACCTGTAAGCGTCGAGCTGCCAAGCAGTCGACACCTCCTTCGACGAACGAGTTCGCCGGGAGGGAACGATGTTCACATCGTCCAACTCGTAGGTACGTCGGGCCGTTCGACCCATGCCGATCTCAACGAGGTCGCGCACGCGCGCCCCTTTCTCGTGTACTGGTTGCTAACGAGCGGTGTAGTTGGGTGCTTCGACAGTCATCGTGATGTCGTGCGGATGGCTTTCCTTCAAACCGGCCGCCGTGATCTGGACGAACTGAGCGTTCTGCAGGTGCTCGATCGTCGCCGACCCCGTGTATCCCATGGCAGCGCGCAGACCACCGGTGAGCTGGTGCGTCACCTGCGAGAGCGGGCCACGGAACGGAACACGTCCTTCGATGCCTTCCGGAACCAACTTGTCCTCGGAAAGTACGTCGTCCTGGAAGTACCGGTCCTTGGAGTACGACTTGGCCTCGCCACGCGACTGCATCGCGCCGAGCGAACCCATTCCGCGGTAGCTCTTGAACTGCTTGCCGCCGACCAGAATCAGTTCGCCGGGCGATTCAGCGGTACCGGCCAGGAGTGAACCCAGCATGGCCGTCGACGCACCTGCGGCAAGAGCCTTCGCGATGTCACCGGAGAACTGGAGTCCACCGTCGGCGATGACGGGCACACCCAGAGGCTTGCACGCGGCAACCGCTTCCAGGATGGCCGTGACCTGAGGGGCACCGACACCGGCGATGACGCGGGTGGTGCAGATGGAACCAGGGCCGACTCCGACCTTGACGGCATCGACGCCGGCTTCGACCAGTGCCAGAGCACCCGCGCGCGTAGCGACGTTGCCACCGATGATCTGAACCCGCTCGCCCAGTTCACGCTTGAGCTTGGCGATCATGTCGAGAACGTTGGACGAATGCCCGTGCGCACTGTCCACCACGAGTACGTCCACACCGGCATCGGTGAGCGCCATCGCGCGCTGGAAGGCGTCATCGCCGGCACCGACTGCAGCGCCGACGAGAAGTCGACCGTCACGGTCCTTGGTGGCGTCGGGATGCTGCTCGGTCTTGACGAAGTCCTTGACCGTGATCAGACCGGTGAGCTTGCCGTTGCCGTCGACGATCGGCAGCTTCTCGATCTTGTGCCGACGAAGAAGGCCCAGTGCCACGTCAGCGGTGACGCCTTCCTGAGCGGTGATCAGGGGCATCTTGGTCATGATCTCCGCGACCGGGCGGTTCTGGTCGACCTCGAAACGCATGTCCCGGTTGGTGACGATGCCAACCAGCTGGCCGGCGTCGTCGGTGACCGGCAGACCGGAGATGCGGAAACGAGCGCACTTCGCATCGACCTCACCCATCGTGTCGGTCGGCTTACACGTGACGGGATCGGTCACCATGCCGGCCTCGGACCGCTTGACCGTCTCGACCTGTCCTGCCTGGACCTCAACCGACGAGTTGCGGTGCAGAACACCCATGCCGCCGGCGCGTGCCATCGCAATTGCCATGCGCGACTCGGTGACGGTGTCCATCGCAGAACTGACCAACGGAATCCGCAGACGGATGTCGCGGGTCAGTTGACTGGACGTGTCGACCTGGCTCGGGATGACGTCGGACGCAGCAGGCAACAGCAGCACGTCGTCGTATGTCAGTCCCAGCATCGCGACCTTGTTGGGGTCGTCTCCTCCGGTGTGTACATGTCCTGCAGAACTACTCATGCGGTCAGGACCCTCCATGGACCTAGATTCGCCCAGGGCGACCGCTGTAGCAGCCGCCTCGAAACGGATTACGAAAGCTGGATATCGGATAGAAGGCGCCTGCACGGAAAGAAATTCCTGGCACCTTTTCCCGGCGTTGCACACCATGGTATCGGCTCACTCAAAGGTCCGAACCATCCCACCCACGCTGCGTGTACGCGCAACAAGTGGCGCTGACCCCCCTGACCTGCGTACCGTGGTGCTGTGCGTGATCAACTGCCCCCCGGTCTGCCGCCAGATCCCTTCGCCGGCGACCCAGCTGACCCCTCCGCGGCTCTCGATGCCATCGAGCCGGGCCAACCACTCGACCCCCACGAACGCCAAGCGGTCGAGGAGGATCTCGCTGACCTTGCTGTTTACGAGGCACTCCTCGCTCACCGCGGTATCCGCGGTCTCGTAGTCTGCTGCGAGGACTGCCAACAGGATCACTACCACGACTGGGACATGCTGCGCGCAAACCTGCTGCAGCTGCTCGTGGACGGAACCGTCCGCCCCCACGAGCCTGCCTACGACCCGATGCCTGAGGCATATGTCACGTGGGACTACTGCCGTGGATACGCCGACGCGTCGATGAACGAGGCGATGCACGGCGACGGTTTCGACAGCTGAGCGAAACCTCACCCAAGCTCATACGAAAGTGGCCGACAAGCAATTGCTTGTCGGCCACTTTCGTATGAATTCAGATCGGAACTATGCCGATCAGAGCGGGTCTCAGGGCGGCGGTGACGAGAAATCACCGGACGGCGACGAGGCAGGCGCCAGAGACGTCGTCGTCGTGGTGGTGGTCGTTGTCGTCGTGGTTGTCGTCGGCAACGAGGTCGGAGGCGTCGAGGAAGCCGACGTCGGCGGCAACTGCAGCTGCACTCCCGGATCTGGTTTGGTCGAACTTGTCGGTTCGCCAGGTCCCTGAGGATTGAGCGGTTTGACCGAGGAGCCCGGAATTGCCGTGATCGAAGTGGTCGGGCCGGCCGGCTGACCACTCGTCGACGGCGGCGCTACGGGTGACGTGGTCTCCTGGACCTGCGTCATCAACTTGCCCCAACGCTCGACGAGGTCGGTCTTGTCCTGCGAGTCCTTGACCGCATCGGCACGGTGAGCTGCGTTGTCCAGCACCATCTTTGCCGCAGGAATGTCTCCGGCAGCCAACAGCCGCTCGGCCTTTTCCAGCTCGGAAGTCGTGTCGATCTTCGCAACTGTCGAGTTGGCCTCGTCGGCGAAGACGACCTGCTTGACACCCCACAGGGCATCGCCGGGCTGGGCGTCGTACGCCATCGCCGTCGCGCCACCGAAGACCACTGCTGCAACAGCTGCAGCGGCGGCGATCGGACGAACCACACGCAATCGAGAACGGGAACGGGAACGCTGACGATCGGAGAAGCCGGACGGCGTCGCTGTGATTGCAGCGATGACATCGTCCAACAACGGACCCTCGGGCATCGGAGTCGCAACGACATCGTCACGCCATTGCGAGAGGATCAACGCAAGTTCGTACTGTTCGGTGCTATCGGTTGCTACCGGCCCACCATTCGAAATGGATTCGATCAGCGCATCGTCACGCCGAACCGCAGCCAAATCCACTGGCGTACCGTCGTCGGCGAGATCACCGAGATTCGAAGCGTCATGCCCCTCGTCTCTAGCCAAAGCTCTCACCTGCTTTCGTCACTTCTTTTTTCAGTTTCGCGATCGCTCTGTGCTGAGCGACTCGTACAGCTCCGGCGGTACTACCGACGGCGACGGCCGTTTCCTCGGCCGACATCCCGACCACCAGGCGAAGTATCAAGATTTCTCGATGCTTCTCCGGAAGTGTGCCGAGAAGTTCGTGCATCTGTCTGCTGGACTCCGAATCGAGAGCTCGCTGTTCGGGACCATCATCCAGTGCTATTACATCCGGTACTTCGGAAACGGGCTCCGACTTGTTACGGGCGGAGCTTCGATGTGCGTCCGCAACCTTGTGCGCGGCAATTCCGTACACAAAGGCCATGAACGGGCGTCCCTGGTCCTGATAACGCGGCAGCGCGGTCATCACGGCCAGACAGACTTCCTGTGCGACGTCGTCAGCGGACAGGTGTCCTCTCTCGGCCGCACCCACTCGACCGCGGCAGTAGCGCACCACCATCGGTCGGATGTTCTCCAGAACCAAAGCTAGAGCTGTACGGTCGCCCTGCGCAGCAGCAGCGACCGCGGTGTCCAACTCATCGCTCGTATTTGTCATCGTCAGCGAAAATCCTGGCGTTACAGTGGCACCTCCCGAGCGGGTGTGCTCCCGCTCTCAGCGGAACCCTCTAAGAGTAACCATCCGGACCGACTGGTCTCCGCATACCTGCCCAGCAGTCGCGATATCGATACAGCTCCTTCTGGAATGTTCTCCGGAGACTTCGGTGGAGTGGTTACGACAAAGGTAGGAGTGATCCACCACGCATCGCAATCAGATCGCCGATCTCCCGGGCACTCGGTGAGGTTCTCTCACCGCTGACACCTTCGATCAACAGAGACGACGCCCAGGCCAGGGGCAGCAGGCCGTATTGCCGGCACCGCGCGAACACATCTGCTGCCATCTTCACGGCTGCGCTCGCGTCGGTTCCGGTCAGCGCGGCGCTACGCAGCAGATCCGACTTCACGCGGTGCCGCACAGACTCCGATTCCGCTGACAATTCGACGGCGCGTTCTGCGTGTCTGCGGGCACGAGCGAAGTCGCCTCCCGCCAACGCCAATTCTGCGGAGACCCATTCGATCCGAATTTCCTGCCGCCACAGCCCGCCCTCGGCATCCAGACGCGCCCGACATTGCGCCAGCAGGCGCCAGCCGAGCGGGAGCCTGCCACAGCCGAGGGCGTCTGCGGCCCGACCGGTCAGAGCGTCACAGGCAGCCTCTGGATCACCTGGCAGGCCGCCGACGATCGCCAGTGCGCGCCCGTCCCACGTGGACGCGAGTGCATGGCGTCCGCTCTGGCGAAGAAACGACGCCCTCGTGCTGGCAGACAGAGAGGCAAGAACTCGATCCGAGTGCGTCGAGAACCCGGCCGTGAGCCGATCGAGGACATCCAATGCAGCCCGCGCTCTTGCGTAGTGGCCCTGACCACCCAGCACTACTGCCGTTGTCCACCAATCTCGGGTAGAGCAAGGCGCCGGGAGGCGGACGAGATCCGGATCCGCACCGAACGCGGCAGACTCGAGGGGCCCTGGAAGTGCAGTTGTTTCGTTGGGCACAGGTGATTGAGGGCGCGCAGGTGTCGACACAGGTTGATCATCGCAGCAGCACGAGCAGACATTCGCACGACCGGCGTCACACCAACGATGCCAAAAGTCGCACGAAACACGAAAAGGCAAGTTTGTCGGAGTTAATCAGATATTCAACTGAGATTTGCCAAATGTACTCGTAATGATATTTAACGGGCATATATCCGTGACGTTAACTGCATTACTTATTGGACGGATGTCCTAGTTGAAACTTGGGCACTAAGTCCCGAAATGGAGTGCAACCCCGCCCACGCAATATCGGACAAATGACGCAAACCGAGCCGAATGACCGAGTGATTTCGCCGGGCGATCAGCCTCGAACATATCCCTGATCTGTAGGTTTCGCATCTCGAGCAGCCAGGCTTGCCGGCCGCCACCTCGATCGACCCAATTTCGACATCGGCGCAGAACAACGCACGAGGGGCCCGAAATGTAAATATATACTTCGTTAACTCTCGCATTTCGATATATGCCGATCGCCACTGAACGAGCCTATTGACGCGATTTACTCAGCACCCTTACGGTTAGCAAGCGTGAACGATTCAGAAGGCCCGGATAACCTCCGGGCAACTTGGTCCGCTCGTTGATCAACGCGAGCTTGCAGTAAGGAGTCAACATGCCTGCACCGAATCACCTTCCAGGCCCCAACGCAGACATCTGGGACTGGCAGATGCACGGTCTGTGCCGCGGAGTCGACTCCTCCATGTTCTTCCATCCCGATGGCGAACGCGGTAGAGCACGTGCCCAGCGCGAAACCCGCGCAAAAGAGATGTGCCGTCAGTGCCCGGTCCTGATGCAGTGCCGCAGCCACGCGCTGACCGTCGCCGAGCCGTACGGCATCTGGGGAGGAATGTCGGAAACCGAACGTGAACTACACGCGCGCCACCGTCGCACCACCCGCATAGCTTCCTGATACACGTAGGTAGAGCGCACTAAGCCCCCGAGAGTTTTCGGGGGCTTTTGCGTGTGGACGGGACACCGTCGAAAATGCGTGTGGACGGGACACCGTCGAAAAGAATTCCCGACACGACCCATCCGACCGACGCCCGCCTCCGAATGCCTTCTGACAGTGCACCTCAGCACATCCCTTCAGGAAGGCAGACCCATGAACACCTCTACTCGAGTTCTGGCAGTCACCGCAGCAGCCTCTTTCGCCGTCTTCGGCGTGGTCGGTTGCTCCTCGGACGACAACGATTCGTCGACCGACACGTCCAGCGCCGCCATGACGTCTTCTGCCATGGGATCGAGCATGTCTCCCAGCAGCGCGATGGCGGAGCCTGCTTCCGATCTGGTCGGTGCCGGTTGTGCCGACTATGCAGCCGCAGTGCCGAGCGGCGCCGGATCGGTCAGCGGAATGGCCCAGGATCCGGTTGCCACAGCGGCGTCCAACAATCCGTTGCTCACCACCTTGACCGCGGCGGTCTCCGGCCAGCTCAACCCGGACGTCAACCTGGTCGACACTCTCAACGGTGGCGAGTTCACCGTCTTCGCACCGATCGACTCGGCATTCGCCAAGATCGACCCCGCCACGATCGACAGCCTCAAGACGGACAGCGCCACGCTGACCAAGATCCTCACCTACCACGTGGTTCCCGGCCAGATCGCCCCTGACGCGATCGACGGAACGCACCCCACCGCCGAGGGCGGAACGGTCACCGTCACCGGATCCGGTGACAACATCAAGGTCAACGACGCAACTGTCGTCTGCGGTGGAGTCAAGACCGCAAACGCCACCGTCTACCTCATCGATTCGGTGCTGATGCCGCAGTAGTCCCCACCTGCTGTGCGCCTTTATCAACCCCCCGCGGTTAATAAAGGCGCACAGCGGCCAACGGCGGGCCAAGAGAAAAGAACCGGACATGCACGCTACGGTTGTACGCGATGAAGCGAGACAACTCTTCGTGAGCGAGCCAGACCATGCGTCGGATGCGGCCGACGCATGCCCGACGGACAATTCTGCGGCCCGCACCGCGCGAATCGCGGAATCACGCGAGCTGGCAGTGATCCTCGCGAACGTCGCCGGTGGCGACCAGAGCGCCTTCGCCGAGTTCTACGACCGAACCATCTCCCGTGTGTACGGCATGGTTCTTCGTGTACTCCGTGATCCAGGTTTCTCCGAGGAAGCGGTCCAAGAGGTCTACCTCCAGGCCTGGAAATCAGCCGACAGCTTCGACCCTGCCAAGGGGTCCGCGCTTTCCTGGCTCCTGACACTTGCCCACCGGCGCGCAGTGGATCGCGTGCGCTCCGAACAGTCGAGTTCGGATCGACAGGCTCTCTACGACACCGCCAATGCCACTCCCGAGTTCGACGTCGTCAGCGACGAAGTGACACGAAGAGACGAGCATCGTGCTGTCACCGACTGTCTCGAAACGCTGACGGACACTCAGCGCCAATCAGTGACTCTCGCCTATTACGGCGGCCGAACGTACCGCGAGGTGGCCGAAGATCTCGGCGTGGCGATTCCCACGATCAAGTCGCGAATTCGCGACGGACTACTGCGCCTACGTGGATGTTTGGGGGTGATGTGAGATGGACGAAGAGCTGATCGACTACGCGTACGCCTACGCGATCGATGCGTTGGACCTCGACGAGCGCCGTGAGGTCGACAAACGACTTGCCGCTTCGGACTCCGCGACCCGCGCCGAATTCGACGCCCAGGTCCGGCTCACCGCCGAAACCATGGCCGCGATGACCGTCGTCGACGCTGTCGAGCCCCCGCCGTCGCTGCGCAGCAGCGTCCTCGCCTCGATCGCAGAACAGACCGCGGCTCCCAACGCCCCGGTTTCGCTGGCCGAGCGTCGTAACCGTCGACGCCCGTGGACCATGGCTCTTGCGGCGGCCGCCGCAGTCGCAATCCTGGTCGGCGGCATCGGAATCGGACGCACGCTGTCCGACAACACGCCGCCGCCGAACCCCGCATCCGAAATCATGGCAGCACCCGACGTTCATGCAACGACGCGTGACATCCCGGGCGGCGGTAGTGCCACGACGCTGTTCTCGCCCTCCGAAGACGCCGCAGTCCTCGTGATGAACGACGTGACTCCCCCGAGTCCGGATACCGTCTACCAGATGTGGCTGGTGCCGGGCGACACCGACGACACCACGATGATCCCGATGGGGACGATGGCTCCGGGCGACGTCAAACCCACTACCCAGGTGGTGCTCGACGGCATCGGTCCGAATACGAAGTTGGCGTTCACTGTCGAACCGCCCGGCGGATCGCAGCAGCCGACGAGCGAGCCGTTCGCAACGATCCCGCTCATCTGATCGCCAGACGAAAAAAGATCCCCCACCGGAATCCGGTGGGGGATCTCTTCTTTGTCGAAACTACGAGCAGCGAGTCAGTGGCTGTGACCGTGTCCGGTGTCGGCAACTTCCTCGGTCGGCTTCTCGACGACGGCGCTCTCGGTCGTGAGGATCATGCGCGCGACGGAAGCGGCGTTGACCACTGCCGAGCGAGTGACCTTGACCGGGTCTACGACGCCGTCGGCAAGCAGGTTGCCGTAGGTGAGGGTGGCAGCGTTGAAGCCTTCGCCCTTGGTCATCTCGGCGACCTTGCTGACAACGACGGAACCGTCGATGCCTGCGTTGCTGGAGATCCAGAACAACGGGGCGTTGAGGGCTTCGCGGACCACGGCAACGCCGGTGGCCTCGTCACCCGTCAAGCCGAGGTTCCCGATCAGAGCCGTGCCGGCCTGAACGAGAGCCGATCCGCCACCGGGGACGATGCCCTCGGAAACTGCTGCCTTGGCTGCGTTGACCGCATCCTCGACGCGGAACTTGCGTTCCTTCAGATCGGTTTCGGTGGCTGCGCCGACCTTGATGACGGCCACGCCGCCGGACAGCTTCGCCAGACGCTCTTCGAGCTTCTCGCGGTCCCAATCCGAATCGGTGTTCTCGATCTCGCGACGCAGCTGCGCAACGCGGGTCGCGATGTCGTCAGCGGTGCCTGCACCGTCGACGATGACCGTCTCGTCCTTGGTGACGACAACGCGGCGAGCGCTGCCGAGCAGGTCGAGGCCGGCTTCCTTGAGCGAGAGGCCGACGTCGGTGTTGATGACGGTGCCTGCCGTGACGACTGCGAGGTCGTCGAGGAATGCCTTGCGACGATCACCGAAGAACGGCGCCTTGACGGCGACGGCCTTGATGGTCTTGCGGATGGAGTTGACCACGAGGGTGGAGAGAACTTCACCCTCGACGTCCTCGGCGATGATCAAGAGCGGCTTGCCGGATTCGGCAACCTTCTCGAGCAGCGGAAGGAAGTCGGGAAGTGAGCTGATCTTCTCGCGGAAGAGCAGGATCAGCGCGTCTTCGTAGACGGCCTTCTGCGCATCGATGTCGGTGACGAAGTAGGGCGAGAGGTAGCCCTTGTCGAACTGAACACCTTCGGTGACAACGAGTTCGGTTGCAACGGTGGAGGATTCCTCGACCGTCACGACGCCGTCGGTTCCGACACGGGTGAGTGCCTCGCCGACGAGCTTGCCGATCTCTTCGTCACGCGAGGAGACGGTGGCGACCTGAGCGATCGACTTCTCGCCCTCGACGGGGGTGGCTGCGGCGAGCAGTTCCTCGACGACCTTGTCGGCTGCGGCGTTGATGCCGACGCCGAGAGCCATCGGGTTCGCGCCCGCTGCGATGTTCTTGAGTCCGCCGCGGACGATGGCCTGGGCCAGAACGGTCGCGGTGGTGGTGCCGTCGCCGGCAACATCGTTGGTCTTGGTGGCGACGCTCTTGACGAGCTGTGCGCCGAGGTTCTCGAAGGGATCTTCGAGCTCGATCTCACGGGCGATGCTCACACCGTCGTTGGTGACGGTGGGGCCGCCGAATGCCTTGGCGAGCACGACGTGGCGTCCACGCGGGCCCAAGGTCACCTTGACGGCGTCGGCAAGCTTGTCGACTCCGGCTTCGAGAGCGCGGCGTGCGGTCTCGTTGAACGCAATTTGCTTGGACATCTGTTCTGTCAGCTCCTGAATCTTCGGGGCGTGAACGCATTCCGCCCCGGGATCCTGTGTGGACTCCGGGGCGGATCACGTGTGTCTTACTTGGAGACGACAGCCAGCACGTCGCGTGCCGACAGGATCAGGTATTCCTGGCCGGCGTACTTGATCTCGGTTCCGCCGTACTTGGAGTAGATGACCGTGTCACCCTCCTTGACGTCGACCGGGATGCGGTTGCCCTGCTCGTTGACGCGGCCTTCGCCGACTGCAACGACGGTGCCCTCCTGGGGCTTTTCCTTGGCTGTGTCAGGAATGACCAGGCCGGAAGCCGTCGTCGTTTCAGCCTCGTTGGCCTGGACGAGGATCTTGTCCTCGAGCGGCTTGATGTTGACGCTCGCCACGATGAGCCCTCCACTTTGGGGTATGTGCGTCCGAGGCGATCCTCGGACAGCTGTTTGGGTATGCCGTTTACGGCGCGTCACTGCAGTCCCGTCGTCGCGGGTGCCGGAACTCGATCAGCGCCAATTGGCACTCTATACGTGAGAGTGCCAACCCTCAAGGACTGGGCGCATTTTTCTCTTCGTCCAGAGCGAAACAGGACAGCCGTCCACCACGTTCACCTATTGTTCACTTCGTGACGAACATCAATCGCCGTAGTTTTCTGACCTTCGCCGGACTCGGCGCCGTCGGCGCGGTCAGCCTTGGCAAGCCGTGGGGCCTGCAATATGCAGGCGCGTCGACCATTCCGACGTCAGGTCCTGGCACCACTCTCGAGTCCGTGTCCACCCCCGTCAGCAGCAGCGGCTACACCAAGCTCACCGCCGGACCCGGTTGGGCGAACATCGTGCGCAGCGAGTTGGCCGAGCCGAAGTCGGGACGCGAGGACCGACGCACCGCACTCGCCTCACTCGTGCAGCTGACCGACGTCCACATCGTCGACGCCCAGTCCCCCATGCGATTCGAGTACGTCCACCAGATCACCGGCTCGGCGTTCCGTCCCCAGGAGACCCTGACGGCGCACGGGCTGATTTCACTTGTCCGCCGGGTCAATTCGATCGGCAGTGGCCCGCACACGTCGCGCCCCTTCGATGCCGTCGTCACCACCGGCGACAACACGGACAACAAGGAATTCGCCGAACTCGACTGGTTCCTCACCTCACTCAACGGCGGAACGGTCGTCGCCAATACCGGTGCCAAGGACCGCTACGAGGGTGTACAGAACTCGGGTGCCGATCTCTACTGGAACCCCGAGTCACCGATGCTCGACATGTACAAGAAGGCCGGATTCCCGGAGATCCCCGATTTCTTCGGTGCCGCTTTCACGCCCGTGTCGAGCCCCGGCCTGAACACCCCTTGGTACTGCGTGTTCGGCAACCACGACGATTCGGTGTCCGGCACGGTGCCCAGCGGCATCCCGCCGCTCGAAGCGATGTACACGGGATCTCTCAAGTTCGAGGTGCCCGGTTCACCGGAGCAGGCCAAGCAGATCGACGTCGCCACCAAGTTCGATCCCAGTGCGATACCCGGAATCCTGTCCGCCTTCACTACGCCGCCGCGCCAGGTCACCCCCGACCCGTCGCGCGCGCCGTTCACACCGCGACAGTTCATCGCCGCACATCTTGATCCCGCGCACACCGGTCCCGGCCCCGTCGGACACGGTTTCGCCCCCGACGCCGGCGAAACCGGTATCGGTTACTACTCGTTCGAGATCGCACCGGGCGTCGTCGGCATCAGCATGGACTCCACCAACCGCGCGGGCCTCGTCGACGGTTCGCTGGGCGCCGCTCAGTTCCAGTGGATCGAGAACACCCTGCGCGCCGGCAGCAGCACCTACTACGACGCCGCGGGCTCTCGCGTCACCGAGTCGCGAGGTGACACGTATTTCGTGCTGTTCAGTCACCACACGAGCGACACGATGGACAATCTCGTTCCCGACCCCGAGAACGTCCTCGAGCCACGCCTGCGCGGTTCACAGCTTCTCGACTTGCTGCATCGTTTCCCGAACGTACTTGCCTGGGTCAACGGACACACCCACGAGAACAAGATCACCCCGTGGCCCGGCGCGACCCCCGAGCAGGGCTTCTGGGAGATCAACACCGCCTCTCACATCGACTACCCGCAACTCGGACGCATCATCGAGATCGCGGACAACCATGACGGAACGGTGTCGTTGCTTGCGACGCTCTTCGAGGCGGAGAGTCCCAATTCCGTCGACTACAGCGACAAGTCGGCAGCCGGGCTCGCCTCGCTGTACCGCGAACTGTCGTTCAACGACATCCACCGCGACCCGAAGCTGACGGGTACCGGCGTCGACCAGAACGTCGAATTGTTGGTCCACACCGGACGATGACTCCGATTGCCGCAGTGTCCTAGGTGATTTCAGGTCCGCTCGAAGGCGAGCGGTGCGCTTTCGCCCACGACACTGCGGCAACGACGAATCGAACGCCGAATCCGATCAACACCAGATTGCAGACGATCTGAAGGCTCACGAGCCCCCGGGCAAGGTCCGTCTGCGCGGCGATGTCACCGAATCCGACTGTCGAGAAGACGGACAACGAAAAGTACAGCGCCGCCATACGCGACAGCGGTTCGGTGAAACTGCCAGGGCTTGCATGCTCGACCGAAAAATAGGTGATGGACACCAACAACAAGTACGTCGGCATCACCACCGCCACAGCTTCGACCGCCTGCAGAGATGGCACATCGGAACGCAGAATTCGCCACACCTGCCAGGTGGTCACGGCAAGTACCGCGGCGCCTCCACCGATCAAGAGGAAGATTGCACTGGCGGTATGTACATCGATCCACGGCAGAAAGAAATACGCGCATCCGAAGGCGATCACCGTCAGCGTGGGTCGAAGCACTGCACCACGGATCAGCGCGCGTCGTCGTTCCCGGTCGATGTGGGGAGAATCGCCTTTTTTCCGCATGAATCAATGATCGACAATTTCGCAGGTAAAACCACCCTTTCGGTCCGAAAAGGACGTCACGGAGACGAAAAGCACTGAGCAATCCTCACGAACCTTCTGTAACGTTCATATAACGGCGGTCGATTGAACATTGACCGGTATTGACTGTGAGGAGGTGTGCGATGAGTTGTTCACTGGGAATTTCCACTGGATCTTCCGGTGTCTATTCAGCACTCGTCGACACCGATACCAGCACAAACGCGCCAGGCGCCGTGCCTGCCGAGACTCGCTTCGTCTCGGCGGATCAGGCCAATTCCAACGTCGGTGACCTTGTCAGAGCATCCATCAAGCTGATGACGACGCAGGTAACGGACCGATCTGAAGCGCCGCGCTCGATCGGTGTCAGCTATCGCACGGACGATCAACTCGCGAGCATCAGGTCATCTCTTTCGCGCTCGCCGAAGCAGGTCCGTGCAATCCCCGAGCCTGCCGCCGTACACGCGTATCTCGCCGAGACAGGGAAAACCGAGCGGTACGACACGACAACTCAGGTGGACGTCGGTGATCAAGGTCTGACGGTGTCCGTCGTCGACCACACCGGTGAAGTTCTGCACTCCGACCGTATAGACGCCCTCGCAGGGGCCGGAATCGACCGGGCATTGGTCGACTTCGTGACGGAGAAGGCGCCAGGGCACTTGCGCCGGTACACCGACGCGGAACTTCTTGCCGCCCGGTGCCATGTCGCCAAAGAGCAACTGTCCACGTCCACCAAGGTGACCATCGACCTTCCGATCGACGCGATGGCGATCACGCGCGACGAGTTCGAGGCCATCATCGCCCCGGATATAGAGCGCGCCGTCACCTTCATCCGTGAAGTCGTGAAGGGCTCACCGCGGCCCGTCGGTGCCGTTGTACTCATCGGCGGTGGCGCACACATTCCGGCCGTGCGGTCCGCCGTCGCCGCTGCCGTCGACGTCCCCATGGTCGAGATCGTCGAGCCCGAGACTGCGGCAACCAAAGGTGCTGCACTCCTGGCAGATTCGATCACCGCAATTCGTTTCCCGCTGCTGGGCTCCGGAAGTGACCAGCGCTCCGGATCCACCGCCAAGGTATCGGGAGCGTTGATCGGTGCGCTCGTGGTCGGCGGACTGGTACTCGGTTACGGCGCAAAGGAATTGGTGCCGACCGACGACACCGCGGTCTCGCCCGTCGGAACGGGGTCGACCACGACGACGGTGAGCCCCGAAGCGACACCGAGCACCGGATCGACGATCATTCCGTCTCATGATCCTCTGCCTTCGGTAGCCGGCAGCACGTATCCTCGGTACGGGTATCCCACCACCCCGTTCGACTCGCAGCCTTACGACACGCACTCGTACACAACGCATCAGTACACACTTCCGCCTGCGCCGATCCCGGACACCTCGACGACAACCACGCCGCCGACCACGACAACGACCACTCCGAATTGGCCGACCATTCCCGGAATCACGCTGCCCGATCCACCGGCGTGGTGGCCGACGATGCCGGACACCGAGGCGACGCCCCCGGTCGATCCGACCGAGGCAAACCCCGGCGGCGGTCTCGGCCCGGGTGAGAGCGGCGGCGAGAACCCGACGACGCCGGAGACTCCTGGATCTGGTTCCACCGAAACCGAAATCACTACCCCTGGTGGTGGTGATCCGACGACGAAGCCCGGTGAACCGAATACCTCGATGCCCGAAAACGGTCCCGCGACCACACCGGATCGGGAACCGGCCCCGGTCGGCTGATTCTCAGTCGGCCGATTTTCAGTGCATCAACTGGCTGACGGAGACCGACAGCCCCGGGTCCGTGGCAACACTCAATTCCGAAGGGCCTGCGCCGTTTCCGATCAGGTGAGCGGCCAACGATGCGATCATCACGCCGTTGTCCGTGCACAGTCGAGGTTTCGGAATGCGCAACGTGATGCCCGCTTCGGCGCAGCGCTGCTCGGCGAGTGAGCGGATACGCGAATTGGCCGTGGCGCCGCCGCCGAGAACCAACGTGTCGACCCCGACGTCCTTGGCTGCACGCACTGCCTTCATCGTCAGGACGTCTGCAACCGCTTCCTGGAACGAGGCAGCGATGTCCGGGATCGAAAAGGTATCGCCTGCGCGCTCTTTCGATTCGACATAGCGCGCGACGGACGTCTTGAGTCCCGAGAACGAGAAGTCGTGCCGCGAATCGCGCGGCCCCGTCATGCCGCGAGGGAAGGTGATTACGTTCCGATCTCCCTCTTGCGCAGCAGCATCGAGTGCCGGTCCACCGGGAAAGCCGAGTCCGAGCAGTCTGGCCACCTTGTCGAAGGCCTCACCGGCGGCGTCGTCGACAGTCGTGCCCAGTTCGACAATGGGCTTGCCCAGATCTTCGACGTGAAGCAGGTGTGTGTGACCGCCGGAGACCAACAATGCGACGCACGAGGGCAACGGACCGTGCTCGAGAGTGTCCACCGAGACGTGACCGCCGAGATGATTGACCGCATAGAACGGGATGTTCCATGCTGCCGCATAGGCTTTCGCTGCGGCTACACCGACCAGCAGCGCGCCGGCCAGTCCGGGTCCGATGGTGACGGCCAGCGCGTCGGGCTTCTCGATACCGGCGGCAGCAAGGGCACGGCGCATCGTCGGCACGATCGCCTCGAGGTGAGCCCGCGAGGCCACTTCGGGAACCACTCCCCCGTACCTGGCGTGCTGATCCACGCTCGATGCCACCTCGTCGGCCAACAATTCGCAGGTTCCGTCACCGTTCCAGCGGACGATACCGACACCTGTTTCGTCGCAAGAACTTTCGACACCCATGACGATCATGCTTGCTGCTCCTCAATTTCGCGGACACCGAGCACGGCAGGCCGTCTCATCGTGTACGCATCTGCCCCACTGGGCTGGTAGTACTTCTTTCGTGTTCCGACGATCTCGAATTCTTCCCGCCGGTACAGCGCGATGGCAGGTTCGTTGTCGGTGCGCACTTCCAGGAACACCGGGCACTGCCGTGAATCCGCCAGAGCCAGAAGCGCATCGAGCAACGCGCCGCCGATTCCGAGCCGCTGAGCCGAGGGATCTGTACCGATGGTGTGAACCTCGGCCTCCATGTTCGGCGACGCCCCCAACAATGCGACTCCGGCGTAGCCGAGGACGTGACCGTCAGGCTCCCGGGCAACGAAGTAATGATTATGTGCGCCTGCAAGTTCCGAGACGAACGCTTGTGCGCTCCAGGGTCCGTCGCCCGCGAACAACGCGCGCTCCAACTCCGCGCACCGTTCGGCGTCATCGACGTTCATCGGCTCGATGCTGTACTTCATCTGCTCTGTCTCACTTGCCACGTTCTGCAAGGGTCTTCGCGTCCGGGCGTCGGAGGTACAGCGGCTCCAGCGGGGCCGGAACCGAGCCGGCCAGGATCTCGCGAGCAGCGACTGTCACCAACCCGGCCGGTGAAGGTGTCTCCGCCGGGTCGACGGGTAGATCGAAGAAGTCCACGTGCGAAGCGGATCCGGCAATCAGCGTCGAAGGCGAAGGATCGACGTCGCCGGCGGAATTCACAGCCGGTCCTTCGACGCGCACTCCGCCGTCATAGCGCGCCCAGTAGATCTCGCGACGCCTCGCGTCAGTCACGACGAGCAGGCTCTGTGTGGTCGGTACCGCAGCCGCGATCGCATCGAGGCTGCACACGCCGTACACGGGAACACCGAGTGCGTCACCGAAGGCAGCGCCCGTCGCCATGCCGACACGCAGTCCGGTGTACGGCCCTGGCCCGACACCCACGACGACGGCGTTCAAGTCGGCCGGTGTGAGCCCTGCCTCGGCGAGGCATTCGAGGACGTGAGGGGTCAAGACCTCGGCGTGCGCACGAGGATTGACCGTGACACGCACGGCAAGCGTCTCCACTGTGTCCGGTGACTCTGCGTCCGGTGACACTGGGTCCGGTGACGAAGCCGACAGGGAGACGACTCCGGCAGTGACTGCCGGAGTGGAGGTGTCAATTGCGAGAACAAGCACGATTTCTCAGGGTACCCGCACGTGAAGAACTACTTCCGGCCCGGGAGGGTCACGACGTCTGTGACACGAAACGCCGTTTCACGACGTCTGTGACACCAAACTCCGTTTCACGACGTCCATGACCAACTCGCAGTCCGCACATCCGATTCGGGTTCCCGATGAAGCTGCACTCGCAGGTGCCGTTCGACGAGCCTTTCCACGACGTCACCACCCCATTCGACCACCACCACTGCATCGGTGAGGTCGGTGTCGAGGTCGAGGGCATCGAGTTCGTCGAGCGCATGCGGTCCGCTGTCTCCCAGCCGGTATGCGTCGACGTGGATCATGCCGACGGGAACTCCGCCGCCAGGGCGGGTGCCCGGACGATGCTCACGAGCGATGACGAACGTCGGGGACGTCACCCGGCCCTGCACCCCGAGCCCGGCGCCGATTCCGCGCGTCAACGCGGTCTTGCCTGCCCCGAGCGGACCGTCCAGCACCACCAGGTCGCCGGCAACAAGTCCCGCCGCCAAGCGTCGGCCGAAAGCCTCGGTATCCTCGGCCGTTTCCAACGTGATCTGTCCGGACACGGGAAGTCCCGTGGAGTTCTCAGCCGACATCGGACCGCTCTTCTACCTGCGATCGCTGCACCAACTTGTCGATTGCGTCCGTCACGATCGCCGGGAACTCGAGCTGCACCAGATGGCCGGCCCCGTGAACTCGCACGAGTTCGGATTCGGGGAGATCGGCAGCGAGACGCTTGGAGCTGATGAACGGAATCATCATGTCTTGATCGCCGCAGATCACGACTGCCGGTGTGTGCGCGAGGACCTCGAGAGAAGCGGACTCGTCGTGCAGTTCCAACGTCCGCAGGAAATTGACGATGGTCACAACCGAGGTCCGGTCGAGCATGCCGTCCGAGAGTTCATGCAGCCGTGGGCTGACATCGGTGCCGTACGAGGCCGCGCGCAGGATCGGCGTGATCAATACTCGCGCAGCGCCCCGGGCATGCTGAACTACTCCTGGTGAGGTGCGCACTGCCAACCGGAATCCGTCGATGATCGGATTCTGCAGATTGCGGGTCAGGCCGGTCTCGGCCAGGCCTGCCGCCGTCGTCGCGACCAGCCCCACGCCGATGACTCGGCCCTCGAACCATTCGGGTCGCTGACCGGCGAGCGCGAGTACCGTCATGCCGCCCATCGAGTGACCGACGAGAACTATCGGCCCCTTGGGTACCTTGGCCTCGACGACGGTCGCGAGGTCGCGGCCGAGCTGAGAAACCGTACAACTCTTCGAACGCGGCATGCCCGAGTCTCCGTGTCCGCGCTGGTCGTAGAACACCATGCGAACCTTGTTGCCCCATCGCTCTTCGAGCTGGCGGCGCTGGAAATGCCAGGACAGCGCACTCAGGCAGTATCCGTGCACGAAAACGACCGTCAGCGGAGCGTCGTCCGGTCCCACTTCGCGAACTGCCAGCTCGACACCGTCCTCGGTGCGCACCGTGCTCTTGCGGTCGCGCGTCATGAGGTCGAAATCCTCGTCCGCGTAGATTTCCCGGCCTGGACGCGTCGCGGTCTTGAATGCGTTCACGCCGGCCATCGAGCCGAGCGCCACGGCGCTGAGCAGGCCACCGAGAATGCTCATCTTTCCTGCAGTCTTCATGACGTCTCTCCCCCGATGTACGTACGCACAGTGCGTCCACGTATACCGGTCACGACCTCGTAGTGAATGGTGTCGAGTACGTCGGCCCAGGCCTGCGCGTTGGGTTCGCCGTGATCGCCGTTGCCGAAGAAGATCGCGGTGTCGCCTTCGCGAACTCCGTCACCGTCCGGACCCAGGTCCACCAATACCTGGTCCATGCAGATTCGCCCGACAGCCTGGCGACGCTTACCGCCCAACTGCACTTCGAACTTGCCACTCAGTGAGCGAGACAAACCGTCGGCGTAGCCGACGGGAAGCAGCGCCAGAGTGGTGTCGTGCGGTGCGACCCACTGATGCCCGTAGGAGACGCCCTCTCCGGCGGCTACCTTCTTCACCAGAATCACCTTCGCTCGCAGCGTCATCGCCGGTCGTAAACCGAAATCTCCGAGTTCGGGCACCGGAGACAATCCATATATCGCGATTCCGGGCCGAACCATGTCAAATCGCAGGTCAGGACGGGTGACTGTAGCAGCGGAGTTGGAAAGATGAACGACTTCGGGGTCGAATCCGCGAGCGCGGACGTCGGCAACCGAGTCGATCAAACGCTGCTTCTGCATGTCGATGACGTCGTGATGCGGTTCGTCCGAGTGTGCGAGGTGAGAGAACACTCCGCGCAGCCTGATCGTGCCATCGTCCCGGGCAGTGGCGAGGTCGTCGAGCATCTGCGGCCACTCGGTTCTCGATACGCCGTTGCGATTGAGACCGGTGTCCACCTTGAGCGTCACCGTCGCCTGTTGTCCCAGAACCCGTGCCGCGTCGACGACAGCGGCCAGGTGTCGCGGGGAGGACACGCCGATCTCGACGTCCGATCTGATCGCCGAGGCGAAATCGGCGTCGACGCCGTGCAGCCAGGCAAGGACGGGAGCGGTGATGCCTGCCTCGCGAAGGACCAGTGCCTCCGCGATGGTGGTGACGCCGAGTTCCCGGGCTCCCGCCGAGAGCGCCGTCCGCGCCACCGCAACTGCGCCGTGGTTGTATCCGTCCGCCTTGATGACCGCCATCAACGCTGCATCCCCGGCAAATTCACGCAGAACACGCACGTTGTGCGCGATCGCGTCCAGATCGACGACTGCCTCCGTCTGCGGCCCTACTGCGTCGTCGAGTCGGCTCGCCTTCCCCTCCGCAGGCTCCTTCGGTGCTCTTCCCTGGGCAAGCGTCATGGCGACAATCCTGCCACCCACGCAGAATCGGACACGTGTTCGGGTTTGAACACCCTCAATCGAGGGCAAAAGAGCGAAGCACACGCACCGATTCCCGCAGACCTCCCAGCAGGGGTGAAGCCGAAATCGGTGCTCCGGCGACATCGCTCTGACCGCCGGCAGCGGCGATGTTCGCAGCCAACGCGTGAGCCCGCGCCCCGACGGCCCCGGCTTCGAGAGGGCTCAGACCCGCCGCCAGCAACGCACCGATCACACCGGAGAGGATGTCACCCGAACCTGCCGTCGATGCCCAGGAGCCGCCGGCGTCGTTGACCAGCACCTCACCGCCGGGATCCGAGATCACCGTCGTATGGCCCTTCAGCAGGACCGTGACTCCGAGGCGTGCGGCAAGAGCACGCGTGGCCGCGATCCTGTCGTCGCCAAGAGTTGTGAATCGAGCGAACTCGCCGGCGTGGGGCGTCAACAGTGTCGGCACGGTCCGGGCTGCGACAAGTTCGGGACGCTGAGCGAGGAGGGTAAGTCCGTCCGCATCGACAACAACGGGTACATCAGTAGCCAGCACCGACGCCAGAAGTCGCGCGGCGTCGTCGTCGGTACCCATACCGGGGCCGACCACCCACGCCTGAACTCGCCCGGCGGCTCGGTACGTCTCACTCGCAATCACCTCCGGGAACCGGGCGAGCACCTCGGTGGCGCCGTGCCCGGCGTAGCGGACCAGGCCGGCGGTCGCGGTAACCGCGGCACCGGTACAGAGCACGCCCGCGCCGGGATACTGCTCACTTCCCGCAACGATGCCCACCACACCCTGCGAATACTTGTCGTCCTCCGGACCGGGCACCGGCCACAGCGCACCGACCTCCGCCGGATCGAGCGAACCGAAGTCGGGTTCGCCGACGCTCAATCCGATGTCCACGAGTTCGACACGACCACACAGCGGAGCCGCGAGTACGTGTACCGGCTTGAGCGCACCGAATGTGACCGTCACATCAGCGGTCACCGACGGGCCGTCCACTGCGCCGGTGTTCGCGTCGACGCCGCTCGGAAGATCGACCGCCACGATCGGTGCATCCACCTGGCCGACGAGATCGGCCGCGTCAGGCCGTAGACCGCCGTGCCCGGAAATCCCGACGATGCCGTCGATCACCAGATCCGGCGACCCGACTTCGGCGGCGACTCGGCCGCCGGCCTTCAAGAGAGCATCGAGGCCCGCCCGATGAGCGCGCGCCGGATCGAGCAACACGGCCCGCACGCTCACACCTCGTTTGCGGAGCGACGCACCGGCCCACAGGGCATCACCGCCGTTGTCGCCCGTACCGACCAGCAGCGTCACCGACCGATGCGCGACCGACCCTGTACGGGAACGCAATTCGTCCGCGACTACTCGCGCAAGACCGTACGCCGCTCGACGCATCAGCACCCCGTCGGGCAGCTTGTCGAGCAGCGGCGCCTCAGCTGCTCGCACCTGATCGGCTGTGTAGTACCCACGCATGTCGGAACCCTTCAGTTGCCGTCGCTACCCTCGAAGCCATGAAATCACGTCTTCGCCCGGCAATCGCGGGTCTCGTGCTCGCTCTCGGTCTGGTCGGGTGCAGTTCCGGCACCGACTCCACACCACCGGCTCCGGAAACGACGGCCAGCGGACCCGTGGTGACCATCTCCGGGATGGCGTACTCCCCCGCGTCCATCACCGTGAATGTCGGCGAGACGGTCACGTGGGTGTTCGACGACAACGGAATGGCCCACGACGTCAACGGCCTCGGGGACGCCAAGGGCAAACTCCGCAGTCCGCTCAAGAAATCGGGAACCTACACCTACACGTTCACCGAACCCGGAACCTACGACTACACCTGCACACCGCATCCCGAGATGCGCGGAACCGTCGTCGTCGAGACGCCGTAACGCGCTCGGGCCCCACAGTCTTGCGACTGCGGGGCCCGATTTTCTAGCGAAAGCTACTCGACCGTAACCGATTTCGCCAGGTTACGCGGCTTGTCGACGTCGTAGCCACGCGCCGCGGCAACCTCGGCCGCAAAGATCTGCAACGGAACCGTGGACAGCAACGGCTGCAGCAGAGTCGGTGACGCCGGAATCTCGATCAGGTGATCCGCGTGCGCCGCGGCGACGGTGTCGCCTTCCTCAGCGATGACGATAGTCGTCGCCCCGCGCGCCTTGATCTCCTGAATGTTGGACACCAACTTCGAGTGCAGGACAGCGCGGCCCTGCGGCGACGGCATGACGATGATGACCGGAAGGTCCTCCTCGATCAAGGCGATCGGGCCGTGCTTGAGCTCACCGGCGGCAAAGCCCTCGGCGTGCATGTACGCGAGCTCCTTGAGCTTGAGCGCACCCTCGAGCGCCACCGGGTAGCCGACGTGACGCCCCAGGAACAGCACGGTCGACGCGTGCGCGAACTGGCGCGCCAACGCGCGCACCGGTTCTGCCGTCTCGAGTACCTTGCTGACCAATGCGGGCATCGCTTCGAGGTCGGCGTACTCGCGGGCGACCTCGTCCGGATACTTGGTTCCGCGAGCCTGCGCCAAAGCCAAACCGACGAGGTAGTTCGCGGTCACCTGCGCCAGGAACGCCTTGGTGGACGCGACCGCGATTTCCGGTCCTGCCCGGGTGTAGAGGACTGCGTCGGCTTCACGCGGGATCTGTGCACCGTTGGTGTTGCAGATCGCCAGGACGCGTGCCTTCTGGTCCTTGGCGTGCTTGACAGCCTCGAGCGTATCGGCCGTTTCCCCCGACTGCGAGATTGCGACAACAAGCGTCGAGCGATCGAGAACCGGGTCGCGGTAACGGAATTCGCTGGCGAGTTCGACCTCGACAGGTAGACGCGTCCAATGCTCGATCGCGTACTTCGCCAACAGACCGGAGTGGTAAGCGCTACCGCAAGCGACAACGAACACCTTGTCGACGTCGCGCAGTTCCTGATCGGACAACCGCTGCTCGTCGAGGACGATCTTCCCGTTCTCGAAGTGGCCGAGGAGCGTGTCGGCGACAGCGGTCGGCTGCTCTTCGATCTCCTTGAGCATGAAGTAATCGTGACCACCCTTTTCGGCGGCCGCGAGATCCCAGTCGATGCGGAACGGGCGTCCTTCTGCCTCGTTACCCGCGAAGTCGGAGATCCGGTAGCTGTCGGCAGTGATCACCACTGCCTGATCCTGTCCGAGTTCAACCGCATCGCGTGTGTGCTCGATGAATGCAGCGACGTCGGAGCCGAGGAACATCTCGCCCTCACCGACACCGACTACGAGCGGTGTCGAGCGGCGCGCGGCGACAATCGTGTCCGCATGATCAGCGTGCGTGAAGACGAGCGTGAACGCACCTTCCAACCGACGAACCACCGACAGCGCACTCTCGATGAAATCACCTGCCGTCGGCCCCTGGGCGTACGCCCGGGCGACGAGGTGAACCGCGACCTCGGAATCCGTGTCGCTCTGCAGTTCGACGCCTGCAGCCTCGAGCTCCGCACGCAGCGGGGCAAAATTCTCGATGATTCCGTTGTGAACGACAGCCAGCTTGCCCGAGGCATCACGATGCGGGTGCGCATTGCGGTCCGTCGGACGCCCATGCGTCGCCCAACGGGTATGGCCCATACCGGACGTACCGACGAAGTGATCCGCACCGTACTCGCCGAGCTCCGCCTCGAGGTTGGCCAACTTACCGGCCTTACGCTCGATCTCGACCCCACCGGTTCCGTCGAGAATCGCGATTCCCGACGAGTCGTACCCGCGATACTCCATTCGTCGCAAAGCCTCCACCACAACGCCCAGAGCTGGGCGGTGGCCGACGTATCCCACGATTCCGCACATGGTGACTCAGGGTACTTGGACATCGGCGGTGGGCGCATTTTGCGGTTCCCGCACCTGGTTGCAGCGTCCGCTCCGCATACACGAGGCGGCTCATCGGATAACGTCTTCAACCGTGGCACCGAAACTGAAGACACTGACCCGTGAGCTGTCCAAGCGCGGCCCGCACCGAGTTCTCCGCGGCAACCTCGCCCTGGCCGGACAGCCGGGTGTCGTGTACACGCCGGAAACCGGTTTCAATCTCCCCGCCGTTGCCTTCGCGCACGGGTGGATGGTCGGGTCCCACAAGTACGAGCAGACACTCCAGCACCTCGCTTCCTGGGGAATTGTCGCAGCGGCGCCCGACAGCGAACGCGGTCCGGTCCCGTCACATCTCGGATTGGCTGCAGATCTTCGAGCGACGCTCGACATCTGCGTCGGCGTGCGACTCGGCCCCGGACAGATCAGCGTCCAACCCGATCGGGTCGCCTTTGCCGGTCACGGCATGGGCGCGGGCGCTGCGGTACTGGCCGCAGCGCAGCGCGGGGATGTCGGTGCGGTAGCCGCACTGTTCCCGGCCCCGACAGCACCCAAGGCGGAGAACTACGCGTCGAAGATCACAGCGCCCGGATTGATCCTCGCCGGCGAAGACGACGTCGATTCCTTGACCAGCAATGCCCGGCCGCTGAGCGTGGAGTGGGGCGGTCCTGTCATCGCACGTACCGTGAACGACGCCCAAGACGCCGGACTGATCGAAGGCCGCCGACTCCTCGGCGCCCTGGGCCTCGGTGGATCCGAGCGCAAGACACAGGCCGCCACACGGTGCCTGCTCACGGGCTTCCTGTTGTTCCATCTGACCGGCGACAAGAAGTACAAGGATTTTGCTGATCCCGACGTCGAGATTCCGCACACGGCGCCGTTGCTGCCGGTCGAACCTCACTCCGACGCGCGGGCCAGCCAGCTGTTGCGTAAGTAGGAGTCCGTACTCGCCACCGACTCCGGCGGCGAGCACGGCGGCGTCGGCGTCGGCTCTGACGCGGATCGCAGATACGGGCCGGACCTGACCGGCCCATCCGTGTCATTCTCGGCGGATGTCGTTTCGGACGGCGGCTCCTGGTGCGATTCCGCGCTCGCTGCGGCCACTCTGCGCTCACGGAAGTCGTCGAGTTGAGAATCGAGGGTTCGACGGATCGCTTCGAACGGCGCGTGAACGGACTTCACAGCGGACCAGCTCCGGCCAACTCAGCGCCCGTCTCTCCGTCGGGAGCCACGATCGACTCGTCGGGGACTGTGGAAGGCGGCTCCGGGTCCGGCGCGGCCGAGAACTCGGCGTTGGATTCAACCGGCACCTCGTGCTCGCGAATCTCAGGGTCGGGAGTTTCGGGCTGGAGTGTCGCAGGCTGGGACGCTTCTTGCGGGCGCGCCTCGTGCAGCGACATCTCCGGATCGGCATCGAGCACTATTCTCGGCCAACCATTTTCGCTCAACTCCAGGGTGGCCGACACAGAGTTCCCGTCAGCACCTGCAACATCCAGACTCACCCCACGACCGTCGGACGCAATCGAGAAGCCCCAAGTGTTGCCGCCGATCGAGAAAGAGACAGGAGCTGCGGCGACACCGGATGCACTCGGCTCGGCTATCGGAAAGGTTGACGTGAACGCGTCTGTCACCCACTGGGTCGCGGCGTCAAAAGCATGACCAACCGCGCTCGCGCACTCCGCACACGCCCTGTCGAATTCATCGCGAGTATCGAGATACGCCGAACGAAAAACCGTGTCCAGCCATGGCGCCGCACCACGACCGGTGGAAGCGACGTGAGTCAACTGGTCGATCTCCCCCGCACCCAGACCGCCGATCGTCGCCCGGTCGAGGCTTGCCACCTTGAAAGCCTTGTCTGCCAAAGCCGTTCGAACCGTCCGCGCGAACTCGTCGGCCAGCGTGATCAACAGTGGCGCCGAATCCGCATCGGACCGAGCTTCACGCCGCGCCGCGAAGGCATGATCTACGACCGCACCCACGCCGGAAACATTCCACACTGCAGGAAGATTCTCCGCCAGGGTCGTCAGCATCGCGATCTCGGCGACCGAACCGTCCACCGCTGCGGCCATGTCCGACGCATCTCGCATTAGTGCCTCGAAATCGATACCAGCCTCTGCGCGATACGCATCCTCGTAGGACGTAAGCATCCGTTCTTCGAAGCCCAACCGAGAGGCCAGGTCGTGAAATCGATCGAAGAACTGCAGTCCCCTCGCACCAGCATCCAGGATTTCGTCAGGACGCACGCGCGAATCACGCAGTGCAAGAATATCTTCGACGCAATAGTAGCTGTTTGGTACTGCCTGTGCGGTACCGCTCGTCGGTCTCATGAGACCGACCCGCTGGAGTCTCGCAATCGCTGCGCACCCTGACCGTCCACCTCAGCGATCACCTCAGCCGAAGAGGAAAGCCGACGCGCCAACGCATCGAGAAGATCGGCACGCCCCGTCAAGCGAGAATTCAGGACCGCCAATGCCGACGCCAACGCGGCTCCATGCTCGGCGTAATCACGGCCCGAAACGGCACCGCTGAATCGCAGACGCCTGATCGGCTCGGCAGAATCGCGCAGAGCCTGGGCCACCGACACCGCATGGCGTGCCAATTCATCTGTTCCAGCGCGGTCGACATCCACGAGCGCTCCCAAGTTTCAACGGAACCACTCGAACGTCGAGCGGCCTTTGACTCCTTGGACGCAGCAGGGCGCAATTACGTTCCCTCAAAACGCGAACGCGTAATGAGGGGCTAAACCGAACCGACGATCTCGGCCAACTCGTCGGCCAGCTTCTGCGCGAGCGGAAGTTCGGTGGCCTCGACCATGACGCGGACCAGTTGCTCTGTCCCGGACGGGCGCAGGAGCACGCGACCACCGTCACCGAGGACGCGCTCTGCGTCCGCGACTGCTGCGAGTACCGACGGCGATGCTGCGACTGTCGCCTTGTCCCCGACCTTCACGTTGATCAGAACCTGCGGGAGGGTTGTCATCGTTGCGGCCAGTGCGGATGCCGACTTACCCGTGCGAGCCATGCGTCCGAGCAGCCGGAGGCCGGTGAGAATCCCATCGCCCGTGGTGCCGAACGCCGGCAACACGACATGGCCTGACTGCTCGCCGCCGAGGCTGTATCCGCCCGCGCGCAGTTCCTCTAAGACGTAGCGGTCACCTACGGCAGCAGTCACGATGTTGATACCGGCCTCGCGCATCGCGATGTGCAAACCGAGATTGCTCATGACAGTCGCGACGAGAGTGTTCTCGACCAACTCGCCGGCGTCGTTCATCGCGATCGCCAGAACTGCCATGATCGCGTCACCGTCGACCACCGCTCCGGTCTCGTCGACGGCCAGGCAACGGTCGGCGTCGCCGTCGTGCGCGAGGCCTAGGTCCGCCCCGTGATCGACTACGGCTTTCTGAAGATTCTCCAGGTGCGTCGATCCGCAGCCGTCGTTGATGTTGAGGCCGTCGGGATCGGCGCTGATCGCGATGACGCGAGCGCCAGCTGCCGCGTAGGCAACCGGTGCGAGCGCGGAAGCAGCGCCGTTGGCGCAGTCGACCACAACGGTGAGTCCAGCGAGTGGCTCGCTCGCCGCGCTCGCCAGATGCGCAAGGTACAGCTGAGCGGCGTCGTCGACCGTACGGACGCGGCCGATCCCGGCACCTGTCGGTAGGACGGGCGGTGCAGTGCCGTCGAGTGCATCCTCGATCGCCACCTCGACAGCATCATCGAGCTTGTGTCCACCGGCTGCGAAAATCTTGATTCCGTTGTCCGGCATGGGATTATGCGATGCAGAGATCATGACACCGAGACTGGCGTCGAGCTTTGCCGTCAAGTATGCAACTGCCGGAGTCGGAAGAACACCCACGTCGAGCACGTCGACACCCGCGGAACTCAATCCTGCGGTCACCGCGGCTTGAAGCATCTCACCGCTGGCGCGAGGATCGCGGCCGATCACGGCGGTCGGACGTTCGTCCGCGGTATCGGCTGTCAGTACGCTCGCCGCGGCAACTGCCAATCTCAATGCAAGATCTGCAGTCAGATCCGAATTGGCAAGTCCACGAACACCGTCAGTACCGAACAACCGACCCATAGAACGACTCCTGAATCCTGTGAACCTCGAGAAGGGAACTCGAGAAGGGAATTTCTCCGAGAAACACAAGAGCGAGCGTCCGGTAACGATGGACGCCCGCTCTTGTGGTGAACAGGTGCCGAAGCAGACCCGTCGGGTCAACCTCGGCAAAGCATCAGCGCTTGGAGTACTGCGATGCCTTACGGGCCTTCTTCAGGCCGTACTTCTTACGCTCGACCGCGCGGGCGTCACGCGTCAGGAAGCCTGCACGCTTGAGGGCCGGACGATCATCAGGGGTTACCTCGATGAGTGCGCGCGCGATAGCCAGACGCAGTGCGCCTGCCTGACCGGACGGGCCGCCACCGTGCAGCAGTGCAATGATGTCGAAAGACTCGGGACGCTCGACGAGCACCAGCGGAGCCTTGATCAGCTGCTGGTGAACCTTGTTGGGGAAGTAGTCCTCCAACGTACGACCGTTGAGCTTGAACTGACCGGTACCGGGAGCCATCCGGACGCGAACGACAGCCTCCTTGCGGCGACCGACGGTCTGGACCGGGCGATCGAGGACGATCGGTGCGAGCGTAGCTGCAGCAACCTCTTCGACGACCTCGACTGCGTCAGAGACAAGCTCTTCCACTGCTTCGATGTTCTCTTCGGACACGTTCTGCTCTTCCGGCGATGTCACTGTGCGACCTGCTTGATCTCGAACGGCACCGGCTGCTGCGCGGTGTGGGGGTGATTCGGGCCCGCGTAAACCTTGAGCTTGCTGCTCATTGCGCGGCCGAGCTTCGTCTTGGGGAGCATGCCGACAATGGCCTTCTCGACGAGACGATCGGGAGTCCTGTCGAGGACCTCACCGACAGTGCGGGACTTCAGGCCACCCGGGAATCCGGAGTGGTGGTAAACGTTCTTGCCCTGCAGCTTGTTGCCGCTGATGGCAACCTTCTCTGCGTTGATGATGACAACGAAGTCACCACCGTCGATGTGCGGCGCGTAGGTGGGCTTGTGCTTGCCACGCAGCAAGTTCGCTGCCTGAACGGCAAGACGGCCGAGCACCACGTCAGTGGCGTCGATGACGTGCCACGTGTGGGTCACATCTCCGGCCTTCGGGGTGTACGTAGACACAGATCTTCCTCGTCTTAATTCATTCCACTGCTGACCATGTGCGTATCGCGTAAACGATCCTCGGCGGCCAGTTGAGACCCGAGAACCGCCGGTCTCCACGCATTTCTGCCGGAGCCCTACGGCACGCCACCGATAGACGATACCGGTCTACCCGCTGCCAGGTCAAAGCGCAGCCATTCCTGCCAACAGCATCATCGTCCAGCACAGCGATGCGAGCGATCGACATGCGCCTGCCCCGGCAACCTGACGGTACCGGGGCAGGCGGGGTGTCATCACGGCATGGGATGTTGTCAGCGACCGAACCCGTTTGCGGCGATCCGATCAGCTTCCTGCATCTTCTCCGAGCCGCTCGCCGTCGCTCCGGCGATCTGCGCGAGAACCATGTTCAGTTCTTCGGAAGCCTGGGCCCAGCGACGCTGTGCGTCGTTCCACGCTTCGGAACCTGCCCCTTCCCAGCCTGCTTGCAGCTTGTCCACGACGACCTTGATGTCACCCTGCTTGTCGTTGATCGCTTTGGCCTGCTGTTTCATCTGATCGGACAGCATTGCGAGGCCGCCGAAGTCGTACTTGATCCTGTCGGACATAACTGCTCCCGGTTCGGTGTGGCTGGAGAGAACTTGTGAGAACTAACTTGTGAGAACTACTGGCTGAGGATTGCTTGATCGGACGATGAAGAGCTGGCGGTCAGGACATGTTCACCGTCGCGCCGCGAAGCGAGCTGACGTTGTCGTCTTCGGTCGAGTCGAAGGTTCCCGCGGCCTGTTTGATCTGCTCGCAGATGTCGGTCAGAGCTGTGTCCAACTTCAGGGCCGCGCTGTTGTATCGCTCCATGATTCCTGCGTATTCGACCTGCGCCGCACCGTTCCACGAATTGTGCGAAGCGTCGGCCTCCGACCGAACAGCGTTGACCAGCCCCCTGATGTCACCGAGATGTCCGTCGATGGTCCCCGCCGAATCGATCAATTCAGCGGTAGTTGCGGTAAAGCCCATGTCGTCCCCCTGGATTCGGTGAGTACCGTTCGGTATCGGCGATCACACACAACGGGCTTTGTCCGTCGGATGTGCACCGGGGTCGAGCGGAACTCCCTGATGTGCGCTACACATACTTTGACGCGACCTTCGTACCAACGGTTCCGGCCCGACCGAAGAATATTTTCAGAACCGACCGATCCGGTCACGGTGTGAATTCGACCGACTGCCACATCCGCAGGCAGTCCGCTTCGAGACTGCCCCACTCACCGACCAGATACTGGCAGCCGATACTCACTTGCCGTCCGTTGTCGACGTACACGTGCCAACGCACCTCGGAGAAATCGTCCGGAAACTCGACGTACACCACTGCCCGTTTTCCTGCGGCATCGTCGAGCACAGAAAACTCTGCGAACCGCAATGGGTCCTCGAACGTCGAAAACTGCTGACGCAAAACGGCTTCGACGGAATCGAATCCCACACCTTCCGCAAGACGTTTCTCGATGACCACGATCTTGCGATCCGCACCCGAACCGGGTACCAAATCGGTACGCCCGCTCGAGGTCCCTCGCGACAGAAGCTTCCAATCGGAAGGCACTTCTGCCGCAACGCTTCCCACGTCCACACGAGTAAGTTCCGGCGTGGCACCGGACTCGATCGACGAGATCGAAGTCTTCGGCGCAGGCGTTTCCTGACCTTTCGACGCCTCCACGATCTCGACTTCGTCTTCCGCCGTGGTTGCGACCGACCCCGCCAACCGAGAATCGTCTCGATCGCGAGTGGACACCACGACCGTTGCTGCGACCGCACCGGCGACGGCGACCACCGCAAGCGCCGCCGCGAACCATCGACGGCCTCCGCGCCGCCCGCCGACGCGACGCGGCGAAGAGGCATTCGAGTCCAAGGAAGGAATCGACTTCGCGCCATCCGTATCGCCTACCCACCCGGCGCCAAAAGCCGAATTGTCGACGATTCGTCCCGAACTGTCCCGCGCGGTTGTCTGGCGAACGAGCGTCTGAGGATCCACCAGAGACGCAGCCACCCGGCTCTCGTCCAGAATTCGGATGCTCGCGTGGCCGTGAACATTCGTCGACCCCCGTTCGAGCGAAGCCGCAACAGCATGAGAGCTCGGCCCGACCAACACCACAGCGTCCCGAACCGATAGATCCCCGATTGCGGAAAACAACCCCGCAACGTCTGCGATCTCCGAACTTTGTGTTCCGTCGATTCGGAGTTCACCGTCGACCTCAGCGACAACAGAAGCGACCACCGTTCCGCCTCGCAGTTCGAGGACGACACACCGCGATCGCCAAGCCGTATGAGCCGACCTCGCCGCCGCGATCGACGTCGGAACGAGTACGACGTCGTGCGCCACTCGACGTGCGGCATCGAGCAATCGCCGCCTGCGTGGGGCACCCCAATCCGAGGGATGACTGAGATGAAGAATGTCTGCGTCGACGATTCCGCACCCGTCCATCGCACTGGAGATCAGCCTGGCCACCTCCAAGACAGTCGGGACAACCCGACCATCCACGTCGACATAATCGTCGTCGATGTAATCGATCGCATTCTTACCGGCCGCACCGGGGCCCGACGCCGGTTCGCGTCGGAGGTCTGCACTGCAACAGAATTCGCGTTGACCCGACACGACCCAGATATTCGATGCACCCCAATGTAACGAGACCGACACTGCGGACGGAGCGGTCACAGCGGTGGCATCCACGGAACTTGGACAAGTTGGGTTTGCGAGCGGGAAACGTAAACCCCACGGCCTTCCGGCATCGCCGACGCGCGGACAGTGCCGACGAGATTTCCCTCGTCACGGCTTCCGCTCATGATCAATCCGGCCGGCGCCATGTCGCGAATTCTCGCAATGACCGGCTCGTACAGTGCTCTGGCCGCACCACCGGAACGGCGGGCAATAACCAGGTGCAAACCGATGTCCTTGGAGTGCGGAATGTATTCGAGCAACGGCGCCACCGGATTTCCACTCGGTGTGGCCACAAGGTCGTAGTCGTCGATCAGTACGTAAATCTCCGGCCCACTCCACCACGACCGTTCCCGCAATTGCTGCTGCGTTGTTTCGGCGTTCGGCATTCTGGCAGCGACGATCCGAGCCAAGTCGACCATCAACTCACCGAAGGTCGTCGACGACGCCGAGTACCCACCGAGGTGATTCCCTTCGACCACGCCCAGCAGGGAATGCCGATAGTCACCGATGATCAGCTTGGCCTGGGCCGGTGTGTTCGACGCGATGATCCCTTCGGCTATTCCACGCACGAGAGATGTCTTCCCACACGCGGTGTCGCCGAATATCAACAGGTGCGGGTGTTCCCGGAAGTCCATGTACACCGGGGCGAGGTCGGTCTCACCGAGCCCGATCGGCACGGTGAGGCACCGACAGTCGGCCGCACTCGGTGAGGGCCACCGGGTCCCGACAGCTTCGAGAAGTTCCGCCCGCGAGTAGAAATCCGGGAGCATCCGCACGGTGGGTGCCGGACGCGAATTCGACATGGCTGCAATACGTTCGACCGTCGCCACCACAGCCGTACTCGAGTTCTCACTACCCGGTAGGCCGTCGATTCGAGGTAGTCCGGTGAGAAGGTGGAGTCCGTCGCGAGTGATGCCACGACCCGGTCGACCTTCCGGCACCAGGCCGGCTTTCCGGCGACCCGCATCCGAATCTCCCGGATCACCCAAACGAAGTTCGATGCGAGTACCCAGTTGATCCTTGAGTGCCGGCCGGATCTCGGCCCACCTCGACGTCGTGACGATCACGTGTACACCGAAGGACAAACCTTGACCGGCGAGCATGTTGATCTGGGGCTCGAGTGATTCGAAATCCGAACGAACGCTTGGCCAACCGTCGACGACGAGGAAGACGTCACCGTACGGGTCCTCTCGGAGTCCCGCAGCCTCACCTTCCCCGGCGGGATCAGCTGTTCGCAATCTACGGAAATCGGCCATCGATTCGATGCCGAGGTCACGAAACAGTCGCTCCCGTTTGGCGACCACACCGAGTACCTCGGCAACTGTGCGCCGGACGCGGTCGGAATCCAAGCGGTTTGCCACCGATCCGACGTGCGGCAGATCTTTCAATCCGAGGAGCGTTCCACCGCCGAAGTCGAGGCAGTAGAACTGAATCTGTTCCGGCGTGTGCGTCATGCTCAGAGACAAGATCAACGTGCGCAACGCCGTCGACTTTCCCGACTGCGGGCCGCCGACAATCGCGAGGTTGCCAGTCGATCCGTTGAGATCGGCGACGAGTAGATCGCGGCGCTGATCGAACGGCCTGTCGACTACGCCGAAGGGTGCGCTCAGATTTCCGCGAGGTTGATCACCGGTCGCCCACCGCGGCAACAACTGGTCAAGCGTCGGAGATGACTCGAGCGGCGGGAGCCACACTTCATGCGCACGTGGACCGTGACCGCGCATGCGGTCTACGAGGACTCCCATGAGAGTACGTGCATCGTCACCGATTTCACCCATGTCGACGACGTCGGGCTCGACGGGAACGACAACGGCCTCTGGTCCGATCACGGGCTTCGCGGTAAACGGCAGCGGCGCCAGTTCGACGGGGGAATCGATCGAGAATCGAGTGGGCACGATCCGCTCGCCCTCGTACGGGCCTGACACGTACGCACCTTGGAAGCGAACGATCTCAGCAGAATCGGACTTCAGGTATCCCGCACCGGGTGTACCCGGAAGGTGATAAGCATCGGGAACGCCGAGGACGGAACGAGACTCGTTCGCCGAGAACGTTTTCAACCCGACGCGATACGAAAGATGGCTGTCGAGACCCCGAAGCTTTCCTTCGTCGAGTCGCTGACTGGCCAGCAGCAGGTGAATGTGAAGTGACCTGCCCAATCGCCCGATGGCCACGAATAATTCGGCAAATTCCGGCTGCTGACTGAGCAGTTCGGAAAACTCGTCGACAACCACGAAGAGTGCCGGCAAGGGATCTAGTGCAGCGCCGGCCAGCCTCGCCTTCTCGTAATCGGACACGTTTGCGAAGTTTCCTGCCGCACGCAACAGTTCTTGTCGACGATTCATTTCGCCGGCGAGCGCGTCCTTCATACGATCGACCATCGCCAATTCCTCGGCAAGGTTGGTGATAATCGCAGCAACGTGCGGCGCCTCCTCGAGGCCGAGAAAGGTTGCACCACCTTTGAAGTCGATCAGGACGAGGTTCAGTGCGTCGGGAGAGTGGGTCGCGATCAGGCCGAGCACCAAGGTTCGCAGGAACTCCGACTTGCCAGAACCGGTGGCTCCGATACACAGCCCGTGCGGACCCATACCGTTCTCGGCCGACTCCTTCAGATCCAGTTCGACGGGGTTTCCGTCTTGTCCGACACCGATCGGCACACGGAGTCGGTCGCGCCCCTGACGTGGAAGCCAGCCATGCTCAGGATTGAACCTCGCAACGTTTCCTATCCCCAACATCTGGCTCCACGTCCGAAGGGATCGGTCGTCGTCAGCTGCGTCGACGGCATTCTGCGATGCCGCACGGAACGGTGCGATGCGACGGCCGAACGCCTGCGCCAGGCTCGTCGTCGCAGCGTCGGGCCTCGCAAAGTTCTCAACTCCTGCGCTGCTCACCGCGCCGATCTGATCGCTACCGACGACCAGTCGCAAACCACGCGTCGCCACCAGCCGCGGGCAGAACCCGCACAGGTCGAGGACGGTCACCGAGTCGAGCCCGGATTCGGACAACAGGCCGGTGTCACCTTCGAGCAAGCCACCGTCCACGACCAGCACGAGATGCGGAACGCCCACACTGGCTGGAGTGTTGCGAGCGAATCGAGCACGCATCGAAAGCGGTTCCCCGAGGGAACTTTCGAATTCGAGATACGAACCGAACACCATGCGTGCAGTGCCGGTGCCGTCCTGAGACTGCGGGTGTTGCACGTGTGGGAGCCACTTGACCCACTCCCACTCGGATTCGGTATCGGGACCGCACACCACCGCAACTTGGAGCGTGTCCGGACCGTGGAATGTGCACAGCTGCATCAACATCGAGCGGACAAGCGCACGAGCGGAATCTCTCTGCCCCTCGATGGACATCGCAGCAAATCCGCGAAGCGAGACGGCGGTCGGCAGGTCCTGCACAACCGAATGTGCACGGACGAATCGCCGAAGTGAGACAGCAGCGACGGGTTCGAGATCCTCGACCGGCCCGGTCTCCGGAGACACGAGTCTGGTGGCCAATCGCTGTGTACCCAGACCTACCCGAACGTGGCAGTAGTCCGAGTCGGTGATCTGACGCTCCCACATCCGCACAGTCCCGGCCAGTGTCCAGAGCAGCGACGGCTCGGGATTGCTCCACTCGAGAGCAGCACGCTGCGCACCAGACGTCGCAGCAACATCACTACGCATCTGATCCAGGTACCGGAGGTAGTCCTTGCGGTCCTCGTTCGCCTCGGACGCTCTTGCTCCACCGCTACGACCGCCCCCGGCGAGCATTCCGAGCATCGACACCATCATCATGACCGGAAACAGCAGGGACATCGGATTGCGCGCCATGCCGGAAGAGAACATCAGCGCCACCATGCCGATCATGGCAACCACCATGATCACCGGAAGTAGTTTGGTCAGTAGGTTTCCCGGCGTGACGCGAGGTATCTCCGGTGGGGGCTGAAGCGTCACCTCGCCGCCCGGTGTGCGCGGCGATTCACGGCGTGCTCGACGCGCAAATCTGACAGTGCTCAATTCACCCACCCCCATCGGTGCTGCAGCTGTTGCCGCCAGGCGCCTCGTCCGACTACCGCCGGCCCCCCAAGGCGTACTCGCGCAATTGCAAGAGAGTAGATCACAACACCGACACTCGGGTCGGTGCCACCTGTTGTCGGCGCTGTCTCCGATACAGGCGCGCAGTTCATGTCGTATTGTTCAGGTGAACTGGGGTGACGCGAAGGGGGAATCGCGTCATGGGAGGGGACAGATCTTGACCAGCACCACTACAACCAGCGCTGCGAACACCGGAAACGGACGAGGCGCGAGTCATTCTGCCGAACTGTGCAGGTTGACGGTACTTTCAGCCCATTCGCAGGTGGATCTTGCGGTGCCGCTTCGTGTTCCACTCACCGTGGTCATTCCGGGCATTGTGGACACAATTGTCAACCACAGCAATTTCAACGAGTTCGACCACACCACCGAACAATTCGAGCCCGTCGACTGGACTCTGTCGAAAGTCGGCAGGGCACCGCTGGCACCGACGCTTTCGCTGCACGAGCACGGAATCCGCGATGGAGAATTGCTCGTACTCGAGGCCTCGGACACCGCTGCCCCGCCTCCACTCTTCGACGACATCATGTACACCGTCGCGGCCACGGATGCGGACGTCTACCGACGCTGGACTCCGGTCACCGCGCGCATTGTCGGCTCGACCGCCGCCCTCGTCGCTGCGCTCGTCGCGGCCCTCGCCCTGGTCCTCGGCGACACGGGACTGATCGGCGCCGTCTGCGGCGGAGTGACGTCTTTGGTGCTCACCGTCGCCGCCGTCGTGGCGGCGCGGGTGTACGGAGACTCTGCAAGTTCCGTCACGCTCGGATGCGCTTCGGTGCCACTGGCGTTCGTCTCCGGCGCACTCTGCGTGCCCGGCACTGTTCTTTCGGCTCATCTGCTTCTCGGTTCGGCATTTGCCGCTGCGGTAACTCTGATCTGCTTCCGCTTGTGCGGCGCCGGATTAGCTGTCTTCACAGCACTTCTCGTCGTCCTTCTCGCGGCGGTGGGTACCTTTGCCGTCACTACCACGCTTCCCGAGGCGCGCACCGCGACCGTCAGCGGCGCGGTGATTGCCGCCGCATTGATGGTTCTCACGTTCACCGCTCGACTGTCGATGTTGTTCGCGCGACTACCGCTTCCCCCTGTTCCGACGCCGAGTAATCCCCTCGACGACGACCGCGACGGACTGCCCGAACCCGAACTACCCGGGCTGACCGAGTTGGCGGAAAGGGCAGGGCGGGCGCGTAGCTATCTGACCGGGCTGATCGTGGCCACGTCAGTGGTCGCGCTCGTCGCTGCCGTCGCACTCGCGTGGTCCTGGCCTGGTCAGGGGATCGTCTGGCCGAATCTTGCTCTCGCATTCGCGACGGCCGTCGTGCTGATGTTTCGCGGGCGCACCTACGCGGGCGCACAGCAGGCTGTGCCACTCATCGCGGCAGGCATCTCGGTGATTCTCGTTCTCCTGGGCGACATGGCATGGACCCATCGCGACCATGCATTGGTCGTCTTCGCCATCACGATGACCGTTCTCCTCCTGGCACTGATTCTGGGAATCCTCGCCCCCCAGAACACATTCAGCCCCGTGATGCGACGTGCTGCCGAGCTGTTGGACCTCGCTGCGATTGCAGCAATCGTTCCGCTGATCTGCTGGGTCAGTGGCCTCTTCGCGCTCATGCGTAGCCTCTGAGCGATCGGTGATCGATGGTGATTCGACGTGCAACAAACATCTGCGCCAGTCTCGTGATCGTTACCTTCAGCGTTCTCGCCGGGGCAGGTGGCGCATCGAGCGCGGTTCCCTCCCCCATCGATCCTGCAATGCTGCCGGAGGACGGTCCGCCCGCACCTCCACAACCCACCGAACAACGAACCCTCTGCGTCCCAGCCGTGGCAGGTGGTGACGATGCGGACATTCCACGTTCTCAACGAGATCTGGGATTTGATTCTGTGTGGCCGATCACCAGAGGGGCAGGACAGCGAATTGCTGTCATCGACACCGGTGTCAGCAGACATCCCCGACTGCCGTCGCTCGACGGCGGCGGTGATTACGTCGGTACCTCCGACGGCACCGACGATTGTGACGCACATGGAACAGTCGTGGCCGGTCTCATCGCCGCCCAGCAAGTCGAGGGTTCCGGATTCTCCGGAGCTGCGCCGGACGCACAGATAATTTCGATCAGGCAGTCCAGTGCCGCTTTCTCGGTGGCCGGCCAACGCGAAGACCCTGCTGTAGCCGAGAACTCATCCGGGTACGGAAACGTCGACACCATGTCATCGGCCGTCCGTCACGCTGCGGACATGGGTGCAAGCGTCATCAACATCTCCGAAGTCGCCTGCAAGCCTGCCGGGGACGGGATCAACGACCAACGACTCGGCGCTGCAATCGAATACGCCACGATCGCGAAGAACGTCGTAGTCGTCGCAGCTGCAGGTAACGTCGGATCCGGAGGTTGCAAGAACCAGAATCCGCCGCCGGATCCCGTCGACCCCTTAGCCGATCCATGGAACTCGGTTGCGACGATTGCCAGTCCGGCTTGGTACGACGACTATGTCCTCACGGTCGGGTCGGTAGACCCCAATGGCGCCGCCAGTTCCTTCAGCCTCGGCGGTCCGTGGGTCGACGTGGCGGCGCCCGGCACCGGAATCACCTCACTTCACCCGACGTCGCCCGGTCTGACCAACGGGGTGTACGGCTCCGACGGCGCCGTACAGTCGTTCAACGGGACCAGTTTCGCTGCGCCCTTTGTCGCGGCAACCGCCGCACTGGTCCGGTCGGTTCACCCGGAACTGACTGCGCTTCAGGTCATGCAACGTATCGAAGCCACCGCCCACGCTCCGGCGCAGGGTTGGAATCCCTACGTCGGTCACGGCGTCATCGATCCACTTGCGGCAGTGACGGGCGAATTGGCCCCAGGAGAACGCGTCAAGGTCAACCATCAGTCGGTGTCGATCGATCCCCTACCCACGCCGCCGACCCCCGACAACCGATCTCGCGACACGGCACTCGTCGGAGCCGGAACGGTCGGCACCCTCGCCCTACTGACGCTGTTGGCATCGATGCCTCTTCGTCGAGTAATTCGTCGGCATCTTCCCGAACGCCAGAAAATCGATCCCTGAACCGTCAGCAGTGTTCAGTTCACCGGAGCGGCCGGCGCTGTATCGGGGGCGATTCCGTCGTGAGCTATCAGTGCATTGCTCTTCTCGAGCGCGGGGCCTGATGCAAGTAGGTCGAGCATCTGCCAAGGCGCGCGATCAGGCGTTCGCGTCAATCCGAGCGCGCGAGCGGAGGTTTCGTCCGGTACGCCGTACTTCACACCGGTATCGGCTACGTAGAACACTCCGTCGTGCCTGGTGCTGTTCGTCTCGATTCCGGTCGCTTGAACAAATCCGCCGAATCCCTGTTCGACATGGACGTTGTCGAGATTGTCACCCGATCCGTCCGCCTGCGCCAAGGACACCAACTTGCCACCCTCCGGGATCGGAACCTGCAATCCAGCGACAAGTTTCAGCGTTGCAGAACTACTTTCGCCGCCCTCGACTGCAGGTGAGGGAGCCCATTCCAGACAGCCGACAGGTGCGCCGTGATCATCGACGATCTCCGGAACCACCCGCGGCAACAAGTCGACGGCCAGCTCACTCACCGAGGGAATACGACTGATGACATCAGGGGTGACGCTCGCGATCCCGGTGGCGCCCTGCGAATCCGAGAAGTAGATCAGTTGGGCGAGCGCCGCACCGATCTTCTGGATCCCGTTCTCGAGTACCACGTAGTACTGCGGGTCCGCACCCACCGAAACCTGGACGACGGAGCCGACAGTCTTGTTCTGCAGAGGAAACCGGGGCGCCGATCCCAGTTGGCGGATTCGCGGAGCCTCGATGCGCGGAACTTCGGGAATCGAGTTGAGGAATCCGATACTGATCGGTCGCGCCTGTGCTCCTTCCAGGCCCAAAGCCCGCATGATCGCCGGATCGTCCACATCGATTTCCGCTCGCTTCCCGTCGTACACGAGAAAGTGATCGGAACCCGACTTCACCAGGAATGCACGGTCATTCGTCAGATATGTCGTGTTTTCGCCGACATTGGACGAGCCGACCACGACCGAAGTCGTCAACGATTTTCTCCCGTCCGATCCGACGGAATCGCACACCGTCCACGCGGCGTTGGTAGGGTCGGCCGATTCCGGCAGCGCGGACGGTGCGCCGGGAATGCCGACGAGCGCGCCCCGGGGTTTCGCCTCGACCTCGGATGCCTTGACTATTGCCGGTTTTCCTGGCGAACCCAGGATCAGTCGTGCGGAGGCCAAGTTCAGCACAGGGCGAAACGTACCCTCCATGGCGACGAACATCGCGCCCGATTCCTTTGCAACGACGATCTCTGCATCGCCGATTCTGTCCTGTGGCCGAAACAGAGCGAGTACAGCGCAACCCGCCAATCCCAGTGCAGCGAGGACTATTCCGACGGTGAAGGCGCGCGACTGTGATCGCATCGGATCGTGAAGCATCCGCACGTCTCGTCTGACCAGCGCATGTTCCATCCGCCTGACCAAGAATCGGTACCCGTTGACCTGCCAGCGCGTGGTAGGTGTCGCAGCCATCATTCCCCCCGTGCCTTACATCCCCTTGCGAAGACACAGTACAGTTCCGCTGGGGCGGAAGTTTTCGGGTAGTTCGCAGGTCAGGTATCGGGGAGGAACCGTGGACCGATCGCGGTTGAAGCATTGGCCGTCGTCACACAGGATTTCGACGCGCGAGTTCGTGCCGGCACAGATTTTCGGAATCGGTGCGGGCGGAATCGCGATGGCCAGTGGGCTCGATTGGTTCTGGGCGCTGGCAATCGGTTGTGTGGTTGCCGGATCAATGCTGCTTCATGTGGGCGGTTGGTCGGTAATGTCCTGGATTGTCAGGTACTTTCGCTATCTGCACCGCAAGGACGTCGACCGCAGCACGATCGTCAGTTTTCACACTCCCTCCGAGCAGTCCATCGGGCTCCGAGTGGACGGATCTTCGCTCGTCGCTGTCGTCGAGATCGCTCCCCCACGCGACTACCTGACCAGGATCGGCCGTCATTCGTTCGACGCTTCCCACCTTCTGCCCACGGCAGCCCTCGCCAATTGTCTCTATCAGCACGACATCTCACTCACCGGCATCGACATCGTCAGTCACGGATACCGCGCCGCGTCGGGAACGCCTGCCACCGAAGTCTACGAACGTCTCATCGGACCACTACCAGCCACCGCCACCAGAAGTGTTTGGCTTGCACTACGTTTCGACGCGCTGGAGGGTGGTGCAGCAGTCGAACGCCGGGGCGGGGGCGAACAGGGCGCCGGCCGCGCGATAGCTGTTGCCGCCAATCGTGTCATCCGGGTGCTCGATTCAGCGGGGTGCAAGGCGCGGATCCTGACCGCACCGGAGATCGCGTCGTCCACTGCCCAGGTGACAAGAGGAGTGGCCGGCCACGAGGTCACCGAAACGTGGCGAAGTACCCCCTTGCCTGGCGTGTCCAACGTCGGATTTGGGATCGAACCCCGTTTCATCACCACTGCGACCCTGACCCGAGTGTGGGCAGTGGCAACGGTCGGGACGTCCGTGACAATTCGGTTACGACCCACCGGACAACGCGGAGAGGCGAAGGTCAGTGCGACATGTCGCTTCACCACGCGCAATCCACCTGAGAACGCACCGCTGGCCGGTTTGGTCTCGCTACGTGGGCGCCAGCGCGACGGATTGCTGACCAACTTGCCAACCGCATTGGCCGCGCTGGACGGCATCACGCCGGGCGTTCGCATGGACGGGGGCACACTCGACTCACTCGCTCTACCCCTTGCCGGGTGCGGCCAACTCATCGGCTCGGACCGAAACGGGCACGGTGTCGCGGCCAGAATTTCGGGGCCGGGCGTCAACACCGTTCTTGTCGCCGGCGAACTCTATCTGGCTCAGCAGTTGATCTTTCGAGCCATCGCGACCGGCGCACTGGTACTCGTCCACACCGATCGACCGCAAGCGTGGACCGCGCTCACCGACTCGATGGGAGTGCCTGACCGACTCCGCGTGTCCGGGCAGGGCGGTGGGCCTGAGGGCGCCTTCAACACTGTCGTATTCGACGGCGTCGAGGGGTTATCTCCGCGTGCCGGCGTGACCGCAATCTATGTGTACGGACATCCACGCCAATGGCCTCGGATCGACCCTGAAATCTCGATAGTCCAGCCATTCGCACTCGGTGACAAGATCACGGTCGAAACCGGCCGTACACGCGTCGACCTGACTCTGGTGACCATCGCTTCCGAGACATCGTTCATCGGCCGTCCACGAGCCGGCGACGCTCACCAGATGGCGTGATCGCGTATGTCCAAGATCAGCCGGGATAGGGATCACTTGCACGTTGCATCCGCAATCCGCTTCCCCACCAATCCAATTCACGAATCATCTTCTCGCTTGCATCGATCGCAATCGAATCGACGCCGTACGGCTCGTGTCCGAATTGCTTACGCACCCGGTGAATGGTCACGCTTTGACGCACCGAGACCATGTGCAACTCCGCCACCACTTGCCTCAGTTGCTCGACGGCCCGAACACCACCTGAAATCCCGCCGTAGGACACGAATCCGATCGGCTTGGCACGCCACTCGTGTTTCACCGAATCGAATGCGGTCTTGAGAGCAGCCGGATACCCGTGGTTGTATTCGGAGGTCACGGCGACAACAGCGTCGGCGCGCCCGATTCGCCGGCGGAAAACCTCCGTGGCAGGTGAATCCGAGAAATCCTGGGGCAACGACAGCTCTCTGAGGTCGATCACCGATACGTTCCACGACGGGTTCGCGGTGGCGCGCTCGACAAACCAGTCCGCCACTGCTCGTCCCATTCGCCCCTCGCGGACCGAACCTACGATGACTTCGACGTTCAAAGGTGCCATGAACGTCGATGCTAGCGACTGATCACGCAGTGATCCCGTCCGTGATGAGTGCTGCCAGTTCCCGATAAGCGCTGGCATCGTCCAGACCAGTTGCCCGGTAGACCGCGCGTTGCTGGATCCGAACCATCGTCGCCGCAGCGGCATCGGCGACAAATGATGCGTGTACCTGCCGGAATGCGCCCGAACCGACTCCCTCGACGATGAGCGATCGCACACGATCAGCAGCGATCGACGTGTTCTTCTCGTAGACCTGGCTCGCCGACACCGATTCGGCCAGGTCTTCCATGAACTGACTGGACGCCGCGGACAGCCGATCACCCACTGCTTCGAGATACACCGCGACTCGACGAGTCGGGGCCGTTTCGGCGGCGACTGCACTCTCCACTGCATCGGTCGCCGCCCGGAAGAAGTGCACTGTCACCGCCCGCACCAGATCCTCTTTGCCGGCCGCCACGGTGTACAAGGTGCTCTTGGAGCAGTGCAGACGAGCTGAGATCTCGTCGAGCGTGAGGTGGGCGAAACCCTCGCTCAAGAACAGTTCGACCAATTGATCGAACAACTCTGCCCTGCGCGCAGTCGTCTTGTGAACCAGCCTTGCCATACCTACAACAGTACTGCAGTATCGTTCTCAGTACTATTACCTAGCTAGGAGCCGACCGTGCCCGTCGAACGCCTGATGCCCAGCCAAGAAGCTCGCGATCTCATCGAACTGACGCGTGATGTCGCGGACAAGGTACTCGCGCCCAAGGTCAACGAATACGAGAAGGCCGAGAAGTATCCAGACGGAGTGTTCCCCGCACTCGGACAGGCGGGTCTGCTGAGCCTTCCGTATCCCGAGGAGTTCGGCGGCGGCGATCAGCCGTACGAGGTGTACCTCCAAGTGCTCGAAGAGATCGCCTCACGCTGGGCAGCGGTTGCAGTGGCGGTGAGCGTGCACAGCCTGTCGTGCTTCCCGCTGTTCACCTTCGGCACCGACGAACAGAAGAAGCGCTGGCTACCGGACATGCTGGGCGGCAACACCATCGGCGCGTACAGCCTTTCCGAAGCGCAGGCCGGATCCGACGCCGCCGCGTTGTCGTGCAAGGCGACGCCCACCGACGGCGGCTACCGCGTCAACGGCTCGAAAGCCTGGATCACCAACGGCGGCAAGGCGGACTTCTACAATCTCTTCGCACGCACCAGTGACGACGGTTCACGCGGCGTCTCCTGCCTCCTGGTGGACAAGGACACCGAAGGCCTCAGCTTCGGAAAACCCGAAGAGAAGATGGGGCTACGCGCGGTCCCCACTGCCTCCGCGAATTACGACGACGCCTTCATTCCTGAGGAGCGATTGATCGGTCAGCGCGGCCAGGGGCTGCCGATCGCCTTCAGCGCTCTCGACTCCGGCCGACTCGGAATCGCCGCCGTTGCCGTCGGAATCGCTCAAGGCGCGCTCGACGACGCGGTCGCTTACGCGAAGGAGCGCAAGGCATTCGGCAAGCGGATCATCGATCACCAGGGACTCGGTTTCGTGCTCGCGGACATGGCTGCCGCAGTCGACTCCGCGCGAGCCACCTACCTCGATGCAGCCCGCCGCCGCGACGCCGGAGTTCCGTATTCACGCAACGCGAGCGTCGCCAAGCTCGTGGCCACCGACGCGGCAATGAAGGTCACCACCGACGCCGTTCAGGTATTCGGCGGGTACGGATACACCCAGGACTTCCCCGTCGAGCGCTACATGCGCGAGGCCAAGATCACGCAGATCTTCGAGGGCACCAACCAGATTCAGCGATTGGTCATCGCGCGCCAACTGGCGGGATAGCCCCCCGGTACGAATGCCCTCCCACACAGAGTGGGAGGGCATTTTGCATGGTGATGTTCAGTCACCGCAGCATCCACCCGAAGACGGAATCTCGCGGGTCTCACGGGTAATCGCGTTGCGGGCAGCCAGTTCCGAGTAGTCGGGGTAGTCCACGCGGACCAACGAAAGTCCGTGCGCCGGAGCAACGAGGATGGAACTGGATCGCGACGTTTCGTCGAGCAACCCTGCCACCCAGTCGGCGGTGCGCCGTCCCTCACCGACGGAGAGGACTGCGCCGACAAGACTGCGAACCATCGACCAGCAGAACGCATCGGCATTCACGTACGCCGTGAACACCGTGCCCTCTTGGGTCCAGTCGAAACGCTGCAGCTCCCGCACCGTCGTAGCGCCTTCTCGACGCTTGCAGAATGCCGCGAAGTTGTGCAGACCCAGCAGCCGATTCGACGCATCCTGCATCGCTCCGAGATCGAGTGGTTTGGGATACGAGACGGTGTCGCGTGCGCGTAGTGGTTCCACTCCGAACGCCGCGTTGGTCACCCGGTACTCGTAATAACGTCGCATCGCGGAGAAGCGCGCATCGAAGTCACCCGGAACCACCGATATCTGTTTGACCCGAACGTCCTTGGGCAGAAATCGTGCAAGTCTGCGCACGAGTCGAGACGGATCGTCCGGGAGCAACTCTCCCGGAACGTCGACGTGCGCTACCTGACCGGTGGCGTGGACACCGGCGTCGGTTCGACCGGCAACGGTCAACTGAACCGGGCGTCGAAGCACCGTTCCCAACTTGCCTTCGATCTCACCGCACACGGTGCGCAGATCGGTCTGGCGGGCCCAACCCGAGAAGTCGGTGCCGTCGTAGGAGATGTCGAGCCGCAATCGAACGAGCCCGCCGTCCCCGATGGGGGCGGCGGGCTCGTTCGATTCAGCGTGTGCCGAAACCAAGGGAGACTAGTCCTTCTTGGCCTCTTCGGCCTCGGGAGCGTCGGCCGCAGTTGCGGTCTCGTTCTCGATGGCCTCGACGACTGCGTCAGCGTTCTCGACCTCAGCCTCGGTCGCGTCGGCCTCTACGGCCTCGACGACGTTCTCTGCGGCGGGAGCTTCCTGCGAGGACTTGACGCGACGAGCGCGGTCAGCCTCGGAGGTGACGGTCTTTTCCTTGACGAGCTCGATGATTGCCATCGGAGCGTTATCACCCTTGCGGGGGATCGTCTTGATGATGCGGGTGTATCCACCGTTACGGTCCGCGTAGAACGGGCCGATCTCGGCGAACAGGGTGTGAACGACATCCTTGTTGCGGATGACCTTCAGCACCTCACGACGGTGAGCCAGCGTGCCGGCCTTTGCGTGCGTGACGAGCTTCTCGGCGTAGGGGCGCAATGCCTTGGCCTTGGACTCGGTGGTGGTGATGCGACCGTGCTCGAAGAGCGCGGTAGCCAGATTGGCGAAAATCGCCTTCTGGTGGGAAGCCGACCCGCCGAAGCGGGCACCCTTCTTGGGCTTGGGCATGATGATCTCCTAGTAAAGGACCTGAGCTGCTACAGCTGTTCGGTCTCGGCGTAGTCCTCGGTACCTTCGGCATCGCCGAAGGAACCGGCATCAGTGTCACTCCACGTTCCGGTGGCGGCGTCGTAGCCGGCAACGGTGGTGGGATCGAAGGATGCGGGGCTGTCCTTGAGGGACAGGCCGAGCGAATGCAGCTTGACCTTGACCTCGTCGATGGACTTCTGTCCGAAGTTGCGGATGTCGAGCAGATCGGACTCGGTACGGCCGACAAGCTCACCGACGGTGTGAACACCTTCGCGCTTGAGGCAGTTGTAGGAGCGGACCGTGAGGTCCAGATCCTCGATGGGGAGTCCGAAGGAAGCGATGTGATCGGCCTCGGCAGGCGAGGGTCCGATCTCGATTCCTTCTGCTTCGACGTTCAGCTCACGGGCCAGGCCGAAGAGCTCAACCAGGGTCTTGCCCGCCGAAGCGAGCGCGTCCCGTGCGGTGATGGAGTTCTTCGTTTCCACGTCGAGAACGAGCCGATCGAAGTCGGTGCGCTGTTCGACGCGAGTGGCCTCCACCTTGTAGGTGACCTTGAGCACCGGCGAGTAGATCGAGTCGACCGGGATACGGCCGATCTCTGCGCCGGACGCCTTGTTCTGAACGGCGGGGACATAGCCACGACCGCGCTCGACTACGAGCTCGATCTCCAGCTTTCCCTTGTCGTTCAGGGTGGCGATGTGCAGATCAGGGTTGTTCACGGTGACGCCTGCCGGGGGCACGATGTCGCCCGCAGTAACAGCGCCGGGGCCCTGCTTGCGGACGTACATGGTGACCGGCTCGTCCTCTTCGGAGTTCACGACGAGGCCCTTGAGGTTCAGGATGATGTCGGTGACATCTTCCTTCACGCCCGGGACGGTGGTGAACTCGTGGAGAACGCCGTCGATACGGATGCTGGTGACAGCAGCGCCGGGGATCGACGAGAGCAGCGTGCGGCGCAGCGAATTGCCGAGCGTGTACCCGAAACCTGGCTCCAGGGGCTCGATGACGAACTTCGAGCGGTTATCAGCGATGACCTCTTCGGTCAGCGTGGGTCGCTGAGAAATGAGCATTGGTATTTCCTCCTGTACGGACGTCCACTATTTGACGCCCACGATGGGAAAGGGCCTGCGGCCCTGTGAGTGGTTGAGGAGTCCGGAGACTCCTCAACCACTCACGGGGTACGAAGCGCCTTACTTCGAGTAGTACTCGACGATGAGCTGTTCCTGCAGAGCGATGTCGATCTGCGCGCGCTCGGGAAGCTGGTGAACCAGGATCCGCAGACGCGAGCCGACAACCTGCAGCCACCCGGGAACCGGGCGATCGCCGACGGTCTCACGCGCAACCTGGAACGGAAGCGTGGAGAGCGACTTCTCCTTGACATCGATGATGTCGTACTGCGAGACGCGGTAGCTCGGGATGTCGACCTTCTTGTTGTTCACGAGAAGGTGACCGTGCGTGACCAGCTGACGTGCCTGACGGCGCGTGCGAGCGAGGCCTGCGCGGTATACGACGTTGTCGAGACGCGACTCGAGGATGCGAAGCAGGTTCTCGCCGGTCTTGCCGGGGCGGTTGTTCGCCTCCTTGTAGTACAGGCGGAACTGCTTCTCCATGACGCCGTAGGTGAAGCGAGCCTTCTGCTTCTCCTGCAGCTGGAGCAGGTACTCGCTCTCCTTGATACGCGCGCGGCCGTGCTGTCCGGGCGGGTACGGGCGACGCTCGAATGCCTGGTCGCCTCCAACGAGGTCGACGCGCAGACGACGCGACTTGCGGGTGATGGGTCCGGTATAACGTGCCATTTTCTTCTACCTATCCTTCCCGCTATACCCGACGCCGCTTGGGCGGACGGCAGCCGTTGTGCGGCTGGGGGGTTACATCGGAAATGGTGCCGACCTCGAGGCCAGCGGCCTGGAGGGAACGGATTGCGGTCTCGCGACCGGATCCCGGTCCCTTGACGAAGACGTCAACCTTCTTGACACCGTGCTCCTGCGCCTTACGGGCAGCGCTCTCAGCAGCAAGCTGAGCGGCGAAGGGAGTCGACTTACGCGAACCCTTGAAGCCGACGTGTCCCGAAGACGCCCAGGAAATGACATTTCCGGCGGGGTCCGTGATGGACACGATGGTGTTGTTGAAGGTGCTCTTGATATGAGCGGCGCCGTGCGGGATGTTCTTCTTATCCCTGCGACGCGTCTTCTGGGTCTTCTTCGGACCGGTGCTACGTGACTTCGGGGGCATTACTTCGCCTTCTTCTTGCCGGCAATGGTGCGCTTCGGACCCTTACGGGTACGGGCGTTGGTCTTGGTGCGCTGACCACGCACGGGCAGACCACGACGGTGGCGCAGGCCCTGGTAGCAGCCGATCTCGATCTTGCGACGGATGTCGGCCTGAACCTCGCGGCGAAGGTCACCCTCGACCTTGAGCGACTCCTCGATGTACTCGCGGAGCTTTGCCAGGTCCTCGTCCGAGAGGTCCTTGCTCCGGAGATCCGGGCTGACGCCGGTGGCGTCAAGGATTTCCTTGGAGCGGGTACGGCCGATGCCGTAGATGTATGTCAGTGCGATCTCCATGCGCTTTTCGCGAGGAAGATCGACACCAGAGAGACGTGCCATGGTGGCATTTCCTTATCGGTGTGCGGAGGTCTGCTCCCAGCCCTTCCCCTGTGCCTCTTGCCGAGTACCGACGCCCGAAGGCGCAGATGATCTCATCAACTAACTCAGTGGGGCCCCGGCCTCCGTGCCGGGGGTGAACCATTGTCCGACCTTGGCGATCGGTGAACGATCGCGTGGGGTCTCGTCAACAATGGCTGGTACTGGGAGGTCTTCTTTGCTTGTTGCCAAGCAGATCTTCGAAAAGCTAGATCTAGCCCTGACGCTGCTTGTGACGCAGGTTCTCGCAGATCACCATGACTCGACCGTTACGGCGAATCACTTTGCACTTCTCGCAGATCTTCTTGACGCTCGGCTGAACCTTCACGTCTTCTGATCTCCTGTTTTGTCGCAGCCCGCCGCGATGAACCGCGGCAGACATACTTCTCCCTGACCCAGGTCAGGTCCGGGAAGTTCGTTACTTGTAGCGGTAAACGATGCGTCCGCGCGACAAATCGTAGGGCGAGAGCTCTACGACAACGCGATCTTCCGGGAGGATGCGAATGTAGTGCTGACGCATCTTTCCGCTGATGTGGGCGAGGACCTTGTGGCCATTCTCGAGCTCAATGCGGAACATCGCATTGGGCAGCGGCTCGACTACTCGTCCTTCGACCTCGATGGCCCCGTCTTTCTTAGCCATATCCTCCGCGATCCGTTTGGTTTGGCATGCTTCGTGCATCGGCTTCCGTTACATTGGCACGCAATGGAAAGATCGTCGGCAGTTCGAAAGCCCGATCCCGGAGCGATCCGGGCGTAGGCACAAGAACTATCGACGCGCATAGCGCACCGCCTAGCCATGTTACGCGATGTAAACGACCAGGCCAAATGCGCCTCCGGTCAGGGTGACGACGCACACCGCTCCCCCATCGAAAAAGTCCCAGCCTCGAAATGAGGCTGGGACTTCTCGAACATGAATCATGCTCGCTGCCAACACTTGTCAGCGACTGTGTCGACTACTCCGGCCGGAGTGTCAGAATCCGCGGACCGTCTTCGGTCACTGCGACAGTGTGTTCCCAGTGCGCCGCACGGGACCCGTCGGTCGTCACAACGGTCCAGTCGTCGTCGAGAATCACCGTGTCGGTGGTGCCGAGCGTGAGCATCGGCTCAATCGCCAGGCACGATCCGACAACCAGTTCAGGACCCTTACCCGGGGCACCTTCATTGGCGAGGAACGGATCCATGTGCATTTCCCGGCCGATTCCGTGTCCGCCGTATCCGTCGACGATGCCGTAGGAACGACCGTGCAACTTCTCGGCGGCATGAGTACCGACCTCGATCGCGTGCGAAACATCCGTCAGACGGTTGCCGGCGATCATTGCCGCGATCCCGGCTTCCATGGAAAGCCGAGTGGCTTCGCTGAGCTCCTGATCGGCGACGCTGATCTCACCGACACCGAACGTCCAAGCGGAGTCACCGTGCCAACCGTCGAGGATCGCGCCACAGTCGATGGAAACCAGGTCGCCTTCAGCCAGGATGTCCTGAGCAGAAGGGATTCCGTGAACGACGCGATCGTTGACCGAAGAGCAGATCGAGCCGGTGAAGCCGTGGTACCCGAGGAACGAGGGCACGGCGCCGGCGTCACGAATGACGGATTCAGCGACCGCGTTCAATTCCAAAGTGCTGACACCGGGCTTCGCCGCAGCGCGAACCGCCACCAGAGCCGAACCCACGATCGCGCCGGCAGCAGCCATCGCGTCGAGTTCGCCCGCGGAGCGGAACGGAACAACCTTGCGTTTGCGCCCGAAGACCATTACTTACCCAACGCTGCCAGTGCGCGAGCGTTGACCTCTTCGACCTCGCCGATCGCGTCGACGGAGACGATGCTGTCCTTGTAGTAATCGAACAGCGGTGACGTCTCGTCGCGGTAGACCCGGAGTCGGTTGCGAATGACGTCCTCGGTGTCGTCGGCACGACCGCGGGCGAGCATACGCTCGACCACGATGTCCTCGTCGACGACGAAGGAGAGGACACCGTCGAGCTTGGTGTCGAGATCCTTCAAGATTCCCTCGAGTGCCTGAGCCTGTTCGACCGAGCGCGGAAACCCGTCGAGAAGGAAACCGTTTGCTGCGTCCGGTTCTGCGACGCGAGCCTTCACCATGTCGTTGGTGATCGAGCTCGGTACGAGTTCGCCGGCGTCGATGTACTTCTTTGCTTCCACACCGAGAGCGGTGGCCTGACCGATGTTCGCGCGGAAGAGATCACCCGTGGAGATATGGGGAACGCCGAACTTCTCGGACAAGATAGCGGCCTGGGTGCCCTTGCCGGCACCGGGAGGACCAAGGAGGACAAGTCTCACTTGAGGAACCCTTCATAGTTACGCTGCATTAGCTGACTCTCGATCTGCTTCACGGTGTCCAGGCCGACGCTGACCATGATCAGCACCGCGGTGCCACCGAACGGCAGGTTCTGCGCGCCGCCGCCGTTCCCGATGTCGAGGAACAGGTTGGGCAGAACAGCAATGGTGCCGAGGTAAATCGCACCCGGAAGGGTGATGCGACTCAGCACGTAGTTGAGGTAGTCCGCGGTCGGCTGACCGGGTCGGATACCGGGGATGAAGCCGCCGAACTTCTTCATCTCGTCGGCGCGCTCTTCGGGATTGAAGGTGATGGCGACGTAGAAGTACGTGAAGAAGACGATCAGGCCGAAGTAGATCGCGATGTACACCGGGTTGGCCGGGTTCACCAGGTAGGTGTTGATGAGGCGCTGCCACCAACTGGGGTCGACCGCTGTACTGGCCGAAGTCAGCTGTGCAATCAAGTTCGGGAGGTACAGCAGTGAAGACGCGAAGATCACCGGGATGACGCCGGCCTGGTTCACCTTCAGAGGCAGGTACGTCGAGGATCCGCCGTACATCTTGCGTCCGACCATCCGCTTCGCGTACTGCACCGGGATACGACGCTGACCCTGCTCGACGAAGACGACACCGGCGATGATCAGCAGCGCTGCGAGGCAGACGAAGGCGAAGACCAGCGGACCACGGCTGTCGAGGATTGCCTTGCCCTCGCTCGGGATACGCGATGCGATACCGGCGAAGATGAGGAGGGACATACCGTTGCCGACGCCACGTTCGGTGATGACCTCGCCGAACCACATGACCATGGCAGCACCGGCAGTCATGACCAGCACGATGATGACAAGACCGAAGATCGACTTGTCGGCGATGATGTCGTCACAGCCCTGGAGCAACTGTCCGCGTGCCGCAAGAGCGACGATGCCGGTCGACTGCAGGATTGCCAGAGCAATGGACAGGTAACGCGTGTACTGCGTCATCTTGGCCTGGCCGGACTGGCCTTCTTTCCGAAGTTCCTCGAACTTCGGAATCACCACGGTCAGGAGCTGCACGATGATGCTCGCCGTGATGTACGGCATGATGCCGATCGCAAAGATCGACATCTGCAGCAGAGCGCCGCCGGAGAACAGGTTGATCAGCGAGTAGATACCTGCTGAGTCACCGGAGTTGGCGATATCGATGCACTGACGCACACGGCCGTAGTCGACACCTGGGGACGGGATGAGAGCGCCGACCCGATACAGAGCCACCAAGCCGAGGGTGAAGAGGATCTTCCGCCTCAGGTCTGGGGTCCTGAGGGCCGAGACGAAGGCGGAAAGCAAAGATCCTCCTGGCACGACGGTAGGGAGACAGATCGTTTTGACCTGTCGAACTTTTGAACTCTAACAGTGAGCATTTGGGAACTAGGCGGGCAGACCACGAAAACCGGGTAAGCCGAAGATACATTTGCCACTCGGTGACCAGAATACTGGCCCGTCCGAGCATGCACGACCAATCTGTGACACGACCTCGTACCTGTGACACGACCTCGTAGACGCCGATGGCCGCACCGCAGCAAACGCTGCGCTGCGGCCATCGGACTAGCTACGCGTGATCACTCACAGCTCGGTGGCGGAACCACCGGCAGCAGCAATCTTTTCCTTGGCGGAACCGGTGAACTTGTCGACGGTCACCTGAACGGCAACTGTCAGTTCGCCGTCGCCCAGAACCTTGACGAGCTGGTTCTTGCGGACTGCGCCCTTGGCGACGAGATCCTCGACCGTGATTGCTCCACCTTCGGGGAACAGACGGGCGATGTCGCCGACATTGACGACCTGGTACTCGACGCGGAACGGGTTCGTGAAGCCCTTGAGCTTGGGCAGACGCATGTGAAGCGGCATCTGTCCACCCTCGAAGCCCACGCGCACGGTGTTACGTGCCTTGGTGCCCTTGGTACCGCGACCTGCGGTCTTACCACGCTTGCCGCCCTCACCGCGTCCAACACGAATCTTGTTGGACTTGGATCCCGGAGCGGGGCGCAGGTGGTGCAGTTTGATGGTCATGGTTAGACCTCCTCAACTGTTACGAGGTGGCGCACCACGTTGATCAGACCGCGGTTCTGTGCGTTGTCCTCACGAACAACGGTCTGACGGATGCCCTTGAGACCCAGCGTGCGCAGAGAATCCTTCTGGTTCTGCTTGGTCCCGATGATGCTCTTGATCTGAGTGACCTTGAGATCTGCCATTACTTCACACTCCCAGCAGCCTGTGCGCGAGCGCGAAGCATGCCGGCGGGTGCAACCTCTTCGAGGGTGAGGCCGCGGCGAGCCGCAACTTCCTCGGGACGCTGCAGACCCTTGAGCGCAGCAACGGTCGCATGCACGACGTTGATGGCGTTGTCGCTACCGAGCGACTTCGACAGGATGTCCGCGATACCAGCGCACTCCAGCACGGCGCGCACAGCGCCACCGGCGATAACACCGGTACCGGGGCTTGCCGGGCGAAGCATGACGATGCCGGCAGCAGCCTCACCCTGAACGGGGTGAGTGATGGTGTTGGCGATCATCGGGACGCGGAAGAAGCTCTTGCGAGCCTCCTCGACACCCTTCTGGATGGCCGCGGGAACTTCCTTGGCCTTTCCGTAGCCGACGCCGACCAGTCCGTTGCCGTCTCCGACGATCACCAGAGCGGTGAAGCTGAAGCGACGACCACCCTTGACGACCTTGGAAACGCGGTTGATCGTGACAACGCGCTCGATGAACTGTGACTTCTCCGCAGCGTTTCCGCCACGGCCACCGTCGCGACGGTCACGGCCGCCACCACGGTTGTCCCCACGAGCGTTGCTGTTGTCACCGCTGTTGGGGCCATTCTGTCCGGCGGGTCCGCTTCCGCCGTCACGCCTTTGACGTCCCGGCATCAGGCTGTCCTTCCGTTGAAAATGTTGGTCATCAGAACTTCAACCCGCCTTCGCGAGCCGCGTCTGCCAGGGCCGCGATGCGACCGTGGTAGCCGTGTCCGCCGTGGTCGAAGACAACTGCTTCCACGCCGGCAGCCTTGGCGCGCTCGGCGATCAGCTGACCGACCTTCGCGCTCGCAGCCTTCTTGTCGCCTTCTGCCACGCGCACGTCTGCTTCGATGGTCGACGCGGAGGCCAGGGTGTGGCCGGCCAGGTCGTCCACGAGCTGGACGTGGATGTGGCGCGAGGACCGGTTGACGACCAAGCGGGGACGCTCGGGCGTGCCGGAGACCTTCTTGCGGAGACGGAAGTGACGACGCGTCTTCGAGAGACGACGCTTGGTGGACGCATCCTTGCCCAGCGGAATCCGCTTGGCTTTCTGGTTTGCAGTCTGGCTCATATCACTTACCCGTCTTTCCGACCTTGCGGCGGATCTGCTCACCCTCGTAACGCACGCCCTTACCCTTGTACGGGTCCGGACGACGGAGACGACGGATGTTGGCCGAGATCTGCCCGACCTTCTGCTTGTCGATGCCGGACACCGAGAACCGGGTGGGCGACTCGACGACGAAGGTGATGCCTTCAGGAGCCTCGATCGGCACCGGGTGGCTGAAGCCGAGCGCGAACTCGAGGTCCTTGCCCTTCAGTGCCACACGGTAACCAACACCGTGGATCTCCATCTTCTTCGTGTAACCCTCGGTGACACCGGTGATGATGTTCGCAACCAGGGTCCGCGACAGACCGTGCAGCGCGCGGCTACGACGCTCGTCGTCGGGGCGCGTGACGCTCAGCGAGCCGTCCTCTGCCTTTTCGATTGCGATGGGCTCGGAGATGGTCAGCGCGAGGGTGCCCTTGGGACCCTTGACGGTGACATCCTGGCCGCTGATCGTGACGTCAACGCCCGCGGGGACGGTGACCGGAATCTTTCCAATACGCGACATTGTGGTGGCCTCCCTTACCAGACGTAGGCGAGGACTTCCCCGCCTACTCCTTGATTGGCCGCCTGGCGATCGGTGAGCAGACCGGACGACGTGGAGATGATGGCCACGCCGAGGCCTCCGAGGACCTTGGGCAGGTTGGTGGACTTCGCGTAAACCCGGAGACCGGGCTTGGAAACGCGACGCACGCCGGCGAGGCTACGCTCGCGGCTGGGACCGTACTTCAGATCGACGATGAGGGTCTTGCCGACCTCTGCGTCTTCGGTACGGAAATCGGAGATGTAGCCCTCGCGCTTGAGGATCTCGGCGATGTTCGCCTTGATCTTCGAGTGGGGAAGCTTCACCTCATCGTGGTACGCCGTGTTGGCGTTGCGCAGACGCGTCAAGAAGTCTGCGATGGGGTCAGTCATGGTCATAGGTCGACCTCGACACCTTTCTCGCTGTGGTTCCCATGCAACACCGGACGAATCCGATCGTGGGCCTCCAGCAATTCGGCTGGGCCGTCCGACTTGTGTCAGACGGCGTAAGTTACCGCACCGAGCTGAACGCATGCGTCAGCCACGGCAACCGCTCTAGTGTAGGGAACTTTGGCGCAAGTGTCCACCGGGATCCCATGTCGCCTCCCCCACTGCCGCCCGAAGGATGCGATCGGGAAGCTATCGACGCACCCCGAAATCTGAACTGCTCGTTCGGCACCGAAGAACGACACCGACGAACGATGATCGCTTTCAACCAGAGTCGCAGCGGGGCAGTTCTTTTCAGGATCGGCACGATTCACATCTCGATGAAAACCACAAATGGGCGTGGGTTCCAAAGGAACCCACGCCCATTCACATGCGTGGTGTGACGAAGCCCGAGGGCCTCAGATCACCAAGAGCTCTTGCGAACTCCGGGAAGCTCGCCGGCGTGAGCCATCTCGCGAACGCAGATACGGCACAAGCCGAACTTGCGGAACACCGAGTGCGGGCGACCGCACCGCTGGCAGCGGGTGTAGGCGCGAACCGCGAACTTGGGCTTCTTGTTGGCCTTGTTGACCAATGCCTTCTTAGCCATGCGCTCAGTTCTCCTTGAACGGGAAGCCGAGGTGCTTGAGCAGTGCACGGCCTTCTTCGTTGTTGGTTGCGGTGGTCACGACGGTGATGTCCATGCCGCGGGGGCGATCGATCTTGTCCACGTCGATCTCGTGGAACATCGACTGCTCGTTGAGGCCGAACGTGTAGTTGCCGTTGCCGTCGAACTGGTTGCCCGAGAGACCGCGGAAGTCGCGGATACGGGGCAGAGCGACAGACACGAGGCGGTCCAGGAACTCCCACATGCGGTCACCACGGAGGGTGACGCGTGCACCGATGGGCATACCTTCGCGGAGCTTGAACTGCGCGATGGACTTACGTGCCTTGCGGATCTCGGGCTTCTGGCCCGTGATCAGCGACAGGTCATGGACAGCGCCGTTGATCAGCTTGGCGTCACGGGCAGCGTCGCCGACGCCCATGTTGACGACAACCTTAACGACGCCGGGGATCTGCATGACGTTCGAGTAGTCGAACTCGCTGTTGAGCGCGTCCTTGATCTCAGCGCGGTAGCGTGCCTTGAGGCGCGGCTGGACCTTGTTTTCGGTGGAGGTCATGTCAGATGTCCTTCCCGTTCTTCCGGGAAATCCGAACGCGCTTGCCGGACTCTTCGTCGGTGCGGTACCCCACGCGGGTGGGGTTTCCGTCCGAGTCGACGACTGCAACGTTGGAAACGTGGATCGGGGCTTCCTGCGTAACGATGCCGCCGGAGGATGCTCCGCGCTCGTTCGCGGAAACCGCGGTGTGCTTCTTGATTCGGTTCACGCCTTCGACGAGGACCTTGTCGGTCGCGGGGTAGGCCTGAATGACCTTGCCCTTCGCGCCCTTGTCCTTGCCGGCGATGACCAGAACGGTGTCACCCTTGTGCACCTTCATCACAGCACCTCCGGGGCAAGCGAAACGATCTTCATGAACTTCTTCTCGCGCAGCTCACGGCCGACGGGTCCGAAGATGCGGGTTCCACGGGGATCACTGTCAGCCTTGATGAGCACTGCAGCGTTCTCGTCGAACTTGATGTAGGAACCGTCCGGACGACGGCGCTCCTTGGTCGTGCGAACGATGACGGCCTTGACGACCTCACCCTTCTTGATGTTTCCACCGGGGATTGCGTCCTTGACGGTGGCGACGATGACGTCACCGATCCCGGCGTAGCGACGTGACGAACCGCCGAGAACGCGGATGCAAAGGATTTCCTTGGCACCCGTGTTATCAGCGACGCGAACTCGCGACTCCTGCTGAATCACTTGATCTCCCTAGACCTGGAATTTCGTGCGCAACGGATTACCGACCCGGTGCGCGCGGTCATTGTTGCCACCTGCGTCGTGTCTGAGCTGCAGTCCCACCGACTGACGTCGGGAGACGATCACTGCAAGCACCGTTCGAGCTGCGCACGTGAAGACACACCTCTGCCACAGGCAACCGTTCTATTGTAGGGAAGGGTTCACCGAATACCAAATCAGCCGTACTCGACGCAACTCGAACCCTTCGCCCGGAAAGCCCCGAAAGCCCCCGGAAAGCCAAATGGCCCACTCCCCCAAGGGGAAGCGGGCCATTCGGTGATACTCGATCAGCTCGAGGATTCGATCAGGCTTACTTGGCCTTTTCGAGGACCTCGACCAGACGCCAGTGCTTCGTCGCGGACAGCGGACGGGTTTCCATCAGCTGAACGCGGTCGCCGACGCCGGCAACGCCGTTCTCGTCGTGCGCCTTCACCTTGGTCGTACGGCGGATGATCTTGCCGTAGAGCTTGTGCTTGACGCGGTCTTCGAGCTCGACCACGATCGTCTTTTCCATCTTGTCGGACACGACGTATCCGACACGGACCTTACGGCTCGCGCGCTCTTCTGTGCTCACTGCTTTTTCCTCACTCATGCCGCGTCACCTGCATCCGGACCCACAGCGAGTCCGAGCTCACGCTCACGCAGGACGGTGTAGATGCGCGCGATCTCGTGACGAACGGTGCGCAGTCGTCGGTTGTTGTCCATCTGGCCGGTAGCCATCTGGAAACGAAGGTTGAAAAGCTCTTCCTTCGACTCACGGAGCCGGGTGACCAGCTCGTCTTCACTGAGCTCGCGGAGCTCTGCTGCTGGGGTTCCAGTAGCCATCAGAACTGCTCCTCTCTGGTCACGATCCGGCACTTGCACGGGAGCTTGTGCATCGCGCGGCGCAGGGCCTCGCGAGCAATCTCCTCGTTGGGGTATGTCATCTCGAACAGAACGCGTCCGGGCTTGACGTTGGCAATCCACCACTCGGGCGAACCCTTACCGGAACCCATTCGGGTTTCGGCCGGCTTCTTCGTGAGGGGGCGATCCGGGAAGATGTTGATCCAGATCTTGCCGCCACGCTTGATGTGCCGAGTCATGGCGATACGAGCGGACTCGATCTGCCGGTTGGTGATGTAGGCAGGCTCGAGAGCCTGGATGCCGTAGTCACCGAAGGTCACCTGGGTACCGCCCTTGGCGGCACCCGAACGGCTCGGGTGGTGCTGCTTGCGGTGCTTGACCCGCCGTGGGATCAACATGCGTCAGCCCTCCTGATTCTGTTCAGTTGCGGGAGCATCGGCGGTTGCGGTCGCTGCGCGGCCGGCCTCGGTGCTGGTCGCAGTGGTACCGGTGGCACCGGAACGACGCGGACGGCTCGGACGCTCACGACGCGGGCGATCCCCGGCCGGTGCGGCCGTGTTGGCGGCGAGCTCACGCTTGCCACCGACGATGTCGCCCTTGTAGATCCAGACCTTGACGCCGATGCGACCGAAGGTGGTCTTGGCCTCGTAGAGGCCGTAGTCGATGTCCGCACGAAGCGTGTGCAGCGGCACACGGCCTTCGCGGTAGAACTCCGACCGGGACATCTCGGCGCCGCCGAGACGACCGGAGCACTGAACGCGGATTCCCTTGACGTTGGGCTGACGCATGGCCGACTGGATGGCCTTGCGCATTGCACGACGGAAGGCAACGCGGTTCGAGAGCTGCTCGGCCACACCCTGTGCGACGAGCTGTGCTTCAGCTTCTGCGTTCTTGACCTCGAGGATGTTCAGCTGAACCTGCTTGCCGGTCAGCTTCTCGAGCTCGGAGCGGATGCGATCGGCTTCGGCGCCGCGGCGGCCGATGACGATGCCCGGACGTGCAGTGTGGATGTCCACGCGAACACGGTCACGGGTGCGCTCGATTTCGACCTTCGCGATTCCTGCGCGCTCCATGCCGGTGGCGAGGAGCTTACGGATCGCGACGTCTTCCTTGACGTACTCCGCGTACTGCTTGTCTGCGTACCAGCGAGACTTCCAGTCGGTGGTGATGCCGAGACGGAAGCCGTGCGGGTTGATTTTCTGGCCCACTACTGAGCACTTCCCTTCCGGCGATTACGGGTCGATGTTCCGGTCTTCGGCAGGCTCTCCACGATCACGGTGATGTGACTGGTGCGCTTGCGAATACGGAACGCACGTCCCTGTGCACGCGGCTGGAACCGCTTGAGGGTCGCGCCCTCGTCCACGAACGCCGTAGCAACGACAAGCGTGCTGGGGTCGAGGTCGAGGTTGTTCTCGGCGTTGGCTGCTGCGGAGGCGATCACCTTGGCGACCGGCTCGCTCGCTGCCTGCGGCGCGAACTTCAGGATGTTCAGGGCGTCTTCAACCGAGCGCCCGCGGACCAGGTCCACAACTCGACGTGCCTTCATCGGCGTAACGCGAACGTGCTTCGCTACAGCCTTGGCAGTCGGGTTGGCGGTTTCGGTGTTGCTCATCGCCTCTTCGCCTTCCGATCATCCTTGATGTGACCCTTGAACGTGCGGGTCGGTGCAAACTCTCCGAGCTTGTGTCCGACCATGGAGTCGGAAACGAACACGGGGACGTGCTTGCGGCCGTCGTGAACTGCAAACGTGTGGCCGATGAAGTCCGGGATGATTGTCGAACGACGGGACCAGGTCTTGATGACCTGCTTGGTTCCCTTTTCGTTCTGTACATCCACCTTCGCGAGGAGGTGGTCATCGACGAACGGGCCCTTCTTAAGGCTGCGTGGCATCCTTCACTCCCTCCTAGCGCTTGTTCTTGCCGGTGCGGCGGCGACGGACGATCATCTTGTCGCTTGCCTTGTTCTTGCGGGTACGGCCTTCAGGCTTACCCCACGGGCTGACCGGGTGGCGTCCACCTGAGGTCTTGCCCTCGCCGCCACCGTGCGGGTGGTCGACCGGGTTCATCACGACACCACGAACGGTCGGGCGCTTGCCCTTCCAACGCATACGGCCGGCCTTGCCCCAGTTGATGTTCGACTGCTCGGCGTTGCCGACCTCGCCGACGGATGCGCGGCAGCGCACGTCGACGCGACGGATTTCACCGGAAGGCATACGCAGCGTGGCGTAGCTGCCTTCCTTACCGAGGAGCTGGATGCTGGCGCCTGCGGAACGAGCCATCTTGGCTCCGCCGCCGGGACGCAGTTCCACACCGTGGATGGTGGTACCAGTCGGGATGTTGCGCAGCGGCAGGTTGTTGCCCGGCTTGATGTCGGCGCCTGCACCGGACTCGACCGGTGAACCCTGCACCAGGCCCTTGGGGGCGATGATGTAGCGCTTCTCACCGTCTGCGTAATGCAGGAGTGCGATGTTTGCTGTGCGGTTGGGGTCGTACTCGATGTGAGCGACCTTTGCCGGGATGCCGTCCTTGTCGTTGCGACGGAAATCGATCAGTCGGTATGCACGCTTGTGTCCGCCACCCTTGTGACGGGTGGTGATACGACCGTGTGCGTTACGTCCACCGCGACCGTGCAGCGGGCGAACCAGCGACTTCTCGGGGGTCGACCGAGTGATCTCGGCGAAGTCCGAGACGCTCGAGCCACGACGGCCCGGTGTTGTCGGCTTGTACTTACGGATTGCCATGAGTCTTCTCGTCCTCTATGTCTCGTCAAGTCCCGGCGCTTACGCGACCGGTCCTCCGAAGATCTCGATGGGCTTGCTGTCAGCGGACAGGGTCACGAGCGCGCGCTTGGTGTCCTTGCGCTTGCCGTAACCGAATCGGGTCCGCTTACGCTTGCCCTGACGGTTGGCGGTGTTGACGCTGGTCACCTTGACGCCGAAGACCTTCTCGACGGCAATCTTGATCTGCGTCTTGTTCGAGTCCGGGTGCACCAGGAAGGTGTAGGTGCCTTCCTCGATCAGTCCGTAGGACTTCTCGGAGATGACCGGAGCGAGCAGGATGTCGCGGGGGTCAGCGATGGTGCTCACTTGGCGTCCTCCTTGTTCTGAGCGCTCTCTGCGGGCCCGTGGATGAACGCGTTGAGTGCCTCGACGCTGAACACGACATCGTCTGCATTGAGCACGTCGTAGGTGTTGAGCTGGTCGGGTGCAATGGGATGCACGCCTTCCAGGTTCTGCACGCTCTTCCAAGCGGCTACATCCTGGCGACCCACGACGAGCAGCAGCTTCTTGCGATCCGAAATCTCGCCGAGGAACGCGATTGCGCCCTTGGTCGAAGGCGTCTGCCCTGCAACCAGTTCGGTGATGACGTGGATGCGCTCGTTGCGTGCGCGGTCAGAGAGGGCTCCGCGAAGAGCGGCTGCCTTCATCTTCTTGGGGGTGCGCTGGCTGTAGTCACGCGGCTGCGGGCCGTGAACGGTTCCGCCGCCGACGAACTGCGGTGCGCGAGTCGAGCCCTGGCGTGCGCGGCCGGTGCCCTTCTGGCGGTACGGCTTCTTGCCACCGCCGCGGACGTCGCCGCGGGTCTTGGTGGAGTGGGTTCCCTGACGAGCAGCTGCGAGCTGCGCGACGACAACCTGATGGAGAAGCGCGATGTTGGCCGGAGCGTCGAAGATCTCAGCGGGGAGATCGACGGTGCCGTTGGTCTTGCCGCCGGCGACCTTGACGTCCAGGGTCAACTTGGTCTCGGTGCTGGTCATGCCCGTGCACCACCCTTCACTGCACTCTTGACGATCACGAGGCCGCCCTTGCGGCCGGGGATCGCACCCTTGATCAGCAGCAGGCCGTTCTCTGCATCCACCTTGTGGACCGAGAGGTTCTGCGTCGTGATGCGGTCGCTACCCATGCGTCCGGACATGCGCATGCCCTTGAACACGCGGCCGGGAGTTGCACAGCCACCGATGGAGCCCGGGCGGCGGTGAACAGCCTGGGTACCGTGCGACGCGCCCTGTCCCTTGAAGCCGTGACGCTTCATGGTTCCGGCGAAGCCCTTGCCCTTGCTGGTTCCGGTGACGTCGACGTATGCGCCGTCCTCGAAGACCTCGGCGGTGAGCTCCTGGCCGACCTCGTAGTCGGAGGTGTCCGCAACGCGGAGCTCCACTACGTGGCGACGCGGGGTCACACCAGCCTTGGTGAACTGGCCGGAAGTCGGCTTGTTCACCTTGCGCGGGTCGATGGCGCCGAACGCGAGCTGAACGGCGCTGTAGCCGTCACGCTCTTCGGTACGGATCTGGGTTACGACGTTCGGCCCAGCCTTCACGACGGTGACCGGGACAACCCGGTTGTTCTCGTCGAAGACCTGGGTCATGCCGAGCTTGGTGCCCAGGATTCCCTTGATCTTGGTATCAGTCATTGTTTTTGTCTCCGCCGTCACTGAATGTTCACGTCGACACTGGCCGGAAGGTCGATGCGCATGAGCGCGTCAACCGTCTTCGGCGTCGGGTCGAGAATGTCGATCAGCCGCTTGTGAGTACGCATCTCGAAGTGCTCGCGCGAGTCCTTGTACTTGTGCGGCGAGCGGATGACGCAATATACGTTCTTCTCGGTCGGCAACGGCACAGGTCCAACGACGCGGGCACCCGTACGGGTTACCGTCTCGACGATCTTGCGCGCTGACGCGTCGATCGCCTCGTGGTCGTAGGCCTTGAGCCTGATGCGGATCTTTTGTCCCGCCACGCTTAGTGTCCTTTTCTTGCCGCGTTTCGTAGCCCGCCTGGTCAGGCTCGAGCTACCTCGTCTGCACAGTCCTTGCCTGGACGATGACACGACGAACACTGAAGCGATCGGGACCAAGTCCAAGTTCTCGGGAGTACCGAGATTCGGATCGAGATCAGGATCTGCTGCCGCTGTTCGTTTGTCATTGTTCTCCGGTACACGCGGTCGGGCGTGTCGCCTTCTCACTCATCCTGCGCCGGACAATCTTTCGATTATCTGGCGCGTGATGCGTACCGGACGTGTTCGATGTCGAACACAAAGTAGGTACTGCTTCCGTCCTGCTTTACTTCTCGTCTTGCATGGTCACAGTCGTTGACCCGATTACCCTGACGGGATCTGCGATCGATCGTCTGTGACGTCTTACCCTTACCCGATCACGGCCGCAATCGACCGCGTCCCGGACAAGGCAACCCGACCAGTATGCCGTACCTGGCCCAAATCCTCAACTCCCCCGAACTGCCTTTTCCGAGTGAGCTGCGCGACAACAACCTTACTCAGAAGTAAGATACGCCTATGACTATCTCCAGCCCTACCTATCGCGGATGGCAGAAATTGCCGGACAACGCCCTCGGACATGCAGTTTTCTCGGCGGCGATGTCCATTCGCGTGCCCTATTTCGCCTCTGTTCTCCCCCGGGTGACCAAGTTGGAACCAGGGCTCTGCGAGGTCCGCTCCCCCAAATGGTGGGGCGTCCACAACCATCTCGGCACTTTTCACGCGATCGCTGCCTGCAACCTCGCGGAGGTCGCGATGGGCATGCTGAGCGAAGCGACGGTTCCGAACTCCCACCGCTGGATCCCCAAGTCGATGAAGGTCGACTACCTCGCCAAGGCCGAGACCGGCCTGCGGGCGGTCGCCCGACTCGAGACTTTGCCGGACTTCGCGGCGATCGAGAGTGGCACGGAACTTCTCGTTCCCATCTCGATCTTCGACCGGGGCGGCAAGGAAGTAGTCCACGCCGAAATCACCACCTGGGTCTCCCCCAAGTAGGCACTCACGAACCCGCCTGCATCGCAACCTGATTCGCCCGCCAAACAGGTTTCGCAGAATTAGGCACCACCGCAGGTTTCGGCGAATGACGATCGTGGAACACCTCCCCGAACGGCGATGGTCGGTCGGGGTGCCGGTGTCCGGAGGTGGGTTGCGTTCCGGGCACCACATTGTCGACCTCGCGTCACGCCGAGCACCGGGAGGCCTCGTGGAAGAGTTCTTGACCACAACGAGTTCCGAAGCAGGCACGCAGACCTCGTCGTATCCGGACGAGGCCGAGGGATTGGACAGCTTCCGGCGCGACCTCGACGCCATCGACGCTCTACTTCTCGAGACGGTGCGGCAGCGGCTGGAACTCTGCCTGCGCATCGGCGAGTGGAAGCGCTCCCGCGAGGTTCCGATGATGCAACCCGGCCGCGTGCGCGTCGTGCAGGAGCGGGCGCGTGAATTCGCTCGTAGACACGACCTCTCTCCTGACTTCTTCAACGCCCTGTACGAGCTGATGATTGCCGAGACCTGTCGACTCGAAGACCTGGTGATCAACGCACCTGTTGAGGAGGAGGACACTGTTCGGGAATCCGTCGGACCGAGATCAGGATCATCGACATGAGTTCCCGCACCCTTCTGGTGGACAATTACGACTCGTTCACCTACAACCTGTTCACCCTGTTGACCGAGGTCAACGGGGTTGTGCCGACCGTGGTCCGCAACGACGCGGATTGGGATTCCCTCGATCTCGCGTCGTACGACAACGTGGTCATCTCCCCAGGTCCCGGCCGGCCGGATCGCGACCGTGATTTCGGAATCAGCCGCCGTTTCATCGAAGAAGCGCCTCTCCCACTTCTCGGTGTCTGTCTCGGCCACCAGGGCCTGTGCGAGTTGTTCGGCGCGGACGTGGTGGTTGCGCCCGTACCGATGCACGGCCGAATTTCGCTGATCGATCACGACGGCTCGGGCATTTTTGCCGGACTTCCGTCGCCGTTCCGAGCTGTTCGCTACCACTCGTTGACCGTCGAGAATCTGCCGAACGCCTTCGTTCGTACCGCGTGGACGTCCGACGGTCTGCTCATGGGTGTCCGGCACCGGACCAAGCCGATGTGGGGAGTTCAGTTCCATCCGGAGTCCATCAGCACCGAGTTCGGCATAGATTTGCTCGCGAACTTCCGCGATCTGTCCGTCGGACGCACTCTGGATTCGGTGATCCGACCCGAACCTGTTCCGCAAACACCTGACCTGCGGCCGGCGATCAACTACGACGTCGACGACGTGACTCTCGATTTTGCAGTGGACCCGTCGGCGGCCTATGCAGCACTGTTCGCCGACGGCCCGAACGCGTTCTGGCTGGACCGCGCGGCAACCGCAGAGCCGAGTGCGCGCTTTTCGATTCTCGGCGATTCGTCGGGGCCGCTGGCCGAGTTCATCACGTACGACGTGCAAGCCGAGGTACTGACTGTCAGCCGAAAAGGCTTGTCCGACGAGCACATTCGAGTTCCTTTCTTCGATTACTTGGACGCACAACTCTCGACACGCTTCGTGCCCTCGCATCCGGAACTCGACTTCAACCTCGGCTACGTGGGCTACCTCGGCTACGAACTGAAAGCACAGACCGGAGGAAGGGCAGTCCATCCGGCACCCACTCCTGATGCCGCTCTGGTGTTTGCCGATCGCGCCGTCGTCATCGATCACACCGCGGGCCGCACTCACGTTTTGAGGTTGCGCGAGAAAGTCCGGGACGCCGGCTATGACGATTGGCTCGAATCGACCGTCGACACCCTGGCGCGGATCGGCGCGGACCTTCCGGAACGCACCCCCGTTCCGCTGATCAGCGACACCGTCTGGACGCAGGCTCGCCTTCGGCATGATCGCGATCAGTACCTGTCGTTGATCGGAACGGCCCTCTCGGAGATCCGGGCGGGTGAGTCCTACGAGGTGTGTCTGACCAACATGGCGAGCGTCGACGAGACGATCGATGCACAGCAGGCGTTCGAGTATCTGCGCTCGATCAATCCGACGCCGTACAGCGCACTTCTCGACTTCACCGGCATCTCGGTGGTCTCGGCCTCGCCTGAGCGGTTCCTTCGTGTCGACTCGGCCGGCAACGTCGAGTCCAAGCCGATCAAAGGTACCCGCCCGCGCGGCGTCACCCGAGCGCGTGATGCTGCACTACGGCAGGACCTGCTCGACAGCGAGAAGGACCGCGCCGAGAACCTGATGATCGTGGACCTCACCCGCAACGACCTCACCAAGGTCTGCGTTCCGGGAAGTGTCCACGTTCCGAGGCTGTTCGCGATCGAGTCGTACTCGTCCGTTCACCAAATGGTGTCGACGGTGCGCGGACACCTGAGTCCGGGGTCGTCGGCGGTGGACTGTGTGCGTGCCGCGTTCCCCGGTGGATCGATGACCGGCGCCCCGAAGGTACGGACGATGGAGATCATCGACCGCCTCGAATCAGGCCCACGTGGGGTCTACTCGGGATCGATCGGGTACTTCGCGCTCGGTGGCGCCGCGGACCTCTCGATCGTGATCCGGTCGCTGGTCTGCACCGAGAGCGGCGTGACCTTCGGAATCGGCGGTGCCATCACAGCGTTGTCCGATCCGGAAGAAGAATTCGACGAGACCACGGTCAAGGCGTCCACGCTGCTCCGTGCGCTCGACGCGGTGTCCTCGCGGGTCCTCGAGTACGGCGGGTAGATCCAGCCATGACGGCGTCATCAGGCACAGCGACGGTTGTCGGCGGGCTGGGTGCCGTCGGATCCATGTTCGTCGAACTGCTTCGCGCCGGGGGGTCGACCGTCACCGTCGTCGACCCAGCAGGCATCGATCCCGACGGAGATGTAGTCGTCGGAGACATCACGAAACCCAGTGAGCAAGTCCTCGCGCACGTGGAGTCCTCACGCATCATCGTGCTCGCGGTTCCCGAACAGGTCGCTCTAGCCGCACTACCGAGCCTTCGGACATCCGGCGCTCTCGTTGTGGACACGCTGTCGGTCAAATCGCGGATGGACGCAGCAATCGCCGACGCCGGCCGAGAAGGGGAATTCCTCGGACTCAACCCCATGTTCCGTCCGTCGCTCGGGCCACGCGGTCGGGCCGTCATCGCAGTGCCGTACGTCGGCGGTCCGCAGTCCGACAGATTCCTCGACATCGTGCGCTCGTGGGGAGCGTCGGTCGCGGTGATGGACGCCGATCGTCACGACCGGTTGGCTGCGGCCACCCAGGTTCTGACACACGCGTCGGTGCTGGCTTTCGGCGTTGCCCTGGCCGAACTCGGAGTTTCCGCGGACGAACTCCTCGCGGTCGCCCCTCCCCCGCATCGGGCCTTGCTCGCGCTCCTGGCGCGTGTAGCCGGCGGCGAACCGGAGGTGTACTGGGACGTACAAGCGGGCAATCCGTACGCAGGTGCGACACGAAAAGCACTGTTCGATGCCACCGCACAGGTGGACAGGGCGGCCGAGACCCTCGGCGACTTCACGACGCTGATGAAAACCGCCGACGCAGCGCTCGACAATCGCTCAGGCGAATTGAACGCGGAGTGCCAGAGCTTGTTCGATCGCATTGCCGAAGGGCACAGAGAGATCGCCGAAGGGCACAGAGAGTAGGGCACGATGAGACCTGGAGTGAGTCCGCCCAGCCTCCCGGAGTACGACGCCTCCGATCCGGTCGAGAGTGCAATCGTCCGCCGCCTTGCGAGCAATTGGGCGCGCCGGGCAACCGTGAAGAAGGCGGAGCCGGAACTGGACGATCTCTTCGATTCGTCGTTGTCCGACTACCCCGAAGCACTTCTCCCGTTCGCGGAGCATCCGATCTACCTGGCATTGAGCCCCGAGCAGAAGCAACGCCTGCAAGCCTGGGCATGGATCGCGTTCAACAAGAACGTCATGGACATCGAGAAGTACGTCGTCAATCCCGGCTTCGACGTTCTCGCCGAAGACCGACTTAACGTCGGTCTCGGAGATTGGGCTGCAGTGGCGGTCAATCAGGCGATGGTCGACGAGCAATATCACACGCTCATGCACTTCAACGCCAGTTCAGCGACCCGTCGAGGCAGGGGCTGGGGGCTGCCGGCCAAGGCATTGCCCGACGTCCTGACGGTCCGCACCCGGGCGCAAGCCCTCGACGCAGCCGAGGGGCCTCGCAAGATTGCCCTGACACAGTTGGCGTTCATGACCGTCGCCGAGGTGTCGATCACCGCATACCTCGACCTGATCTCGGACGATCCGGGCGTTCAGTCGATCAACCGCGCGACAATCCGGTTGCACGCTCGCGACGAGTACTGCCATGCCTCGATTGCCGGGGAACTGGCGGTGCTGGTCTGGGATTCCCTGGATCGTGGAGATCGCAGCTATCTATTGGAAGGCTTCGAGGGCGCCATGCGCGCTTTCAGCGGAACCGACTTCGGCGCGTGGCGAGCAATCATGGAAATTGAAGCCATACCTGGAGGACGGAAGATGCTCGACGATGTCGCATTGGAACCGCACAACGAACTGTTCGTGCAGGACTACAGTGGAATAACGTCCCTGCTCCAAAAGCTACAAGTAACATCAGAAGTAACAATCGCTGCAGATAAATATTCTGCCAGTTAATCCCGTGCAATAAAAGAAATAGTTCGCAACGAACGAGAACCAGCAATAGTCCGCAATTATCGGGCACTCCCGATTTTTCAGCTAGACACGAGCGTTCTCGAATAAATACCGGACGGATTTATCAAGAAAAGACGGGAAGATCCCGCGCCCGCTGCCTCCGACCCAAGACCCGAGACGAGAGTTGTCCGGAATCCTTGTCATAAATTCGATAAAGAGGCCACAAGATTGCATGCAGAATACTGTCTGCTGCAATCAAGAATGTTAACTTCCAATTCGATACACCATGATGCTCGAGGGTTTTCTTCGATGCTCGATTATATCGTGCATACACTCGCGGCGAACTAACTCCACGTCTACCCGAAACCTTTGCGGCCATGCTCGAGATCTGCCCCACTGCGCAACGAACATGCGCCATGCAGAGGGATAGATCGATATCCTCATGAATGTCGGTTCGATCGCTGACCGCACCCCTAACGGCCAACCAAGCCGACCGACGCATCGCCATGTTACTGCCTGGAACTGCAACAACGGGCCGAACCGCCCCCTGAGCCCCGCGACCGAGTCGCCAATTCGTCCATCGGCGCTGAAGGCCGGCGATCGGAGATTCATAAAGGTAAGTCAGGCCAGTTACGCCCGAGAAATCGTCGCGACGCTCGAAGAATTCGTGAACCGCAACGGCCCAGTCTTCCCCCACGATCGTATCCGCGTCGATACGTCCGATAATTTCTCCACTCGCCGCGTCAAACCCTTTGTTTCTCGCATGCACCACCCCGGGGCGGGATTCTTTGAGAAGCCGAACCTTGGGACAACTACTTTGATACTTCTTGATCAACTCGGAAGTGTTGTCCGAGGAATTATTGTCAACGATGATGATTTCGTCGACATATTCACCTTGAGCAATGAGCGCTTCGATGCACGTTTCGATGTATTCAGATTCATTAAAAGCCGGAACAACCACCGACAACGTCGCGTTCGCCATTTCCCAACGGTATCGCGAATCTCTCCACAAGACATCGAGCAGCGGGCCCAGGGGACCAACCGGAAGGAATCGGGGGACTTTCGTCACCGGTCAAATCAAAGACCTCCGGTCCGCGCAACCGAATACCCACCTGCGCAGATGCGCTGAAAATCTATTTGGTCATTCGTTCAATTAGAAGAGATCTTTACGTTACAAAGAATATTTGTGATTCTTGCCACAAGGTGAAATCGAAGGTGAGAGTTGCTGGCAGGAGCCACATACTCCCTCTCACGCGTCCGATTGCCCGAGTGTCGGTTTGACCCTCCGGTAACATCTGAGCGGAGATCACGGATAGAAGACAGAAGGCATCTGTGCGCCCGTCGGGAGCGCGTGCCCGTTCCGACAATGCAGACAGCGGAGTGTTGATGCCCTTTTCCACGGACGCAGCGGTACTAGTGGAGGACGTACACAAGTCCTTCAAGAACGTGCACGCGCTGCGAGGGATCAACTTCACCGCCCCACGTGGGACAGTGCTCGGCATCTTAGGTCCCAACGGCGCAGGCAAGACGACGACGGTGAAGGTCCTCTCCACGCTCATTCGTCCCACCAGTGGACGCGCGATGGTGGCTGGCTACGACGTAGTGCGCAATGCTCCCGAGGTTCGACGCTCCATCATGATGACCGGGCAGTTCGCCGCCCTGGACGATTCACTCACCGGCCGGGAGAACATCGAACTGTTCGGCAGGTTGATGGGTCTCGACCGAATGTCGGCGAAGGTGCGCGCTGCCGACCTGCTCTCTCAATTCGACCTCGTCGAAGCAGGATCTCGAGTAGTGAGGAACTACTCCGGCGGTATGCGCCGACGAATCGATATCGCGTGTGGCCTGGTTGTTCGCCCCGAGGTCGTTTTCCTCGACGAGCCGACCACCGGCTTGGATCCGCGCAGTCGGCAGAGCGTCTGGTCGCTGGTCCAGTCACTGAAGGAGCAGGGAATCACCGTGCTCCTGACAACTCAGTACCTCGAAGAGGCAGATTTACTGAGCGACAACATCATCGTCATCGACAAAGGCGCAGTCATTGCTGAGGGGACTGCTGACCAACTGAAGGCGCGAACCGGCGCAAGCTTCTGCGAGATTGTGCCCGCAGATCTCAAACAGCTGCCTCATGCGGTCCATGCCCTGGGCAATCTGGTCCCCCGCGACTTCAGATTCGATCTGGCACAAGAAAGCGGTCGCATCGCTATCCCCGCACCTGTCGGCGCAGGAACCCTCTCCGAAGCGCTGCGTCGTCTGGACCACGCACGGATTCCGCTTGCAGACATCGCGCTTCGTCGCCCGTCACTCGATGACGTCTTTCTTTCACTCACAGGTGAACAGCACGTAAGCGAGACGCCGTGACGACAACTACAAAATTCGGGGTCGATCAAGTGACTGTCCGCGGGGAAAGTCGCAGCAAGATTGCAGTCCCCGAGGCTTTAAGCGTTGGAAAGCACCGCCGACCGCATCCATCAGCGATCAATCAGTGGTGGGTGCTGACTGCACGCACCGTCAAATCGATGGTCAAGCGCTATGAGCTGCTCGTTGCAGTCATCGCACCGCTGATCTTCACGATCGGGTTCTACCTTCCCTTGAAGTTCGTCATGCAACTTCAAGGGATCAACTACGCGCAGTTCTTGATGCCGATCATTGTCCTGCAGGCGATGGCATTCACATCGATCTCGGCTGCTCAAATGTCTTCGACCGAATCGATCACCGGCTTCAGCAACCGGATGAAAACCATGCCGGTCGTCGGCCCGATCCCGCTGCTGTCCCGTCAATCCAGTGGGTTCGTCAGATCAACAGTCTCGCTTGCTGCCGCATTGGCGTTCGGCCACTTGATCGGTTTTCGATTCTCAGCCGGAGTCGGGCAGGCCGTCTTGTTCTGCGCTGTCGCCCTGGCGTTCAGCACCTGCCTGTCCTTCGCTGGTGACGCCATCGGCTCATTGTCGAAGAGCCCGCAGGCCACCAGTCAAGCGCTGACATTGCCACAGTTGATTCTGGGGATGTTGTCCTGCGGTTTTGCGCCCGAGACCGGCTTTCCCGAGTGGATTCGGCCGTTTGTACGCAATCAACCGGTATCGCAGTTTTCATTCGCCATGCGTGATCTTGCACAAGGCGGAGTCACCTGGAGCGTCCTGTTTCCCGTCGTTGCGTGGACTATCGGGTTGATCGTCGTGTTCGCGCCACTCGCGTTCTGGGCAAGTATGAGGCGGTCATGAACGAACCGACAGATCGATTCATGGCTGTAGTCCGCCCGGTCGAGGGGTTCAACTTCCCTTACCCGGATAAAGCGCTCCCCGAGAACTCGTTCAAGGCGCTGGTCGTGCACAGTGGGATTCAGGCCAAACGCCTGCTGCTCACCTGGCTGCGAGATCCGTCGACGGCCATTCAAGCCCTCATATACCCAGCATTCATGTTGCTCATGTTCCGGGTCGTATTGGGCAATTCGATTACAGCAGCAACCGGCCAGTCGAGTATTTTCGGGACAGTTCCACTGATCATCCTCGTAGGCGCTATGTTCGGGTCGATTGCGAGCGCCGTCGGCCTCAAAGGTGAACGCGCGTCCGGACTGCTGAGTCGATTCTGGACGCTCCCCGCGCATCGCGCCTCGAGTCTCGTCGGACGCATGATCGCAGAAGCAGTCCGAGTTCTTCTCACGTCAATCGTGATTCTCGGCGTCGGCTATCTGCTGGGGTTCCGATTCAATCAAGGTCCGCTGGCGGCCTTCGCGATCTTGGCGTTGCCCGTCATTTTCGGCGTCGGTTTTGCCATGATGGTGACGGCCCTGGCCACTGTCTCCGACAACTTGCCGCTCGTCGAAATCGTATCCATCTCGTGCACACTATTGATGTTCTTCAATTCCGGATTCGTCCCTGTGATGGCCTACCCGAAGTGGCTTCAACCAGTGGTGGCAGAGCAACCGATGTCCGTCGCTATCGACACGATGAGAGGGCTGTCGTTGGGCGGTCCTGTGGCGGAACCCCTCGTCAAGACGCTGATCTGGTCCATCGGCATGATTCTGGTCTTCGTCTACCCAGCAATTCGGGGATACCGACGCGCCGCGGCGATGTCGTAACGAATACAGACCGCAAACCGACTTCACAGTTCGAGAAACAAGTGGCACCAGGGATGAGCATCGATGTACCCGTGCCACGCAACGAGAGGTATCTAACTTGACGCGTACAAGGCAGTCCATGTGGAGGCGCGCTACCGGTGTCGCCGCGGTGACGATGGTGTGCGCTCTGGTTCCGGCCGGTATCGCAACTGCGTCGCCTGTCACTCACCAGGGCGGCGGAGATTCGGTGGAGCCCGTCACGAGTGGTTCTTACGTCGTCTCAGTCGAGCAAGTGAACGATCGCCAAAAGATCGTGAATGTATACGCGGCGTCGATGGACCGCGTTGTTCCAATTCAGGTCATCACTCCTGCCGATGACTCCGCGCCCCGTCCCATCCTGTACTTGCTCAACGGAGCCGGTGGTGGACAAGATTCCGCTACTTGGGAGTACCAGACCGATGTCGTCGACTTCTTCCAGGACAAGAACGTCAACGTCGCGACGCCAGTTGGTGGACGCCTGTCGTACTACACCGACTGGCAGAAGGAAGACCCGAAACTTGGTAAGAACATGTGGAGCACTTTTCTGGGTAAGGAGCTCCCCCCGTTGCTGAACAAGCAACTTGGCAGCAATGGCGAACAGTCGATTGCAGCAATCTCGATGTCGGGTACTTCTGTGCTCAACCTGGCGATCGAGTACCCAGGTTTTTACAACTCCGTTGCCGCATTCAGCGGGTGTGCTCAGACCAGCGATCCGCTCGGCCAGCAGTTCGTCAAGACCACCACGGAGTGGATCGGCGGCGTTGACGACGTGCAGAACATGTGGGGTCCGTTCGACGGCCCCGGTTGGCGGGAACACGACCCCCTTGTGAACGCTGAGAAGCTGCGTGGCACACAGATTTACATGAGCACCGGCAGCGGGCTCCCCGGTTTCCCCAATGACACCCCTGCTAATCCGCGCATCCAGGACGGCCGCGCTGCGATGTTCGACCAGATCGTTGTCGGCAGTCCGATCGAGCTTGCAACCAACCTGTGTACCTCCAACATGGCGAAGCGGCTCTTCGAACTGAATATTCCGGCAGTAGTGGATTTCCGACCAACAGGTACCCATTCATGGGGATACTGGCAAGACGATCTACACAAGTCCTGGCCATTCATCGCACAGTCTCTGGGCGTCTGATTCAAGTGCCTCGTGCTGGCTTCAACTCCAGCACGAGGCACCGATTAGCTTCATAGGAGGAATCAGCGGTGCGGTTCATTCGGATCATGCTGGTCGTACTGGGAACGTGTTTCCTGCTGTCTGGCACCTCAGTTAGTGCCCTGGCGGATGATCGAGAACCCAGCCCTGGTTTCGCGACTATGGGTCCATCGCCGGCGGGCTCCAACAACTGGAATTGCGTTCCGAGCGCCGATCATCCTCGTCCGGTAGTTCTCATCCATGGAACAACCGCGAACATGGTTGATACCTGGGCTGAACTTTCCCCGCAACTTGCTGATCTCGGCTACTGCGTATTTGCTCTCAATTATGGAGGGGCACGGGAAATCTTCAATCCCAACGCTCTCCAATGGGGTATCAGGGACATTGCGACTTCAGCGAAAGAGCTTGCAACCTTCGTTGATTCAGTTCGCCGTCATACGGGTGCAGGCCAGGTGGATCTCGTAGGCCACTCCCAAGGGGGAGTCGTCGCTCGCCAGTACCTGAAGTTCGACGGTGGTTCGACTCCGGAAGATCCGTCGAAAAACGCCGTCCATTCTCTGGTCACCCTCGGCGCTACCAACCACGGAACGACCTTCGGCGGCTTGCAAGCAAACGCCAAACAACTCTCAGATATGGGGCTTCCTGGAGACCTCTTGGTTCAGGCGATTTGGGGACCAGCCGGTGTTCAACAACTTCAAGGGACACCGCTGTTGACTGAGCTCAATGCGGGCTCGGAAACCCAACCGGGAGTTACATATACCGTAATCGCGACCGCTCACGACCAGATTTCAACCCCTCCGGAAGCTTCGTTCCTTACCGCAGGCCCCAATTCCGTTGTAAACAACGTCTGGGTCCAGGATGGATGCCCAGGCAACACTGCCTCGCATGCGGGGCTGGTTCGTGACGCGCATTCGTTGGACCTCGTAAAATCCGCGCTCGATCCGGAATTCACGCCGATCCCCTGCGCATAGCTACCCCAGACGTCGAGATGGTCAGCCGCAGCGGTCGAAATCGCACGCTCGACAAACTCCGATCGACAAGCGTGCGCTGTCACGGGTGAACATGACCTCCTACAAGGCCAATCACGAAGAGCGAAGCATACGAGCCTGGCCGTCACCCGACCAGGCTCGTATACGCCGGTTGATCAATCAGCGGCGCCACCGCGCAACACACGCTCAATGATCAGCCCGATAGCGCGAACGCCTTCAGGAGACATCATCTCCAGGTGGTGAACGTCGACCAATTCATCCGTCAGTTCTCCTTGCGCGTACGGACCCCAAACCTTATCGGCTTGCTTTGCGTCCGAACGATCCAACGAACTCACGAAGGTGATCGGCCCCCCGAACGACTGCGGCCGATGGGCGTTGATCAGCTTCGCCGAAATCGCAATGCTTGTGAGCAACCGCTTGATCGCAGACGCATCGAGTCCGATTCTCTCTCCGTCGACAGCCGTCAAGATCTCTGCAGACCTTTCGACCGACAATTCATCGAGCTTTTCGTTCTCGCCGAAGACAATCCCCATTGCAGCCAACTCAGCGCGCACCTGGACAGCGTGCTCTGATTCGTCGCGTGTTTCCGGCGAACCGTCCAGCAAGATCAACGCCTCAACGATCTCGCCTCGCTCCTCCATCTTCGCCGCAACCGCTTGAGCAATGATCGCGCCGAGCGACCAACCGAGAATTCGGTACGGGCCTGACTGCTGAACCCGGGTGATCTCTTCCACGTAGCGATCCGCGTAATCGTCAAGGGATCGTCCTTGGAATGCCTCATCAGTCAGAACAGGGCTCTGCAATCCATAAAGCGGAATCGAACGGTCCACAACAGCCGCCAACGGCGCAAAAGGCCACGCCAGTCCAACGAGTGGATGAACACAGAACAACGGCACATCGCTCCCTGTCGTTCTCAGCGGCAGAAGCGTTCGTAGTGCATCATCGGTTTTCGCATCGAAGCCCACCCGAATTCCGAGTGCAATTCGTTCTGCAAGTTCGCTGACCGTCGAAGTAGCGAAGATGAGTCGCAGTGGGACCTCCACGGAAACTGCTGCGCTCAGCCGAGCAGCAACCCTCGCTGCGACCAATGAGTTGCCACCCAACTCGAAGAAGCTGTCGTCCGCTCCGATGTGCTCGACACCGAGAATCTCCGAAAAGACGCTTGCGACAAGTAGTTCAGCTTCGGTAGTGGGAGCCCGGAACACCGCAACCTCGAACACCGGCTCCGGCAACAACTTCCGATCCAACTTCCCCGAAGCATTCAACGGCAACGCATCCAACACCACAAACTGCGACGGCACCATATACGACGCCAACC